>NZ_JBVIKO010000003.1:0-603869 GCF_055580905.1 Streptomyces sp. NPDC031497
GCGAGGCCAGACGCTCCACACAAAAAAAGAACAGTCCCCTGTGGGGGGGGGGGGTGGTTTGTTTTTTTTGGCTTCTCCCCCCCCCCCCCCCCCCCCCCTCCCCCCCCCCCAGCACACCCCCCCCCCCCCCCCCCCCCCCCCCCCCCGCGGGCCCCCCCCCCCTCCCCGCCCCCCCCCCCCGCGGCGTTGTCAGTGGCGCGTGCCATGGTGGGCGCATGGAGATCGACGAGGTGCTCGCCGTCAACGCCCGGACGGAGAACGGGCAGAGGTATCTGTGGAGTTCGGCGGACGAACTGCGGCAGGCGGTGCGCGGGCTCGGCGCGGCCGGGAACCGCTTCCTGATCGTCCAGCGCGTCCCGGACCTGCCGAGGGTGTTCGCGCAGGTGTGGCACGAGGCGGGCGGCGACTTCCGTCTCGAACACCGGCGTGGCGCGGACGAGTTCTCCGGTACGGACCTCACGGACCCGGACCGGGTGGCGGAGCTGCTGGCCGGCTGGGCGCGGGAGGACGACGGCTGGGACGCGGGCGTGGCCTGGGAGCCGGTCCCGGTGCTGCCGCGCGAGGAGACACCCGCGCTCGCGGCCGAGGTGGCGGCCAGCGCCGAGGAGCTGGTGCACGCCCTGCTCCGGGACGGCTACCTGGGGATCGACCGGCTCGTCCAGGAGACCGTGGACCTGATGGCGGACGACGGCCGGGAGGGCGCCGGGCCGGTCTCCCCGGCCCAGGCGCGCGAGATCGTGGAGCGGCTCTGGGTGGCGCGGGTGGCGGAGCAGCGGGCGTGGGCCGGGCTCACCGACCCGGACCGGCTGACGCGGGCGTTCACGGCCCTGGAGCGCGAAGGCGTCGTCGCCCGCGAGGACTTCGCCTGCTGCCGCTCCTGCGGCATGGCCGAGATCGGCGCCGAGGCCGAGGACGCGGGCGGCGCCCGGGGCTTCGTCTTCTTCCACCACCAGGGCACCCGCTCCGCCGCCGAGGGCCACGGCCTCAGCCTCTACTACGGCGGCTTCGACGGCTCGGCCGGGACCACCACGGCCGTCGGCCGCGTGGTGGTCGCCGCCCTGACCGCCGCCGGGCTGTCCGCAGTGTGGGACGGCAATCCGGACAAGGCGATCGAGCTCACCCCGCTGACCTGGCACAAACGCCTGGTGGGATGAGGTGGGCAGGATCAGGATCCCGCCAGGGACGCGTCCAAGCAGTGAGAGGAGGGTCCTGTTTCCGGGCTGTGTCTGCTTCAATGGGCGCATGGCCAGCTACCAGAAGTACACCGCGACGGGTCGCCATGACCTCGAGCCCTTCTGGCCTTCCCGTCAGCACCACGACTTCGACCGGGTGTGTTGCCGCGCGATGAACGCGCGGGCCCTCTAAAGCCGTACACCCCGGCCTTCGGCCAGCGCGAAACGCAGAACGTCCCCGGCGCGCCCGACCACGAATCGCGGCCGTCGTCCCGACCGACGAACTCCTCGCGCGAAAGAGCTGACGTCTCATGGCGACCACTCGTTCTCTCTCCCCCGCCTCCGCCCTCGCCTCCTCCTCCGCCGCCCGGCACCGGCTGCGTGCCGTCGACCGGGACGAGGTGGTGGACATGGCGGACTTCCTGCCGCCGGGCGCCACCTGGCTGCCCGCCCCGCAGCACACCCTGCCCGCCCTGCCCGGCCAGCCGCCGATGATCGGCTACCTGGTGCTGGTGCCGGCGGACCAGCGGCCGCCGTTCCTGCCCGTCGCGGTGCCGGACGCGCAGGAGCAGGCGGACGAGCCGGCCGAGCGGGCCGCGAGCGGCACCCGGCCGCTCGTCACCGTCGACGCCGGGCAGCGCACCGCCCAGGTCGACGGGCGTGAACTCGACCTCACCTACCTGGAGTTCGAGCTCCTCGCCCACCTGGTCGCGCACCCGAACCGGGTGCACACCCGCGACCAGCTGGTCACCACGGTCTGGGGCTACGGCCATGTCGGCGACGGCCGCACGGTCGACGTCCATGTCGCCCGACTGCGCCGCAAGCTCGGCGCCGAGCACCGGGGCGCGATCCAGACGGTCCGCCGGGTCGGCTACAAGTACACCCCGCCGACCGGCCGCTGACGAGTCGCTCTGCCCTCGGCAGAGTCCCGTTCCGTCCGGCGTCCGCTCCGGGCAAGATCACCGGCATGAGACTTCTCGTACTGGGTGGTTCCGAGTTCGTGGGGCGGGCCGTCGTGACGGCGGCGCAGGGGCGTGGCTGGGAGGTGACCGTCTTCCACCGGGGACAGCAACCGCCCCCGCCGGGTGTGCGGGCGCTGCACGGCGACCGCACCGCGCCCGGGGGTCTCGCCGCCCTCGCCGACGGCACCGAATGGGACGCGGTCGTCGACACCTGGTCGGCCGCGCCCCGCGCGGTGCGGGAGACGGCACGGCTGCTGCGGGACCGCGCCGGACGGTACGCGTACGTGTCGAGCTTGTCGGTGTACGACTGGCCGCGCCCGGCCGGTTTCACCGAGGACACGGCAGTGGTGACGGGGGCCGCGGCCGACGCCGGGCCGACCGACTACACGCGGGACAAGCGGGGCGGTGAGCTGGCCGCCGTGGAGTCCTTCGGCGCGGACGGCTCGGTGCTGGTGCGGGCCGGGATGATCCTCGGGCCGTACGAGAACGTCGGCCGGCTGCCCTGGTGGCTGCACCGGATCGCCCGGGGCGGCCCGGTGCTGGCACCGGGCCCGCACGACCTGCCCGTCCAGTTCGTGGACGCCCGTGATCTCGCCGAGTGGACCCTGGGCGCGGTCGAGCAGGGCCTGTCCGGGCCGTACAACCTGGCCGGGCCGCCCGGCCACACCACGATGGGCGCGCTGCTGGAGGCCTGCCGCCGGGTCACGGGCTCGGCCGCGGAGCTCCGCTGGACCGACCCCGAGGTGATCCTCGCCGCCGGGATCGAGCCGTGGGTCCAGCTGCCGGTGTGGGTGCCGCCGGGGAGCGAGTCGCACGACGCCATGCATCGCATGGACGTGTCGCGGGCGGTGGCGGCGGGGCTGGTCTGCAGGCCGGCCGAGGAGACCGTGGCGGACACCTGGGGGTGGCTTGAGGAGGCCGGAGGCGAGGCGCCGCTCCGACCGGGCCGTACGACCGTGGGGCTGGACCCGGCGGTGGAGGCGAGGGTGCTCGGCCTTCCGGCAGGAGGGTCGTGATCAAGCCGCGGGTCGGTGGCGGCTTGTCGCGCCCACGCGGCGGAGCCGTATGTCGGACATAGCCCCGCGCCCCTGACGGGGCGCTGCAGTCCTCGGGGTGTATCTGGCACCACCCCCTCACATGGGGCTTCGGGCCAGTGACCCGTGGAGAGTCGGTCGGCCAGACTGGCCGCATGACGACGAACACGAACAGCGGTGGCTTCCGCGACCGGACGCGTGAGGTGCTGCTGGCCGCCGTGCGGGGGCTGGTGCTGGCGCTGGTGATGCCGGCGATCTCGATCCTCTGCTTCGTCCTGACCGCGGTCTCCGTCGCGCTGATCCCGAGCGGCCTCGGCATCCTCACGACCCCCTGGATCCTCGGCGGCGTGCGGGACGTGGCGGACGTGCGGCGGCGGCTCGCCGACGAGTGGTGCGGGGTGCGGATCCCGTCGGCGTACCGGCCGGTGCCGGCGAACGCCAACCCCTGGACCCGCACCCTCGCGCTGCTCCAGGACCCGCAGGTCGGGCGGGACGTGCTGTGGCTGCTCGTGGACATGACGGCCGGGTTCGTGACGGCGCTGCTGCCGGCGGTGCTCGTGTTCTACCCGTTGGAGGGGTTCGCGGTGGCCGCCGGGCTGTGGCGGGTGCTGGGGGACGGCTACTGGTACGGCTTCGTGCCGGTCAGCGGGCAGGCCACCGCGTTCGCCGCCGCCGGGCTCGGTGCCGTCATCCTCGTCGCCGCTTTCCGCTACGCCCCGGCCCTGCTGACCGTCCACTTCAAGCTCACCCGCGCTGTCCTCGACACCGGGCAGGGTCAACTCGTGGAGCGGGTACGGGTGTTGACCGAGACCCGGAAGGACGCGGTGGACACCTCGGCGGCCGAACTGCGCCGGATCGAACGGGATCTGCACGACGGGGCCCAGGCCCGGCTGGTCGCCATGGGCATGGACCTGGGGACCATCGAGATGCTCCTGGACAAGGATCCCGAGAAGGCGAGGCAGTTGCTCGCACAGGCCCGGCGGGCGTCGGTGGAGGCCCTGGGGGAACTGCGCGACCTGGTGCGGGGCATTCATCCGCCGGTGCTGGCCGAGCGCGGCCTCGGGGACGCGGTACGGGCGCTGGCGCTGCGGCTGCCGGTGCCCACGGAGGTGACCGTGGACCTGCCGGGCCGGGCGGACGCGCCGGTGGAGTCGGCCGCGTACTTCGCGGTGAGCGAGGTGCTGACCAACGCGGTCAAGCACGCCGGCGCCGACCGGATCTGGGTGGACCTGCATCACCGTGAGGGCATGCTGCGGATCTCGGTCACCGACCACGGCCGGGGCGGCGCGGTGATCGGCGCCGGGTCGGGGCTCGCCGGGGTCGAGCGGCGGCTCGGTACATTCGACGGCGTCCTGGCCGTCAGCAGCCCCGCGGGCGGCCCCACCATGGTCACCATGGAGATTCCGTGCGCGTTGTCCTAGCCGAAGACCTGTTCCTGTTGCGCGACGGGCTGGTCCGGCTGCTGGAGGCCTACGACTTCGAGATCGCGGCCGCCGTCGAGACCGGCCCCGAACTCACCCGGGCGCTGGCCGAACTGGAGCCGGACGTGGCGGTGGTGGACGTACGGCTGCCGCCCACGCACACCGACGAGGGGCTGCAGTGCGCGCTCACGGCCCGGCGGAACCGGCCGGGGCTGCCGGTGCTGGTCCTGTCCCAGCACGTGGAGCAGCTGTACGCGCGGGAGCTGCTGGCCGACGGCAGCGGCGGGGTGGGGTATCTGCTGAAGGACCGGGTGTTCGACGCGGAGCAGTTCGTGGACGCCGTACGGCGGGTCGCGGCGGGCGGTACGGCCATGGACCCGCAGGTGATCCAGCAGCTGTTGTCCCGGCGTTCCGGCGACCGGCCGCTCGCCGGCTTGACACCGCGCGAGCAGGAGGTGCTGGAGCTGATGGCGCAGGGCCGCTCGAACGCGGCGATCGCCGGGCAGCTCGTCGTCACGGAACGGGCCATCGCGAAGCACACCTCCAACATCTTCACCAAACTGGGACTTGAGGTGTCGGACGACGACAATCGGCGCGTCCTGGCGGTGCTCGCGTATCTGGACCGCGACCGCTGATTTTCCAGAAATCTCCCTGCTCAAACGGCAGTTGTGCCCCAAGTGCGTAACAACTCTCTGATGAATTTGTGAGACGCCTGAACACGCCTGAGACGGGCTGCGTATGAAAGGACGCCGCTTCACTCCTGTCGGGCGCCTCGATGCCGCCCCGCAAGGAAGGTCTGAGGAGTTCCATGGGACGCAACATACGCAAACGCCGCTCGCCGCTGACCGTCAAGGTCATAGCCGCATCGGCGGCTGTCGCACTCGGCGGGGGCGGGCTGCTGTATGCGCAGATGAACGCTTCGGCTCACGAGTCGAACAACTCGGCGCAGAACTACACGAAGGCCGCCTCCGCGACGGTGGCGACCATCTCCTGCCCGGACGTCGGCCAGAAGCTGACGAACGTGCCCGCCAAGGCCAAGATGGGGGTGGCGGCGGAACTGGCGAAACTCGACAAGCAGATCACCGAGGCCTACGCCCGCCTCGCCTCCACCCGTCAGGCCCAGGCGAACGACGCGAACTTCGTGCAGAACGCGATCGTCGGCCCCCTGAAGGAGAAGCGGGCGGCCACGATCGACCGGATCCGGATCGACATCACCCGGGTCGGCGGACAGTTCGACAGCTCGCTGGCCCAGCTCGCCGCCTGCACCACGCAGACCGCCAACCAGACCACCGCCGGCGGTGGCAACAACAACGGTGGTCAGAACAACAACAACGGCCAGAACAACGGCGGGCAGAACAACAACGGGAACAACGGCCAGGCCACGGCCGCCCCGAGTGCCAGCGCCAGCGCCCCGGCCAACATCGGCGGGCAGGCGGGCAACGGCCCGGTCGCGGCCGACTTCGTGGACATCACGAAGGTCGCGCCGAACGTCCTGGCCAAGCCGGCGAAGCAGCGCACCGCCTCGACCGGTAGCTTCACCACCCGCTGCGGTGTGAACGCGAACAAGAACCACAACACAGACAACGTCATCGTGGCGCCCGGCGTGACCAACGGCGCGCACCACCTGCACGACTACGTCGGCAACCAGAAGGTCAACGCGTTCGCCACCAACGACTCGATGCTGGCGGCGCCGAGCTCCTGCCAGAACCAGAGCGACCTGTCGTCGTACTACTGGCCGGTCGTGCGTGTCCAGGACGGCTCGCAGGACTTCGACCAGAACGCGGACGGCGGTGGCAAGGAAGGCAACGTCGGCAAGATCCTGACCCCGCAGTCGGCGCAGATCAAGTACGTCGGCAGCCCGGCCAGCAAGGTCGTCGCGATGCCGCAGTTCCTGCGCATCATCACCGGTGACGCCAAGACCACGACCAACGGTCTGGCCAACGCCAACGCGCACTGGAGCTGCACCGGCTTCGAGAACAAGGTCCAGCTGACCGAGCAGTACCCGATCTGCCCGCAGGGCAGCAACGTGGTCCGCATCTTCGCCTTCCAGAGCTGCTGGGACGGCGTCAACATCGACAGCGCCAACCACCGTACGCACGTGGCCTTCGCGGACCCGGCGAGCGGTGTCTGCGGGAACGGCTTCAAGGCCATTCCGCAGCTGACGATGAGCCTGGTCTACAAGATCACGCCCCCCACCATCCAGGCGGACGGCACGGTGAAGAACGCCTACGCCGTGGACGGTTTCCCGGAGCAGCTGCACAAGCCGTCGACCGACCACGACGACTTCATCAGCGTCACCAAGAACAACCTGGCGGCGAAGATCGCCAACTGCATCAACTCCGGCCGCAAGTGCCAGTGAGCAACAGCTAGCAGCCGATAGCGAGAAGGCGGGCGGTGGGAGATCCCACCGCCCGCCTTCTCGTGTGTGCCGGGGGGTTCAGCTGGTGTGCTTGCTGTGGTCGGTCCCGATCTCCTCTTCGCCGCCCAGCTTGGTCCGGAGCGCCTTGACCACCTTGTCGTCGCCGACGGCGACCCACTTGCGGCCGACGAGGTAGAAACCGCCGTAGTCCTTGGCGTCGTTGATCCACTCGCGCTGGCCGCGGTCGGTGGCGAAGGTGGCGAAGACGAACTTGCCGGCCGCGGTCTTGCAGATGGCCTGGCGGACCTCGTCGGAGTCGATCTGCATGTCCGGGGTGCACTTCACCTTGGCGGCCAGGCTCTCCAGGCTGCCGGTGGCGGTCACCGGGATCTTCGCCTCCGCGCTGCTGTCACCGGATCCACAGCCCGCCAGCGCCAGTACGGCCGCCGCGCCGGCCACGGCGAGCATCGGTCGGGTCAACCTCATCTGTTCCTCCGGTCGCGTTGCTGCCGGCCCCGGGAATGGCTTCGGGGCCCTCCCCTTCGATACGGCCGTGGGGCGCGGGGCGCTCAAATCAAACAGGGGTCCAGGATGCCGTGGTCACCCGGGTGGCGGTGACCTACCAACGGGTCGCTCGTTCTTCAGGACGTGCAGTCACAGGATGTAGCCCAGCGTCACGCAGCAGCCTCCGCCGGAGCCCTGGGTCCGGCCGTCGACGTCGAGCAGGCCGAGGCCGCGCTCGTCGAGCACTACCCACGGCTGGTCCGGCTCGCCTATCTGGTGCTGCCGCCGGGCCTGCCCCGGGGCCGCCGCGTCCTGACCGCGCACTCCCTGGTCCAGCGGGCGCTGCCGCGCGGCCGTAAGCAGGCCCCGGTGATCCCGGCCCAGTCCACCGGCCGGAACACCGACCCCGGGTACGCCCTGGTCCGCCTCGAAGTGGTGCGTACGGCACTGGAGGCAGGCCTGCCGCTCAGGCTGACCGCGTGGCCCAAGCGGGCCCAGCTGCCGCCGCTGCTCCCCCAGGTGTGGGGCCTCAGGCTCTTCCCGCGTTCCGGCGGCGCCGACGAACTCGCCCTGGACCAGCGCCTCGCCGCCCTGTCCGGGCCGGCCCGCGCCGCCTATGCCCTGCGCGGTTTCGAGCAGCTCCCCGACGGCGACGTCCGCAAGGTCCTCCGGGCCGCCGGGGTGGAGCAGCCGGACAACGCGCTCGCCGACGCGAACGGCGTGCCGGCCGAGTACCCGCTGCTCGACTCCCCCGAGTTCGACCCCTGTTCCCTGCAGGCCCGGCCCACCGATCTGATGCGGCGCCGCCGGCACACCAAGGCCGCGCTGGCCGCCGCGGCCGCGCTCGCGGTGTGCGGGGCGCTGGTCGCCCTCCCGGGTGGCGGCTGGGGCGCCGACGGCGCGGCGGCGCCGGTGTACGCGCAGAACCCGGCCGCCCAGGCCGCCCTGGACCCGGCCCAGGTGACGAGGGCCCCGGCCACCGCCTGGAAGACCGCCGCCCGCACCGACTTCTCCGCCTGGCCCGCGCGCGGCGCCCTCACCGGCGACACCGCGCTGCTGCGCCGCGCCCTCGCCGTCTGGGCGCGCCCCGGCAAGACCGTCCGCGTCTCGGCGACCCCCGGCACCCAGACCGGGGGCCCGGCAGGACCGCCCCAGCTGCTGTACGCGGGCGTCGTCGACAGCGCCCGGGTCGTGATCTTCTACGACGGTCTGCGCATCGCCCGGTACGCCGAGCCGAAGGACGGCACCCAGGGCGCGGCCCTGGACTTCGCCCGCGTCGACGGCGCGACCGGCGTCGAGGCGGAGGCGATGGTACTGGGCCGCTCCGACGGCAACGTCCGCTATCTGACGGCTCCCTGGGTGACCAGGGCGGCCGAGCGGGACCTGGTGAAACCGACCGCGGGGGCGATGGACCTCGGGCTGACCGACGGGGTGACCGGTCCGCTGGCCAGTCCCGCCCTCCAGCAGGGTGCGTGCACGTCCTGGAACGTGCTCCAGCTGACCGACGCGCAGGGTTCGCACCTCTCGACCGACCTGGGCGAACTGGTGCCGGCCCGCCTCACCTCGGGCCGGCCCGGGTACACCGACGAGGCCTCGGGCGCGAAGCCGCTGAGCGACTGGGCGCCGTTCGCCTGCTCGCTGTCCGCGGAGCGGTCCGCGGGGGTGCGCAGCGTCAACGCCTGGGCGTTCGCGGAGCAGCCGCTGCCCGATGCCGGCGGCACCGCGTCGTGGGTGTGCACGCGTGCGGAGACCTGGCGGGGCGACGGCGCGGTGTCGCTGGCCCAGTTCCGGACTCCGGGCGGCCGGTACGGGGCGGTGGCGGCGAAGGGGTCCGGCGTGACGGCGTGCGGTCCGCGTGATCCGCAGGTGCTGGCCGGGGTGTTGTGGAAGTCCGGGGCCGGGCAGTGGTACCTGCTGGCCGCGG
This sequence comes from Streptomyces sp. NPDC031497, assembly GCF_055580905.1. Taxonomy (NCBI): domain Bacteria; kingdom Bacillati; phylum Actinomycetota; class Actinomycetes; order Kitasatosporales; family Streptomycetaceae; genus Streptomyces; species Streptomyces sp. NPDC031497. The sequence goes on from NZ_JBVIKO010000003.1 coordinate 9,377, forward strand.
GCAGCCGCGACACGGCGTCGATCCGGGCGACCGGCGGGGTCACCGCGTCGGCCCGGGGGACGCTGCTGGCGGCCAAGGCGAAACAAGGGGCGCAGGCCGACCTGACGGGGACACTGGAGGACGGGAGCGAGATCAGCGGGCTACGGTGAGCTCCCCACACACCGAACCTTGCTGACACTTCCGTAAACAAGCTCCGCCACGGGTCTTCTCACGCTGCCCTACCCGTCAGTACATTGACGCCATGTCCAACAAGCAGCCGCAACCGGTGGCGTCCGAACACATCGCGCTCACGGCCCGCAACGTGTCCTTCGCCTGGCAGGACACCCCGCTGCACTGGGTGCCCGGCGATCCGCTCGCCACGCACACCATCAACGTGCTGCATCTGCTGCTGCCCGCCGGCGAGCGCTGGTTCGTGCACGTCTACAAGCAGGTGCTGCCCCTGATCCGCGACGAACGGCTGCGCGCGGACGTCGTCGGGTTCATCGGGCAGGAGGCGATGCACTCCCAGGCCCATGACGAGGTGCTGCCCCACCTCAAGGAGCTGGGGCTCGACCCGGCGCCGTACACCGCGCAGGTCGACTGGTTCTTCGAGAAGCTGCTCGGCGACCGGACCCTGCCGCCGGGCCGGGCGCGCCGCTGGTGGCTCCTTGAACGGGTCGCGCTGATCGCGGCCATCGAGCACTACACCGCCTTCCTCGGCGACTGGGTGCTCAACGCCGACGAACTGGACCGGCGCGGCGCCGACCCGACCATGCTGGACCTGCTGCGCTGGCACGGCGCCGAGGAGGTCGAGCACCGGTCGGTCGCCTTCGACCTGTTCCAGCACGTCGACGGCGGCTACCGGCGGCGGGTGCGGACCTGGGCGACGGCGTTCGCGGCGATCGTGTTCCTGTGGCAGCGCGGCGCCCGTTTCTTCATGGCGAACGACCCGACGCTCCTCGAAGGCCGGGCCCGGCTGAAGGACTTCTATCTCGCCGGCCGGCGCGGCACCCTGCCCGCCGCCGGCGACATGCTCAGGTCCATACCGAGGTACCTGGGCCGCGGCTACCACCCCTCCCAGGAGGGCTCCACCGCCCAGGCGGTCGCCTACCTCGCCTCCTCCCCCGCCGCGCGGGCCGCGGAGCACGCCGGGCAGGGGGCGAAGTGATGCCGAGGCTGCGGACCGTCGTCGCCCTCGCGGGCGCCGCACTGCTCGTCAAGCGCGCCATGAGACGCCGCATAGAGGTCTCCCCGCTGTGGCCGATGCCGGCCCTGGATCCGCCGACCTCCGGACAGCCCCGCTCCCGGGCGCTGCGGCTGCGGGTCGCCTCGCGCACGACGGTCGCGGACGGGGTCGTCCAACTACGCCTGGAAGGCGGGCGGTTGCCGGGCTGGGAGCCGGGGGCGCATCTCGACGTGGTGCTGCCGTCGGGGCTGGTCCGGCAGTACTCGCTGTGCGGGGACCCGGCGGACACCTCCTCGTACACGATCGCCACGCGGCTGGTCGCGGACGGGCGGGGCGGTTCCCGGGAGGTCCACGAGCAGGTGGCCGAGGGAATGGAGCTGGAGGTGCGCGGGCCGCGCAACCGCTTCCCGCTCGTCGGGGCCGACTCCTATGTCTTCGTCGCCGGGGGCATCGGCATCACCCCGATCCTGTCGATGGTGCGGGCCGTGCCGACGGGTGCGGAGTGGCGGCTGCTGTACTGCGGACGCAGCCGGGCGTCGATGCCGTTCCTGGCGGAGCTGGCCGGGGACGACCGGGTCACGGTCGTCGCGGAGGACGAGGACGGCCGCCCGGACCTCGACGCGCTGACGGTCCCCGAGGGCGCGCTGGTGTACTGCTGCGGCCCGCAGGGGCTGATGGCGGCGGTGGAGGAGCGGTTCCCCGCCGTCCGCCTCGAACGCTTCGCCCCAGGCACCGGCAGCGCGGGCAACAAGGAGTTCGAGCTGGAACTGCGGCGCAGCGGGCGGACGTTGACGGTGCCGGCCGACTCGACCGTGCTGGCCGCGGTGCGGGCGGAACTGCCCGACACGGCGTACTCCTGCGCACAGGGGTTCTGCGGGACCTGCCGGCAGCGGGTGCTGGCCGGCGAGGTGGAGCACCGGGACGAGCTGCTGACGGACACGGAGCGTGCCGACTCGATGCTGATCTGCGTATCCCGGGCGCGCGGGGGGAGACTTGTGCTGGATCTGTGAACGCCCAGGACGGGTCAGGTCCGTTGGAGGCCGGATCCGATCGGTAAGGTGTTCGTATGAGTACCGGGGTACGCCGCAGATTGGGAGTCGAGGAGCGGCGGCAGCAGTTGATCGGCGTCGCCCTCGAACTGTTCAGCCGTCGATCACCCGACGAGGTCTCGATAGACGAGATAGCGTCGGCCGCTGGCATCTCGCGGCCACTCGTCTACCACTACTTCCCCGGCAAACTCAGCCTGTACGAGGCCGCGTTGAAGCGTGCTTCGGAGGATCTCGCGGGGCGCTTCGCAGAGCCGCAGGAAGGCCCGCTCGGGTCGCGGCTGCTGCGGGTGATGCGGCGCTTCTTCGACTTCGTCGACGAACACGGGCCCGGTTTCGCCGCGTTGATGCGCGGCGGCCCGGCGGTCGGCTCGTCCGCGACCAACGCGCTCATCGACTCCGTGCGGCAGGCCGCCTACGAGCAGATCCTCTCGCACCTCGACGTCACCGAGGCGCCGGCCCGCCTGGAACTGGTCGTCCGCTCCTGGATCTCCCTCGCCGAGTCGACGGCGCTGATCTGGCTGGACGGCCGGCGCATCCCCCGCGCCGAACTGGAGGTCCAGCTCGTCCACGACTTCGCGGCGCTGGCCGCCGTCAGCGCTGCCCAGGACGAGGAGATGAGCACCCTGCTGAAGCGGATGGTCAAGGACGAACCGGGCGACGGCCCGTTCGCGGACCTGGCGGTCCGGCTGCTCGCGCTGGCGGGCTGAGCCGCAGCGCCCCGTAAGGGGCGCGGGGCTGCATCGACATGCGGCTCCGCCGCGGGGCGCGACCAGCCACGGACCGCGCGACAGCCGAACGACGACCCAGGGCGGCGGAACCAGACCTAGCCCTCGTACTTCCGGTACGACGCGTCCAGGTCCCGCACCTCCGCGGACGCGTGCAGGACGACCCCGTCCTCCGGTTCGATGTGCTTGCGGAGCAGCTCCAGCGTGGCCTGTGTCAGCCTCTCCTTCGTCTCGTCGCTGCGCCCGGCGAGGAGCCCGAAGGTCACATGCACGATGGCGTGGCCACCCGCCCGGGGGTCCTCGTATCCGAACGCGCAGTACTCGGTGGGCCGGAACAGGGTCTTGCACGCCTCCGGCTTCGCCGCGGCGATCTCGACGGTCGCCTCGTGCAGTTCCCGTGCGAAGCCCTCGAAGTCGAAGGCGTCTTCCACCGGGTGCGAGTAGTCGACGGTGATCTGCGGCATGGGCCCTCCTGGTCAGCGTGAACTGGCGCCCAGCCTAGTCCGCCAGGCTCAGTGCCAGCAGGGCGACATCGTCCTCCCGGTCGCGGCCGAAGCAGGCCAGGAGGGTGTCGCACAGGGCCTCCAGGCCGGGCAGGGCGCCGACGGCGGCGGCACGGAGTTGTTCCATCGAGACCGTGAGGTCGGTGCCCCGGGTCTCGATCAGGCCGTCGGTGACCATGAGGAGCCGGTCGGTGGGTTCGAGGACCAGCTCGGTGGGCGGCGGGTGCGGCAGGCCCACGCCGAGCAGCGGACCGGAGGCCTTCACGTACTCGGCGCTGCCATCGTCACCCAGTATCAGCGGCGGGATGTGACCGGCGTTGGCGATGCGGGTGCGCCCGGTCCGCGGATCGATCAGGGCCAGGCAGACGGTGGCCGTGACCTCGGCGTGGTAGTGCTGGAGCAGCCGGTCGAGCCGTTCGGCGAGCGCGGCCGGGTCGCTCTCCGCGAGGCAGTAGGCGCGCAGCGCGTGCCGCAGTTCGACCATGACGGTGGCCGCGTCCAGCGAGTGCCCGACGACGTCCCCCACCGCGGTGAGCACGCCGTCGCCGACCCGCAGCGCGGCGTAGAAGTCGCCGCCGATCTCCGTCTCCCGGGAGGCGGGTTCGTATCGCACCGCTATGTCGACGCCCGGCAGCTCGGGCAGCTGGTGCGGGCGGGGCAGGAAGCTGTGCTGGAGGGTGAGCGCGACATGCCGCTCCACCTGGTACATGAGCAGGGGCTCGGCGGCCAGCGCGGTGGCCTGCGCCAGTTGGGCCAGCAGTGCCTCGCCGTCGGGGCTGACCCGGCGCAGCCCGCGGGTGGGCGTGGCCAGACAGACCGGCGCCTTGCCGTCCTGGGTGAGGACCACCGCCAGCCGGGCGTCGTGCTGCACCCCGGGCCGGAAGAACCCGGCGGGCCACAGCGGGGACGGCACGGTGGTGATCTGGACCCCGGACTGCCCTCGGGTGAGCCGCCGCAGCAGCCCGGCGACGTCCTGGTGGGCGCCCTCGTCGGGCAGGGCGAGGGAGGTGCGCTCCCGGCTCAGGCCGCGGTACAGCTCGCCGTCCCGGTCGAGGACGAAGACGGCGGCGGGGCAGCCGAGCAGCCGTGCGGCGCCGTCCGCCGCCGCGTCGGCCAGTTCGTGCAGCGAGCGCGCCGACTGGATGGTGACGATCGTCTCCGACAGCTGCCTGAGCCGTCGCACCAGCGCCTGGTCGTCGGCGCGCAGCCGGGCGGCGCGGACCGCGGTCCGGACCGCCGCCTCGATGTCCTCAGGCTCGGCGGGCACGGTCAGATATGCCTCGGCGCCCATCTCGAGCCCCGGGCAGCGGTCCGCCGGGACGGCGGAGAGCGCGGAGAAGTGCACCACGGGCAGGCCGCCCATGTGCGGCCGCTCCTTGAGCCGGCGGCACAGCTCGAAGCCGCTCATGTCCGGCAGGTGCACATCGATGAGGGCCACGTCGGGCAGCCGGCCCTTGCGCAGCCGTACGTCGAGTTCGCTGAGCGCCTCCTGGCCGCGGCCGACCGCGACGACCTCGTGACCGGCCCGGCGCAGCACGGTGCCCATCGCGTACCGGCTCGCGGCCTCGTCGTCCACGATCAGCACGGTGGTGTCTGTCAGCTTGCCGTTGACGTCCATTTACCAGCCCCTGGACAACGCCGGTGGGGCAGCACCCGGTTCTGGGCCTGCCCCACCAAAGTAGTGCGGATGTCATGCGGTCCGGGAGAACACCGCCACGGTGCGTCCCGGAACGATGAACGTACCCGCTTCCCGGTCGTACGATGCGGACTTGACGACGGAATCCGCGCCGGCCGCCTGCACCGGGTGCAGCCGGTAACCGGTACCGGCCACCGCGCTCACCCGCTGCTCCTGCCGCTCCGGCGTCGCGTTGAACACGACGACCAGGTCTCCGATTTCCATGGTGATCACGCCGGGCGTCTCGTCCTTACCGGACAGCGGGAACGAGAGCTTCGACTGCACCTGTCCAGCCGTGTCCAGCGAGAACACGTTGTCGGTCGTACGGATTCTCAGCAGATCGCGGTAGGCGGCCGAGGCTCCGTCGATCTCCGCGCAGCCGACGCGCACCGAACTCAGCAACGGCTTGGCGTACGGCCACTTGGAGGCGTTGTCGGCGGCCGTCGGCAGCCCGCGGCCGAAGCCGTTGCCGTCGGAGCAGTTCCAGTGGATGGCGTTGAACCAGTCGCCGCTGTCGAAGGAGTTGCGGTCCAGGGACTTGGAGCGGAGCAGGTCCGTGCCCGCCTGGGAGAGCGACGGGCCCTGTGACAGGGCGGCCGTGGCCATCGCCAGGACCTGCATCCTGGCCCGGTCGGAGGCGCTGGTGGTGGCCGGCAGCTTGTAGGTCAGCGCGTCGAACAGCGACTCGTTGTCATGCGCGTCGACGTAGGCGAGGGCGTCGCCGGGCGCGTCCGCGTAACCGGCGGGCGAGCCGTTGTAGTCGATCTCGGCGCCGGTGACCTCCTTGCCGTCGGTGTCGGTGAACCGGTACCTGGCGAGGTTGCCGCTCAGGCCGACCTTGATCAGGTCCTGGTAGTGCAGCAGCCGGGCCTTCTGCTCGGCCGGAGTGCCGTTGGCCGTGGACGCGTTGGGGTCGGTGTAGAGCCCGGACGCGAAGCCCTGGACGCCGGGGTCGGCGTCGAAGGGGCTGCCGCCGCGTACGGCGTCCCGGGCGCGGTCGGAGAAGGTGGCGATGCCGGTGCCGGCCATGTTGGCCTGCGTGGCCTGGACGAACCGGGCGTCGTCGGCGACCTCGCCGAAGTTCCAGCCCTCGCCGTACAGGATGATCTTCTTGCCGTCGACGCCGTCCTTCTTCGGGGTCAGCGCGTCGAGTGCCTTCCGGACCGCCAGGATGTTGGCCTTCGGGTGGTGGCCCATCAGGTCGAAGCGGAAGCCGTCGACCTTGTACTCCTTGGCCCAGGTGACGATCGAGTCGACCACCAGCTTGCCCATCATGGCGTTCTCGGGCGCGGTGTTGGCGCAGCAGGTGCTGTTCGCGACCGAGCCGTCGGCGAGCAGCCGCTGGTAGTAACCGGGCACGATCTTGTCGAGGACGGACGTGTCCGCCTGTCCGCTCGCCGCGGTGTGGTTGTAGACGACGTCCATGACGACCCGCAGGCCGTCCTCGTTCAGCGACTTGACCATCCGCCGGAACTGGACCGTGCGGGCGGTGCCGTCGGGGTCGGTGGCGTACGACCCCTCGGGGACCGTGAAGTGGTAGGGGTCGTACCCCCAGTTGTAGGCGTCCTTGGCGGCGGTCGCGGCGACGCACTCCTGCTGCCGGGCGGAGTCGGCCGGGTAGGAGGCGAGATCGCAGTCGGGGCTCGCCTGGTCCGCCTTCTTCTCGGGCACGGTGGCGAAGTCGAAGGCCGGGAGGAGATGGACGTACGACGTCCCGGACTTCGCGAGTGCGCGCAGGTGCTTCGAGCCGTCGCTGCCCTGGTCGGTGAAGGCCAGGTACGTGCCCCGGTCCCCGGCCGGGACCGTGGAGTCCGCCACCGAGTAGTCCCGGATGTGCAGCTCCTGGATCTGGGCGTCCTTCAGCGGGACGGCCTTGGGCTTGGTGTACGTCGACCAGCCGCCCGGGGTGAGGGACTTGTCGGCCAGGTCGACGACGAGACTGCGCTCGGAGTTCGCGGTGAGCGCGACCGAGTAGGGGTCGGTGACCTTGTTGGTCACCAGCTTCCGGACGCTGGGCGCCCAGACCTTCACGACGTACCGGTAGGGCTTGCTCTTCCAGGACGCGGGGCCGGTGACGGACCAGACGCCGGTGGCGGGGTCGCGGTGCATCGTCTTCAGCGAGCCGTCGAGTTCGAGGGCGATGCTCTGCGCGGTCGGCGCCCAGACGGAGAGGGTCGGCTTTCCGCGGTGGAAGACCGGACCGAGACTCGCCGTCGTCGCCTTGGCGTACACGTCGTCGAGCACCCCGGCGATCTGTACGCCCGTCGCGGCCAGCACCGCGCCGTTCGCGGCCCGTTGAGAGGCGACCAGCTGTCCGTCGAGCGCCTCGCGCACCCGGCTCCGGTCGCGCGGGTCGACCGACCAGGCGGTGTAGTCCTTCAGGTGCGGGAACTCGGCCTTCTGGGCGTCGGTGAGGGTGGTCTTCGTCAGCCGCAGCCACCGCTCGTCGTCGCTGGTCAGCGTCCCGTCCTTGACGGTGATGGAACCGTCGTGGGAGTAGAGGAGCTGGGTGGAGGCGGCGCCGTCGGCGCCGTCCCAGGCGACCGTGGACCGGTCGATCCAGATCGCCTTGGAGGTGGTCAGGTCGAGGGCGGCCGCGCTGCCGGCGGGCTGCGGGAGCAGGTACTTCTCCTGGCCGTTCAGCAGCCACACCTCGTGGCCGCTGGAGGTGAGGTCCAGGGACTGGTCGGCGGAGAGATCCTTCTCGTCGCCGTTGTGGATGATGTAGCTGAGGCTGGTGGCACCCTCGGCGAGCGGTACCTCGAAGACCGCGCCATAGGCGTCGGTCCGCACCGGCTTCAGGGGGCTCGACCAGTCGGTGGGGTTCGCGGCGCCCGTCCAGACGTGCAGGCCCCAGCCGTCGTAGTTCCCGTCGGCGCGGTGGTAGTGGACGACCGCCTTGGTGGTGTCCTGGGCGGGGTACTCGGGTCGCTTCGTCAGTACGTCCGCCTTCCCCTGCTCGATCCAGACCTCGCCCGTCTTGGTGACGTCGATGGAGCGGTCGGCGGAGACGTCCTTGTCGCCGTTCTTGTCGACGACGAGGAAGCCGACGTTCGAGGCGCCGGACTTCAGCTTGACGTAGGCGAAGGCGCCGTACGCGTCGCGGCCGACGAACGGGTGACCGGCGGGCCAGGTGGTCGCCTCGCCGTCGGCGATGTCGCCCCAGGCGTACAGGCCCCAGTCGGCGTAGTCGCCGTCGGTGCGCCGGTAGTGGACGATCGCGTAGTCGCGGGAGGAGGCGGTGGGGGTCTCCGGGGCGGCCGGCGTGCCGGAGCTGCTCTCGGCCGTGGCGGCGGCGCGGTGGCCCGCCGAGTCGACGACGACCGCCTTGTAGCGCAGGGCGGTGCCGGCCGGGAGGTCCTCGGCGAGGGTCTGGGTGACCTTGTAGGGGGCGTGGTCGGCGGAGCCGAGGGTGGTCCACCTGCCGTTGCCGACCTGGGCGGCGAAGACGACCCGGTCGAGCTGACCGCCGGTGACGTTCGCGGTGAGGTCGACGGTGCCGGTGGCGCCGGCGGCCGGGGCGATGAGGGTGATCTCCGGGCTGGTGGCGGGCTTGTCGAGGGGGCCGGTGGCCTTGTAGACGACGGCGGATCCGGCCGGGACGGTGACGGTCAGCCGGTCCGCGCCGTCGGAGGTCAGGGTGCCGTCGGTGCCGTAGAGCGCGCGGTAGCGCATGTCGGCGGAGCCGGTGGTGAAGGTCGCCGTCTTGGCCGTGTCGGCGTTGTTGAAGGCGACGACGTACTCCTGGCCGGTCCTGGCGTCCGTCCGGGTGAACGCGTAGACGCCGGCGCCGTCGGCGGCGTAGCGCTCGGTCTGGACACCGTCGGCGAGGGCCGGGTTGTCCTTGCGGAGCTTGCCGAGAGCACTGATCTGCTTGTAGAGCGGCGCACTTGTGTCGTACGAGTCGCTGGCGGCGGTCCGGTCCGTACCGATCTCGTCGTCGTCCAGATAGTCGGCGACCTTCGACGCGAACATCGTCTGCCGGGCGTCCTTGTCCCCGCCCGAGCCGGTGAAGCCCTGCTCGTCGCCGTAGTAGACGACCGGGTTGCCCCGGCTGAGGAACATCACCTCGTTGGCGAGCCGGTCCTTGGCCAGGAGCTGGGCGTCCGTGGCCTTCGGGTTGTCCTGCTCCAGGAAGTACCCGATCCGGCCCATGTCGTGGTTGCCGAGGAAGGTGACCTGCTCGTAGGCGTTGGCCTTGTCGGTCGTGTACTTGTAGTCGTCGCCGAAGACGCTCGCCAGCTTCCGCGCGCTGCCGCCCTGGGAGGCGTAGGCGCGGGCCGCGTCCTGGAAGGGGAAGTCCAGGGTCGCGTCCAACCGCCCCTGGGTGACGTACGGAGAGGTGACCGAGGTGTCGGCGGAGTAGGTCTCACCGAACATGAAGAAGTTCTTACGGCCGTGCCGCGCCGCGTACGTGTCGAGCGCGGTCGCCCACTGGGTCCAGAACTCCATGTTGACGTTCTTGACGGTGTCGATCCGGAAGCCGTCGATGTCGTAGTCCCGCACCCACCGCTGGTAGATCTTCTCCATCCCGCTGACGACCTCGGGACGCTCGGTCCACAGGTCGTCCAGGCCCGAGAAGTCGCCGTAGGTCGCGGACTCGCCGGCGAAGGTCGAGTCGCCCCGGTTGTGGTACATCGTCGGGTCGTTGAGCCAGGACGGCACCTTGCTGTCGTCGGCCACGGTCGGCGTGCGCGGGAAGGAGGCGGCGGAGACGGCCGGGAACTTCTCGCCGCCGGCCGCGTAGTCGGCGTCGTCGAAGGGCTGCCCGTCCTTGGTCAGGTAGGGGAAGGCGCCCTTGGAGAGGTAGTCGTACGACTTCTCCTCGTAGTCGACGACGTCGGCGGTGTGGTTGGTGATGACGTCGAAGAAGACCTTCATCCCCTTGGCGTGCGCCTTGGAGATCAGGGTCTCCAGGTCCTTGTTGGTCCCGAAGTGCGGGTCGACCTGGGTGAAGTCGGTGATCCAGTAACCGTGGTAGCCGGCCGAGGCGTTGCTGCCCGTGCCCTGCACCGGCTTGTTCTTGAAGATGGGGGCCATCCACAGGGCGGTGGTGCCGAGCCCCTTGATGTAGTCGAGCCGCTTGGTCAGGCCCTTGAGGTCACCGCCCTGGTAGAAGCCCTTGTCGGTGGGGTCGTACCCGGTGGAGAGGCGGGAGCCGGTGAGGCCGCCCTGGTCGTTGCCGGTGTCGCCGTTGGCGAAACGGTCCGGCATGACGAAGTAGAACTGCTCGCGGGTGTCGTCGTGCCGGGCGGGCTCGGCGGCGAGCTTCGCGTCGGAGGGCGGTGCGGGCGGGGCGGCGGCGTGTGCGGCGAGGGGCTGCACGAGCGCGGCGGCGAGGGCGGCGACGGCGACGGCCGCGACCCGTCTGACATGTATCACCGGTGTGAACTCCTAGCGATTGCGGCTCTCTTGGGTCCGACCCCGCGCGACCGTACCGCCGCCGAAAGGCTTACAGCAAGAGGCTTGCAATTCACAGCAAGAACTTTCACGAAGTGTATTGACGCGGGATCCCAACTTCCGCACTCTCACGGGTTGTTGAAGCCTGCCCCCGCCCTTTCCGAGCCTTTCGGAGCCGCACATGACCACCAGACACCGCCCCCCGGGTGACCTCCGCCGCCCGGCGGGCGCGCCGGCCGCGGGCGCCCTCGCACTGACCGGCGTGATCGCCCTCCCGCCCTCGCCCGCGCAGGCGGACACCACCGCCAAGGGCGATGTGTCTGTCTCCTGAACTGAAACGGCGTTCAGGCGCCGCCTATGGGGAAAACCCCCAGGTCAGGGCTGCCCGTGGTAGGTGAACTCCAGGCTGTACCCATCGGGGTCGAGAACGTTGGCCGCGTAGTATCCGGGAACGAAGTAGGGGCGCTCCCCGGGTGCGCCGTTGTCGGTCGCCCCCGCCGCCATGGCCGCCGCGTACGCCGCGTCGACGACCTCTCTCGAGGGTGCGGTGAAGCCGACGTGCGTGGCGTGTCCCTGGCTGTCGCCTTCGCGCAGCCAGAACGTGAAGGCCGTGTCGGTGCCGAACCCTGCGAGGTCGCCGACCCACTCCGGGGCGGTTGAGCCGTCGAAGTCGAACACGTGGCGCATGCCCAGCGGCTTCAGCGCCCGGCTGTAGAACTCGACTGAGCGTTCCCTGTCGCTCACCGTCAGGAAGACATGGTCGATCATTGTGCTCATCTCTTTCCGGAGACCGAGGACGCCGCCTACGCAAGCGCCCAGGACTGGTTGGATTGCTGCATCTCGGCCTCCCGGGAGGCCGAGCCGTGGCGGGCCGCATGCCGGGAGGCCCCGTACTCACCCGTTGAGAAACTGCATCTGGTCGGGGGTGTAGCGGTCGCCGGCGACGATCCCGTGCGGGGCGACCGCATCGATGGCGGCCATCTCCTGCGCAGTGATGGTTACGGCGGCAGCGGCGCTGTTCTCTTCCAGGTAGCGGCGGCGCTTGGTGCCGGGGATGGCGACCGCGCCCTGGCGCAGGACCCAGGCGAGGGCCAGCTGGGAGGGGGTGACCTTCTTGGCTGCGGCGATCCGGCGGACCTCGTTGACCACGGCCAGGTTGCGCTGGAAGTTCTCGCCCTGGAAGCGGGGGTCGATGCGGCGGTAGTCGTCGGCGGCGAAATCGTCCGGGCTGGAAATCGCGCCGGACAGGAAGCCGCGCCCCAGCGGCGCGTAGGCGACCAGGCCGATCCCCAGCTCGTTCAGAGTGGCCATGACCCCGTCCTGCTCGATGCCGCGCTCGAAGAGCGAGTACTCGGTCTGGACCGCGCTCAGCGGGTGGATGCGGTGGGCGCGGCGGATGGTCCTTGGCGAGGCTTCGGACAGGCCGATGTGGCGGACCTTGCCGGCGTCCACCAGCTCGCCCAGGGCGCCGACGGTGTCCTCGATCGGCACCTGCGGGTCGACCCTGTGCAGGTAGTAGAGATCGACGTAGTCGGTGTTCAGGTGGTGCAGGGAGCGGTCCAGGGCGCGGCGGATGTACTCGGGGCGTCCGTTGAGGCCGGTCACCGCACCGTCGTCGCCGATCTCGATTCCGGTCTTGGTGGCGATCACGGCCTGCTCGCGGCGGCCGGCGAGCGCCTTGCCGAGGAGCTGCTCGTTGGTGAAGGGGCCGTAGATCTCGGCAGTGTCGAACAGGGTCACACCCAGTTCCAGGGCATGGTCGATGGTGGCCAGCGATTCGGCCTCATCGGTGCCGCCGTAGAAGGCACTCATCCCCATGAGGCCGAGTCCCTGGGCGGAGACGGTGAGGCCCTGGCTGCCGAGCGTGCGGATTTCCATCATTGATCTTCCTTGAATCGAGGTCACCCAGCCACGGCAACCAACTGGATGGTTTTTATGGTGGGGCACGCCTTCGCAGGTGTCAAACCAACTGGATGGTTACTTGCTAGGGTGGCGGCATGCCCCGAGACTCCGCCGCGACCAAGGCACGCCTTCTGGACGCCGCCTCCGCCGAGTTCGCCGCGCACGGCCTGGCCGGCGCCCGGGTGGACCGCATCGCCGAGGCGGCCAATGCGAACAAACAAAGGATCTACGCCTACTTCGGCAACAAGGAGCAGCTGTTCGACGCGGTGATCGAGCGGGTGCTGGCCGTGGGCACGGAAACCGTGCCCTTCGACGCCGAGGACCTCCCCGAAGTCGCGGGACAGATCTTCGACGACCTGGTCGCCCACCCCCACCTGATGCGACTGCTCTTCTGGAAACTGCTGGAGCGCCCCGGCGCCACCGACCAGGAGGCCGCCACCTACACCGCGAAGACCGCAGCCGTTGCGGCGGCCCAGGAGCAGGGCCGAGTCGATCCGGAGCTCGGCCCGGAGGACCTGGTGGCTTTCGTGCTGGCGCTGACCCAGACCTGGTTCAGCCTCACAGGCGGCATGAGCCCGACCGACGGAAGCGCCCCGTGGCCGGCGCAGCGACTGATCCAGCACCGCGCCGCCGTCGTCCACGCAGTACGGCAGATCACCACACCACGCGGATAGAGCAAGCAGCGGATCACTCGATCGGGTAAGCCTGGGTGCCGACCGGCGGGCAGAAACCGGAGCGGCAGCTCGACGCGCTCACCGCCGCCGGGTGCGGGAGATCTTCGCGTACAAGAAGCCCCCTCCTGGCGCACAGGCCGGGCTCCGAAGGGACAGGCACCCCGCGAACGGCTGGGGGAGATTTTTTTCCGGTTCCGGCGAACAAATCGGCTGTAGCCCGCATCGAACCTTGTGTAGGTCACCAGAGGACGGCGCGGGGCGTGGGTACGGACACCGCCGCCGACCGCGTCGCCGAGCACGAGTGGAGCACCGTCACCGTGAACGATCACCGGAACACCATCGACCGGACCGGCACCGCCCAGCACCGCACCCACCGCAGGATCGGCCGCACGGTGCTCGCCGTGGCCGCCGTCGCCGGCCTGGGGCTCGCCTGGGCGGGCACCGCCGAGGCAGCGAGCCCGAGCGCCGCGAAGTCGACGCCGACCTGCTCCGCCGCCGCGCTCAAGGCCACCTTCGGCCAGCAACTCGCCGGCGGAATGAACCACCAGGGGGTCGTCATCAGGCTGCGCAACCTCAGCGGCAAGACCTGTGCGCTGCGCGGCTACCCCGGCCTGGGCCTGGAGAACTCCGCGCACAAGGCGATCACGACCCACACGCACTGGGGCAACACCTGGTACGCCAAGGACCCGGGCAAGAAGACCCTCGTCCTCAAGGACGGCCAGAGCGCCGAGGCCGTCGTCGCCTGGACGCACGCCAACACCGGCACCTCGGGTGCGGTGCACGCCTCCTACCTGGAGATCACCCCGCCCGCCGCCACCCAGCACAAGACGCTGGCCTTCCCGCAGTGGGTCGACCACGGCGACCTGTCGGTCACCGCGCTGGCCCGGCACATCAACGTCACTCCCTGATCACGCGCGCCACGGCCGGCGGGGCGCCGGCGACCACGCCGGCATCCCGAGCCACCCCGCCGTCCACGCGCAGGACCGCGCCGGTCACGTCGGACGCGCGGTCGCTCAGCGGCCGGACGGCGGGGTCGGCGCTCGGATCGATCAGCAGGTGGACTTCCCGGCGTAGACCGCCAGGGCGGTGTTCGGGGCCAGGGTGGCGGTGAGCTGGCCGCCGGCGTTGACCGTCACCGAGGTGTTCGCCTGCACGTTGCAGTACGTCCCCGCCGGCAGCGAGGTCTGGTAGGTCCGGGTCAGCGAGCCCGACTCGTGGTTGATGGCGACGTAGCCCTTGGCGCCCCGCCCGAAGGCGATCGCGTCGGCTCCGTCGTCCCACCAGTTCGTCACCGACTCGCCGCGTACCGCGTTGCGGAAGGCGACCATGCGGATGATCTCCGGCCAGGCGTGCTGGCACTTCCAGCCGTCCTGCCAGCAGGCGTTGACGGTACCGCCGTTGGGCGGCCCCGCGTCGGCGTCGGTCCACTCGTAGCCGGAGTTGATGTCCGGGGCGCCGTAGGGGTAGGCGAGCATGAAGACGTTGGCCAGGGTGTAGTTGGCGCCGTCCTTGTAGTTCAGCGTGGAGCCGTTGCGCTCGGTGTCGTGGTTGTCGACGAAGACGCCGGCGACCGAGCTGCTCATGTACCCCCAGCCCTCGCCGTAGTTCTTCAGGTAAGCGAGGTTCTCGTTGTTGAAGACGCGCTTGAGGTCGTAGGCGTAGCGGAACTCCTGGACGTCCCCGTTGCCGGTGTACTCGGTCGGCTGGACGGCCTCTCCGCTGCCGTAGATGACCTCCTGCTTCCAGTAGACCGACGGGTTGGTCAGCCGGGTCTTGATGTTGGCCAGGTCCTCGGCCGGGATGTGCTTGGCCGCGTCGATCCGGAAGCCGTCGACGCCGAGGCTGAGCAGGTCGTTCATGTAGCCGGCGATGGTCTTGCGGACGTACTCCTCGCCGGTGTCCAGGTCGGCGAGGCCGACGAGTTCGCAGTGCTGGACGTTCCAGCGGTCGGCGTAGTTCGAGACCTGCGCGGTGCAGTCGTCGAAGTCGTAGGAGGAGTACAGGCCGGGGTAGTCGTACTTCGTGTACGACGAGCCGCCGGTGCCGGTGCCGCTGCCCGCCGACATGTGGTTGATCACCGTGTCGACGACCACCTTCACACCGGCCGTGTGACAGGTGTTCACCATGTTCTGGAAGGCCGTGCGGTCGCCGAGCCGGCCGGCGATCTTGTACGACACCGGCTGGTACGACGTCCACCACTGCGAGCCCTGTATGTGCTCGGCGGGCGGGGAGACCTGGACGTATCCGTAGCCGGCGGGGCCCAGGGTGGCGGTGCACTCCTTGGCGACCGAGGCGTACTTCCACTCGAAGAGGACGGCGGTGACGTCCTTGGTGCCGGGCGGGGAGGCCGACGCGACGGACGGGGTCATGACAATGCTGCAGGCGGCGAGCGCCAGCGCGGCGGAGAGGGTCTTGGGTGCCATGTGGGGTTCCTTCGTCTTTGAAGGCGCCATTGAAGGCTCTTGCTGAAAGGTTGCTGAAACCTTGCGGTTGCGCAGATGTTAAGGGCCCGCTCCCCGGATGGGTAGCGGGCCCTCAGAAGTTGCCGCAAGAAATTACCGAGTGACAGACCGTCAGGCGGTCGTCCACCACACGGTGGTGTCGGCCGGCAGCTTCGCCTCGCCGCCCGCCTCGGTCACCTCACCGCTGGCCAGGAGCACGCGGCCGTACGCCGGAGTGGTCACCGACTCCCCGCTGGTGTTCGCGACGCAGACGAACTCCCCGCGCCGGAAGGCGAGTACGCCCTCCGGGGCACGCAGCCACTCCACCGCCTCGCCCGCGCCCAGATCGGACTGTGTACGACGGACGCGCAGCGCGGTGCGGTACAGCTCCAGGGTGGAACCGGCCACCCCGGTCTGCGCCTCGATGCTCAGCTCGCCCCAACTCGCCGGCTGCGGCAGCCAGCTGCCCCCGCCGCCGAAGCCGTACGACGAGCCCTCCCGCGTCCACGGGATCGGCACCCGGCAGCCGTCCCGGAAGCCGTCCTGCCCGGCACCGCGGAAGTACGCGGGGTCCTGCCGGACCTCGTCGGGCAGATCGACGACGTCCGGAAGTCCCAGCTCCTCGCCCTGGTAGATGTACGCCGATCCGGGCAGCGCGAGCATGAGGAGGGAGGCCGCCCGCGCCCTGCGCAGGCCCAGCTCCCGGTCTCCGGCGGTGCGGATCTGGGTGCCGAGGCCGGGCGGGTTGGCGAACCGGGTGGCGTGCCGGGTGACGTCGTGGTTGGAGAGGACCCAGGTGGCGGGGGCGCCGACCGGGCGCATCGCCTCCAGGGTGCGGTCGATGACGGTACGCAGTTCCTTCGCGTCCCAGTCGGTGCTCAGGTACTGGAAGTTGAAGGCCTGGTGCAGCTCGTCCGGGCGGACGTAGTTGGCGGTGCGCTCCACGGTCGGCGTCCAGGCCTCGGCGACGAAGATGCGGTCACCCGCGTACTCGTCCAGCACCAGGCGCCACTGCCGGTAGACCTCGTGGACGCCGTCCTGGTCGAAGAACGGCGTGACATCGTTGCCCAGCAGCTTGAGCTGGTCGGCGTCGCCGACGTCCGGCAGGCCGTCCGCCTTCACCAGGCCGTGCGCCACGTCGATACGGAAGCCGTCCACGCCCATGTCCAGCCAGAAGCGCAGGATGGAGCGGAACTCGTCACCGACGGCGGGGTGTTCCCAGTTGAAGTCGGGCTGCTCGGGGGCGAAGAGGTGCAGGTACCACTCCCCGTCCGCGACCCTCGTCCAGGCCGGTCCGCCGAAGATGGACTCCCAGTCGTTGGGCGGGAGTTCGCCGTGCTCCCCCTTGCCCGGACGGAAGTGGTAGCGGTCGCGCGACGGCGAGCCGGGACCCTCCGCCAGCGCCCGCTTGAACCACTCGTGCTGGTCGGAGGAGTGGTTCGGGACCAGGTCGACGATGATCCTGAGGCTCAGTTCATGGGCGTCCCGGATCAGCGCGTCCGCGTCGAGCAGGTTGCCGAACATCGGGTCCACGGCCCGGTAGTCGGCGACGTCGTAGCCGGCGTCGGCCTGCGGGGAGGCGTAGAACGGGCTGAGCCACACGGCGTCGACACCGAGGTCACGCAGATACGGGAGTCTGGAACGTACGCCCTCCAGGTCCCCCATCCCGTCGCCGTTGCTGTCGGCGAAGCTGCGCGGATAGACCTGGTAGATCACCGCGTCCCGCCACCAGTCGCGGCGACGGGCGACGGTGGTCGTGGCGGTGGCCGGTGCGGCGGATTGCTGCTGGCTCATGGCGTCCTTGATGCGTCGTAACTGGGTCATCGGGTCAGAGGGTGGGTGACAAGGCGGCCGCGGTGAAAGCGGGGTCGGATGAACACCGCGGCCGCCACCCGCGCGCCCCGAGGGGGCGCGGGGAACTGCGCGACCGGCCACAACGGCGCCGCACCCGAGCGACGGCCGAAGCGGCTTCTTCGGCGGCCGGCGTCAGCCTTTCGTGCCGCCCGCGGTAAGCCCGGTCACCAGGTTCTTCTGCACGAGGTAGAAGAACACGGCCACGGGTATCGCGATCAGCACCGCCGTCGCGGTCATCAGGTTGCGCTGCGCGTCGTGCTCGCTGATGAAGCTCTGCAGCCCCACCGCGAACGTGTACTTGTCGTCGCTGAGCATGAACGTGGAGGCGAAGGCGACCTCCCCGAAGGCGGTGAGGAAGTTGTAGAACGCGGCGACCGCGAGGCCCGGCTTGGCAAGGGGCAGGATCAGCCGGAAGAAGGTGCCGAAGGGCGAGAGCCCGTCGACCCGGCCGGCCTCGTCGATCTCGAAGGGGATCGTGTCGAAGTAGCCCTTGAGCAGCCAGGCCGTGTAGGGGACGACGGTGGTGCAGTAGACCAGGATCAGGCCGAGGTAGCTGTCGATGAGGCCGAGGTTCGACAGGATCTGGTACATCGGCACGATCAGCACGGCGATCGGGAACATCTGGGTGACCAGCAGCAGCCACATGAACTTCCGGTAGCCGGGGAAGCGCATGCGGGAGACGGCGTATCCGGTGGTCGAGGCGAGGATCAGCCCGATGACCGTGGTGCCGCCGACGACGATCATCGTCGTCTTGAACCAGTCCCAGAAGCCGGTGTGCTGGAGGACGAAGGAGTAGTTGTCCAGCGTCATCTTGTGCCAGATGCCGCTCGGATGGAGGTAGTCGTCCTTGTCCGGGCCGAGGGAGAGGAAGATCAGCCAGCCCACCGGGAAGAACGCGATCAGGCTCGCGACGCCCAGGATGCCGTGGGTGACGGCGGTGCCCAGCGGGCCGCGCTCGTCCCGGCGGCGGACACGGCGCGGACTGCTGGTCACAGGGGCCTCCTCGGCGACCTGGGCGGAGGTCTCGACAGTGGTCGTACTCATGGGAACTCCTGCCTCAGATCGCGAGCTGCTGGTCGTTGCGGTTGAGCCAGCGGCGGTAGAAGGAGGTGAAGACGATCAGGACGGCCAGCAGCAGCATGCCGTAGGCGGCGGACTGGGCGAAGTCACGCGGCTGCTGTCCGAAGCCGAGGAAGTAGGCCCAGGTGACCAGGATCTGCGCGTCGGGGGCGGTGTTGCCGAAGAGCAGGAAGATGACGGCGAACTGGTTGAACGTCCAGATGATGCCGAGCAGGACGACCGTGGAGCTGACCGACCGCAGCCCCGGCAGGGTGACGTACCGGAAGCGCTGCCAGGCGCCGGCACCGTCCATCTCGGCGGCCTCGTAGAGCGTGCCGTCGATGGCCTGGAGGCCGCCGAGCAGCGAGAGCATCATGAACGGCACACCGCACCAGGTGTTGACCAGGATGGCGGCGGCCCGCTGCCAGAAGGTGTCCTCCAGCCAGTCGGGTTGCGGCAGATGGAGGAAGTGGAGGGTCGCGTTGATGATGCCGCCGTCGGCGAGCATGAACCGCCAGCCGAAGACGGTGACGAAGGTGGGCACCGCCCAGGGCAGCACCAGAACCATGCGGTAGAAGGTGCGGCCGCGGAACTTCTCGTTGAGCAGCAGGGCCAGGCCCAGGCCGATCGTGTAGTGCAGGGTGACGCAGAGCGCGGTCCAGACGATCGTCCAGACGAAGTGCGACCAGAAGCGGTCGTAGGACGTCGGGCCGAACAGGATGTCCTTGTAGTTGTCCAGGCCGATGAACTTGTAGGTGGCGTCGATGTGGTTGACGCCGATGGTGCGGGCGGTGTTGAGGCTGTTGGCGTCCGTCAGCGTCAGGTAGAAGCCGTATACCAACGGGTAGATGACGAGCGCCCCGAGGACGACGGCCACGGGGGCGATCATCGCGTAGGCATACCAGTATTTCTGGTAATTGGTACGGATCCGCTGGCCCAGCCCGGGGCGGGGCGCGCGGTCGCCGTGGCGCTTGCCGGTCGCGCGGTCGATGGCGACTGTCATGGTTCGACACCTTCTGGGTTTTCCGGGATCGGGCTGGGCACAGGCCGGTGGCCGCCGGATCCCTTCCCCCATGTTCCAGGGGGATCCGACGGCCACTCGGGGCTTACTTGCTGAAGTCGGGGACGAGCTTCTCGATCCCGAGTTCGGCGGTGCTCAGGCCCTTGTCGAGGGACTCCTTGCCACCGGCGATCTTGGTCAGCTCGGTGCCGACCGGACCCCACAGCGAGGAGTACTCGGCGAGCGCCGGGCGCGGCTGCGCGGAGGAGAGGACGGCCTGGTAGCCGGCGATGCCCGGGTCGGCCTTGACCTCGGCGGTGTAGGCGTCGGAGCGGGTCGGCAGGGTGGAGTTCTTCAGGGCGATCTCCGTCTGGGACTTGGCGGAGGTCATGAAGGCGACGAACTTCTCGGCCGCCTCCTGGTGGGCCTTGTCGATGCCGGCGTAGATGGAGAGGTTGTGGCCGCCGGTCGGGGCGCCCGCCTTGCCGGTGGAGCCGGCCGGGACGGTGGTGATGCCGAGGTTGGACTTGTCGCTGAACGCGGAACCCTTGTAGAAGTTGGTGATCTCCCAGGGGCCCTCCATGGTCATGGCGACCTTGCCGTTGACGAAGGCGTCCTGGCGGTGGGCGTAGGCGTCGGCGGTGGTGTCCGCCTTCTGCAGGCCCTTGCCGGAGTAGAGGTCCAGCCAGGTCTGGTAGCCCTTCTTGGCCGCCGCCGAGGTGATGGTGATCTTCTTGGCGGAGGCGTCGACCATGTCGGTGCCCTCGCCGTAGAGGAAGGGCTGCGTGTAGTACGCGGCCTCGGGGCCCCAGTAGCCGGTGACCTTGGCCTTGGCCTGAATCTTGGCGGCGTCGGTCTTCACCTCGTCCCAGGTCTTGGGCGCCTCGGCGATGCCGGCCTTCTTCAGCAGGGCCTTGTTGTAGACGAGCGCGAGGGTGTCGGTGACCAGCGGGACGCCGTAGGTCTTGCCCTCGTACTGGGCCTGGGTCATCAGGCTGGACTGGAACTTGTCCTTGTCCGCGAGCGCGCTGGTGCCGTCCAGCGGCAGGAAGTAGCCGGCCTTGGCGAAGGCGGGGGTCCAGCCGACCTCGGAGCGCAGCACGTCGGGAGCGCCCTTGCCGGACTGGGCCGCCGTGTCGAACTTGTTCTGCGCCTGGTCGAACTGGACGTCGACGTAGTTGACCTTGATGCCCTTGTTCGCGGCTTCGAACTCCTTGACCAAGGCCTTGTACGTCGGTGCCTCATTGGTGGCGTTGGAAGTGTCCCACCAGGTGATGGTGACCGGGCCGTCCGACTTGCTGTCGCTGTCGCTCCCGCCGCACGCCGTCGCCGTGAGGGCGAGGGACGCCACCAGCGCGGAGGCCGCTATGCCACGCCGCATGAGTTCTCCTTGAGGGTGAAAAGCCCGAGTGATGCGAGGGCGGCCCCGTCCGCCGTCCTCGCCGTCGTGCCGACAGCGCCGTTGCGGCGGCCGGGCGTCAGGGAACGTAACAGCGATGTAAGCGCGACGAAAGACCTTGCAGCAAAAAAGTGCAAGAGATCTCCGAAGTTATCCGGGCGTGACCTGTCGGCGACCACCGTGAGACGCTTGCGTGCCGCTTGTTTACAGCGGTAGAGCGCTACGACGGCCACTTGTGCAAGACTCTGCAAGCTCTTGCCATCACGTTTCACGAGGGAGTGCGATGACGCAGCAGCCCGCACCGGGCCGCCCCCCAGGCCGCATCAGGCGCCCGATCGGTGTGCAAGGGGACATACGGCCGGTACAGTCCAGTGCCGTGACCACACGGCTTGCCGACATCGCAGCGCAGGCGGGGGTGAGCGAGGCGACCGTCAGCCGGGTGCTCAACGGCAAGCCGGGCGTCGCCGCCACCACCCGCCAGTCCGTGCTCGCCGCGCTGGACGTGCTCGGCTATGAGCGTCCGGTACGGCTGCGGCAGCGCAGCGAGGGCCTGGTGGGGCTGATCACCCCCGAGTTGGAGAACCCGATATTCCCGGCTCTGGCCCAGGTCATCGGGCAGGCGCTGACCCGGCAGGGCTACACCCCCGTGCTCGCCACCCAGACCCCCGGCGGCTCCACGGAGGACGAGCTGACCGAGATGCTGGTGGACCGCGGGGTCGCGGGCATCATCTACGTCTCCGGCCTGCACGCGGACACGACCGCCGACATGCAGCGCTATGAGCGGCTACGGGCACAGGGCGTGCCGTACGTCCTGGTGGACGGTTTCTCGCCCAAGGTGCAGGCGCCGTTCATCTCGCCCGACGACCGGGCGGCGATGACCCTGGCGGTGACGCATCTGGCGTCCCTGGGGCACACGAGGATCGGCCTCGCCCTCGGCCCGAAGCGCTTCGTGCCCGTGCAGCGCAAGATCGAGGGCTTCGTACGGGCCATGCAGGACCAGCTGGGGCTGCGGGCCGAGACGATCGAGACCGAGCTGGTCCAGCACTCCCTGTACACCCTGGAGGGCGGTCAGGCGGCGACCACCGCGCTGATCGACCGCGACTGCACGGCGATCGTCTGCGCCAGCGACATGATGGCCCTCGGCGCGATACGGGCGGCCCGGCAGCGGGGGCTCGACGTCCCCAAGGACATCTCGGTGGTCGGTTTCGACGACTCCCCGCTGATCGCCTTCACCGACCCGCCGCTCACCACGATCCGCAAGCCGGTCCCGGCGATGGGGCAGGCCGCGGTGCGCACCCTGCTGGAGGAGATCGGGGGGACGCCGGCTCCGCACAGCGAGTTCGTCTTCATGCCGGAACTGGTGGTACGCGGTTCTACGTCAGCGGTACCCGGGAAGTAGTCTCCCCGCCGTAGAACATGCACGGTGAACCCAACCTTGGGATGATCTGTCGAGGATGTCTTTTCTGGCAGACTCTGTTCCTATGAGTGACTCGACCGTGACAGAGCCGGAAGGGCGCGCACAACAGACCCTTCCGCGGACCGTCACGGGCGAGGGAGAACAGGGGATCCTGCGCCGGCTGCGCACGCCGCGCCGGCCCCGGCTCTGGTTCGAGGTCCTGCTGATCGCGGTGAGTTACTGGACCTACTCGCTCATCCGCAACGCGGTCCCGGAGCAGAAGGCGCAGGCGCTGCGCAACGCGGACTGGATCTGGAACGCCGAGCACCACCTGGGGATCGCCGTCGAGGACTCGGTCAACCACGCCGTGAACTCGGCTGCTTGGCTGATCGTCGGGATGAACTACTACTACGCGACACTGCACTTCGTGGTGACGCTGGGTGTGCTGGTGTGGCTCTACCGCAGCCATCCCGGCCGCTACGCGGCGGCCCGCCTCGCCCTCTTCGCCACGACGGGCGTGGCCCTCCTCGGCTACTACCTGTTCCCGCTCGCCCCGCCGCGGCTGATGAGCGGCGACGGCTTCATCGACACGGTGACGCTCCACCACACCTGGGGTTCGATGGCCTCCGGCGACCTCAAACACATGTCCAACCAGTACGCCGCGATGCCGTCCATGCACATCGGCTGGTCCCTGTGGTGCGGCCTGACGATCTTCGCCCTGGCATCGGCACCCTGGGCGCGCATCCTGGGCCTCCTCTACCCGACGGCGACCCTGCTGGTCATCGTCGCCACGGCCAACCACTTCTGGCTCGACGCGGCGGGCGGCATGCTCTGCCTGACCTTCGGCTTCACCCTGGCAGGCCTGTGGTACGGCACGCTGCCGCACACCTTGCCGAGACAGGCGTAGCCCGGTGGGCGGCTCGGGCCGACTCCGTCGGGGGGCTTCGCCGGTACGGTCCCTGCTCTTCGCCCCCTGGCACCGCTCGGACCTGCTCCGAACACCGCGCCCAGCCCCACGCCGCCGCACCCGGTACACAGCCGAACCCGCCCGGATCAAACTCCTACGCCCCGTAGAAAAGCTCCTCCACGACCACCCGAGCCCGCCGCGCAGTCCGCCGGTACGCATCCAGCATGTCCCCCACATGACCGTCCCCGTACCCCAGGTACCGGCCCACCGCGGCCAACTCCCGGCTCTCCGGAGGGAACGTGTCGCCGGCCCGCCCCCGCACCAGCATCACCGCGTTCCGCACCCGCGTGGCCAGCACCCACGCCTCGTCCAGTATCGAGGCCTCCTCGGACCCCAGCAGTCCCGCCGCGCACGCCGCGGCCAGCGCCTCGCGGGTCCGGGTGGTCCGCAGCCCCGGCTCGGCCCACCCGTGCCGCAGCTGGAGCAGCTGCACCGTCCACTCGACGTCGGACAGCCCGCCCGGCCCGAGCTTGGTGTGCAGCTTGGGATCGGCCCCGCGCGGCAGCCGCTCGGACTCCATACGGGCCTTCAGCCGCCGGATCTCGCGGACCGCGTCCTCGCCGAGGCCCTCCGCCGGATACCGCAGCGGATCGATCAGCTCGATGAAACGGCGCCCCAGCTCCTCGTCCCCGGCCACCGGTTCGGCCCGCAGCAGGGCCTGCGACTCCCACACCAGGGACCACCGGCGGTAGTACGCCTCGTAGGAATTGAGCGTGCGCACCAGCGGCCCGGACTTGCCCTCGGGCCGCAGGTCGGCGTCGATCAGCAGCGGCGGGTCGGCGCTGGGGATCTGGAGCAGCCGCCGCATCTCGGAGACGACCTTGTTCGCCGCGTCGGCGGCCTCCCGCTCGGCCACGCCCTCCCGCGGCTCGTGCACGAACAGCACGTCCGCGTCGGAGCCGTAGCCCAGCTCGTGCCCGCCGAACCGGCCCATCGCGATGATCGTGAACCGGGTCGGCAGGGTGTCGCCCCAGCCGTCGCGGACCACCGCCCGCAGCGTGCCGGCCAGGGTCGCCGCCGTGAGGTCGGAGACCGCGCCGCCGACCCGGTCCACCAGGGCCCCCTGATCGGCCTCGGCGGGATTGGTCTCGGTGCCGTAGGAGTCGACGATGTCGGCGGCGGCCGTACGGAACAGCTCGCGGCGGCGGACACCGCGCGCGGCCCGGACCCCGTCCTCGGCGTTGTCGGCGCGGCCGACGGCGGCGAGGACCTCCCTTTCCAGCTGGGCGTGTTCGCGGGGTTCGAGGCCGCCGCCGGGGCCGCCGCCCTCGCGGGCACCGTCGCCGTCGCCGAGCAGGGCGACCGCCTCGGGGGCGCGCATCAGCAGGTCGGGGGCGAGCCGGCCGGCCGACAGCACCCGGGCGAGGTTCTCGGCGGCGGCGCCCTCGTCCCGCAGCAGCCGCAGGTACCAGGGGGTCTTGCCGAGGGCGTCGGAGACCTTGCGGAAGTTCAGCAGGCCCGCGTCCGGGTCGGCGGACTCGGCGAACCAGCCCAGCAGGACGGGCAGCAGGGTGCGCTGGATCGCGGCCTTGCGGGTGACGCCCGAGGCGAGGGCCTCCAGATGGCGCAGGGCGGCCGCCGGGTCGGCGTAGCCGAGCGCCTCCAGGCGTTCCCGGGCCGCCTTCGGGCTCAGCCTGGCCTCGGCGGGGCCGAGTTGGGCGACCGCGTCGAGCAGCGGGCGGTAGAAGAGCTTTTCGTGCAGGCGTCGTACGACACCCGTGTGCCGCTTCCACTCGCGGATCAGCTCGGTCTCCGGGTCGGTGCGCAGGCCCAGGGAGCGGCCGAGGCGGCGCAGGTCGGCCTGGTCCTCGGGGACCAGGTGGGTGCGGCGCAGCCGGTAGAGCTGGATGCGGTGCTCCATGGAGCGCAGGAAGCGGTAGGCGTCGTCGAGCTGGGTGGCGTCGGCGCGGCCGACGTAGCCGCCGGCGGCGAGGGCCTGGAGGGCGACGAGGGTGGTGCCGGAGCGGATGGTGGCGTCGGCCCGCCCGTGCACCAACTGGAGGAGCTGGACGGCGAATTCGACGTCGCGCAGGCCGCCGGGGCCGAGCTTCAGCTCGCGGTCGACCTCGGCGACGGGGATGTTCTCCACCACCCGGCGGCGCATCTGCTGCACGTCGGTGACGAAGTTCTCGCGCTCGGCTGCCTTCCAGACCAGCGGTTCGAGGGCGTCGATGTACTCCTGCCCCAGTTCGCGGTCGCCGGCGACCGGGCGGGCCTTGAGCAGGGCCTGGAACTCCCAGGTCTTGGCCCAGCGCTGGTAGTAGGCGAGGTGGCTGCTCAGCGTACGGACGAGGGGGCCGTTCCTGCCCTCGGGCCGGAGGTTGGCGTCGACCGGCCAGATCGAGCCCTCCACCGTGGTCTCGGAGCAGATCCGCATCATGTGCGAGGCGAGCTTGGTGGCGGAGCGCAGGGCCTTGGCCTCGTCGGCGCCGGTGGCGGCCTCGCCGACGAAGATGACGTCGACGTCGGAGACGTAGTTCAGCTCGTGGCCGCCGCACTTGCCCATGGCGATCACCGCGAGCCGGCAGGCGGCGGCGTCCTCGGGCGCGGCGCGCTCGGCCAGGGCGAGGGCGGCGCGCAGGGTGGCGGTGGCGAGGTCGGCGAGCTCGGCGGCGGTCTCGGCGACGTCGGTGGTGCCGCACACGTCCCGGGCGGCGATGGACAGCAGGCAGCGCCGGTAGGCGACCCTCAGGCCGACCGGGTCGTCGGCCTCGGCCAGGCCGCGCTCGAACTCCACCACCCCGGGGTGCAGGTCCCGGGGCTCGTAGGTGACCAGGGCCTCCCAGTCCCGCGGGTGCCGGGCGAGATGGTCGGCGAGGGCCGCGGAGGCGCCGAGGACGCCCAGCAGGCGGTCCCGGAGCGGCTTGGCCGCTATCAGGGTGTCGAGCAGCTCCCGGTCGGTGGGGCCGGGCTGGGCCTCCAGCAGCCGTACCAGGCCGTGCAGGGCGAGGTCCGGGTCGGCGGTGGCACCCAGTGCCTCCAGGAGGACCGGGTCGTCGCGTACGGCCGCCAGTTCGGGGCTGTCCAGCAGCCGCTCGGCGGCCGAGGCATCGGTGAAGCCGTGCCGCAGCAGTCGCGTGAAGGTACTGCTCCTGCGCCCCGGCGTCATCCGCGGCCTCCCCAGGGATCGAGAACCGGATCAAGGTCGTCCACGCCAGAGCCTAACCGCAGACCCTGCCACGGGCGCCGATGAGTTTCCGGCGGGATCGTGGTCTGTACCGGGTCCGCACCGGCAGGAAACCGAAGGAGGCATCATGCGCGAACCCGAGGGTGTGCTGGACGCCCGCTACAGCAGCCCCGGCACCCGGGCCCACGACTGGTCCGAGGCGGAGAAGCTGCTCACCGGCGCCGAACTGTTCTGGCTCTCCACGGTACGGCCGGACGGGCGGCCGCACGTCACCCCGCTGCTCGCGGTGTGGCACGACGGCGCCCTGCACTTCGGCACCGGCCCCGGCGAACGCAAGGAGCGCAACCTCGCCGGGAACCCGCACGTCGTCCTGACCACCGGCAGCAACAGCTGGGCCCGGGGGTACGACCTGACCGTCGAGGGCGAGGCGGTGCGGGTCACCGACGACGGCCGGCTGCGCGAGCTGGCGGCGGCCTGGGAGGCGAAGTACGGCCCCGCCTGGCACTACGAGGTGGCCGACGGCTGCTTCCAGCACGGGCCCGGCCGGGCGCTGGTCTTCGCGGTGCGGCCCCGCAAGGTCCTCGGCTTCGGCAAGGGCGAGCCGTTCAGCCAGACGAAGTGGACGTGGACCGGCTGAGCAGGGCCGGTGAGGTCAGCCGCGGTTCGGCCGTGCCCCCGAAGGGGCGCTGAGGGTACCCCGGCCGAGGGCTGGGGGAGGAACCGCGCGACCGGCTACGACGGTGCCGCGGTCGGGCGGCCGGGCACGGCACTTCCAGCGGAGCGCTCAGGCGTCCTGCGGGAGCCGTTCACCCGCTCTTCATCCGTCTGGTCGGATGCGGTGGGACGGGGGGATTATTGGCGTGTGCATGCTCTGTCCGCACCGCCACCAGCCCCTCCCTTCCCCCACCACCGGAGGTTGATGTGTCCGGCAGTTCCGCACGTTCGGCCATGCTGCGCCGAGCCCGTACGACGGTGGCCTCCGCCACCGCCTTCACCGCGGCCGCGATCGGCCTGTGGACCGGGCTCGGCGGCACGTCCGCGCACGCCGCGAGTGCCGTACCGACCCCGGACCACGTGATCGTCGTGGTCTTCGAGAACCACGCCTACAGCCAGGTCATCGGCTCCTCCAGCGCCCCCTACATCAACTCGCTGGCGACCGGCGGCGCCAACCTGACCCAGATGTACGCCGAGACCCACCCGAGCCAGCCCAACTACTTCGCCCTGTTCTCCGGCGCCACCCAGGGCATCACCGACGACGGCTGCTACACCGCGGGCTTCTCCTCGGCGGCGAACCTGGCCTCCGAGCAGCTCGCGGCCGGCCGCACCTGGGCCAGCTACAACGAGACCCTGCCCAGCCAGGGCTCGACCACGTGCAGCAGCGGCAACTACGCGCGCAAGCACAACCCGTGGTTCGGCTTCAGCAACGTACCGACGTCGACCGCGAAGACCTTCGCCCAGTTCCCCACCGACTACACCAACCTCCCCCAGCTGTCCTTCGTCACCCCCAACCTGTGCAGCGACATGCACGACTGCTCGGTGTCCACCGGCGACACCTGGCTGAAGAACAACCTGGGCGCGTACGCGACCTGGGCCAAGACCCACAACAGCCTCCTCGTCGTCACCATGGACGAGGACAACCGCCTGGCCGGCAACCGCATCCCGACGGTCCTGTACGGACAGCCGGTCAAGGCGGGGTCGGCCTCCTCCACCACCTACAACCACTACGACCTGCTGCGCACCCTGGAGGACACCCAGGGCCTGAGCGCGCACGCGGGCAACGCGGCCTCGGCCGACGACATCACCGGGATCTGGGCGTCCTGACGTGTATGTAGCGGACAGCCGCGCGAGCACTCCGGCGGCGTCCGCGGAAGGTACCGCCCGGCCGGTGACAGCCGGGCGGTACCGCACCGCGGTCGCTCCCACCGTCCTCGCCCTCGGCACGGTCAGCCTGGTCACG
The DNA here is from genome assembly GCF_055580905.1 of Streptomyces sp. NPDC031497. Lineage (NCBI taxonomy): Bacteria > Bacillati > Actinomycetota > Actinomycetes > Kitasatosporales > Streptomycetaceae > Streptomyces > Streptomyces sp. NPDC031497. The sequence continues at coordinate 37,670 of NZ_JBVIKO010000003.1, forward strand.
GACGTGTCCTCCGAGATGGTGACAGCGGTCCTCCCGCTGTACCTGGTGACGGGCCTGGGCCTGTCCCCGCTGGGCTTCGGGCTCCTGGACGGCGTCTACAACGGCTTCTCGGCGGTCGTACGCCTGGCCGGCGGCCACCTCGCCGACCGCGGCGCCGGCCGGCACAAGTGGGTGGCGGGCGCGGGCTACGCGCTCTCGGCGCTGTGCAAGCCCCTGCTGCTGATCGCCCACACCCTGACCCCCATCGGCCTGGTCCTCGCGGCGGACCGCACGGGCAAGGGCCTGCGCACGGCTCCGCGCGACGCCCTGATCTCCCTCGCCAGCACCCCGGAGACCCGGGGCCGCGCCTTCGGCGTGCACCGGGCCATGGACACGGCGGGCGCCCTGCTCGGCCCCCTGGCGGCGTTCCTGATCCTGCGGGCCACGGTGGACGGCTACGACGCGGTCTTCACCGTGAGCTTCTGCGTGGCGGTGGTCGGGGTGCTGATCCTGGTGCTGTTCGTCCCGGGTGAACGCTCTCGTACGGCCGACGCGGCGGCGCGCCCCACGCTGCGCGCGGCCGTGGGCCTCCTGTCCGATCGGGACCTGCGCCGCATCACCGTCTGCGCCCTGCTCCTCGGCCTCGCCACGGTGAGCGACTCGTTCGTGTACCTGCTGCTGCAGCGGCGGCTCGGCGTCCCGGACCGCTGGTTCGCCCTGCTCCCCCTGGGCACGGCGGCCGCGTTCCTCCTCCTGGCCGTCCCCCTGGGCCGGCTGGCGGACCGCTGGGGCCGCTGGCGGGTGTTCCTGGCAGGTCACGGAGCCCTGTTGCTGACGTACGCGTCGCTGCTCACGTCCTGGCACGGCACGGCGCTGCCGTACGTGGTCCTCGCCCTGCACGGCACGTTCTACGCGGCGACCGACGGGGTCCTGATGGCGGCCGCGTCGGACAGCGTGCCGGAGGCGCTGCGCTCGTCGGGTCTGGCGCTGGTCCAGACGGGCCAGGCGGGGGCGCGTTTCGCCTGCTCACTGGCGTTCGGGGCGGCTTGGACGCTGTGGGGCGACCGTACGGCGCTGAGCGTGTCGGCGGTGGCCCTGGCGGTGTGCGCCGCGTACGCCCTGACCCTCCGCCCCTTCCGGAAGGCTGCCGTATGACCCTGAGGTCCCGCGTCCTGATCCTCGTCGCGGCCCTGGCCGCGCTGGGGGCGATAGCCCTGGCCTCCGTCCTGCACGCGTCGGCGCGGGCGGAGCGCCGCGACCACACCCAGGCGGGCGGCCCGAAGGTCACCTCCGGAACGGTGACGCTCACCACCCCCGGCACCATGGTCTTCCGCAACATGGCCTGGGGCCCGCACCGGGACGAGCTGACGACGACCCCGGCGGCCGACCCGGCCGGCCCGCGCACGGCCTCCGGCGTGAAATGCCTGCGCTTCTACGCCGCTTCAGGCACGGGCGTATGCCTCCAGGCCGTGCACGGCCCGGTCTCGGACACCTACCGCGCGTTGATCCTGGACGCGAAGCTGCGCACGCGCGCCCACTACGACGTCCCGGGCATCCCGTCCCGGGCCCGGGTCTCCCCCACCGGCCACTACGCCGCGTGGACCGCGTTCGTGGGCGGCGACTCGTACGCGGGTACGAACTTCTCGACGCGTACGGCGGTCGTCGACACCCGCACCGGCGAACTGATCCCGTCCCTGGAGGCGTTCCGGATCGTCAAGGACGGCCGTACCTACCAGTCGGCGGACGTCAACTTCTGGGGCGTGACCTTCGCTTCGGACGACGACACCTTCTACGCGACGCTCGCGACGAAGGGCGCGACGCACCTCGTGCGCGGCAGCCTCCGCACCCGCACGGTGACCACGCTCCACCCGAACGTCGAGTGCCCGTCCCTCTCCCCCGACGGCACGCGCGTCGCCTACAAGAAGCGCGTGCGGGGACTCCCCAAGGACGCCCCCTGGCGCCTGTACGTCCTGAACCTGAAGACGATGCGCGAAACCCCGCTGGCGGAGACCCGAAGCGTGGACGACCAGGCGGTCTGGAAGGACGCGCGTACGGTCGTGTACGCGCTGCCGGGCGACTACGGGGCGGACCTGTACGAGATCCCGGCGGACGGCACGGGAAAGCCCCGCCGGATCAGCGTCTCGGCGGTGTCACCGGCGTACGTCGGTCCGTAGCCGCCCGGGTGAATGTGGGGGCCTCTCCGGGGCGGTTGCGACTCGAAGGCGCCCGCCGTGGGGAGGCACTTCCCATGCCTGTGATCTTCTTCGACATCGGGGCGACCCTGGCGGAACCCCGGCTGAACCCCGACGGCTCCCTGGCGCTGCGTCCCCTGCCGCGTGTCCTGGCCGTGCTCGACGACCTCGGCGAGCTGCGCCAGGGCATCATCTCCAACCCCGGGACCCACCAGGGTGACGCGGACCGGGTGGCGGCCGCGCTGCACGAGGCGTTCCCGGGCCGTTTCACCGACGCGGCCCTCGTGCACTGGGGCGCGAAGGACAGCCGCGCCCTCTTCGACCGGGCCGTCGCGAGCGCCGGCGGGACGGCCGACGACTGTGTCTTCGTGGGCGAGGACGCCCGCGAGCGCGCGTTCGCGCGGGAGGCGGGCATGCGTACGGCGGCCCACCCGGTGTTCACCCGGGCCGCCACGGAGGACCGTCAGGTGCTCCGGGCCCGGATCGAGTCGCCCGCCGGCCCGGACGGCCCGGAGCTGGACACGGCCGTGGACGCGACCGAGGCGGTCGTCGTGGAGGTCGTCTCCGAGCGGCTCGCGCTCGCCATGGTGACCGCGCGGGGCGCCGAGGCGCTGCGGCGGGCGGGGTTCACGGTCGACCTGCGCGGGCCGGTGGACACCACCGGTGACGGCGTGCGGGCCGACGAGGAGCCGGACGTGCTCGGCGACACGGAGCCGGACGGAGAGGCCGAGCGGGTCGCGGCCGAGAAGTTCGTCAACGACCTGCTGGCGCGCGGCGAGGCGGTGTTCGAGGGCGAGGAGCCGACGCCGCGTACGACGCATGTCATCAGGCGCGAGGACGACGGGCGGCTGACCGCCCGCCGTCTGCGCTTCCTCGGCTGACGCCGAGGCTCTCCCGGTGGATCAGTCGAAGCAGCGCCGGACCAGGGCGAGGCCCTCGCCGGTCGAGTTCCCGGCGATCTCGTGGGTCTTGACCCGCGACGGGCTGTCGTCGACGAACGCCGAGGCGGTGCGGTGCGCCTCCGGGACGTCGACGCGACCGCGCCGGAAGAGGTCCTCCAGGAACGACGTGGCGACCCGGTCGGGGTCGGTGGGCCGCAGTGAGCCGCCGGCGGGGTCGGAGGCCGCGATACCGAACCGTCGTTCCTCCGCCGGGGCGGACAGGGTGATCGGCTGGTTCAGGCCGTACATGGTCCCCTGGACGGTGACGGGCATCAGCCCCTCATCGTCACCGCCGCCCGGGATCGCCTCGGCCATGCCGACGCCCCTGCGCGACACCTCCGACTCGGTGATCGACGTGGCGGCCTCCAGGGAGAGGATGCCGTGCCGGACGAACGCCGAGCGCAGGAACGGGCCGTAGCGGCCGCCGTTGCGGCGCTGGTCGGCGGCGATCATGTGGCCGGCGACCTGCGCGTAGTAGGCGGACACCACGGGCGCGGCGACGACTGCGTCCACCAGCAGCTGCCCGGCGATCTCGGCCGCGAGGCCCAGACCGGCCTGGTCCTGCAGGTCCTGCTGCCGGAAGATCCCGGCGACGCACTTCAGGAAGGCGCCGCTGAACACCCGGGAGAACGAGTGCGGCTCGCTGGACAGCATGTTCGCGGGACCGTTCGGCGACAGCAGCACCGGGTCGCGGTAGAAGAAGCTGTTCGACATGTTCCGCAGGCAGTCGGGGTCGACCGCGCCCGGGTGGCCCTGGCGGATCGCCCAGCCCAGTTGCTCGGCCATCCGGGACACCCGCGAGGACACTTCGAGGTCGCCCTGGGTCTCGGCCAGGACGGAGCTGCGCAGCGACTCCTGCCGCAGTGCCGACACCAGCGCGCTGATGTCGCCGAACGCCTCGTGCAGGGCGGCCGCCTCCGCGCTCGACGCGCTGAACAGCTGGGGGCGCAGGGCGTCGAGGATCGCGTGTCCGGCCTCGTGCCTGACGATGTCGCCGCTCTCGCACGAGGCGACGGTGACGCCGGCCACCGTGCGCCGGAAGAACCACAGGCCCTTGCGGTCGTAGAAGGCGTTGAGGTCGTTGCCGGCGTCGAGGTGGGCGGTGAGGGCGCGGCCGACCTTCGGGTGCCAGTGCGTGCCGGTCGGCACGAGCGGGCCCCAGGTCTGGCAGGCGCTGCTGAGCGCGTCGGCCGCGACCCAGTAGCGGAACGCCTCGGTGCCCGGTCCCGCGCTGTCCGGCTGCGGGGCCGTCTCGGCGATGGCGGCGGGGAAGGGCTGGGTGTCGAGCTGCGGAACGGCATGCGGCACGGGCATGTTGACGTGCCCGAAGGATCCGGGGTCCTCCTCGTACACCAGGATCGTCGGAATCGTGGATTGCTGTTGCTGCACCGTCACGGTGCCTCCCTGAAGGCGGGATGGATCACGGTTGGTGGAATCCCCCACAGGGAAACTGGCCAGAAGTCCCTCGTGTTCAGTACGAGGCCCCGGCAACCCGGTGTCAATTCGAACATCCCGGCCCGAAGCCGCCGAACGAGTGACGGCCCCCGTGGCCGCGAGAGCACACGGGGGCCGTCGACACCGGCTCGGACCAGGGCGGTGACCCGCCCTACCGCATCGGGGCGACCCGCCCTTACAGCACCGGCAGGTTCTTCCGCAGCTCGAACGCGGTGACCTCGCTGCGGTACTCGTACCACTCCTGGCGCTTGTTGCGCAGGAAGAAGTCGAAGACGTGTTCGCCGAGGGTCTCGGCGACCAGGTCGCTGCGTTCCATCAGGGTGAGGGCCTCGCCGAGGTTCTGCGGGAGAGGCTCGATGCCCATCGCGCGGCGCTCCGCGTCGGAAAGGGCCCAGACGTCGTCCTCGGCGCCCGGCGGGAGTTCGTAGCCCTCCTCGATGCCCTTGAGGCCGGCCGCCAGCAGGAGGGCGTAGGCCAGGTACGGGTTGGCTCCGGAGTCGATGGAGCGGACCTCGACGCGCGCCGAGCCCGTCTTGCCGGGCTTGTACATCGGGACCCGGACCAGCGCGCTGCGGTTGTTGTGACCCCAGCAGATGTAGGAGGGGGCCTCGCCGCCGGCGCCGGCGGTGCGCTCGGAGCCGCCCCAGATGCGCTTGTAGGAGTTCACCCACTGGTTGGTGACCGCCGAGATCTCCGCGGCGTGCTTCAGCAGGCCCGCGATGAAGGAGCGGCCGACCTTGGAGAGCTGGAATTCCGCGCCCGACTCGTAGAACGCGTTCCGGTCGCCCTCGAAGAGGGAGAGGTGGGTGTGCATGCCCGAGCCGGGGTGCTCGGAGAAGGGCTTCGGCATGAAGGTCGCGTGCACGCCCTGCTCCAGCGCCACCTGCTTCATGACCAGGCGGAACGTCATGATGTTGTCCGCCGTGGAGAGCGCGTCCGCGTACCGCAGGTCGATCTCCTGCTGGCCGGGCGCGCCCTCGTGGTGGGAGAACTCGACCGAGATGCCCATCGACTCCAGCATGGTGATCGCCTGGCGGCGGAAGTCCATGCCCACGTTGGTGGGGGTGTGGTCGAAGTAGCCCGAGTTGTCGGCGGGGATCGGGCGGGAGCCGTCCAGCGGGCGGTCCTTCAGGAGGAAGAACTCGATCTCCGGGTGGGTGTAGAAGGTGAAGCCCAGGTCGGAGGTGCGGGCCAGGGCGCGCTTGAGGACATAGCGCGGGTCCGCGAAGGACGGGGAGCCGTCCGGCATCAGGATGTCGCAGAACATACGGGCCGTGCCGGGGGTCTCCGCGCGCCACGGGAGGACCTGGAAGGTGGACGGGTCCGGCTTGGCGATCATGTCGGACTCGTAGACCCGGGCGAAGCCCTCGATCGCGGAGCCGTCGAAGCCGATGCCCTCGTCGAAGGCCTGTTCCAGCTCGGCCGGGGCCACGGCGACGGACTTGAGGAAGCCCAGCACGTCCGTGAACCACAGGCGTACGAACCGGATGTCCCGCTCCTCCAAGGTCCGGAGCACGAACTCCTGCTGCTTGTCCATCTTCCGCTTCCCCATCCTTGCTGGTCAGGCCGCCTGTTCCCGGTCCCTCAGGAGGCGGTCGGGCACCTGAGCATCACACCACAACAGCATTTCATGCGCGTTGCGGACCATGATCGCCCCGGCGTCCTCGGCCTGAACGGCTCCCGTACGGCAGGTGTACCGCCCTGGCGCCCATCTTGCCTGCTCGCACCGACATCCGTAATGGCCGATCCGATTCCGACGCACGTCACACCCGACTCATGAAGATGAATATCAGATGCAGACCCACTCGACGTCCGGCGCCCGGCGCGGGCCACCCCCACCCATCCGCACCCCCGCGTTCGGATTATCGGTTTCCTGTCGAATCACCGGCATTTCCAGGTCTTTCCTGTGTCCTCCCTACGACCGGTCCCATCTCCCCCATTACGATCAGCGGGCCCCACCTTCCACGCCCCTTTCCCCCAGAAGGACACATCCCATGGGTACCGCGAAGAAGAGCAACAGCGCCGAGCGCAAGGCACGCATAGAGGAGATGCGGCGCGCCGAGCAGGCGCGTGAGCGTCGCGGCCGGATCCTCACGATCGCCGCGAGCGTGGTGGTCGTCGCCGGCCTCGTGGTCGGCGGTGTGGTGCTGGTGAAGAACCAGTCCGGTGACGACTCCTCGGCGGCCGACGCGAAGACCTCGGGGCACTTCGTGACCGGCAAGGACGGGGTGAACACCTGGAAGGGCACGCTGGGCCGGACGCACGTGACGACGACCGTGCACTACCCGACCGAGCCTCCGGTGGGCGGCAACCACAACCCGGTCTGGCAGAACTGCAACGGCGACGTCTACACCGAGGCGCTCGACAACATGAACGCCGTGCACGCGCTGGAGCACGGCGCGGTCTGGGTGACGTACAACAGCAAGGCGAAGAAGGCCGACGTCGACGCGCTCGCGGCGAAGGTGAAGCAGACGCCGTACACGCTGATGAGCCCGGACGACAAGCAGAAGGACCCGATCATGATGACGGCGTGGGCGCACCAGCGCACCGTGACCGGGGCCGACGACCCGAACGTGGGCAAGTTCTTCGAGGAGTTCGTGCAGGGCAAGCAGACACCCGAGCCGGGTGCCGCGTGCACGGGCGGTAAGGGCCAGTGATGCGGTCGGTGCTCATCGCGGGCTCCGCGGTGGCGGTGCTGGTCGCGGCCGGCGCGATCACCTACGCGGTCGCGGGCGAGGACAACGACGGCGGCGGTGCGGTCCCGAGCGCCGACTCGGCGGATGCCGGGTTCGCGCGGGACATGGCGGTCCATCACCAGCAGGCCGTCGAGATGTCGTACATCGTGCGCGACCGCACGAAGGACACCGACGTACGGCGCCTCGCCTACGACATCGCGCAGACGCAGGCCAACCAGCGCGGCATGCTGCTGGGCTGGCTGGACCTGTGGGGGCTGCCGAAGGTGTCGGCCGATCCGCCGATGACCTGGATGGGCATGGGCGACATGGCCTCCGGCAAGGACGGTGCGCTGATGCCGGGCATGGCGACCAACACCGAGCTGAAGAAGCTGGGGACGCTGAACGGCAAGCAGGCGGAGATCTTCTACCTGCAGCTGATGACGGACCATCACAAGGGCGGTATCCACATGGCCGAGGGCTGTGTGGCCAAATGCACCGTCACGGTGGAGAAGAACCTCGCCCAGGGCATGGTGGACGCGCAGCAGTCGGAGCTGACGACGATGGCCCAGATGCTGAAGGAGCGGGGCGCCGAGCCGCGCGCCTGAACTGACGTACGGGGTGGGGGATTTGTCGACTTAACTGCACCGCAAGGGCTTACGGGCAATCGCAATCGATCCGTAACGTTTGGTACGGCGTCGAAATCCGGTCAAAAACCCCTAATCAACGCCCACTTGGGGTTTCCTTGGCCTTTTCATTCCCCTGGCATGAACAGTTCACCGCAAGAGTGACCCCCATCGTGTGATCCATTCACGGGCCGTTCCGCCGCTGGCCTCCTGATGATCACGCCTGACCGACCACTCCATGCGTCGAACCGCATAGCAGGGGGCAGTATGAGATCGAACCGTGCCAAGGTGCGGGCCAGCGTGAGCATGGCAGCGACACTGCCGATGATCGCCGGCGCGCTCGCACTCGGCATACCCGCGGCGCACGCCGCGGACAGCCCGGCCCGTGACACCCTGAAGGGCACCAAGCCCACGTGGGCCACGGCCAAGGCGGACAAGGGCGCCACCTCCAACAGCGCCCAGGTCAAGGCCCGGGTCTACCTGGCCGGCCGGAACGCCAGCGGCCTCGCGGCCTACGCGAAGGCCGTGTCCGACCCCAGCTCGCCGTACTACGGCAAGTACCTCAGCGCCAAGCAGGCGCAGGCCCGCTTCGGCGCCACCGCGGCCCAGGTGAAGGCCGTCAAGTCCTGGCTGACCGCGTCCGGCCTGAAGGTCACCGAGGTCACCCAGCACTACATATCCGTCTCCGGCGACGTCTCCGCCGTCGAGCAGGCGTTCGGCACCCAGCTGCACAACTACGCCAAGGGCTCGAAGACCTACCGCGCGCCGCAGAAGACCGCGTCCGTGCCGGCGGCCGTGAGCAGCGCGATCCTGACCGTCACCGGTCTGGACAACGCGCCGCACAAGGCGACCCACGACGACACGCTGCCGCCCCCGGCCGGCGTGTTCAAGAACTCCGGGCCGTTCTCGTCGTACTACGGCTCGAAGACCGCGACCACGCTGCCGGACGCGTACGGCACCAAGATCCCGTACGCCGTCGAGGGCTACACCGGCAAGCAGCTGCGGGCCGCCTACGGCGCCGGCAAGTACACCGGCAAGCACGTGCGCGTCGCGATCACCGACGCGTTCGCCTCGCCGACCATCGCCTACGACGCCGGCACCTACGCCAAGGCGCACGGCGACGCCGCGTGGAAGACGAGCCAGCTGCACCAGGTGCTGCCCTCGAACTACACGAACACCGGCGCCGACGAGTGCGACGCCTCCGGCTGGTACGGCGAGGAGACCCTCGACGTCGAGGCCGTGCACGCGGTCGCGCCGGACGCCGACGTCACCTACGTGGGCGCCGCGTCCTGCTTCGACAACGATCTGCTGGACTCCCTCAGCAAGATCGTCGACAACCACCTGGCCGACATCGTCTCCAACTCCTGGGGCGACATCGAGGCCAACCAGACCCCGGACCTCGCGGCCGCCTACGACCAGGTCTTCCAGCTGGGCGCGGTGCAGGGCATCGGCTTCTACTTCTCCTCCGGTGACAACGGCGACGAGGTCGCCAACACCGACACGAAGCAGGTCGACACCCCGGCCAACTCCGCCTGGGTGACGGCGGTCGGCGGGACCTCGCTGGCCGTCGGCAAGGGCGACAAGTACCTGTGGGAGACCGGCTGGGGCACCGAGAAGGCCTCGCTGTCGGCCGACGGGAAGAGCTGGACCGGCTTCCCCGGCCCGTTCACCTCGGGCGCGGGCGGCGGCACCAGCAAGACGGTGAACGAGCCGTCCTACCAGAAGGGTGTCGTCCCGAACTCGCTCGCCAAGGCCAACAGCGCCTCCGGCAACCGCGTGGTCCCGGACATCTCGGCGATCGCCGACCCCAACACCGGCTTCAAGGTCGGCCAGACGCAGACCCAGGCGGACGGCACCGAGGCGTACAGCGAGTACCGCATCGGCGGCACCTCGCTGGCCGCTCCGGTCATCGCGGCGGTCCAGGCCCTCGCGCAGGAGGCGGGCGGCGGCAAGGCGATCGGCTTCGCCAACCCGCTGATCTACTCCAAGTACGGCACGAAGGCCTACCACGACGTCACGGACAAGCCGACCGGCAAGGACCTCGCGGTCGCCCGCGTCGACTTCGCCAACGGCTACGACGCCACCGACGGCCTGCTGACCTCGGTCCGCAGCCTCGGCAAGGACAGCTCCCTGTCCGCGGTCAAGGGCTACGACGACGTCACCGGCGTCGGTACCCCGGCGGCCGGCTACGTGGAGTCGTACAAGGCGCACCGCAAGCACTGATCCGCTGCGCGGCTTGACCAAGGGGCGTGGGGTCCTTCTCTTCGGAGGCCCCCACGCCCCTTTGCGTTACGCCGACTTGAGGGAGGCTATGAAGGGGGCCCAGGCGGTGGCGGGGAGGAGGAGGGCGGGGCCTTGGGGTGCCGTCTTCGAGTCGCGGACGGGGACGAGGCCGGGGTAGTCGCTGGCGACCTCGACGCAGTCGCCACCATCACCGTTGCTGTAGCTGCTCTTGAACCAGAGCGCGTCACTCAAGTCGATTCGGCTGCTTGCCATTTCGGTAATCCCCTGCCGCTGCCTCGATCATGGCCAGGGACGTCTCCGGTGACAGCGCCACGGCCCTGAGCCGATCGTATGCCTTGCGGTACTGACTCACGAGGGCCGGATCGTCGATGGTGTCCCCGCTGTACGACGCCTCGACATACAGCAGTGGTGGGGCGTCCGGGAAGGCCATGATCGTGATCGACGCGGCCATGAGGGGATACGCGCCGCAATTCCGCGGAACGATCTGCGACGCCGGACGAGCCACCCAGACCACGGATTCACTCCAGGCGCCTGGCACAAATCCGCCAATCGCCACACAAGGGCCCAGCCGCCGGCCGCTCGCCGCTTGGCCCTCCCGGCGTGCATGCGAGACGCGACTGCGCCCCTGCGCCGACGGCATCTTCGCAGCGCACCCGGCGGGGCAGCGCCGGGCGGGGCCACCGCTCCTTCGGGCCGCTCGCTCGCTTCTTCCCCGTGCTGGAACGGACCGGGTCAAGGGGCGGCCGCAGGCCGATCGCCGTCAGGCGACGCGGAGTGGAGCGCAGCGGAACGCAGCGCCCTTGACGCGGGCCGTGGAGGCACGACAATCACAGGAAGCGAGCGGCCTCACAGCGACCTCTCGGCCGAGGCACGCTGTGCCTCCCTCGACCACGGTGGGTTCCGCGGCGTCGTCCGCGGCGACAGGGGGCCGGTCGACGACGGTCCGGCTGAAGAGGTGACGAACGCGCGGGTCCGCCACCTCGGCCAGTGCGTCCGGTCGGAGTGTCAGGAATGCACCGGCTCCGTAGCCTCCGGGACGTGCGAGGCGACCACCCGCTCGCGGACCGCCGACGGGACATCCCGCCGCCGGTCCACCGCGAACGCCACGCTCGCCACGCCCAGGCCCAGGACCGCGAGCGCCGCGCCCGCCAACGCCGGGGACGTCGCGCCGAAACCCGCCGCCAGGGCGACGCCGCCGATCCAGGCGCCGCCCGCGTTCGCGAGGTTGAAGGCGGCCTGGTTGGCGGAGGAGGCGAGGGAGGGGCCCGCCGCCGCGCGTTCCATGACCATCAGCTGGAGCGGGGAGCCGGTGATGAAGGCGGCCACGCCCAGCAGCGTCACCGCCAGGGCCGCGCTCCACTGCGCGTGCATCAGGACGGGGAAGAGCAGCAGCACCGCGACCATGGAGGCCAGGCCGCCGAAGAGCGTGCCGCGCATCGCGTGGTCGGCGAGGCGCCCGCCGATCAGGTTGCCGGCGGTGGCGCCGACGCCGAAGAGCGCCAGCAGCAGGGTCACGTCGGAGTCGGCGTACCCGGCGGAGTCCGTCAGCATGGGCGTGATGTAGCTGTACGCGGAGAAGAGCGCGCCGAAGCCGACGACCGTCGTGGCGAGGGCCAGCCAGACCGGCAGGGAGCGCAGGGCTGTCAGTTCGCCGCGCAGGCCGGAGACCGGGGCCGGGGCGTCGGCGCCTCGGATCAGCAGCGCGACCGCGGCCATCGCGGCGACGCCGATCAGGCTCACGCCCAGGAAGGTGGCCCGCCAGCCCAGGTGCTGGCCCATGAGGGTGGCGACGGGGACGCCCGCGATGTTGGCGACCGTCAGGCCCATGAACATCAGGGAGACCGAGCGGGCCTTGCGCTCCGGTGCCACCAGGTTGGTGGCGACCACCGCGCCGACGCCGAAGAACGCGCCGTGCGGCAGGCCGCTGAGGAAGCGGGCGGCGAGCAGCCAGTCGTAGGTGGGGGCCAGGGCCGACAGCGCGTTGCCCGCCACGAACAGGGCCATCAGGGAGATGAGGACCGTGCGGCGGGGCATGCGCGCGGTCAGCGCGGCGAGGAGCGGGGCGCCTATGACGACGCCGAGCGCGTACGCCGAGACCAGGTGTCCGGCGGTGGGGATCGATATGTTCAGGTCGTCGGCGACGTCGGGCAGCAGGCCCATCATCACGAACTCGGTGGTGCCGAGACCAAAAGCGCCGACGGCCAGGGCGAGCAGGGCCAGGGGCATGAGAGGGCTTTGCCTTTCGGGGAGCGGGGTTCCGTGCGAACCTCTTTAAGTTCAGCTACGGAACAAAGCATCCCAGGCCCAGTATTCCGGCAGGTTACAGTGCGGTGTCCGATTGTCCTTACAAAGACGACCGCACCAGCCTGACCAGGGGCTTCTACTAATCCGATGTGGTCAGGTTCACACGGGCCGCGATCGGGAGGTGGTCGCTGCCGGTCCTCGGCAGGGCCCAGGAGCTCTCCGGTTCCACGCCCTTGACCATGATCTGGTCGATACGGGCCATCGGGAACGCGGCCGGCCAGCTGAACCCGAACCCGCTGCCCGCGGCGCCCTGCGTGGAGCGCATCTGCGAGGTCACGCCGTTGAGGGAACGGTCGTTCATCGTGCCGTTGAGGTCGCCCAGGAGGATCACCCGCGGCAGGCTCTCGTCGGCGATGGCCTCGCCCAGCGCGTCCGCGCTCGTGTCCCGCTGCCGGGCGGTGAACCCGGCGTTCATCTTGACCCGCACCGAGGGGAGATGGGCGACGTAGACCGCGAGGGCCCCCTCCGGCGTGGCGACCGTGGCACGCATCGCGCGCGTCCAGCCGAGCTTGATGTCGACGGCCTTCACGCCGGTCAGCCGGTACTTGCTCCACAGCCCCACGGTGCCCTCCACCGCGTGGTATTTGTACGTCGACGCCAGCGCCTTCTCGTACGCCGGTACGGCCGAGGCCTTCAGCTCCTCCAGGGCCACCACGTCGGCGCCGGACGCGGCGAGTCGCTCGGCGGTGCCGGTCGGGTCGGGGTTCTCGGCGTTCACGTTGTGCGTGGCGACCGTGAAGTCGCCGCCGGTACCGGACTTGTCGGTGAGCAGCCCGCCGAACAGGTTCAGCCAGACGATCGCCGGGAGCAGGACGGCGATGAGCGCGGTCGCCGACTTGCGCAGGAAGCCGAGCAGCACCAGCACCGGGATCAGCAGACCCAGCCAGGGCAGGAACGTCTCTGTGAGGCTGCCGAGGTTGCCGATGGCGTTGGGGATGCGGGAGTGCATCAGCATCACGCCGGCGAGCAGCAGGGCGATGACGGCGAGGACGATGCCCCGGCGCCAGATGCGTGGATCGTCGCGCCAGCCGGCCAGCAGGCGGTTCACCAGGCGCCGGAACCGGTCTCCCCGACGCTCGGGTCCCGAGCCGCCGTTGTCCGTCTCCGTCATGTACGCCTGCTGCGCCATACCGCCTGCCTCACAACCTGCCGTGCACACCGTCGTCCCCCGGGATACGACCCTAGGGGATGATCGGCTCCGATCCCGCCGTCACATGACGGCCGTACGGAAGACGAGGACGAACACACCGGCCGAAGGGGTTCCGGTTACCGCCGGGTCAGGGTGGACTGTGACGAAACGAGGACATTCCGCCGACGGCGACGACAGCCCCTTACGGCTGCGGCTGAGGCTGAGGCTGCGGCTGCGGCTGCGGCTGCGACTCCCGGTCCGGGGCCGGGTCGGGCGAACTGACGGGCCGTAGGCCGGCCAGCACCGAGTCGACGATCTGTTCGGCCAGGCCCTCGGGGAGCTCCGCGTCGGGGCGCAGGATGGCCCTGAGCAGCATCGGGCCGGTGAACATGTCGTTGGCCAGGTCGACGTCGATGTCGGCGCGGAGTTCGCCGTTGCGCTGGCCGCGGCGCAGCACTTCCTTGCCGAGTTCGCGCCGCGGGTTGACGACGTTGACGTGATAGGCGTTCCAGATGCGCGGGCTGCTCTTCATCTGGGCGTAGACGTTGTGCAGGATCGCCGACGAACGGTTCATCAGACCGCGTCGGCGCAGCGATTCGAGCAGGACGACGAGGTCGTCGCGCATGGAGGTGCCGGGGAGTTCGGGGTCGGGGGGCTCGGCGGCGCGCATGACGTCGACGAAGAGCTCCTCCTTGCCGTTCCACCGGCGGTAGATGGTGGCCTTGCCGACGCCGGCGGTCCGGGCGATCCGCTCGATGGACAGCTCGGCGAGCGGAACACCGTCCTCCAGGAGCTTCATGACCCCTTCCAGGATGGCGCTCTCCACCGCCTCACTGCGGGGCCGGCCCCGGGCGGGAACCACGGACCGCGGCCGACTGTCGGCAAGCCTCACGTCATACCGTCCTCTCACTGGCTGCGGGAATTCTCCCGCAGCCCAAGCCTCCCCCCGTGAATCCGCGCTTTATCGTGCGTCCGCTCACTCCGCGGCGGCGACCAACTCCTGTTCCCGCTCGCCCTGCTGACCGGCCGGGGGCTTGCCCGGCAGGAAGAGGGCCGTGACCACGGCGCCGAGCAACGCTACTCCCACACCGCACAGGGCAGTCATGTGCATGGCGTGCAGGAAGGCGTCGTTGGCGGGCGTGACCAGGGCCTTGCCCTGCGCCCCGAGCTTCTGGGCGACACCCAGCGTGGCCTCGATGGACTCGCCGGCGGTCCCGCGCAGCCCGGGCGGCAGTGCGCCGAGCTTGCCCTCGATGCTGTTGCGGTACGACGTCGACAGCACCGAGCCGAGGACGGCGATACCGAGGGCGCCGCCGACCTGGCGGAAGGTGTTGCTGAGCGCGGAGGCGGAACCGGCCTTCTCCCGGGGCAGCGCCTGCATGATGACGACCGACGTCGGCGTCATGATGTGCGCCATGCCGGTGCCCATCAGGAAGAAGACGACCTCGAGGAGCCAGATCGGGGTGTCGGCTTCGAAGGTGGCGAACATGCCCAGCATCGCCGCGATCAGTACCAGGCCTCCGGTGGTGGTGGCCCTGTTGCCGATCCGCTCCACGACCAGCCGGGCCCGCGGCGCGAAGATCAGCTGGGCGACGGCCAGCGGGAGCAGCAGCAGACCGGACTGCAGCGGCGAGTAGCCGCGCACGCTCTGGGTGTAGAAGACGGAGAAGAAGGTCACGCCCATCAGCGCGAAGAAGACCAGCGCGATGGCGGCCATGGCGGCCGAGAAGACCTTGTTCTTGAAGTAGGTGACGTCCAGGGACGGATGGTCGCTGCGCATCTCGAAGATCACGAAGCCGGCGAGGACCACGACGCCTGCGGCGATGGTGGCGAGCACCTTGGCATCGGTGAAGTCGGCCAGCTCGCCGCCCTTGATGATGCCGTAGACCAGCAGGACCAGACCGACGACGGAGAGCACCACGCCGACGGGGTCGAGGCGGCCCGGACGCGGGTCGCGCGAGTCGGGCACCAGCCACACCATCAGCGCGAGCGCGACGATCACGATCGGTACGTTCACGAGGAAGACCGAGCCCCACCAGAAGTGGTCGAGCAGCACACCGCCGGTGATCGGGCCGATCGCGATGGCGAGGCCGACGCCGCCGGCCCAGATGCCGATGGCCTTGGGCTGTTCCTGGCGTTCGAAGACGTTCATCAGGACGGCGAGGGTGGCGGGCATCACGAAGGCGGCGCCGAGGGCCATCAGGGCGCGGTAGGTGATCAGCTCGCCCGGGGAGCCGGACTCGGCGGCCAGGGCGGAGCCGATGCCGAACACGACGAGGCCGCCGATCAGCACCTTCTTGCGGCCGAGCCGGTCGCCGATGAGGCCGGCGGTGAACAGCAGGCCCGCGAAGACCAGGGTGTAGGCGTTGATCGCCCACTCCAGCTGGCTCTGGGTGGCGCCGAGGCCGGTCGGGGCCGGGGTGGAGATGGTCTTGACGGCGACGTTCAGGATCGAGTTGTCGAGCACCACGATCAGCAGGCTCAACATGAGCACGCCGAGGATCGCCCAGCGGCGCCGGTGCACCTCCTCGGGTATGCGCGGACCGGTTGGAGCGTGGTCGGCAGGAGTTGTCATGACGACGAGCCTAGGCCCATTTCAATACGGCCCCGTCTCGTATCTGAATTCCTTTACCTAGGCCTTACGCAAGGCGGGTGACCGACGGATCACACGGCGGTCCTCTGGCCGAGGACGGCACGAAGTGCCACCATGGATGCGATCCGGGGACACCGTCAGGGTGCCTCGAGATGATTTGAAGGAGCCGTTGCCATGACGCAGCTCTCGGCTGCCCAGCCTGTGCAGAACAGCCCCTCCGACGGCAGCAGGACGCTGTACGGGGGGAAGGGCACGCGCCGCATCACGGTCCGCGACATCGCCCTCGCCAAGGAGCGCGGCGAGAAGTGGCCCATGCTCACCGCGTACGACGCGATGACCGCCTCCGTCTTCGACGAGTCCGGGATCCCGGTGCTCCTGGTCGGCGACTCGGCGGGCAACTGCCACCTCGGGTACGAGTCGACGGTGCCCGTCACCCTGGACGAGATGACGATGCTGTCGGCGGCCGTGGTCCGCGGCACCCAGCGCGCCCTCATCGTCGGCGACCTGCCCTTCGGCTCCTACCAGGAGGGCCCGGTGCAGGCGCTGCGCTCGGCGACCCGGCTGGTGAAGGAGGCCGGTGTCGGCGCGGTCAAGCTGGAGGGCGGCGAGCGCTCGCACGACCAGATCCGGCTGCTCGTCGAGTCCGGCATCCCGGTGATGGCGCACATCGGCCTGACCCCGCAGTCCGTCAACGCCATGGGCTACCGCGTGCAGGGCCGCGGCGAGGAGGCGGCCCAGCAGCTGCTGCGCGACGCCAAGTCGGTCCAGGACGCGGGCGCGTTCGCGGTCGTACTCGAACTGGTCCCGGCGGAGCTGGCGGCCGAGGTGACCCGGGTACTGCACATCCCGACGGTGGGCATCGGCGCCGGTCCCGAGACCGACGCACAGGTCCTGGTCTGGACGGACATGCTGGGCCTGACCTCGGGCCGGGTCCCGAAGTTCGTGAAGAAGTACGCGGACCTGCGCGCGGTCATGGGCGACGCGGCCCGCGCCTACGCCGAGGACGTCGTCGGCGGAACGTTCCCGCTGGAGGAGCACTCCGTCCACTAGAGCCACTGCGGAAACACCACGGCCGGCCCGCCGATCTTCCCCCGTCGGCGGGCCGGCCGGCCTTTGCGCCTGAACCGGCACGCGCTCTCGCGGAGGTGGTTGCTCGCCGTCGTGGTTGCTCCATCGATGGTTGCGGCGGCCGGGGAGGGTTCGTGGTTGCGGTCGGGCGTCGTCAGCAGGGGGACGGGGTTGTTTCCCGGTGCCAGCGGATCTCGCCGTCGTGCAATAGGTCGGTGGGGGTGAGGCCGGCGGCCCTGGCGACCGCGGCGGACGCGCTGTGGTCGGGGTGAATGTGGGCGATGACGGTGTGTACGGGCTGCCGGGTGAGCCAGGCGACCAGGGCGCGGGCCGCCTCGGTGGCGATGCCGCGGCCCTGCCACGGGGTCCCCACCACCCACGCGATCTCGGCGACCGGGCCGGCGACCGTCGCCTGCACCGTGCCCGTCAGACACGACTCGGCACGGAGCCGGATCACCCAGTTCAGCCAGGAGACGGCCGGGTCGGGGGAGCCCGCGGTGAGGCGCCGGTAGCGCGAGCGCAGGGCCTCGGGGGTGTCCGGGGTGCCGCCGGTGAAGGTGTGCAGGGCAGGGTCGGACAGCACCGCGGCCATCTCCCCGGCGTGCCCGACGCTCAGCGGCTGCAGCTCCAGGCGGTCGGTGCCGATGCTCCGCGCGGCGAGGGCGGTCATGGCGTGCACGGTACGCCACCCCGTGTCGGCGGCTCGTAGGCGGATTGTCGGCAGGACGTACGCCGGTGTCGGCGGCCTGTCGGCGGTTTGTCGGTGGGGCCTGGCACGGTTCTTCCCATGACGCGAATCGACAACACTGCCGTGACCGTACGGGGGCTGGTGAAGCACTACGGCGACACCAAGGCTCTCGACGGGGTTGATCTGGACGTCCGCGAGGGCACCGTGATGGGTGTCCTCGGGCCGAACGGGGCCGGCAAGACGACCATCGTCCGGATTCTGTCCACCCTGCTGAAGCCCGACGCCGGGCAGGCGACCGTCGCCGGCTACGACGTCCTGCGCCAGCCCCGCCAGCTGCGCCGGGTGATCGGACTGACGGGGCAGTACGCCTCGGTCGACGAGAAGCTGCCGGGCTGGGAGAACCTCTACATGATCGGGCGGCTGCTCGACCTGTCCCGCAAGGACGCCCGGGCCCGCGCCGACCAGCTGCTGGAGCGGTTCTCGCTGACCGACGCCGCCAAGCGCCCGGCAGGCACCTACTCCGGCGGCATGCGCCGTCGGCTGGACCTCGCCGCCTCGATGATCGGGCACCCCCAGGTGCTGTTCCTGGACGAGCCGACCACCGGTCTCGACCCGCGCACCCGCAACGAGGTGTGGGAGGAGGTCAAGGCGATGGTCGGCGAGGGCGTGACCGTGCTGCTGACCACCCAGTACATGGAGGAGGCCGAGCAGCTCGCCTCCGAGCTGACCGTCGTGGACCGCGGGAAGGTCATCGCCGGCGGCAAGGTGGAGGAGCTGAAGGCCAAGGTCGGCGGACGGACGCTGCGGGTGAAGCCGGTCGACCCGCTGCAGGTGCGGCCGCTCGCCGCCATGATCGACGAGCTGGGGATCACCGGGCTCGCCAACACGACCGTGGACGCCGAGCGGGGCACCCTGCTGGTGCCGATCCTCAGCGACGAGCAGCTGACCGCCGTGGTCGGCGCCGTCACCGCCCGCGGTATCACCATCAGCTCCATCGTCACCGAACTGCCCAGCCTGGACGAGGTCTTCCTGTCCCTCACCGGCCACCGCGCCAGTGCCCCGCAGGACCCCACGCCCGCCGACGACCGCGAGGAGGTCACCGTATGAGCGCCGTCACCACCACCCCGGCCGTCACCACCGCCCCGGCCGCCGCCGACGCCCGGATCCCGCTGCGCGGGCATCTGCGGCACACCGGAGCCCTGATCCGCCGCAATCTGCTGTGGATCCGGCAGGACCCGGAGTCCATGTTCGACGCCCTGCTGATGCCGGTCATCTTCACGCTGCTGTTCGTGTACGTCTTCGGCGGCTCGATCGGGCAGGCCCTCGGCGGCGGCCAGGACGGTTACGTCCAGTACGTCATCCCGGGCATGATCGCGATGATGAGCATGACGCTCTCGCAGGGCGTCGGCACCGGGTTCAGCCAGGACTTCAACTCGGGTGTGATGGACCGGTTCCGGTCGCTGCCGATCGGGCGCGGCTCGGTGCTGTTCGCGAAGATCTCCGTCGAGCTGGTGCGGATGCTGTTCGCGACCGCCGTGCTGATGGTCGTCGCCGTGCTGGTCGGGTTCCACATCACCCACTGGGGCGGGCTGTTCGCCGCCGTGGGCCTGTCCGCGGTGTTCGCCTCCTCGATCATGTGGGTGTTCCTCACCCTGGGCGTGACCCTGAAGAACGCCCAGTCCGTGCAGGCCATGGGGTTCCTGGTGCTGTTCCCGCTGCAGTTCGGCTCGTCGATCTTCGCGCCGACGCAGTCGATGCCGGGCTGGCTGCAGGCCTTCACCGACTACAACCCGCTGTCCACGCTCGCCGACGCGGCGCGCGGACTGATGGTCGGCGGCCCGGTCGCCCACGACCTGTGGATCACGCTCGCCTGGTCGGTGGGGATCACGGCGGTGGCGGCACCGTACGCGATCTACAAGTTCCGCACCAAGAGCTGACGTTCGGCGACCCGGTCCCGGGTCAGAGCAGGGCGGTGGCCTCCGCGAGGGAGAGGCCACCGCCCTCGGCGTATGCGGCCTCGTAGGCGGTGTCGTCACCGAGTGCGGCGCGGACCCGGGTCTCGGCGCGGGCGTACAGCCTGCGTTCCATGCCGGAGGGGATGTGGCCGGGCGGCTGCAGGGCACTGGCGGCGCCCAGGCAGCGGGCGGCGTCCTGGGCGCGGGCGCCGTCGTCCAGGCCGGCCAGGGCGAAGGCGGCGACGGTCAGGCTGGAGGAGCCGGAGTGCGGGGTGACGGCCTGGGACAGCGGGTCGTCGGAGTGGGATATCGCCTCGCGCAGCTTGGCCAGGGCGTCCGCGTGGAGGCCGTCGAGGGCGTCCACCCAGGCCTCCTGGATGAGGATCATGGCGTCGAAGACGACGAAGTGCGAGATCTTGAACTGGGCGCGCAGCAGCCGGAGTTGCTCGCGGGCCTCGGCGATCCGGTCGGTCAGCAGCAGCCACACGGTGAGGAAGAGCCGGGCGGCCGGCATCGCCTCGTTGTGGCTGCTGTCGTGGTCGGCGATGACCTCGCGCAGCAGCCGTTCACCGCGCTCGATCTCGCCCAGTTCGAGCAGCGCCATGCCGAGGCGGGCGTTGAGCACGGCGACCTGGGTGCGGGCGCCGAGCCGTTCGGCGCACTCGATGGCGGCCTCGTAGTCGGTGGCGGCCTCCCGGTACTCCCCCATGCGTTCCCGGGACTCGGCGCGCGCGGAGAACGCCTCGGCGGTGCCCCAGTCGTCCCCGAGGCGCCGGAAGATCTCCAGGGCCTCGTCGGCGTCGCGGGTGGCGGCACCGGCCGAGGTGGCGAAGTTGGCGAACACGTTGGCGCGCAGCTGGAGGGCGCCCGCGAGTTCCCACTCGTAGCCGGGCGTACGGCGGCTGGTCTCGACGCCGGCGTCGACGATGGTGCGCAGCTGCTCCAGGCCACCGATCAGCATCACCGCGAAGAACCAGAACATGCCGGGGGCCCGGCAGGTCTGCGGCTGGCCGGGCTCGTAGGCCTGGACGACGGCGCGCATCTTGGCCTGCGCGGCCGGGGTCTGCCAGACCTCCAACTCGGTGTCCATGCAGGCCAGATGGGCCAGATGGATGCCGCGCCGGGCCTCGACGAGGACCTCTCCGGTGTACGGCGGCGGGGTGTCGTGCACGCGCTGCCACACCGGTTCGGCACGGCGGACCGGCTCGGCGAAGGGGTCCGGTCCGAGGGTCATGATGTCGGCGCACCAGGTGCGGGTCTCGACCCGCTTGTCACGCAACTGCCAGTACCAGACCAGGGAGTGGGCCAGGCACAGCGCCTCCTGCTCGTCCTTGGCGGCGACGGCGTGGCGGATGGCGGTGCGCAGGTTCTCGTACTCCAGCTCCAGCCGGGCCACGGCGGCACGCTGGCCGGAGCCGCGCAGCAACGGGTCGGTGGTGCGGGCGAGTTCGCGGTAGTACGTCAGATGGGCGCGCGCGGCGTCGGCGCGGGCGCCGCTCTCGTCCAGGCGGGCGCCGGCGTACTCGGCGACGGTCTCCAGGAGCCGGTAGCGCATCCCCTGCCCGTCCGAAGGGGCGGCGACGACCAGGGACTTGTCGACCAGGGAGGCGAGGGCGTCGAGGGCGGCGGGGCCGCAGACCGCCTCGGCGGCGGCCAGGTCGCAGCCGCCCGCGAAGACGGAGAGCCGGCCGAGGACGTCCCGTTCGGCCGCGTCGAGCAGGTCCCAGGACCAGTCGACGACCGCGCGCAGGGTCTGCTGGCGGGGCAGCACGGTACGGCTGCCGGAGGTGAGCAGGCGGAAGCGGTCGTCGAGCCGGTCGGCTATCTGGCGGGGCGTGAGCATCCGCAGCCGGGCGGCGGCCAGTTCGATGGCGAGGGGCAGTCCGTCCAGGCGGCGGCAGATCTCGGCGCAGGCCGCCGCGGTCTCCTCGTCGGCGTCGACCGTGAAGCCGGGCCGGGCCGCGGCGCCCCGGTCGGCGAACAGCCGCAGCGCCACCGGCTCGGGCAGTGGCTCCACCGGACGCAGCAACTCCCCCGGGACGCCCAGGGGTTCGCGGCTGGTGGCGAGGATCGTCAGGTCCGGGCAGCGCTCCAGCAGCTGTGCCGCCAGGTCGGCCGCCGCGTCGACGACGTGCTCGCAGTTGTCGAGGACGATCAGCATCCGGCGCCGGGAACAGTGGTCGACGAGCCGCTCGAC
The DNA here is from genome assembly GCF_055580905.1 of Streptomyces sp. NPDC031497. NCBI lineage: Bacteria > Bacillati > Actinomycetota > Actinomycetes > Kitasatosporales > Streptomycetaceae > Streptomyces > Streptomyces sp. NPDC031497. The sequence continues at coordinate 59,713 of NZ_JBVIKO010000003.1, forward strand.
CGGGTCGTCGTGCCGGTCGGCGGCGGCCCGCATGCCCTCGGCGCCGGCGCCGTAGAGCACGGTCTCGCGGGCGCCGAGCGCGCTGAGCACGGCCTCGGGGACGTCGGCCGGGTCGTCGACGGGGGCCAGCTCGGCCAGCCACACCCCGTCCCGGGCGGCGTTCCGCACGGTCTCGGCGGCCTCCTGGGACAGCCGGGTCTTGCCGGCCCCGCCGGGCCCGAGCAGGGTGACCAGGCGGGCGCCGGCCAGGTCGCCCCGGATGACCTCCAGGTCGGCCTCGCGTCCGACGAAGGAGGTGAGCCGGGCGCGCAGGTTGCCGGGCCGGGACGGCTCCTCGGGCTCCGCCGCCGGTTCGAGCAACTCGGCGTGCAGGGCGCGCAGTTCGGGCCCGGGGTCGGAGCCCAGGCGGTCGGCGAGCAGGTGTCGTACGCCGTCGTAGGCGGCCAGCGCCTCGGCGGTGCGGCCGCAGCTGTGCAGGGCGCGCAGCCGCAGCGTCTGGAGGCGCTCGTCCAGGGGGTGGGCGTCGCACAGGGCGGTCAGCTCGGGCAGGGCCTGTTCGGCGTGGCCGAGGGCGAGGGCGGCGGTGTGGCGGGCGCGCAGCGCGTCCAGGCGGCGGACGTCGACGCGGGCCGCCTCGGCGGTGCGGTCGGGCAGGTCGGCCAGGGCCGGCCCGTGCCACAGGGCGAGGGCGTCGTCGAGGACGGTCGCCGCCTTGGCGGGGTCGCCGTCGGCGAGTGCGCGCAGGGCTTCGCCGGTGAGCCGCTCGAAGCGGTGCAGGTCGACGTCGTCGGGGGCGGCCGCGAGCCGGTAACCGCCGTCGGGGGACTCGATCGCGTCCGCGCCGAGCGCCCGGCGCAGCCGGCCGACCAGGGCCTGGAGGGCGCCGCCGGCGTCCGCGGGCGGTTCGTCGCCCCACACCTCGTCGACGAGCAGCCCGGCGGGCACCGCGCGGCCGGGGCGCAGCGCCAGCACGGTCAGCAGGGCCCGCAGCCGTGCCCCGCCCACGGGGACGGCCGTGCCGTCGGGGCGGAGGGCCTGGGTGGTGCCAAGAATCCGGTAGCGCACGGGGTCCATTGTCGCTGGCCGCGTCGGGAGCGGTCACGGGGTTCGGGCGGCGGGGTGTCGGGAGCCGCCGCGGAGGTCAGGGGCGCAGGACGTGCGTGGTGTCCGGAGCGGCCAGCGTGACGAGGGCGCCGCAGGTACGGCGGACCCGCCTCAGGCCGTCCACCGTGCCGAGGTCCACTTCCCCGAACCACTTCGGGCAGGCTTCGACGGACGTCGTCGTGACGGTCCCGGGCACCGGTTCCAGGCCGCGTCCGGTGCCCTGCACCACCACCCCCTTCCCCGGCGGCGCCGGCACCGGGTCGGGCCGGTGGAAGCGGTACTCCTCCCGGATCAGGTCGACGGCGTGGACCCGGCCGGTGGTGGGGTGGTCGGGCCCGCCGTGGTTCTCCACCCAGGCCTCGGCGCCGTACCCGACATCCTCCCGGCGGGCCTCGGCCCGGTAGGCGACGAGTTTCCAGGCCACCTCGTCGCCGACCGCGAACGGGGTGCCGCAGCACTCCATCTGCCAGTCCTCGTAGAACACCTTCAGCAGCATGGCTCCAGCTTCCAGGAACCGAATGCCGGTCGCGATCCGTTTTCCCTTGTGCCGAGAGGTATTTCCCCAGCACTCGAGGCGTTTTCCCGCCGCGCCAGGTACGGTCGGACCCGCGCCGACCGCCCCAGTCCCCAGGAGCCCCGCCCATGACCGCCACCATCACCCGCCACAGCGACCGGCGGATCAGTCCCGTCTTCATCGGGATCCTGGCCGTCACCGCGGTCACCGGGTGGGCAACCTGGTCCGGGTTCGCCGAGCAGCCCGGGGTCGCCGTCTTCCTGTTCGTGACGGCGGCCTGGATCGTGTCGCTCTGCCTGCACGAGTACGCGCACGCGCGCACCGCCCTCCACAGTGGTGACACCTCGGTCCGCGCGAAGGGCTATCTGAGCCTTAATCCTCTCGCCTATACCCATGCCCTGCTGAGTATCGTGCTCCCGGTGCTGTTCGTGATCATGGGCGGGATCGGTCTGCCCGGCGGTGCGGTCTTCATCGAGCGCAGCCGGATCCGCGGCCGGTGGCGGCACAGCCTCATCTCGGCGGCAGGACCGCTGACGAACGTGGTCTTCGCCGCCGTCTGCACCGCGCCGTTCTGGCTGCACTCCCTGGACGGCGTGCCGCGCGACTTCCGTTACGCCCTCGCCTTCCTCGCCCTGCTCCAGGTCACGGCCGCGATCCTGAACTTCCTGCCGGTGCCGGGCCTGGACGGCTACGGCGTGATCGAGCCCTGGCTGTCCTACAACATCAAGCGCCAGGTGGAGCCGTTCGCCCCCTTCGGCCTGCTCTTCGTCTTCGCGCTGCTGTGGGTGCCGTCGGTCAACAGTGCGTTCTTCGACGTGATCGACGCGCTGCTGCGGGGGCTGGGCGTCGACGCCGTCGACCAGTACTGCGGCCAGGAGCTGTACCGCTTCTGGCAGGGGACGAACGAGTACTGCTCGATGGCCCGGTGAGCAGAGGGCTCTGACGGCCCTCACGCCGAGAGTGGGAACTCCTCGCCCAGCGCCCGGAACACCGCCATGTTGAGGGCGAACGCCCGCTTGCACTCGGCCACGACGCGCTGCTTCTCCAGGTCGTCGAGGTGCACCGCGTCGAGGAGTTCGCGATAACCGCGCTTGAAGGCGGCCGGGTTGGCGATGCCCTCGAAGACGTAGAAGCGGACCCCGTCGCCCTTCTTCTCGAGGCCCCAGGTCCGCTCCGCCCGGTCCCGGATGATCTGGCCGCCGGAGAGGTCGCCGAGGTAACGGGTGTAGTGGTGGGCGATGTAACCGGCGGGCCACCGCTCGGCGCACTCTCGCACCCGTGCCGCGTACTCCTCCGTCGCCGGCAGCGCCGTGAGCCGCGTCCGCCACCCGGCCCCGCGCAGATGCGCCAGGTCTCGCTCCAGCGCCGTCAGCCGGAACAGCTCGGGCCGGACGAACGGCCCGGCCACCGGGTCCGACGCCAGCCGGTCGACCGCGCCCTCCAGCGCGTCGTACACGAACCACAGTTGCTCGGTGTAGCGGGTGTACGCCCGCACGCCGAGCCGGCCGCCCAGCAGATCGCTCATGAACGTCGAGGTCCCCACCTCCACGTGCTGCTCGTTGGACGCGCTGCGGATGAGTGTCGAGAAGGAGTCCATGGGCAACATCCTCTGAGGTAAGGCTTACCTAAGTCAATGCCCTTACCGGCACCCTGTCGGGAACGTTACCGACATGCTGTCGGTAAAAGCGTACCCGAAAAAGGCCCGCCCTCCGAGGGGAGGACGGGCCCGGCGGGGCTCGGGCGGGGCTACGGCAGGGTGAGGATCTCCGCGCCGGTGTCGGTCACCACCAGGGTGTGCTCGAACTGGGCGGTCCGCCTGCGGTCCTTGGTGACGACCGTCCAGCCGTCGTCCCACATGTCGTACTCGTGCGTCCCGAGCGTCAGCATCGGCTCGATCGTGAAGGTCATCCCGGGCTGCATCACGGTCGTCGCCTGCGGGCTGTCGTAGTGCGGGATGATCAGCCCGGAGTGGAACGACGAGTTGATGCCGTGGCCGGTGAAGTCCCGCACCACGCCGTACCCGAAGCGCTTGGCGTACGACTCGATGACCCGGCCGATGATGTTGATCTGGCGGCCGGGCCTGACCGCCTTGATCGCCCGGTCGAGGGACTCCCGGGTCCGCTCGACCAGCAGCCGGCTCTCCTCGTCGACATCCCCGACCAGGTAGGTCGCGTTGTTGTCGCCGTGCACCCCGCCGATGTACGCCGTCACGTCCAGGTTGACGATGTCACCGTCCTGGAGGACCGTCGAGTCCGGAATGCCGTGGCAGATGACCTCGTTGAGGCTGGTGCACAGGGACTTGGGGAAGCCGCGGTAGCCGAGCGTGGACGGGTAGGCCCCGTGGTCGCACATGTACGTGTGCGCGACCTTGTCCAGCTCGTCCGTGGTCACCCCCGGCGCGATGATCTTCGCGGCCTCCGCCATCGCCTGCGCGGCGATACGGCCGGCGATCCGCATCGCCTCGATGGTCTCCGGGGTCTGCACCTCGGGCCCGGTGTACGGGGTCGGCGCGGGTTTGCCGACGTACTCGGGGCGGCGGATGTTTCCGGGTACCGAACGGGTGGGAGAGAGCTCCCCTGGTACGAGCAGCGACTGGCCAGACATGCCAGCGAGTCTAACCAGCGGGCATGCGGGAACATGTGGAAGGCGAAAGGAGCCGGTCATGGCCCTGTTCAAGAAGCGGACCGTCGGCAAGCCGGGCGAGTGGTACTACTGCCTGGAGCACAAGAAGGTCGAGGAGGGCCCCGAGTGCCCTGCCAAGGACCGGTTCGGCCCCTACGCCACCCGGCAGGAGGCCGAGCACGCGATGGAGATCGCCCGGGAGCGCAACCTCCAGTGGGAGAACGATCCCAAGTGGCACGACGCGCCGGCGGGTGAGTCCTCGGACGAGGGCTGATCAGAGCCGGGTCGGTGCGGCCGTGCGCTGCGCGCGCAGCCGTACGGCGTGCTCGTTGGTCCGCGCGTCGTACGCCATCAGGGCGGGCAGGCACAGGGCCAGCAGGCCGACCGTGCCCGCGCACAGCAGGCCGCCCACGCCGACGGACGCGCGGACGCCCAGCCATCCGGCCATGCCGCCGGCCCGTACCTGGCCGAGGGTCGGGCCCACGGAGTACGACAGCAGCTCGATCCCGGCGAGCCGGCCGCGCAGCTCGTCGGGGATCGTCTGGTTCCACATGGCGCCCCGAAAGATCCCGCTGACCATGTCGCAGCCGCCGGCGACGGCCAGCAGGAGCAGGACCAGCCACACGTCGCGCACGGCGCCGGCGGCGGCGATCGCCAGGCCCCACAGCGCGGCCGACAGCACCACCATCCGCCCGTGCCGGCGCACCCGCCCGGTCCAGCCGCTGACCAGGCTCACGAGGAGGGAACCGGCCGGGATGGCCGCGTACATCAGTCCGAGCGACCACTTCGCGTCCAACTCGTCCGCCAGGAACGGCAGGACGGCGAGCGGCATCGCCAGGAACATCGCCGCGAGGTCCACGGCGTAGGTGCCGAGGAGTTCCTTGCGGGACCAGGCGTAGCGGGCGCCCTCCGCGATGGAGCGGAGGGAGGGCTTCACGGCCTCGTGGGCGGCGGGGGACGCGGCGATCGGCAGGATCAGTACGACCGAGACGGCGAACGTGACGAGGTCGGCGCCGTACGCCCAGCCGAGGCCCGCGTACGCCACGACCAGGCCGGCGACGGCGGGCCCCGCGACGCCGCCGACCGTCCAGCGGAACGAGTTGAGGGCCGCCGCGGCCGGGAGGTCGTCGTGGGCGACGATCCTCGGCCAGAGCGAGTCGAGGGCGGGGCGCTGCACCGAGCCCAGTGCGGAGGAGAGCGCGGCGACGGCGTACAGCGGCCAGACGGCCGGGTGCGGCAGCAGGGCGTTGAGCAGCAGGGCCGCGCTGAGCAGGCCCTGACCTACCTCGGTCCACAGGATGAGCAGACGCTTGTCGAGGGCGTCGGCGAGGGCGCCGCCGTAGAGGCCGAAGAGGATGAGCGGGAGCAGCTCCACCGCGCCGACGGCTCCTACGGCGGCCGCGCTCCCGGTGAGGTCCTTGATCTGCACCGGGAGTGCGACGAACGTCAGGAAGGTCCCGAAGTTGCTGATCAGGCCGGAGGCCCACAGCCGACGGAAGTCGACGGAGGCCCGCCAGGGGGTGAGGTCGGGAAGCACAGTCACGCCGAGCCATGCTGACCGCCCACCGCCACCCCTCTCAACCACTTTTCCGCCCACCCACCCACCCGACTCGGTCGGCAGAGGGGCTGGGCGAAGAAGAGAGGGAGGCTGCTCGGGCGGCGGGGCGGTCGGTGTCTGTGGCTCTCGTCGGTGCTGCCGTAGGCAGGTGATCGACCGAGTCGGGTGGGTGCGCGACTACCAAGGTGTCGGGGGCGGTGCCGTTACCGTTTCGGCCAGCCTTGAGAGGCGGTCGCGGAAGCGGCGGCGGGCTCTCGGGGACGGGCCGTTCTCCCCCGTCGCCGCGCTGACCAGGTGCTGGACCGTGTCCAGGTCCAGTTCCGCGCCCTCCGGCACCGTGAGCGTCTCGTGGGCCATCGCCGTCAGCGCGTCGTCGGCCGTGGTGGACAGCGCCAGCACCGTCAGCCCGGCCCGGCGGGCGCTGTGGACGTGGTCAAGGAGCGGTTCCGAGGAGTCGCCCGGTGCCACCACCAGCAGCGTCTCGCCCCGGCGAGCCGCCTCGACACGGCCGAGACCGGCCGCGAGATGCGCCGGGTCCGTGGGGCGGGCCCCGTGCCGTACCAGCGTCGGCGCCAGTTCCGGCGTACCGGACCACGCGGCCTCGTCCACCAGGTGCGCGGCGAGATGCCACGGCTCGTACTCCGGGGTGCCGAGCAGCAGCAGTCCGCCGCCGTGCGTCACCACCGAGCCCCGCAGCGCGCCCGCGAATCGGCGCGTCGCCCCCAACCACTCGGTCCCGGCGAGCACTTCGCGCAGCAACGCGACCCGTACGGCGTCCATGCCCCCGCATACTGCCGCAATCGGTCACTCGTGACGCGGAGTTCACCCCGAATTCGCCCGACCCGGGGAGAAGGCGGCCCATGAGCGACGTAGAAGCAAGCATTCCCTTTCGCGCGGGCACCGAGGGCTACGCCAGTTTCCGGATCCCGGCCGTGGTGGTCTCCCGGGCGGGCACCGTGCTCGCCTTCTGCGAGGGGCGGGTCAACTCCGGCGCCGACCACGGGCACATCGACGTGGTGCTGAAGAGGTCCGGCGACGGCGGGCGTACCTGGGGGGCGCTCCAGGTCGCCGCCAGCAACGGCGGCGACCTCGCCGGCAACCCCGCCCCCGTCGTCCTGGACACCGGCCGGATCCTGCTCGTGCACGTCCGCAGCGCCGCCTCCGCCACCGAGGACGCCATTCTGCGCGGGCAGGTGTCGGACGCCGACGGACGACGGGTGTGGGTGCAGCACAGCGACGACGACGGGGTGACGTGGTCCGCTCCGAAGGAGATCACCAAGACGGTGAAGAAGGCCGGGTGGCGGTGGTACGCCACAACCCCCGGGCACGCCATCCAACTGCGCACCGGGCGGGTCGTGGTGGCCGCGAACCACACCGTGGCGCCCACCGGGACCGACAACGGCACCGAGGGCAAGTACAACAGCGGCCACTGCCTGCTCAGCGACGACCGGGGCGAGACCTGGTACCTCGGCTATGTCGACGAGAACCCCAACGGCTACATCAACGTCAACGAGACCACCGCCGCCGAACTCCCCGACGGGCGTGTCTACTTCAACACCCGCAACGACTCGCCGTCCCCGGGCAACCGGGCCGACGCGCACTCGAAGGACGACGGGAAGACGCTGGTGAAGCCGTTCCGGCCGCAGGCCGGGCTCACCGCGCCGGTCTGTGAGGCCTCCGTGCTCCAGCTGCGGGATCCCGATCTGCTGCTCTACTCGGGCCCCGCCGACCCCGCCACCCGTGCGCTGATGACGATCCGTGCGTCAGGCGACGGCGGTACCACCTGGCGCCCCGTCCACCCGCTCGACGGCCTGCCCGCCGCGTACTCCGACCTGACCCGGATCGACAAGGACACCGTCGGACTGCTGTACGAGACCGGGGACTTCGGCGCGTACGAGACGATCACCTTCCGCCGGGTGCCCGTGAACCGGCTCACCTGACCGGGTGCGGCCGTCGCCACGGACGTAGAGTCGGCGCATGACCTCTTCCGACACTTCCGACAGTGCACAGCAGGCGGCGGCCGAGAAGGCCCCCGCCAAGGATCCCTGGGACCTGCCCGACGTATCCGGCCTGGTCGTGGGTGTACTCGGCGGCACCGGCCCGCAGGGCAAGGGCCTCGCCTACCGGCTGGCCCGGGCCGGCCAGAAGGTGATCATCGGCTCCCGGGCCGCCGAGCGCGCGCAGGCCGCCGCCGACGAACTCGGGCACGGTGTCGAGGGCGCCGACAACGCCGAGTGCGCGCGCCGCAGTGACCTCGTGATCGTCGCCGTACCGTGGGACGGGCACGGCAAGACGCTGGAGTCGCTGCGCGCGGAACTGGCGGGGAAGCTGGTCGTGGACTGCGTCAACCCGCTCGGCTTCGACAAGAAGGGCGCTTACGCGCTCAAGCCGGACGAGGGCAGCGCGGCGGAGCAGGCCGCGGCGCTGCTGCCGGACTCCCGGGTCGCGGCGGCCTTCCATCATCTGTCGGCGGTGCTGCTCCAGGACCCGGAGGTCGAGGAGATCGACACCGATGTGATGGTGCTGGGCGAGGCGCGCGCGGACGTGGAGATCGTGCAGGCGCTGGCCGGTCGGATCCCGGGGATGCGGGGCATCTTCGCGGGGCGGCTGCGCAACGCCCACCAGGTGGAGTCCCTGGTCGCGAACCTGATCTCGGTCAACCGCCGCTACAAGGCACACGCCGGTCTCCGCGTCACGGACGTCTGAGCGGATCCTCCGAGCCGATCGTCCGAGCCGGTCGTCTGAGCCGACCCTCTGAACGGACTCACTGAGCAGACTCACTGAGCAGACTCACTGAGCGGACTCTCTGAGCGGATGGGGGACACTGGTGGACGGCCACCGGTGTCCCCGGCCGATCCGACCGACCCGAAAGCGATTCCCCTTATGCCCCGCCTCGCCCTCTACTCCCTGGCCGTCTGCGTCCTCGCGGTCGTCGCCGCCGTCGTCTCCTTCGTCCAGGGCAGCTGGCTGATCGGTGTTGTCTGGGTGCTGCTGACGGGGCTGTCGTCGAACATGACCTGGTACTACGTGCGGCGCGGCCGGCAGGACACGTCCGTCACCAGCTGATCCCGGGCTGCCTCTCCTCGCCCTCCAGGAGGACCCGCCCGCCGATCTCCACCCAGCCGTACGGCTGCGGTGCCGTGAGGATCTGCGAGCCCCTGCCCTGGGTGATGTTCAGGGCGCGGCCCAGCCGGTCGGTGAGCAGCAGTGCCGCCGCCCCGGTCGCCTCGTCCTCGTCGATGCCGTCGCCGCGCCCGGGAAAGGCGCGGGCCCGGACCCGCCCGGCCGACTCGTCCTCCCACGCCCAGGCGTAGATCCACTCCCCTGGCTCCGGCACCGGCAGGGCGTCCACCTCGGCGGCCGTGGCGTACTGGCGCAGGGTGCGCGGCGGGGCCCACTCGGGGCGCGCCTCGATCCAGCTGAACTCCCCGTCCAGCCGGGCGCCGACCACACCGGCCGGTGTGACCAGTTCGGGCACGTCCAGCAGCCAGGCCGTACCGACGCAGGGGTGGCCGGCGAAGGGCAGCCGCAGGGTGGGGGTGTAGATGTCGACGACCCCGCGCTCGGGGTCGTCGACGAACACGGTCTCGCTGAACCCGAGCTTCGCCGCCAGCGCCTGCCGGTCCTCCCGCGCGGGCAGCACCGAGCCGTCGCGGACGACCCCCAGTTCGTTGCCGTAGCCGCCGTTCGCCGCGCAGAAGACACGCAGCACGTCGTATTCAGTCACTCCGGCATTCAAGCACTGCGGCGGGGAGGGCCGAGCCGGTGGAGGCGAGGCCGCCGCCGGTGCCGCCCGTGCCGCCGGTGGTCGAGCCGGTGACGCCGCCGCGCGCCGTGCCGGAGGCGTCCGAGGCGGTGGCGGTCGCGGTGCCGGTGGAGTCGCCGTCCCCGGAGGGGAGTTGGGCGTCGTCGGTGAGGGCGACGGAGAGGTCGACCGGGTCGAGTTCGGTGCCCGCGGCCCGCATGTTCGAGGAGCGGCTGCTGTCGGAGGTGTACGGCCACCCGGTCGAGGTGTTCCCGCATCCGCGGACCGGCGCGGTCGTCGTAGGCCCGACACGTCTCCCTTGACCTTCCCTTGACCATTTCTTGGTGGCGGTTTTGGGACGCCGATATCAAGCCGTGTCTGTGATCTTTCCGTGTCTGGTCAATCCCGACCCGGGCGGGTATCAGTGAGGTAAGCCTCATGTAAGTTAGGCCAGCCTCACCACACCTCCCCCGCTTGGAGCCTGCATGCGTGCCGTCCGACTCACCGTCACAGCCGCCGCCACCGCGGCCGCTCTGACCGCCCTCTCGGCCTGCACGGCGAAGAGCGACGCCAAGGGGAGTGACGCGATCCAGGTCACCGCCGCCGACGCCAAGTGCGAGACGTCGACCAAGTCCGTGCCGGCCGGTCACGTCACGCTCGCCATCGAGAACAAGGGCTCCAAGGCCACCGAGGTCGAGATCCTCTTCCCGGACGACCGGATCGTCTCGGAGAAGGAGAACATCGGCCCGGGGACCAAGTACACGCTCACCGCCGAGGTGAAGCAGGGGTCGTACGAGATCGCCTGCCGGCCCGGGATGAAGGGGCACGGGGTCCGGCAGAAGCTGACCGTCACCGGCTCCGGCACGGTCGCCAAGCGCAACCCGGCGCTCGACAAGGCCGTCGCCGACTACCGCGAGTACGCGCAGGAACAGGCCGACGCGACGATCCCGAAGGTGGAGACGTTCGCCAACGCCATCAAGGCGGGGAACATGGAGGCCGCCAAGAACGCCTACGCCCCCTCCCGGGTCGGCTGGGAGACCACCGAGCCGATCGCCGAGTCCTTCGGGGACATCGACCCCAAAACGGACACCCGCGCCGACGGCCTGGAGAAGGGCCAGAAGTGGACCGGCTGGCACGCGCTGGAGAAGGCGCTGTGGCAGGACAAGAAGATCGGCGCCGAGCAGAAGGCCCTCGCCGACGAGTTGCTCACCGACCTGAAGGACTGGCAGAAGCGAGTCGGCAAGGCGGAGATCACCCCGACCTCCATGGCCAACGGCGCCAAGGAACTCCTCGACGAGGTCGCCACCGGCAAGATCACCGGTGAGGAGGACCTCTACTCGCACACCGACCTGAGCGACTTCAAGGCCAACGTCGACGGCGCGCAGAAGGCGTACGAGCTGCTCAAGCCGGTCGCCCAGAAGAACGACGCGGCCCTGACCACCGAGCTGGACAAGCAGTTCACCGCGCTGAACACGCTGCTCGACAAGTACCGCACGACCGCCACCTCGGACGGCTTCGTGTCGTACGACAAGGTCACCAAGGACCAGCGCAAGGAGCTGTCCGACGCCGTCAACGCCCTCGCGGAGCCGCTGTCCAAGCTCGCCGCGACCGTCGCCAAGTAAGGGGCAGGACATGGCCGAGAAAGCCAATCCGTCGCGGCGCGCGCTCATCGGCTGGGGCGGGGCCGGGCTCGCGCTCGGCGCCGCCGTGGCCGGGGGCGCGGTGGCGATGGCCGAGGCGGGCGACGACCTGGACCCGACTGCCGCCGACGCCGGTGGCGCGGTGGAGTTCCACGGGGCGCACCAGGCCGGTATCGCCACCGCCGTCCAGGACCGGCTGCACTTCGCCGCGTTCGACGTGAAGACCGACGACCGGGCCGAGTTCGTCCAGCTGCTGAAGGACTGGACGGCCGCGGCCCGGCGGCTGACCGCCGGGAAGGCGGTCGGTGACGGCGCCTACGGCGGGCTCGCCGAGGCGCCCCCGGACGACACCGGCGAGGCGCTCGGGCTGAAGCCGAACCGGCTGACGCTGACGATCGGCTTCGGGCCGTCGTTCTTCGAGAAGTTCGGGCTGGCGGGCAGCCGCCCGGACGCCCTGGTCGATCTGCCGCAGTTCCCGGGCGACAACTTCGACTCCGCCCGCACCGGCGGCGACCTGTGCGTCCAGGCCTGCGCCGACGACCCCCAGGTCGCCGTGCACGCCATCCGCAACCTCGCCCGGATCGGCTTCGGCAAGGTCGCCATCCGCTGGTCCCAGCTCGGCTTCGGCAAGACGTCCTCGACCACGCCGGACGCCCAGACCCCGCGCAACCTCATGGGGTTCAAGGACGGCACCCGCAACATCGCGGGCACCGAGACCGACCGGCTGAAGAAGTTCGTGTGGGTGGGCGACGGCGACGGTCCCGCGTGGATGAGCGGCGGATCGTATCTCGTCGCCCGGCGCATCCGGATGAACATCGAGACCTGGGACCGGACCTCGCTCCAGGAGCAGGAGGACGTCTTCGGGCGGGACAAGGGCGAGGGCGCCCCGGTCGGCAAGGCCAAGGAGCACGACGCGCCGTTCCTGAAGGCGATGAAGCCGGACGCCCATGTGCGGCTCGCACACCCCGACTCCAACGACGGGATCACCATCCTGCGCCGGGGCTATTCGTTCACCGACGGCACGGACGGGCTCGGCCGGCTCGACGCGGGCCTGTTCTTCCTGGCCTACCAGCGTGACGTGCGCAAGGGGTTCATCCCGTTGCAGCGCAGGCTGTCGGCGTCCGACGCACTCAACGAGTACATCCAGCACGTGGGTTCGGCGGTCTTCGCGGTCCCGCCCGGCGTCCGGGACAAGGACGACTGGTGGGGCCGGACGCTGTTCTCCGAGTCCGCCAAGGGGGCGTGAGCCGTGTTCTCCAACTACCTGATCGGGCTGCGCGAAGGCCTTGAGGCCTCGCTCGTCGTCTGCATCCTCATCGCCTACCTGGTCAAGACCGAGCGCAGGGACGCCCTGCGGCCGATCTGGATCGGCATCGCCGTCGCGGTGCTGATCGCCATGGGCTTCGGCTGCGCGCTCGAATTCGGCTCCCAGGAGCTGACGTTCCAGGCGCAGGAGGCGCTCGGCGGGTCCCTGTCCGTCGTCGCGGTCGGTCTGGTGACGTGGATGGTGTTCTGGATGCGGCGCACCGCCCGGCACCTCAAGACGGAGCTGCACGGCAGGCTGGACGCGGCCCTCGCGATGGGCACGGGTGCGCTGGTCGCCACCGCGTTCCTCGCCGTCGGCCGCGAGGGCCTGGAGACCGCCCTGTTCGTGTGGGCGTCCGTGCACGCGGCCAGCGACGGCACCCCGCGCCCCCTGATCGGCGTCGCCCTCGGCCTGGCCACCGCGGTCCTGCTCGGCTGGCTCTTCTACCGCGGCGCCCTGCGGATCAACCTCGCCAAGTTCTTCACCTGGACCGGCGGCATGCTGGTCGTGGTCGCCGCAGGCGTGCTGGCGTACGGCTTCCACGACCTCCAGGAGGCCGACTGGATCCCGGGCCTGACCAACCAGGCCTTCGACATCAGCGGCACCATCCCGCCGGACAGCTGGTACGGCACCCTCCTCAAGGGCGTCTTCAACTTCCAGCCCGACCCGACCGTGCTCCAGGTCACGGTGTGGCTGCTGTACCTGGTCCCGACACTCGTACTCTTCTTCGCCCCGGTAGGGTTCGGCTCCGGGAAGGGGAAGGTGAAGGCACCTGATGACGCACCTGACGACCAGGGGGCGCGGCCCTCGGCGGCTCCGCAGACTCCGCAGGCGTGATCGGAACGCGCTCATCGCGGTCTCGTTGACCGCGATGTCGCTGACGGCGAGCGGCTGCGTGGTGGTGCACGGGGAGCGCGAGGTGCTCCCCACCACCACCCGCGCCGAGGCCGCCAAGGCGCTGAAGCAGTTCACGGACGCCTACAACAAGGCCGACGAGGCCTACGACGGCTCCCTGGACGCCGACTACACGACCGGCGCTCTCGCCGACATCGACTCCGCGCGTCTGAAGGCCGGGCACGTCAACAGCCCGAGCGGCAACTCCGGCCACTCGCCACTGGAGTTCGACGACGTCACCTACACCATCCCCAAGAAGGCCGGCTGGCCGCGCTGGTTCCTCGCCGACGCGCACGGCAACAAGGGCGGCGACGACCGCTGGCTGCTGGTCTTCACCCGCGACAGCCTCTCCGAGCCGTTCCAGGTGGCGTATCTGACGCTGGTCGCGCCGGACGCGGTACCGAAGTTCACGACCGACAAGGACGGCTGGGCCGAGGCGGTGCCGGCGAACAGCGCCCAACTGGCCGCCAGTCCAGCCGACCTGAGCCAGGACTACGCCACGTACCTGAAGAGCGGCGGCGCCGTCTTCGCGAACGGCGCGCACACCAGCGGCTGGCGCACGGACCGCAAGAAGTCGACCAAGCCGGGCCTCGCGACCCAGTACATCGACGAGCCGCTGATCAACGGCGACTACGCACCGCTCGCCCTGCGCACCACCGACGGCGGCGCGATGGTGTTCTTCACCACCCGCTACTACGCCAAGGAGACCGCGGCCGCGGGCACTTCACTGCCGACGCCGAACCAGGACGTGAAGGCCCTCACCAAGGGTGAGATCAAGCAGTCGCTGACCATGGAGTTCGTCTCCAACCAGGTCGCCCTGGACCCGGCGGGCACCGGAAAGGTCTCGGTCCTGGGCCGCATCCAGGGTCTGACCTCCGCGGAGGGTTCCTAGCGGCGGACCGGCCAGGCGGCGCCCACCTGGTCGGACTCCTGGCCGGCGTGCCGGGCGCCGGCGTCGGTGAGGATCTCCAGGAGGGTCAGCGGGTCGGGCAGCGGGTGCTCGGGGCCGCGCACCCAGCGCACCCGCCGGTCGCCGTCACCGGGCAGCCGGGCGGGCGGTACGAGGACGTACGACCCCCGGCAGTGCCAGCGCAGGCCCGGGTGCTCGTCCATGGTCTCGGGGTGGCAGTCCAGCTCGCACGGCCACCACTCGTCCTCGTCCTCCGGGGTGCCGCGGGTGAGGGTGAAGAACAGCATGCGGCCGTCGTCGCTCTCGGCGACCGGACCGACCTCGACGCCGTTCGCGAGCAGCCGCTCCAGCGCCGGCCGGCCGGCCTCCAGGGGGACGTCCAGGACGTCGTGCGTCATCCCGGTCGCGGTGATGAAGTTGGCCTCCGGCTGGTGGCGGGCCCAGCGCTCGATCTGGGCGCGGTCGGTGGTGGACTGCGTCTGCCACGCGAACGACACCGGGTGCCGGGCCGGGGTGGGACAGCCGACGCGGTCGCAGGAGCAGCCGTAGCCGGGGGCGGGATGCGCTGCGGGGGCCAGCGGGAGGCCCGCCTCGGCGGCGGCGAGCAGCAGGGCCGCACGGCCGTCGTCGTCGGTGGCGGCGGCTTCCTTGGGCCGCCGTCCGAGCAGCCACTGGGAGAGTTTGCCCTGCCTGCCGCTACGGCCGCCGAACGTCCCGCTCATGTATCGCCTCGCCTCCCTGTGGTCCCGACAGCATGCCTTATCGTCCCATCTGGGCGTGAAGGGGGGTACGCGAGAGTCGTGGGCGCAGGCAGGACAAGGGGCGGAAGGTCTCACTGGGGCGAGGAGGGGTTACAGGAGTTACGCCCTCACACTCTGGTGATAAGGACTCACGGGAGTTATGTCCTCGCGCTGGGATGACAGGGACTCGCGAGAGGGGTTATATCCCCACACTGGGGATAAGGGCTCACGGGAGTTACGCCCCCGAACCGGGCGGCGGCCACTCGTCGCCCCAGTCCGCGTCCCGCGCCGCCTTGTACAGGTCGCCGTGGCGTTTGGTGACCGTCGTGCGGCGCAGGTGTTCGTCGGCCTCGCACAGGTCGAGGAGGACCTGGCCCTTGCGGATCTGCGGCCGCCGGACCACCCGGGCCGGCGCCGGGGCGGCCGGCAGGCGGGTGGCCGCCACATAACTGAACTTCTCGTCCTCGTAGGGCAGCGATCCCCCCTTGACCTGGCGGTGCAGGGAGGAGCGGCTGACCCGGGCCGAGAAGTGGCACCAGTCCGTGCCGGGGACGATCGGGCAGGCGGCGCTGTGCGGGCAGGGCGCGGCGACCCGGAAGCCGGCGGCGATCAGGCGGTCGCGGGCCTCGATGACCCGGGCGTAGCCCGCCGGGGTGCCGGCCTCCACGATGACGACGGCCTGCGCGGCGGTCGCGGCGGCGTCGACGAGGGCGGCGCGGGCGGCCTCGTCGAGTTCGTTGAGGACGTACGACACCGTGACCAGATCAGTGCTCTCGATGGTGAGCGCCGCTCCGATCCGAGAGCGCTGCCACACCGCCTCCCGCAGCTCCGGGTTGGCCGTGGCGATCTCCCGGCCGAGGGCCAGCGCCGGCTCGGCCCAGTCGAGGACCGTCACCGGCCGCGTCCCGGCCCAGGTGTCGGTCACCGCCCAGGTCGCCGCGCCCGTACCGCCGCCGACGTCCACATGGCTCCCCGGCACCCAGCCCTCCGGCACCGCGTCGGCGAACGCCGCCAGCGCCGCCCGTACCGCCTCGAAGGTCGCCGGCATCCGGTAGGCCGCGTAGGCCACCACGTCGGCGCGGTCCCGCAGGATCGGCGCGTCGGTCGGGGTGGCCCCCCGATAGTTGGCGATCAGCCGCTCGACGGCTCCGGCGGCCTGCTTCGGGGGAAGGCCGTCGAGGAGGTCGGAGAGGGTGGCACGGAGCCGGTCGGCCGGGGATGCGGGGTGGTTCACCCGGCGATTGTAGGGGCGGCCGACCCGTACCCTCACCTCCCCGGCGGGCCCGCCCTCACACCCCGGACGGGCTGAGGAACACCGCCCGCGCCAGGCGGGTCGCCGCCGCCGCTCTCGGGGCGCTGTCGCCGGGCCGCCGCCGTGGATGGACGGTGTTGGCCAGCAGGACCAGGAAAGTGTCCGTCGCCCGGTCCAGCACCAGGCTGGTGCCCGTGAACCCGGTGTGCCCGGCCGCGCCCCGTCCCGCCAGTTCGCCCATGAACCACGCCTGGTCCACCAGGAACCCCAGACCGGGCGGGGCCAGCAGCAGGTCCACGAAGTCGGGGCCGAGGATGCGCGCCGGGCCGTACGCACCGCCCGCCAGCAGCGTCCGGCAGAAGACGGCCAGGTCCCGGGCCGTGGAGAACAGACCCGCGTGCCCGGCCACCCCGCCGAGCGCCCAGGCGTTCTCGTCGTGCACGACACCGCGCAGCATGCCCCGGTCCGCCTTGGCCCACGGCCGCCGCTGGTCCTCGGTGGCCGCCGCGCCCGGACAGGGGCCGAAGTCGGTGGCGGTCATCCCGAGCGGGCGGGTGATGCCCTCGCGGACGAGGACGTCGAGGGTACGGCCGGTGATCCGCTCCAGGACGTGCTGGAGGAGGAGCATGTTGAGGTCCGAGTAGCGGTAGGCGCCGGGGGCGCTGCTCGGGGCCTCGGCGCGGAGCAGGTCGAGGCGGGCCGCGTCGTCGGGGCAGTCGTGGAGCGGGAGTTCGGGGCGCAGGCCGGAGGTGTGGGTGAGGAGCTGGCGGACGGTGATGTGGTGGACGGCGGCCGCCCGGAAGTCGGGCAGGTAGGCGCCGACCTGGGCGTCGATGCCGAGGGTGCCGCGTTCCAGTTGCTGCACGGCGGCGACCGCGGTGAAGAGTTTGGTCAGGGAGGCCAGGTCGAAGGGGGTGTCGACGGTCATCGGGACCTGCGCGGCGGGCGGCAGCCCGACACCGGCGTCGGCCTCGGCGTCGTACGCCGACCAGCGCACCGCCCAGCCTGCCGCCTGCTGCACGGCGATCACGGGACCGCGTCCGGCGACCACCACGGCCCCGGCCGCCCAGGGCCGCTCACCGGCGGTCAGGGCACGCACTTCGCGCGCGAGGTGCCTGAGTTCCGCGGGGTCGAGCCCGGCCCGTTCCGGTGTCTCGACGCGGAGTCTCGGTACGCTCAGCTCTCTGCTCCCTCCAACACCGCACGTGTGTTCCCACGCACTGTCCAGGGACGGCACATTCCCACGAAGCAGGCCAGCGCCACCAGTGTCCCCGCCAGTTGGACGATCGCCATGGGCACGGCGGTTCTCTCCCCGGCGATCCCGACCAGCGGCGAGGCGACCGCGCCCACCAGGAACGAGGAGGTCCCGAGCAGCGCGGACGCCGATCCGGCGGTGTGCCGGGTGCGCAGCAGGGCGAGGGACTGGGCGTTGGGGAGGGCGAAGCCCATCGCGGACATCAGCACGAACAGGGCGGTGGCGACGGGGGCGAGGCCGACCGGGCCGAAGACCCCGGTCGACATGAGGAGCAGGGCGGTCGAGGCGAGCACGGTCACGGCCAGGCCCGCGCCCAGCACCCGGTCCAGGCTGACCCGGCCGACCAGCACCTTGCCGTTGATCTGCCCGGCGATCACCAGCCCGACCGAGTTGAGCCCGAAGAGCAGGCTGAAGGTCTGCGGGGAGGCGCCGTAGATCTCCTGGATCACGAAAGGCGAGGCACTTATGTAGGCGAAGAGCGCGGCGAAGGCGAAGCCGCCCGCGAGCATGTAGCCGGTGAAGGGCAGGTCGGCGAGCAGGGCGCGCATGGCGCGGACGGCGGCGGCCGCTCCCCCGGCGTGCCGGTCGGCGGCCGGCAGGGTCTCCGGGAGCTTCGCCCACACCACCGTGGCGAGGACGGCGCCGACGACCGTCAGGACGACGAACACGCCCCGCCAGTCCGTCACCCGCAGGATCTGCCCGCCGATCAGCGGGGCGACGATCGGGGCCGCCCCCGAGACCAGCATCAGGGTGGAGAAGAAGCGGGCCATCGCGACCCCGTCGTAGAGGTCGCGTACGACGGCCCGGGCGATGACTATGCCGGCCGCGCCCGCGAGGCCCTGGGCGAGGCGGAAGGCGACCAGGATCTCGACGTTCGGCGCGAGGGCGCACAGGGCGGTGGCGGCGACGTAGACGGTGAGGCCGGCCAGCAGCGGGCGGCGGCGGCCCCAGCGGTCGCTCATCGGGCCGACGACCAGCTGACCGAGGGCCATGCCGGCGAGGCAGGCGGTGAGGGTGAGCTGGACGGTCGTGGCCGGGGCGTGCAGGGAGCGGGTGACCTCCGGCAGCGACGGGAGGTACATGTCCATCGCCAGCGGGGGCGTCGCGGTGAGCGCGCCGAGGACCAGCACCAGCAGCAGGCCGGCCCGGCGGGCGGCGGGGGTGGGGGTGGGAGTGGAGGCGGCGGGTGCGGGGGCGGGGGTGCCGGACCCACGGGGTGCGGATGCGGGTGCGGTGGTGTCCTGGGTGTCCGATGTCGGCGGTGCCGGCTGCTCGGGCATGTGCCCCCTCGCTCTCTCCTGAAGTCGCGCGTTCGCCGAGTCCCTGCCTTGGTGGATCCCGATGTCCGCCGCCTATGCTCTCAGCTCGTACAGACAGCCTGGAAACACATGAGCGAGGGTGGGGCGGCCGGGATGGCTGAGCAGAGTGTGCGGTGGGGGATCCTGGCGACCGGCGGGATCGCGGCCGCGTTCGCGGCAGACCTGGTGGATCTGCCGGACGCGGAGATCGCGGCGGTGGCCTCGCGCTCCCCCGAGTCGGCGGAGGCGTTCGCGGAGCGGTTCGGGATCGGGCGGGCGTACGGCGACTGGGAGTCGCTGGCCCGGGACGAGGACATCGATGTCGTGTACGTCGCCACTCCGCACTCGGCACACCGGGCGGCCGCCGGGCTGTGCCTGGAGGCGGGGCGGAACGTGCTGTGCGAGAAGGCGTTCACGATCGACGCCCGCGAGGCCGGGGAACTGGTCGCGCTGGCGAAGGAGCACGACCGCTTCCTGATGGAGGCGATGTGGATGTACTGCAACCCGCTGGTGCGGCGGCTGAAGGCGCTGGTCGGGGATGGTGCGATCGGCGACGTGCGGACCGTGCAGGCGGACTTCGGCCTTGAGGGGCCGTTCCCTCCGGCGCACCGGCTGCGCGACCCGGCGCTGGGCGGGGGCGCGCTGCTGGACCTGGGGGTGTACCCGGTGTCGTTCGCGCATCTGCTGCTCGGCGAGCCGGACGGACTGTCGGCGCGAGCGGTGCTCTCGGACGAGGGCGTCGATCTCCAGACGGGTGCGCTGCTCTCCTGGGAGAGCGGTGCTCTCGCGGCGGTGCACTGCTCCATCGTGGGCGGCACCGGCACCACCGCCTCGGTCACCGGCTCCCGGGGCCGGATCGACATCCCGGACGGCTTCTTCAACCCCGAACGCTTCGTCCTGCACCGCGACGGCCGCGACCCCGAGGAGTTCGCCCTGGACCCGGCCGACGGCCCGCGCAACACCCTCCGCCACGAGGCCCGGGAGGTCATGCGTGCCCTGCGGGCCGGCGAGAAGGAGTCCCCGCTGGTCCCGCTCGACGGCACCCTCGCCGTCATGCGCACCCTGGACACCCTCCGCGAACTGATCGGCGTCCGCTATGCGGGTGAGGCGTAAAGCTCCCTGAAGGGAAAGCGCCCCGTAAGGGGCGCGGGGCGGTATCCGACATGCGGCTCCGCCGCGTGGGCGCGACCAGCCACGACGCGCGCCGCAGCCGACCGACGACCCAACACGGCCCTCCCCAGCGGAGCGCCTACGCTGCTGGCCCATGAATGCCAAGCAATCGAAGATCGCGGTGGTCACCGGCGCCGGTTCCGGTGTCGGACGGGCCGTGGCCGTGGAGCTGCTGCGGGCCGGCTGGTCGGTGGCGCTGGCCGGGCGGCGGCCCCGGACGCTGGAGGAGACGGCGGGACTGGTGCCCGAGGGCGCCTGCCTCGTCGTACGCACCGACGTGGCGCAACCGGATGACGTGGCCGGGCTGTTCGCGGCGGTCGTGGCGCGGTTCGGGCGGGTGGACCTGCTGTTCAACAACGCGGGGACGTTCGGGCCCGGCGGGGTGCCCGTGGAGGATCTCGCCTACGACGCGTGGCGGCATGTCGTGGACACCAACCTCAACGGGGCGTTCCTGTGCGCGCAGGCGGCGTTCCGGCAGATGAAGGAGCAGGAGCCGCAGGGCGGGCGGATCATCAACAACGGGTCCATCTCGGCGCACACGCCCCGCCCGAACTCCGCCCCCTACACCGCGACCAAGCACGCGCTGACCGGCCTCACCAAGTCGCTGTCCCTGGACGGGCGGCCGTACGGCATCGCGGTCGGGCAGATCGACATCGGCAACGCGGCCACGGACATGACGGCCCGGATGCAGACCGGCGCCCTGCAGGCGAACGGGGAGATCGCCCCGGAACCCGTGATGGACGTGGCCGATGTGGCGCGCACCGTGCGGCACATGGCGGAGCTGCCGCTGGCGGCGAACGTGCAGTTCGCGACGGTGCTGGCGACGGCGATGCCGTACGTGGGGCGGGGCTGAACCGCCGTTCAGCCCGGACCTGCGCAACGTGCACAAACGGAATCCGAACGTCCGCGGTATTGCGGCCGGTAACGCGCCTATGCTCAACTTTCCTCCACCAGAGCTTCACAGTTGAGGCTCTGGTGTTCCGCTGACCACACCGAGGGGGAGGCGGCAGCCGTCCCACCGGACCGGGTGGGGGTGGACCCGTGTGGGACCGCGGGTACGCACCGGTGGGCGGGACGGCTGCCGCGTGACGTCAGCTCACGGGTGTGTCGGCCGAGTCGGCGCCGGCCGCCCGGCGACGCCGGCGCAGCGCCCAGGCCCCCGCGCCCAGCAGCGCGAGCGTTCCCGCGCCACCCTCCGCGAGCCGCCACGGCGACGGTCCGGACGACCCCGAACCGGCCGCCGCGCCGGTCCCGGCCGCTCCCGCGGCGCCCTTGGCCGTCGTCGGCGACGGGCTCGCGCTCGCGCCGCCCTCGCTCAGCGGGTCGACCAGCGTGCCCACCGCCTGCGCCGAACTCCCCTTCCCGAAGCCCCAGTCGAGCAGCGCGGCGGTCTCCTCGTAGACGGCGTTGCTGCCGCTGTCGGGGTGCATCACGGTGACCAGCAGGGTGCGGCCGCCCCGGGTGGCGCCCCCGGTGAAGGTGTTGCCGGCGTGGCTGGTGTAGCCGTTCTTGACGCCGAACAGGCCCTTGTAGACGCCGAGTCCCCAGGCGCCGGTGAGCAGGCGGTCGGTGTTCTGGATCTGGAAGGTCTTCTTGCCGCCGGCCGGGAAGTTCGCGGTCCTGGTCCCGCAGTAGCCCCGGAAGTCGTCGTCCTTCAGCCCGTGCCGGGCGAAGAGGGTCAGGTCGTAGGCGGAGGACAGCTGGCCGGGGTGGTCGAAGCCGTCGGGGCTGACCACATGGGTGTCGAGGGCCTGGAGGTCGGCCGCCTTGGCCTGCATCTCGGCGACGGTCCGTGCGATGCCGCCGTTCATGTGGGCGAGGACGTGCACGGCGTCGTTGCCGGAGCGCAGGAAGACGCCCTGCCACAGCTGCTCGACGGTGTAGGTGATGCCGGGCTTGATGCCGACCAGGCTGGAGCCGGCCGGGACGTCGGAGATGTCGGTGTCCTTGACCTTGTAGCGCTCGGTCCGTTCGAACTTCTTCAGCACGGTGTCCGCGAACAGCATCTTCAGGGTGGACGCGGGCGCCAGGCGCCGGTGCGCGTCGAAGGAGGCCAGCACCTCCCCGCTCTCGCAGTCGGCGAGCAGCCAGGCGTGGGCGGTGATCTTCTTGGGAAGACCGGTGGCACCGCGCACCTGGACGCCGCCGCGGGCGAGGCGCTCGCCGCCTATGACGGTGGCGGCGGAGGCAGGGGTCGCCGCGGAAAGGGGAAGAGTGGCGGCCGTCAGTCCGAGGACGGCACGCCTGGTCAGCCGAGAGGAATCGCGCACCCCGGGACCGTACACCGCATCGAACAGCGGGTTCCTGGGAGGGCCCCCTCGCCTCGATAGGAATTTGCTGTCTTATGAAAGTTTGATAAGAGTACGAGCTTTCTCAGCTCTGACACATCTTTTACCCAGTGTGACTCAAAGGTTTCTCCCTAGCTTGAGCTCGCGTCCACAGCGGGCGCCAAGAACCTTCGAGGAACGGGATGTTTGGCATCTATCTCAAGCGCGAACTGGGCCGCAGAAAGAAGGCGGCCCTGGTCATCGCACTGGGTCTGGCGCTCGGAATCGCGCTGGTCATCACGGTCAACTCCGTGTCGGCCGGCATGACCCAGGCGCAGGACAAGGTCCTCAAGTCGCTTTACGGCCTCGGTACCGACATGACGGTCACCAAGGCCCGTACGGCACCCACGTCGGGCAGCTCCGGCGGCCCGAACTTCAAGTTCGACGCCAAGTCCAGCAGCAGCTCCACGCAGAGTTCGGACCGGGTGCAGACGCAGGGAGGTCAGGCCCTGAAGTCGACCCTGGTCACCAAGGTCGCCGCGCAGAAGGGCGTGGAGAGCGCGGTCGGAGCGCTCTCCCTGAACGTCACCAAGGTCGACGGCTCCTTCACCCAGGGCAAGGCACAGAGCTCCAGCGGGAGCAGCAACAGCGGCGGCGGCCAGGGCCAGCCGGGCGGCGGCACCTCCACCGGCCAGCCCCAGGTCCAGGGCGGCGGCGCCAACTTCAACGTCAACAGCTACTCCGTGGCCGGCGTCGACGTCGCCCACCAGGGCCTCGGCCCGCTGGCCTCGATGAAGATCACCTCGGGCAAGACCTTCACCGCGGCGCAGACCGGCACCAAGGCCGCGGTGGTCAGCAAGTCGTACGCCAAGGAGAAGAAGTACAAGGTCGGCTCGACCTTCAAGATCTCCGGCACCAAGTTCACGGTCATCGGCATCGCGACCCCGGACAGCAGCGAGTCCGACACCGACGTGTTCATCCCGCTGAAGCTGGCGCAGACCCTCGGCGACGCCAAGAACCAGGTCACCACGATCTACGTCAAGGCGACCGACTCCAAGCAGATCTCCACCGTGAAGAAGGAGATCACGTCCAACATCTCCGGTACGACGGTCACCACCTCCGCCGACCTGGCGTCCACCGTCTCCGGTTCCCTCTCCACCGCCTCCAGCCTGGCGACCAGCGTCGGCAAGTGGCTGTCCATCGCGGTGCTGGTGGCGGCCTTCCTGGTGGCGGCGCTGCTGACCTCCTCCGCGGTGTCCCGCCGGGTGCGTGAGTTCGGCACCCTGAAGGCGCTGGGCTGGCCCTCGCGCAACGTGACCCGCCAGGTCGTCGGCGAGTCCATGGTCAACGGCCTGTTCGGCGGCGCCCTCGGCATCGCCCTCGGCGTCGGCGCGGCCTACGTGGTCACCGCGATCAGCCCGAAGCTGACCGCCCAGGTGGGCAGCACCACCGGCGGCGGTGGCGGCATGGGCGGCGGCCCGGGCGGCGGCGGCCCCGGCCAGCAGGCCTCCCAGAACACCCTGGAGATCGCGCTGACCGCGCCGGTCTCCCTCACCACCATCGCGCTCGCGGTCGGCCTCGCGGTCACCGGCGGTCTGATCGCCGGCGCGATGGGCGGCTGGCGCGCCTCCCGGATGCGCCCGGCCGACGCCCTGCGCAGCGTCTCGTAACACCCCGCCCCCGAAGCCGGGGCGCCGCTTCCACTCCCCCCGGGACGCGGCGCCCCCACTCCCTCACCGCACCCAGTGGAGAACCCATGTACAGACTCACCGGAGTCACCAAGCGCTACACCCGGGGCAAGGAGACCGTCGAGGCGCTGCGTGGCGTCGACCTGACCATCGAGGACGGCGACCAGCTCGTCATCCAGGGCCCGACCGGCGGCGGCAAGTCGACCCTGCTCCAGATGATCGGCGGCCTGGACCGTCCGACCGAGGGCAGTGTCGAGCTGGACGGCGTGGACCTCGCGCGCATCAGCGAGGCGAAGCTGACCCGGCTGCGCGCCGAGAAGATCGGCATCATCTTCCAGTCGTTCAACCTGATCCCGACGCTCACCGCGCAGGAGAACGTCGAGACGGCCCTGGTGCCGCTCGACGTGAAGCCGGCCGAGCGGCGCGAGCGGGCGGCGGAGGCGCTGCGCTCGGTGGGCCTGGGCGAGCGCCTCACCCACGCCCCCGCGGAGCTCTCCGGCGGCCAGCAGCAGCGGGTCGCCATCGCCCGGGCGCTGGTGAAGAAGCCGAAGGTGCTGCTCGCCGACGAACCCACCGGCAACCTCGACGAGGGCACCCGGGACGACATCATGGGCCTGCTGGAGGGCCTGTGGCACGAGTACCGGCTGACCTTCATCATGGTCACCCACGACTCCTCCATCGCCCGCCGCGCCCCGCGCCTGGCCACCATCAAGGCCGGCCAGATCACCCTCACCGAGCAGGGCCGCGGACAGCAGTACGCACAGCAGGCGGCCGGCTACGACGCCTCGCGGCAGGGCTACGACCAGCAGCCGTACGTGCAGCAGCAGTACGGCGGCGGACCGGGCTACTGACCTCCCCGCAGGGGCCGTTCAGCGCCCGAGCAGCCGGTCGGTCTCGGCCAGCTGCCCGGCGGTGAGCGGCCCCTTCGCCATCGCGCCGGCGTTGTCCTCGGCCTGTGCGACGGACCGGAAGCCGGGGATGGGGACCGTCCGCGGGCTGCGGGCCCAGATCCAGGCGAGGGCGCCCTGCGCGAGGGTACGGCCGCCGCTGGTGAGGACCGAGCGCAGCGCGTCGATCCGCGCGACCCACTCGGAATCGGGCCCGGAGCCGTCCCCGAACCCGGGCAGCCAGGCCGGCGGCCTGCTGCGGATGTCCCCGGCGCCGGTCCCGCCGCGCCGGCCGGCGAGCAGACCCATGGCGAGCGGGCCGCGGTTGATGGCGGCGAGATCCAGGTCCGCTGCCACTTCCAGCAGTTGAGGCGCGTCCTGGAGCACGTTGAGGGTGTGCTGGACGGTCGTGCAGTGCGGACCCTCGGCGAAGACGGCGGCGCGGGCCGGGTCGTCGGTGCTCCAGCCGTACGCCCTGATCAGCCCCTCCGCCACCAACTCCTCGCAGACATCGCGGAGTTCGGCGGCGCGGGCCGGGTCTGCGTCGGCGAGGTGCAGCTGGTAGAGGTCGACGTGGTCGGTGCCGAGGCGGCGCAGCGAGGCGGTGAGGGCGCGGCGGACGTACGCCGTGGAGTCGTCGCTGCCGGTGAGGGTGCGGGTCTCCTCGTCGAAGACGTTGCCCCACTTGGTGGCGACGACCACCTCGTCCCGGCGCTTGCCGAGGGCACGGCCGAGGACGCGCTCGCTGTGCCCGGTGCCGTAGGTGTCGGCGGTGTCGAAGAAGGTGACGCCGAGGTCGAGGGCGCGATGGACCGCCCGTACGGACTCCTCGTCGTCGACCTTGCCCCAGCCGAGCGGCTGCCCGGTGCCGTCCTGCCACTCGCCGCCGATGGCCCAGCAGCCGAAGCCGAGCGCGCTGACCTCGATGCCGGAGCGTCCCAGGGTCCTGGTGGTGCTGTAGCTGTCCATGCCCGAGACGCTAGGAGTTGAAGTGCACCCGAAGACAAGGGGGGCGGACACGGGAGTTGTCAGGCCTGCCCGGTCTCGAAGCGGGAGATACGGCCGTCGTCCTCGACGGTGAAGGACCACTTGGTGCGCATCTCGCCCCAGGTGTCGTTGCGGTAGCCGGCGACCAGGGAGCGACCGTCGCGGGACTCCTTGTCGACGTCCAGGTGACCGTGGGAGGAGAAGATCTCGCGGTCGAGCCAGTCGGCGAGGTCCCGGTCGGAGCCGTCGTCGGCCATGGTGGCGTCCGGGGTGAGGAGCCCCAGGAGGCTCGCGCGGTCACCGGCGTTGACGGCGCCGACGAAGGCGCGGACGGCCGGGTCGCTGAGTCTGTCCGTGTGAATCGTCATGCCAGTCAGCGTCACACCGCGGCCGGGGACCCGCCACCCTAACGGCGCCGAGGACGGGCCGGTCGGGTGTCCCGGTGCGACGGTGGAGACCTGATCGCACCCCCGGCCGGAGGAGCCACCGTGACCTGCTACGACCGACGTGATGTGGGCCTGCTGCTGCTCCGGCTGGGGAGCGGCGGGGTGCTGGCGGCGCACGGCGCGCAGAAGCTGTTCGGCTGGTTCGGCGGGGGCGGGGTCGAGGGCACCGGCCAGTTCATGGAGTCCGTGGGGTACGCCCCCGGACGGCAGAGCGCGCTGGCGGCGGGGCTGGCGGAGGCGGGCGGCGGCACGCTGCTGGCGCTGGGCCTGGCGACCCCGGCGGCGGGGGCCGCGGCGGCCGGCGCGATGGCGGGCGCGGCCGCGCTGCACATGCCGAACGGCTTCTTCGCGGCGGAGGGCGGCTACGAGTACGCGGCGAGCCTGGGCCTGGCCGCCACGGGCCTGGCGGTCTCGGGTCCCGGCCGGCTCTCCCTGGACCACACGTTCGGGCACGTCTTCGACCGGGGCTGGATGGTCCCGGTGGCGCTGGGGGTGACGGCGGCGGTCACGGCGGTGGTGATCGGGGCCCGGAACCAGCGGTTGCAGCGGGAGCGGGAGGGCGAGCAGGAGGCGTTGTTCGAGGAGTGACGGCGGGGTGGGGCGGGCTCTCCGCCGGGACGGAACAGCGGACGGCGTACTGCGGAACAGGCTCGGCGTCACCGATCACGGGCTGCTCGCGGCCGCGGAGACAGACATCACCCCGGTCCGTCTCGTCATGCTAGTCGAGCGCCCCGCACCCGGCGTGTACCACCTCGCCCATCTCCCGGCGTTCCATGCCGCGATCTTCGGCGACATTTAGACCCGGGCAGGCGAGTTACGTACCGTGGACGTCGCCAAGCGCACACCGTTCTGCCCGGCGAGGAACCTGGTGCCCTACGCCTCTCTTCCTCCACCCATTTGCGGGATCTTCACCGGCAGGAATTCGTCATCCAACCTGCCTATTTGTACGAAGACTTGACGCTCCGCAGCCGCTCCGCGAGGGCAACAGGCGTTCCTGGCCCAGCTCAGCGCCGACGCAGGAGACGACCTGAGCTGGTCGGGCATGGACGCACAGCGTAACGAGGACGCCTCGGTGAAGAGCTTCCTCGGCGACAACAGCCTGTAGGAGCAGATACTCCACGAACTCATCGCCACCACGGGCTGACGCCGCCTCCGGCAGGCACGGCGCCCGGCGTCCAGGCACGTTCAGGGCGACGTGGAGTGCGCCGGTTCCCTGACCACGCCCGTCCCAGTCTCCAACCGGTAGACGATCCTTTCGTCGAACCCGGCGAAGCCGAGTTCCGGGTAGGAAGAGAGGGCTCTCGTGTTCTCGCGGTCGGTCATCCACTCCAGGCGACTGAAGTTCCCCCTTGGTCTTGGGCAGCGCCTGTTTACCCAGAGGCGAGGTCTTGCTGCGACAGGGTCCGCTTTTCAGTCGACCACTCGCGACGGCGAAACTCCTGGCGCCTGAACACCCCCGGCGCTAGGCTCAATGATCCCTTCAGTGCACTTCGTACAGCCCGTGCACCCCACGTCGTACAGCAGCCCAGGAAGAGCGGTACCCCTCTGATGAGCGCAGGTGGCGCGGCGCAGACGCCGGACCCCAGACTCGCCGAACTCGCCCGCACATCACGCAACTTCGGTTTCCTGTACGCCCATCTTCCGCTGCTTGTCGCCTACGGCTCGGGCGCCGAGGCCAACGTCTTCACCGACCCGAACACGTCGCTCATCAAGTCCCGGCAGTTCGGTGAGGCTCTCGCTTCCGATCTGGTGCGCCGGGGTCGCGTCCAGTTCACCGGGACCAAGCAGATCGAGCGCCTGGCCGCACTCGACCGGGAGGGCTATCTGCATGGCAACGTGGGGCCGGCCTTCCACGAGGTCCGCGTGCTCGGTAACAAGGCCAACCACGACGACTACGACGACCCGGACGAAGCCTTCCGGGCTCTGCGGACCTGTCACCGGCTCGGCGTCTGGTACCACCGCCTGATCACCGGCTCCCGGGAACAGCGGACCTTCGTTCCGCCGGACCCGGCCCGGACACCTGCCGCCCAGAACTTGGCCCTGCGCGCGCAGGTGGAAGAGACTCGGCGTGCGCTGGAGGAGGCCCGTCTCACCTACGAGGGCAAGGCGTCCCAGGCACAGGCAGAGCAGGCCGCTCGCCTCGCGGCGGAGCAGGAGCTCGCCGACGCCGCGGCGGAGCGCGAGGAACTGGCCCGCCGAGTTGCCGCCATGCACGATCAGCTCGCGGCGCTCCAGCAGGCCCAGTCCGCGGCCGACGCCCGGCTGCTGCGCGAGCAGGTCACGAGCCCCACCGCCGCCTCCGAGGCCGTGGCCGAGCGCGCCCGTCTCCTGGAGAACGCCGAGCAGGCGGCCCGCGAGCCCCTCACCGAGGCCCAGGTGCGCACCCGCCTCGACCAGATGCTCGCCGAGGCGGGCTGGAGCGTCCAGGACGCGGGCGGCAGCCTCAACCTGTACGTGCAGGGCGACCGGCGCGGCAGCGGTGTCGCCGTCCGCGAGACGACCACCGCCACGGGCCGCGCCGACTACGCCCTGTACGTGGAGCGCAAGCTCGTGGGCGTGATTGAGGCCAAACGCGAGGGCGCCGACCTGACGGCCGCCGAGGCGCAGGCCGACCGGTACGCCGACCACCCCACCGAGGCACAGCAGCGCCTGATCGCCTGGCGTACCCCGCTGCCGTTCCGCTATGTGTCGGACGGCGGGGAGACCCGGTTCCGCAACACCTTGGACCCCGACTCGCGCAGTAGGCGGATCTTCTCCTTCCACCAGCCCCGCACCCTGTCCCGCTGGATCCGCCAGGCCGAGCAGGACCCACAGGCACCCTCCTACCGTGCCCGGCTGCGCCTGCGCATGCCCGAGCTGGACGAGCGGCCCCTTCGCCCCGCCCAGATCAAGGCGGTGCAGGGCGTGGAGGAGTCCGTGGCACTGGGCAAGGGCCAGCAGGGCACGGGCCAGTCCCGCTCCCTCGTCCAGATGGCGACCGGCGCCGGCAAGACGTACACGGCGGTGACGTTCTCGTACCGGATGCTCAAGTACGCCCAGGCCGAGCGCGTCCTGTTCCTGGTGGACCGCAACAACCTGGGCGCCCAGGCGCAGAACGAGTTCGAGAACTTCACGACGCCCGACACCAACCGCACCTTCGCCGACCTGTTCAACGTGCAGCGCCTGGGTGCCGAGGGCATGAACCCCTCCGCGAAGGTCGTCGTCTCCACGGTGCAGCGCCTGTACATGGAGCTGACGGGCGCAACCGTCCCCGCCACGCAGGGCGAGGACGGCGAGGAGGAGTACTCGTACGACACACCGGGCGACATCTCCGTCGGCTACAACCCCGGCATCCCGCCCGAGTCCTTCGACCTGATCGTGGTCGACGAGTGCCACCGCTCCATCTACGGCAAGTGGCGTTCCGTCCTGGAGTACTTCGACGCGCCCGTCGTCGGCCTCACCGCGACGCCCGTCGCCCAGACCTTCGGCTACTTCAACGGCAATCTGGTCAGCGAGTACACCTACCCGGAGGCCGTCGCCGACGGGGTCAACGTCGACTTCAAGGTGTACGAGATCGTGACGCGGATAACGGGTGAGGGCGGAGTCATCGCGCGCGGCGTCATCCCGGTCCGCGACCGCCGCACCCGTCGTCAGCGCTACGAGGACTTCGACGAGGACGTCTCCTACGGCGCGACGGAAGTCGGCGTCGGCGTGATCAGCAAGGACCAGCTGCGCACGGTCGTCCACACCTTCCGCAACCGGCTGTTCACCGAGATCTTCCCCGAGCGCGCCAAGCGCGACAAAGAGACCGGCGAACTGCTGTGGGACGAGATGTACGTCCCCAAGACCCTCGTCTTCGCCAAAAACGACAACCACGCCGAGGAAATCGTCGAGGTCATCCGCGACGTCTTCGGCAAGGGCAACGACTTCTGCGCGAAGATCACGCACGCGGCGAAGAAACCGGCGGAACGGCTTTCCGACTTCCGCAACCTGCCGCAACTGCGCATCGCGGTCACGGTGGACATGATCGCGACCGGCACCGACGTCAAGCCCCTCGAATGCCTCCTCTTCCTGCGGGACGTCAAGAGCTGGGCCTACTTCGAGCAGATGAAAGGCCGCGGCGCCCGCACCCTGTCGCTGACCGAGTTCGAGCGGGTCACCCCCGGCGTTGGCCCCAAGACGCACTTCGTGATCGTCGACGCGGTCGGCGTGACCCGGAAGCCGAAGGTGGACGCGGGTCCGCTGGAGCAGCACACGGAGAAGGACCTCAACCTTGAGAAGCTCCTCCGCCTCACCGCTCGCGGCGTCGCAGAGGACACCCACATCTCCACCCTCGCGTCGCGTCTGGCCAAGCTCGACATCCAGATGACCGACGACGAGCGCGCCGAGGTCGAGGGCCTCACCGGCGGCGTCCCGCTGAAGCACATCGTGCACAAGATGGTCGATGCCGTCTCGATCGACGAGCAGGGCAAGACCCGCGAGGCCGCCGAACGCCTCGGCCTCGACCCCGACCAGGCCGTCAAAGACGTGACCGAACGGGCGCTACGCCCGTTGGCCTCCAACCCCGAGCTGCGCACCCGGCTGCTGGAGATGCGCCGCGCGAAGGACATCCTGTACGACGAGACGAGCCGCGACGCCCTCGTGTCAGCCGGCGCCGTCCCGGAGGACGAGTCGACGGCACGCGAGACCGTCCGCGACTGGCAGGCCTACGTCAAGGAGCACCGGGACGAGATGGCGGCGCTCACCCTCGCGTTCTCGGCCGATTCGCCGGTGCCGCCACGCGAGGCCCTGCGGCGCCTCAGGGACCTGGCACGGGCCGTCGCCCGCCCGCCGCGCGCCTGGACGGCGGAGAAGCTGTGGCGGTCGTACGAGCAGGTGGGCGAGGCCGTGACGGCGAACCGTTCCGCCGCCCGCACGGCGGCCGACCTGCTGGCCCTGATGCGGTACGAGTTGGCGGGCGGCGCGGAGGAGGATGCCACACCGCCGCGCCCGCACGAGGAGGCGGTACAGGAGCGGTACGCGGCCTGGCTGGCCAGGCAGGAACAGGCAGGCGTGACCTTCACCGACGCCGAACGCTGGTGGCTCGACCACATCGCCGGTGCCACGATCGAGCGTGTACGCTTCGACACCGCCGACCTCGATTACGCCCCGTTCACTAAGATGAACGGCACGGACGGATTTCTCGCCGAATTCGGCGAGGTGAGGGCGGAAGAGATCCTCGACGAACTGGACAGGGAGCTGGGCGCGTGACTCTGGGACTGGGGGAGGATTCCGGGGACGGTCGGGAGGAGCTTCCGGGCGGGTCCGGTGGGGAGCTTCCGCGCGGGTGGGCTCAGGCGACGCTGGAGGAACTTTGCATTGTCAACCCCCGCGCCTTCGATGATGTACCCGGAGACGATGACGACATCTCTCAGGTCCCCATGGCTTCCGTTGAGGCCGAATCTGGGCGTATTGATGCGTCCACCCATGTGCGATATGGCGACTTCAAAAAGAAGTCCCTCACACACTTCCAGGAGAACGACGTTCTCTTCGCCAAGATCACGCCCTGTATGGAGAACGGCAAGATTGCGCTAGCCCAAGGGTTGCTGGGCGGTCGCGCGCTTGGCAGTACCGAGTTCCACGTGCTTCGCAGCCGTGGGGCCGTTCTCCCCGAATACTTGATGCACTACTTGCTGCAGCGCGACGTGCGCGCCAACGCAGAGCAGAACATGTCTGGCGCAGTTGGTCAACGACGCGTGCCGCGACCCTATCTGGAATCCCTTGAGATTCCTGTGCCGCCGCTTGCGGAACAGCGCCGCATCATTGCTGCGGTTGAGGAACAGATCAAGCATGTTCAATCAGGAGAAGCGGTACTGGACGAGGCGGACAAGAGGCTTCGTCTCCTAGATGCAATTCTCCTCGCAACAGCAACAAAGGCTCATCCAGAAGCACCTTCATGGGATTCTGCCACCATAGGAGAAATCGCAGATGTCTCATCTGGAGCCACTCCACTAAAAGCAAATTCCGCATACTATGAGGGCGGCACAGTTCCGTGGGTTACCAGCTCACTACTGAACGAGCCCTTCATTGAACAAGCCGATAAATTTATCACCAACCTGGCTGTAGCAGAAACCGCCGTCAAGAGATATGAACCCGGCACAATTCTAGTGGCAATGTATGGCGAGGGGAAAACGCGGGGGAAATGCTCAGAGCTCCGCATCCCTGCCACGACTAATCAGGCCTGTGCAGCAATTCAGCTGCACTCCGATCATGAATCGCGCCGGGAATGGGTCAAGGCATTGCTTGAATCGCTATACGAAGAGAATCGAGCACTTGCATCGGGCGGAGTCCAACCGAACCTTAGTCTCACTCTCATAAAGAAGATTCGTGTACCACTGCCACCAGTCTCCCTCCAGAAGGTGGTTCTGAAGGAGTTGGCCCAGCATCGAGCAGAAGCCGCGGCAATGGTTGCCACGCTGGCGTCAGCCCGACAACAGGCACAAGACCTCCGCGCCGCCCTCCTCCACGCCGCCTTCACCGGCGCCCTCGTCCCCCAGGACATCGCCGACGAGCCCGCCTCGGTCCTGCTCGACCGGATCCGCGCCGGACGCATGACCGCCAAGGCACCCCGCAAGCGTGCCCCCCGCAAGCCGCGCTCCGCCCCACCCGGTCAGGAAGAACTGCCCCAATGAGCACCGCCCCCGCCCTCATGAACAGTGCCACCACCCCAGGCCCCCGCCGCTCCGCCGGGGAGACGACCTCGACGCTCGTCAACCGGCTCTGGTCGTACTGCGAGCTGCTGCGCCACTCCGGTGTCTCCACCCTCGACTACGTCGAGCAGCTGACGTACCTCCTCTTCCTGAAGATGGCGGACGAGCGCGCCAACCGGCCGGCCAAGTTCCGCCAGAACCTGCCGGAAGAGCCGCTCGTCCCGCCGGGCCTGGACTGGCAGAGCCTTACCAGCCGGTCGGCCGAGGATCTCGTGGACCACTACGAGCACGTCCTGCGGCAGCTGGGCCGCAACGGCGGCACGATGCTCGGTGAGGTCTTCACCAAGGCGCAGAACAAGATCCACGAGCCCGCCGTCCTGGAACGCCTCATCAAGGACCTGATCGACCCCTACACCTGGACCCGCGAGAACCAGGACCTCAAGGGCGACGCCTACGAGGGCCTGCTCCAGCGCGGCGCCGAGGACCGCAAGACGGGCGCCGGCCAGTACTTCACGCCCCGCCCGCTCATCGACGCCATGGTCGACTGCCTGCAGCCGCGCCCCGGCGAGTCGATCACCGACCCCGCCTGCGGCACCGGCGGCTTCCTCATCGCCGCACACGCCCACATCGTCGGGCGCTACGAGGAGCAGTTGTACGGCGACGAGGCGCGCAAGCTCCAGACGGGTGCCATCACCGGCTACGAACTGGTCCGGGAGACGGCCCGGCTGGCCCTGATGAACATGCTGCTGCACGGCATCGGCACGTCCGAGGCCCGTCCGCTGATCACCATCCAGGACTCCCTGGCGAAGTCGCCGCACAAGTTCTACGACATCGTGCTTGCCAACCCGCCGTTCGGCGTGGGCTCGGTCACCGGTGAGGCGTACACCTCCCGCAAGGACTTCTGGACGCAGACCACGAACAAGCAGCTCAACTTCGTCCAGCACATCTACACCCTGCTGAAGACGAACGGCAGGGCCGCCCTGGTCCTGCCCGACAACGTGCTGTTCGAGGGTGGCGCGGGTGCGGAGATCCGCCGCCGCCTGCTGGACCTCACCGACGTCCACACCCTGCTGCGCTTGCCCACCGGCATCTTCTACGCCAACGGCGTCAAGGCGAATGTCCTGTTCTTCGACAAGCGCCCGCCCCGCCCCGGCGGCAAGCCCGCCACCAAGCAGCTCTGGGTCTACGACTTCCGCACCGACCAGCGATTCACGCTCAAGCAGCGCGCCCTGCGCCGCGAACACCTCGACGAGTTCGTCGCCGCGTTCCACTCCGGCGGCAGTGACCACTCCGCCCGAAAGCCAAGTGAGTGCTTCCGTGCATACGAGTACGATGAACTGATCGCACGCGACAAGGTCAACCTCGACTTGACGGTGCTTCAGTCTGCCTCCGCGTCCTCCGCCTCGCTCGCACCTCCGGACGTGATCGCGCAGGAGATCGTGGAGGACCTGGAAACAGCACTGGCCGAATTCACCGCCGTCGCACAGGCGTTGAAGAAGGCCGCGAGCAGCAAGGCGGCCGACACCGAACCGATCACGGAAGCAGAAGCCGCCGACGGTTCAACTGGCACCACCAGCACTTCCGAAGACGACCACACGGACGACGACACACCCCAGGAGCGTTAGCCCGGCCTCCCCGTCCCTCCCCTCCCAGCCCCACACGGGCTCCGGAGTTCCCGAGGGCCCGCCGGAGCCCGCTCCGGGAACGGGACGGCGGGTCGTCCCTGTGTCCGTACAGACGGTACGGACACAGGCGGCCTGCCAGGGACTGAACAGGGACTGGGTGACAGACAGCATGACCAACGGGCTCGGCCGAGGCAACGGCGCGGCGGCGGCAAGCACACAACCGGAGAAGTTCTGGAACGGCGACGCGATAGCGGACCGCTTCTGGAAGTTCTTCCGCGAGGAAACGAGCACTCGCGCCATCACCCGCCTCCAGTTCGTGGAGCACGTGGGCTACCTGCTGTTCCTCAAGCTGGACCACGAGCGCGCCCAGCGCTCGACACGGTTCGCGCACCGACCCGTCGCGCCGGTCGACGCCTGGCCGAACCTGGCTCTGCTCAGCGGTGACGCGCTGCACACCGGACTGACCAGGCTCATGGACGATCTCGGCGACCAGGACCTCGCCGGACGTCCCGACCGCCAGACCGCGAGCGTCGTCTTCCGTGACGCCCAGCCCTGGGACCTCGACCGCATGGCCGAGCTCAACAAGCTGATCGTCGAGCAGATCGACCCCTACCAGTGGCTGGCGGTTCGCCAGGCCGAGTTGGGCCGCGCCTTCTCACGGATGCTGCGCGACTGCCGCGACGACATCGACCTCAAGATCGAGACCGGTCAGACCCTCACGCCCCTGCCCATCCTGAACGCCATCACTAAAGTGCTCGACGTGGGACCCGACGACATCGTGATCGATCCGGCGTGCGGTACGGGCACGACGCTCATCGCCGCCTACAACGCGATGCTCTCCGCGAACCGTCAACTGGCCCCGTCCGCCCTCGCGGGCGCCGACCTCGACGCACAGATGTGCCGACTGGCCATGCTGAACATCCTGCTGCACACCGGCCGTCCGTTCGCCGACCCCGCTCCCGTCCAGCTCGCGGACACCCTCAAGCGCAAGAGCCCTGTGGTCCGCTCCGTGGTCGGCGCCGTTCCCACCGTGGCCATCTGCAATCCGCCGTTCAAGAGCAACGGCGTCCAGCCCGACGCCACCATGCGCGACGACTTCTGGGCGTACAGGGGGAACTTCCCCACCAACTTCCTCCAGCACCTGGCGATCACCCTGCCCCAGGGCGCGCGGGCGGCCGTGTTCGTCCCGGACGGAGTCCTGTCCGGCGGCGGCGCGGCGGCCACCGTACGTCAGAACCTGCTGAGGAACTGCGATGTGCACACGCTTCTGCGCCTGCCCACCGGGCTGTTCCACAGCAAGGGCGTGAAGTCGAACATCCTCTTCTTCACGAAGTCCGCCCCCAAGCCGAGCGGTGAGCCCGCCACCCAGCACCTGTGGGTGTACGACGCCCGCACGGGCAACCACCACACCGACACCGGCAACCCGGTCACCGAGGCCGACTTCGACGACTTCGTCGCCGCTTGCCTCCCCGAGGGGGGCTTCACCGAACGAACCGAGTCGGAGTCGAAACGTTTCCGTCGTTACCGAGTGGAGGAACTCCTCGCCCGCCCGAAGACGAGCCTGCTCCTCATGGCCCATCTCGCCCCGGAACTGGACGACTTCGGCTCCCCCAGGGAGATCGCCTTCGAGGTAGCGGACCGACTCGACGAGGCGGCGGCCCACTTCCGCCAGGTCGCGGAGGCACTGCCAGAGCAGTGAACCGGCAAAGGGCTGATCACTCCGGCGTGCCCTCCGCGCCTTCCGCACGGGGGGCACGCTGCAGTCAGCGGCCCGGTCGCATCCCGTAAAGGCCGAGGTCGGCGGTGGACAGATCGCCACCGAGTTCAGCGGGCAACGGTACCTCTTCTCCATATTTGCCGTGGACGACGCTCCTGTACTCGCCTTCCCCAGGCCGGCCGAACAGCGACCATGTGCCCGTCCTCGGGTCGACCTGCAGAAGGCGAGCGACGCCCGCGGCGGCGTACCACGCGGTCTTTTCGTTGATGCCTTTGAGCCGCTCGGTCGGAGAGATGACCTCCACGGCCAGTTCGACCGCGTCAGCGTCCAAGAGCCAGCCGTCGTCGTCCTTGAACGTGCGTGGGCCGATGGTCAGATCCGGGGTCGCGTAGTCGTCCGGGTCATCAGGCATCGGGACGGACACGTTCTCGAACGCCTCGTACGGAGACGAAAGCCCAGGGCGAATGGCATCGCGCAGGTCGATGATGATTCCGGCGTGCCTGCCGCTCGGGCTTGGGGACATCACGAGTGTTCCTCCGATGATCTCAACACTCATGCCTGTGGCCTGCTCAATGCTCTCCGCGGCTTCGCGCAGGTGCCCACGACGGACGGGAATGGGGTGATGAGCCGGGGTGCTCACGGTGCCACCTCTCTCCTTGCCTGGCTGGAGCTCCCTCGGGAAGCATCTCAGCACTCGCGCGACATGGTTTTCACTGTACGGCAGGGATTGAGGACAGGGTTTCCAGAGATCGACGGACGGCTCACAGAAGTACCGGGCCGCCGCCGATCCTGCGCCTCACCGCTCAGGGTGGCCGCACCCGGTGATCACAGCAGCCCCACCGTCCCGTACAACCAGTGTCTCCGCCGCGGACACCCGTAGCTCCGGGCCGTCGTCCAGTCCGAGCACGACAGCGAGACCACCAGCCGCGTACGGCTCAGTGCGCACCGCGCGGACGCTGTGCCACTCACCCCACACCCTCACGTGCTGCCCAGGCCGCACGACGGCCGCCGCGACCTCCCTCCCGACGGGCTCGGCGGCCACGATGTCCGGTGCCTTCAGCTCGGCCCAAACCGTCTTCCCGATCGCGCCCGCGCGCTCCTCGACGCCCCAGCGGTGAGCCAACGCCTCCACCAGCAGCAGCCCACGCCCGCCGGTCTCCTCGTCACTGGGCGACCGCACTTCGGGCCTGCCCGGGCCCGCGTCGCTGACCTCCAACCGCAGCAGCCCGTCCGCCGGCGATCGTGCGATCCTGACACCCACCTGCCGGTCGCTCGGTACACGCACGCGCAGCGCGTTGGTCACCAGCTCGGAGAGCACCAACTCCGCCGACTCCAGGACATCTTGGCCGACACCCCACCCGCCGAGTACGGCATGTAAAGCGGCCCGGGACCTCGGCACGCTTCGACGGGACCGGGACAGCCGGAAGGTGACTTCGTTCGAGCTGAAGCTCTCTGCCATGACGCCCCCAGAGAGTCGATAACCACTGATCAAGTTGCCGCGCTGCCACGCCAGTTACTGGCCAGCTATTCACAGCGTTCCGCAGCATATGGATCGGCGCAATGTTGCATGGAGCTTGCTAGCCCTGTTTCACTCTTTCGAGTAAGCGTCACGCCCTACACCTCTGGCCTCTGGTAGGAGTCGGGCATGCCTACTGTCAAACCGTCCACTGTGCTCGGACGCCAACTCGGCGACGAACTGCGCAAGTTTCGTGAGGCCGCGCGTGTGTCCATGGCGGAAGCCGCCGAGTTACTCGACTGCACCAAGGGGAAGATCAGCCGGATGGAGAACGGGCACGTGCCCGTCCGCACCCCTGATCTGAACGCGCTCATGCACGCCTACCGGGTCGAGGACCCAGAGACACGCAACCGCCTCGGAGCCATGGCGCTGCGAGCCAACCGGCGCCGTCGCGACGGGTGGTGGCATCAGTACGGCTCTGTTCTGGGCGACTCGTACCGCGATCAGATCGAGCTGGAGGCCATTTGCGACACCGTCCGAACGTACGAGGTGCAGCTGATTCCGGGACTCCTCCAAACCTCTGAGTACGGCCGTGCGGTGACGGTCGCGTCAAGAGCCTGGAAGACGCCGGAGGAGATCGATCAGTTCGTCCAGGTACGGCTCGCCCGACAGCAACGGCTCACCGACGAGGACCCCATGTCGCTCTG
The DNA here is from genome assembly GCF_055580905.1 of Streptomyces sp. NPDC031497. NCBI lineage: Bacteria > Bacillati > Actinomycetota > Actinomycetes > Kitasatosporales > Streptomycetaceae > Streptomyces > Streptomyces sp. NPDC031497. Next base: position 98,169 of record NZ_JBVIKO010000003.1, read on the forward strand.
GGCAGTGCTGGCAGAAGGAGTCCTCCGACAGCACGTGGGCGGTCCCGCAGTGATGCAGGCGCAACTGGAGCACCTCGCCACGATGGCGGAGCTCCCCAACATCACTGTCCAGGTATTGCCGTTCTCGCGCGGTGCCCACTCGGGTATGTTCGGCCCATACCTGCTGCTGAGCTTTCCCCAGGTGACGTCGCTCGACCTCGTACTGACGGAGACCCCAACCGGCAACATCTGGATGGAGCGCGAACCGGAAGTCGCGTACTACCGCGCCCTCTTCGACGACGCCCGCACCACAGCGCTGCCGCCGACGGAATCGCTCGCATTGATCCGCCGTACCGCCAAGGAGTACCGATCATGAGTCAGGACCACGACATACATCCCGCACCCGCGGGAGCAACATGGCGGGCGAGCAGCTACAGCGGCGGGCAAGGCAACTGCGTCGAGGTCGCCGACAGCCTCCCCACCCTCATCCCCGTCCGCGATAGCAAGCGCCCTACCGGCCCCACGCTGGCCTTTTCCCCCAGCGCATGGTCCGCCTTCGTCGATCACCTGCGCTGAACGGAGCCCTGAGCCTCAATCAGTGAAGGTTGGGACCCACCCGTGGGCGCGCCCACCCGCCGCGGACGCACGCCCATCACGCCTCCGTCGCGGGTGGACCCCACTGCCCCGAAGCGAGAGCGCTCAACAGCTCCCGGCCGGCAACCGTAAACGGGTGGTCGGAACCCAGGCTGCGTTCCCGTCTGGCCACGACATCCGTCATCAGTTCTGTCCCCGCGTCCACATGTCCGAGCGCGGCCTGGGTGCGGGAGAGAAGCTGCTGGGCCGAGAGCGCGATCGGGTAGTCGGGACCGAAGCGTCGCCGGTAGGCCTCGGCGACCAGCCGTATCTCCTGGTCGGCCTCGTCGAAGCGACCCAACAAGTAGAGCGCCCAAGCGCGGTTGTGGTGGGCTCCCAAGGTCACCGTGTGGTCCGGGCCGAGAAGCCGGTCGCATTCCGAGGGCAGGTGAAGAAGTGCGCCGTCTTCTTCAATGACGACCTCGGAGGCGGACAGCAGGACCAGCAGGCTTGAGCGCGAGCGTAAGGTCAAAGGGTGCGTGGGGCCCAGCGCCATGCGTCGGCCGGCGACCGTGGACCGGAGGAGCGAGAGGGCCTCGTCCCGTCTGCCGAGATTTCCCAGCACGAGCTGAAGGCCATGGCCGCTGTCCAGGGTGTCGGGATCGTTTGCCCCGAACAGACGGTCCTGAGCGGCGCGGACGCGCTCGAGCAGCGACTCGGCCTCGGCGTACCTGCCCAGACGGAAAAGCGCGCGGCCTGCCCTGGAACGGGCGGCCAGTACGGACCGGTGCTCCGCGCCGAGTTGCCGCTCGCCGAGGTCCGCTGCGGCTCGGGCGGTCTCCCAGGCGGAGACGTAGTCTCCGGTGCGGTGCAGAGCGACGGTCAACCGGGTCACCACGGCCAGAGCATCCGCCGACGTCGCCAGGTCGTCGATGCGTCGCAGCAAGGCGAGCGCATGGGGAACGAGCAGCCGGAGCAGCGGATCGTGCGGACCCGCGTCGGGGAGACCAGGAACGGCCGCGTCAAGCAGTCGGACGGCGGTCGTGTCGAGAAGCGGAACCGTCTCCGCCGGAGTCGCCGCCGCAACGCTGTCGAGCAGCACCCCATGGCTCTGCGCGCACCGCACACCGACGTCGACCAGTTCGGACAACGACTGGTCGAGCAGTGCTCTCAGCGCGGTTTCGTAACTCGCGCGAGGAAGAACAGCGTCGATCTCGGATCGGTTGAGCAGCGACAGCGGCAATGGTTCGGGAGCGAAGCGAGCCAGCAGCCTCAGCAGGGCGGTCGCTTCGGGCAGCCCTCGTGCCCCGAACGCGTCGAGTGTCAGTTGCCACGTCAGCCCCACCATGTGCCGTGGGTCCTTTTGGGACAGGACGTCGGCTCCTTGGTCGATGAGCGCGACTCGTTGCCCTTCGTCGAGATGGCGCCCGTAGGTCTCCATCGTCCAGGGATCGAGCACTTGTTGGGAGAGGAAGCCGCCTGCCAGGGTGAGGGCGAGCGGCAACCGGCCGAGTCGTTCCGCGATCTCCGCCGCCTCCTCCTGCGTGCCGCTGTGCGGGGCGAGGTCGCGCAGTACCCACGCGGCGTCCTCACGCGGTAGTACCCCGATGTGCTGCAGCTCTGCCCCGGGCCACCAGCGGGCGGCCGACCGGCGTGTGGTCACCAGGACCGTGCCGCGGGGACTGGTGCGCAGCCAGCTGCCATCACGGAGGATCTCGGGCTGGTCGGCGTAGTCGAGTACCAGCAGCCAGGGCTCGGCAGAGCGGTCGAGGTAGTGCCAGACGAGATCGGCGGCGGCACGGAGTCCGTTGCGGGCAGCCAGCAGTTCGCCGTCGCCCGCACCTCGGTCGGCTGCGACCGCGAGCATGCCGGCGCGCAGGCTCGCGCGGTCGGATGCGCTGACCCACAGGCCAACCCTGCCGCACTCGTTGATGGCCAGCTGGAAGAACGTGTAGGCGACCGCGGTCTTGCCGCAGCCACCCATGCCGTACAGCACATAGGCTTCACCGCCACGCCCCGCACGCACACCTGCTCGCAGACGTTCCAGAACTTCGACGCGATCCCGCAGCACGACCGGAGGCCGACCGACTGCCGGCCGACGAACCGAGTCGGGGCCAGCTGGCGTGGCCGCTTCATCGCCGTAGTGGTGGTGTTCGCTGATGTGCTGGTCGCCCGACGCCTGGTAGACACGGCCACGGTCCTCGGCATGGCCGTCCATCGCGCCTGTCATTGCTGCGCGTTGTGCTGGTCTCGTCCCGCCTGATAGATCCGGGCCCGGCCGGACGCGCTGGCGTGCTGGGTGACCGCAGCGCCCGTCGAGCCCCTCGGCTCAAGTTCGTCGAGGAGTGCGCGCAGTTCCACAGCGGCGCCGGGCTGGGCGGCGAGCAGACGCCGGAGCCGTCCCTGCCACTCCAGGTGCAGTTCGCCAAGAGTTTCCTGGTCGTCGGCCTCGCCGGCCGTCAGGGCGTCTTCGCGGGTGGCTTCCAGCTCCGCAACGACAGCCTCCGCGCGGTGCGGCTGCGTTCGACGCCACAGTTGCGTGATCCCTTCCCGGGTGCGATGCCAGGCGTCAGTTGTCATCAATGTGACCAGTGTGACTCCCGCGCTCTGCGCGAGTAAGGCTGTCTCCGGGTCCCCAGTTCCCCCTGGGTAGAAATTCCAAATCTTACGACCATATGCTAAATCAGTCGAATCTTCAGCATCTGCCATGCTTTGATATCTTGCCGTTTCGTGACCACTTATCGTCGCACTCTCGGGCCGGATGGAACAGCATGGGGTCACCCGCCGCTATCATCGGCAAGTCCGGTTTGGACACGGTCAAGCTGATTCATCGAGTGCTAAGTTAATGAAACTTTGATCCAATCGAGGGGGCGATGGCCATGAGTAGGCCTTGGGAAGCCGATCCGACCACAACATTCAAGCGGCGCCTGGGAAAGTCACCCCAGGAACTGGGAAACACAACCGACAACCCCGACTGCCCCGACATCTGGGAGCTCGAGAACGGAGACATCGCCGTCATCGGCCGAGACCTTACGCAGTCACTTGGCGGGAAGCTGCCGACGGGCGTCTCAGTAGGGCCCGACGAGCGACTCGTTGTCATCCCGAGGAACATGTTGGCTGCGGCGAAACCGGATATCCCCAGTGTTTGATTCCTTCCCGAGCGGCACTTCCGAACGTATGGATCGCTCCACATATCACGCGGATTTCCGTCGAATCCACGGCAGTGGCGTTCGCTGCCTGAACAAGCTCGAACGGGGGCAGAACTTCAAGGAACGAGGGTTTGCCAGCTGGGAGGCCTTCGCCGCCGGAGAATGGGAAAGAGCGCTGTCCCTCGTCGAGGAGAAGCGCGATGTCTACACGCTGCAGTTTCGCGAGGCGGCACGGCTGAACATCCTGGAGCGCCGCCTTCGCGTGGTGGAGTTCCCTGTCACCCCATACGTCCAATGGGAGATGTTCGTTCTTCGCCTGCGCGTGGAACTGGGCGACAACATCAGGGTGCTCGATGCCCGCAAGATCGCGGACATCGAGCAGGACCGCCCTGTTCCGGAGGTGGTGATCCTCGGAGACGTCGTCATGTACGAGGTGCGCTATGACGATGACGGAAACGCGGCGGGAGCCAACCGCTTCGCCGACCGAGCACTGATCCGGGAAACGTTGGCTGGATTCGATGCGCTGTACCGGCGCGGGGAAGACTTCCACAGCTTCTTCGACAGGGAGATCGCTCCTCTCGCCCCACCCACAGCCGCCCACTGAGCTGAGCGCCGGGCTCCCCACGTTCGGTGGCGCCACTCCGGCGCTCTCGGACGTCGACACAGAGCGCAGCCCACCAGACCGTCCGAGGTGGCAGGCGGCCGACGGGATGCCCTGGCCGCAGCCCATGGCGGGCAGACCGTCCCGGACGCTACGCCAGGCTCTCCTCCCCCGGCTCACCCTCGTCCGCGATCTCCCGCCAGAGCCGTTCGGCGATCTCCACCAGCGTCCCGTCACCCGGAACCCTCCACTGCTTCGGGCCCTGGACCGCGCTCCACTGCTCCCTCCAGTCTGCCGCGTTCCACATCTGGGAAACCAGTCCGGTCGGCGAGTACCGCTTGCCGTCGGCCTCCCAGAGGATGGGGGTCTTCCGGTCGTTCACCCAAGTCGCCCTGCGACGCCGGGGGTCCTCGTCGAGCCAGGCTCCGATGGCCAGTTCCTCCACGGTGCTGGGGGCGTAGACGAGAGGCGTGCCCTCGCTGATGGCGTCGTGGTCGACGAGCAGGCGAACGGTCTGGGGTCGCCGCTGCCGCTTCTCCGCGGTGTTCTCCATGAGGGCCTTCAGGTTCATGGGCGAGTCCGGACCGGTGCCGCGTTCGAGCACACCCAGGACCGCGGCAACGAGTCGCGCGCAGCGCTCCTCGTTGGCGAAGGTGCTTGTGACGTAACTCTTTTTCGTGAAAAGGGTGTCGACCATGGTGATGAGGCAGAGGAGCACGGCGCTGACCTGCCCCGGCACGTCGGTGAGCATGGCGGCCCACTCGTCGTCCGACTCGTCGAACCGGTCCCTGCCGATGCGCTGGAACACGAGATGGACCACCAGCAGCGCACCGCTGTCCACCACTGCGGCCGGTCGTCCAGTGAACTTGGCTCGCAGTTCGGTCAGTTGGTCCCGCACCAACCTGAACACCTGTACCGCGCGCCAGATCTGCTGGGCGGTCGGCTGCTGACCGAACAGCCTGGTGTAAGCACCTCCCGGGCCCTCCTCCCATAGCGCGTTCGTCGAACCCTTGACCCGAACGGCGAGCGACGAGTCCCGATGCATGCAGGCCAGGGCCGTGGCCGCTTCCGTGACCGAGCAGCCCGACTCGGGGGCCGGGTCCAGTTCGCCCCGCCGGAAGACGTACTCCTTGTCGAGCGAGAGGCTGAAGTCCTTCTGGATCTCGCTCTGGACGGTGTCGATGGCGATGAAGTCTCGGCGCTCCATGTGGTTCTGTGTGTTGGTCGCCTTGGTGATGGAGTGTCCGAAGCCCTCCGGCGCTCCTTCCAGGGAGATGATCCGCACCAGGACATAGGCCTCCGCGACGGCCTCTGGGTTTCTCTCGTATGCCCGGAAGGAGGAGGACACCGTCTGTGCGCCGTTGACCACGCTGGCGTTGTGCAGGGTCAGGGTGGTGGGCTGGCCGACCGCTCTCTTGGCGTGGTACTCCTGCTCGATCCTGTCGCACTGCACGGTGATGCCGTTGTGGCGGTAGAGGAACCCCTCCGGATCCTCCAGCATCGACTCCACCATGGTCTGGTTGACCCCGGTGAGCCCCAGCGACTTTCGGACGTTGCGGTCGTAGAGACGCTCGCCGTGCCCCTTGTCGTGGCCCTCGTCATCGCCCTTGCCGCCATACCAGCACGCCAGTTGATCGGCGCTGACCTCACCGATCACCGCCTTGTACGGTGTTTCGCGGCTGTACCATTCCCGGTCCATGGTCGCCTTGAGAGTGATCGGCTGCGGCTCCAGATCCTCGCGGATCGCCCGGTGGAAGTCCCTCTGGTCCAAGACCCGGTACTCCACGCTCCTTCCGCGTCCACCGAACTCGTTGGCCGCCTCGTCCAGGATGTTGCGGGTCTCAGGAGAGAGACGGCCGTCCCCCATAAGCGCGACGACCAGGTTCACCTTGCACGTTGGGAGCCGGAGGACGCCGTGCACACGATCCGCGAGCAGCTGCAACCTCTCGTTGAAGTGGTCGAGATCCCGGTTGTCGAGCTTCTTCAGCCCGTGTACCAGCTTGAGTGCCGCCTCCGTGTCGAAGCCGGCCGTCCCCTTGTCCTTCCACTTGGCCTGGATGAGCCAGAGTTCTGATCCCGAGGCGGAGAACGCGACACAGTCGATGCCGAAGTCGTCCCGGCCGTCGATCACCCACGCCGCCGCCTCGTCCGACGTGCAGTCCGCGAGGATGCGGGCGGCTTTCGCGGACACGGCTCTCGACAGCAGGGCTGTCTCGCGCTCCTTGGGGTCCTTCTTCTCGAAGTCGTCCATGGAGATCCGGTCCTGGAACTCCCGCAGCAGAGCCCTCTTGATGTGCTGGACCTCGAGAGGCATGTCCTGCGCGCCCTTGCCCATCCGTACTCCCCACGACCGCTCTCGACAGAACTGTTCAGACTATCGAAGCGAAGTACAGCGTGCCCCAGCCCTGCGTCAGCATATGCAGCCGATCCGATTGTTCCGGACCGGTTTTGGCCAACGGCTGGCTAGAGTTCGGCTCGCGTCTGCTGCCCGCAGAGCGTGGGTGACTCGTGCCTTCGTCAGCGCCGGTGGATAGGGAATCGGCACCAGCCGAGGACAGACAGCCTCGCTCAGCGTGCCGCGATCGTCCGTCTTCTCCCAGGAGCGGCCGGTGGAACAGCGACGCGAGGTCAGGGCCCTCATCGGCTTCACCCGGCTCACCAGCACCAACCTCAGGGCGGGCGTATTGCTGAACGGCGGCCCCATGCCGGGACGGATGGCGGACCACATACGGGAGTTGCAGCGCCGGGGGTTCTCGCGCGGTGGCCGGGCGCATCATGAGGTCCCGTCACCGTCGAATCATCGCCATTCACATGACCGATTGACGGCCACTCCGCCCTGACAGCCGGAAACTGGCCAACAATTGAGCCTCCAGTTTCACGAGATGCAGGAGGTCACAGATGGTCGCCGTCGCTCTGGTGCACAGCACCTCGCTGATGACGGAGCGGCTCCCCGAGCAAGCACCGGCATGGTTGACCCGCGGTGAGCGGACCTTCGCGTACCCGTACAAGGACTGGAGGAAGCCGCGTGTGTGGTGTCTCGCCTTCTTCACCGACCGTCACGCCCGCGACAACCAACGCAGGATAATCGGCGTGGGCAGCGTCTTCCCAGGTAGACGGTCGGGTACCTACGAACGCGCCCTGCTCACCCGCGACTTCACCGCACTCCGGATTCCACTGCCGCTCATCGACCTTGAGGACGCCATGGGGTCCAGTCGCCGGTTCCTCGGTGACGACGGCCGTATGTCTCCTGCGGCCGGCGACAACCTGCTCGCCGCCGTCCGGCATCTGCGGCCGGAACTGAACGAGACGCTGAACGACCTGGAGAACAGCCTGGGGGCCAATCCCCCGACAGGGGAGGTGGGAGAACGGCGGAGCCTCGAGAAGGACGCGGTGGGCACCCTCCTTGAGACGTTCGGCGCGGACCGCGATCCTCTCGAAGCGTGGCAGCAGCCGCTCAGCGTGGACGATCCCCGCTCCCGGTCCGTCCCCTTCGTCGAAGGGCTGCCCACTCTCCGGCAGATCGAGGACCAGCAGATCGTCCATGACTACCTGCGCTTCCCCGGCATGGAGGGCGAGGACGCCGTGCAGGTCGGCTGGCGGATCTACCGCCGCAACTCCGAATCTCGCCATCGGCTGTTCGTGTACAACGCCAACCGCACGAATGCCGAGACCGTCATGGGCGTCGACATGATCTACGTGAACGAGCACGCCCGCAGCGTGGCCATGGTCCAGTACAAGCGCATGCGGCAGAGCGGGCGCGGCTGGGTGTACTGGCACGATGCCACCGGTGAGCGGGAGCTGAAGCGGATGGAGACCGTGGACGACGAATGCGAGGCCGAGGACGAGTGGGCTCGGACCAGCAAGGAGGGCCCAAGGACACTGGGAGATCCGCGCCTGGTCCCCACCCCCAGCATGGTCAAGTTGTGCCGGACCACTCCCTTCATGATGAACTCCGCCGCCCTCATCCCCGGCATGTACCTGACGCGGGAGCACTTCCAGGAACTGCTTCAACGCCCCGAGGCCGACGGGCCGTCCGGCGGGACACGCATCGTCGAGGCGTCGGTTCCCCGGTACCTGAACAACACCACCTTCACCACTCTGCTCAGGGACGGGTGGATCGGCACGCGCGGCACCGGCTGGGACTACGTCATCGACCTGATACGCGAGAGCCTGTCCGCCGGGGGGGCCGGGCTCCGTCGTCGTGGGAATGCACCGGAGCGAGGTTCCACCCGGCAACCGCCGAGTCATCTGACCCGCGTCGCACGAGTCGGGTGGACGGAGAATCAATCTGCCCTTGCCCATGGCGCGTACCAACCAGACTTCGAGGAGTAGCCGCCGGGCGGGGCAGGGCAGGCTCACCGCCATGACAGAACAGTCGGGCCAGCGGACGACACCGCCGGCGAAAGCCCCGGACCTGTGGACCTCCGTCGAGGACCTCTGGAGCTGGCTGGAGGCCGACCGGAAGCACGGCGGCGAGACCGGCCTCGTGCTGCGCATGCTCAAGCTCACCGAGGAGGTCGGCGAGGTCGCCCAGGCGGTGATCGGCGCGACGGGCCAGAACCCGCGCAAAGGCGTCACCCATACGTGGGAGGACGTGCAGGGGGAGCTGTGCGACGTCGTGATCACGGCACTGGTGGCGTTGCGGACGCTGACGCCGGACACGGAGGGGGTTTTCGGGCGGCATCTGAGGCGGGTGACGGAACGCTCGCTGGGCCCGTCGACGAACACTCACCCCTCGGACGGCCCCATGCCCCGCCGTGTCGATCGGACGCCGTGAAGGGCGCTGACCGGCGGCGACGACGCTACCGTGATGACGCATGAGACGCTGGTTGCCCCTGGATGCCGTGCCCCGCCTCACCGGCGCGGCGATCGTCGGAGCGGTGGTCGGTATGGCCGTGGCACTGGCGACCGATGGAGCACTGGGCGCACTGGCCGCGATCGCCGCGACGGAACTGTCCTTCGTCCTGGCGGGATGGGCGGTGCTGTGGCCGATGGACGCCACGGCCACCCACCGCAATGCGCGGCGTGAGGACTTCCGTCCCGTGACCGACGAACTCGTGGTGGTCGCGGTGGCCCTGTGCGGACTGGCCGCCATCGTGCTGCTGCTCCTGCGCGGCAAGTCCGACCCCGGCCATGTGGCGGCCGCGACCGCCCTGTGCGGCGTCTTCACGGCCTGGGCCGCGCTGCATCTGATGTACGCCGCCCGTTACGCCTACGTGTACTACGAGTCCGCGGGCGGGATCGACTTCAATTCGGACGACCCTCCGGCGTACCGGGACTTCTTCTACTTCAGCTACAACCTCGGCATGACCTATCAGGTGTCCGACACCGATGTGTCGAGTTCGGCGATCCGGGCGATCGTGCTGCGTCACACACTGCTGTCCTACGTCTTCGGCACCGGCATTCTCGCCACCGCCATCAATCTCGTCGTGGGAATCGTCAGCGGCTGAGGTGGCGGCTCCGGGGCAGGGCCGGGCCGGTGCGGCCGTACGGCGTGAGCCGGTGTGTCCGGGGTAGGGAAGGATCATCGCGCCGACGTGACCGGCCGGCGGTCAGGCGGAGCGGGAAGGCAGGGGTGGGCCATGACGTCGGAACAGGCCGCCGGGAGCGTGGTGGGTGCGGTCGTCGTGTACGACGGGCGCCTGCTGCTGGTGAACGAGAAGGGCGACTGGGAACTGCCGTCCGGCACTCCTGAACCAGCCGAATCGGCGACGGCCACCGCGGCGCGCCTGGTGTACGAGCTGACCGGTTATCTCGTCGACGGCTCAACGCCGCTACGGCCGGCCGGCACGGCTCCGCTGGATACCGCTCGGCTGGACGCGCGCTCGTTCGTGGTGTGCCAGTTGTTGTCCGAAACCCCGTCCGCGGAGGCGCGGCTCGGCCCGGAGCAGCTCCGCTGGTTCCTGTTCGCGGAAGCCATCGGCGCAGGGCTTCCCGGACCCGTACGTGTCTATCTGGAGGGCCATACGCCCGTGTAGGGAAACCGGCCCCTGTGGTCACCCGTACAGGCCGGGCGTCGAACTCCGCGCCTGCTTCCCCGTCCTGAGGGTGGCTCAGCGGCCCCTCGGGGGTCGGACACATGACGACACGACGCACGCAGCGGACCGGAAGGGCCGGGCGACGCCCTCCTGGTTCCGGACGTCACGGCCCTGGCGCCCGCAGACCAACGGCATGGTCGAACGCTTCCACCGCACCCTGCTCGACGACGCGGGTGAGCGGGGTGTCGGTGCGCTTTGGCCGAGCGGGCGGGTTCAGTGGGAGCGCTCGACGCTCCAGTGCGGCAGCAGTTCGAAGAAGGCGACCGCCTCGCTCCGCCAGCGCGGCCGCCAGCCCTCGGCCACCGCAGCGGCCTGCTCGGCGTGGTCGCGCATCCGTGCCCGCAGCCGGCCGGCCACCCCGCGCGCCTCGGCGATCTCCCGGACGGCGGCGATCGTCCCGACGGTGCAGGCGGGGTCGCCGAGCGCCGTCTCCAGCACGGCCCGCTCCGCGCCGCCGAGGCCGTCGAGCGACGACAGCAGCGCGGTCACCACGTAGCTGCGCTTCCCGTCGCGGATGTCGGTTCCGGTCGGCTTGCCCATCACCTCGCCGTCCCCGAACAGGTCCAGATAGTCGTCCCGCATCTGCGCGCAGATCCCCACCAGGCGTGCGTAGCGGCTCAACTCCCGGTCGTGGTGGTCCGGTTGGACACCGGCGGCGAGGAGTCCCAGCCGCAGGGGCGCGAGCAGCGAGTAGCGGGCCGACTTGTAGTCCGCCACCTGGTCGATGACCTCGGTGTCCGGGAGTCCGCCGGTGACATCGCGCTCCAGGTCGATGATCTGGCCCAGGAACGTCTCCGCCGCCGCTCTGGTCTGCGCCTCGATCATGGCCTGCCGTACCGGCGGTGCGGCCCGCGCGTCGAGGAGGACCCGCAGGGACAGGGCCAGCGCGAGGTCGCCGGCGAGCACGGTGAGGCCGAGCGCGGTCCGGGGGTGGCGGGGGAACCGCTCGCGGTAGGCGTAGTAGGTGGAGGGACCGCCGCGGCGGGTGGGGCTGTCGTCGATGAGGTCGTCGTGGATCAGGCCGTGGCTGTGCAGCAGTTCGAGGCTCAGGGCCGCGTGCTCCAGCCCCGCCACGGGCTCGTCCGTCACCAGGCGGGCCGCCTCGTTGAGGATCACCACCCGGATCCGCTTCCCGCCGCGCAGGGACAGCTCCCTCAGCAGGTGCAGGCACTCCGGGGTGAACCTGCTGAACGAGGGTGTGTCGAGCGCGCCGCCCAGGGAGTCGAAGTACTCCGCGAAGAGCTTCTCGAAGGACTGGGTGTGACCGGCGAGACGAGCCGTCAACTGGTCATGGACACCAGCGGTGTCGGGCATGGCGGGGCTCCTGAGGAGGCGTGCGGACGCGGGCGCCCCATCATGCGCGACGGGATGCGGGCCGCCCCACCGAAGGCAAAGGGAACGCAAAAAACGCGATACAACTGTCCGGACTGTTCACTTTCCGGGTCGGGGCCGTTGGCTGGCGGCAAGTTGTCCGGACGACTTGGGTGGACACCGTTCCTGGTGTGAGTACGACCAGGTATCTGGAGATCGCGGACCGGCTGGATCACCGCGGCGGGCGCCACGCCCCGGGCACTGCTCAAGTCGGTGCGCCGGACGCCCCTCCCCGCCGACCTGGTGGAGCGGTTGGAGCAGTACCTGATGGGCACGCGGGGCCTGACCGAGGACGAGGCCCGCGAGCACGTGGACCGGCTGATCGAGGACCGGGAGGGCCGCCTGGACATCCGGGAGGAGGCGCTCGCCCATCTCGGCGAGCGGGCCGCGGCGGGCGGTGTCCGCCTCCTCGGCCACGACCCCGGCTCGCCGTCGGAAGTGGCGGCACTGCGCGAAAGCGGCGGCGCGGTGGCCGACTTCCCCACCACGCTCGCCGCCGCCGAGGCCGCCCGCGACCTGGGTGCTCACAACACAGCTTCCGGCACGGAGGAATCATGAACACGCTCACGAGTGACCGACTGGCCGAACTGATCGACGGCCTCGCGGGCCTCCCCTACGGCGGGGAACCGGTCGACCAGCGCACCCACGCCCTCCAGGCCGCCCACCTGGCGGTGGCGGCCGGCGCCGACGACGAGCTGGTGGTCGCCGCCGCGCTGCACGACATCGGCAGGGCGAAGCAGATACGGGCCGAGCACCCGGGTCTGCCGCACGAGCTGGCGGGCGCGGAGTGGGCTCGTCGGCACCTGAGCGAACGCGCGGCCTGGATCATCGCCCAGCACGTCCCGGCCAAGCGCTACCTGGTGGCCACGGACCCCGCCTATCACGCCCTGCTCAGCCCGGCGTCGATCGCGTCGCTGAAGATACAGGGCGGCCCGATGGACGAGACGGAGACCGCCGCCTTCGCCGCCCATCCGATGGCCGCCGACGCGGTGGCCCTGCGCCGCTGGGACGACGCGGCGAAGGACCCGGAGGGACCGGCCCTGGAGGTGACGGAGCTGGTGGCGGCGTATGAGCGGTACGCGACGCGAGGGACCGGGGTGTCCTGATCGCCGTAACGGCCCCCGTCCCTCCCTCTGCCGCTTCCCCCTCGCCTCGCGCCCTCTGCCGCTTCCCCCTCGCCTCGCGTGGCCTGATCCGGCGTGCCTAGCATGGCAAAAGGCGCCACTGGGTCCGGCGGCGTGCACTCTCGACGGCGAAGGGCGAGAGCCGTGAGCACCTCCCACGACGAGCAGAAGCGGCTGCGACGGGGGACGGGGGAGCAGATCGAACCCGAGGTGGGGCCGAGGCCGGACGGGGAGCCGTTCTTCCACCCGTACCATCACCCGGCCGCCGGCTGGGGCGCCGCCAAGAGCGTCTCGAAGTTCCTCCTGCGGGAACGGGCGCTCGTGGACGGACCCCGGGCGATCATGAAGATGAACCACGAGAACGGCGGCTTCGACTGCCCCGGCTGTGCGTGGCCCGACGACACCAAGGGCCTGCGCCTGGACCTCTGCGAGAACGGGGTCAAGCACGTCACCTGGGAGATGACCCACAAGCGCGTCGGACGGGAGTTCTTCGCCGCGCACTCCGTCGGCGAACTGTCCGAGTGGAGCGACTTCGCGCTGGAGGACCAGGGCCGGCTGACCGAACCGATGGTGTACGACGCCGCGTCGGACCACTATGTGCCGATCAGCTGGCGTGACGCCTTCAAGCTGGTCGGCGGTGCGCTGCGGGAGCTGGCCGACCCGAACCAGGCGTCCTTCTACACCTCGGGCCGGCTCGGCAACGAGGCCACCTTCCTCTACCAGCTCCTGGCCCGCGAACTGGGCACCAACAACCTGCCGGACTGCTCCAACATGTGCCACGAGGCGAGCGGCCGCGCCCTCACCGCCTCGCTCGGCACCGGCAAGGGGACCGTCGACCTCAAGGACTGGGAGGTCACGGACGCCCTGTTCATCATGGGGGTGAACGCGGCGTCGAACGCGCCCCGGATGCTGACGGCCCTGGCCGAGGCGTACCAGCGCGGCGCGCAGATCGTGCACGTCAATCCGCTGATCGAGGCGGCGTCACGGCGCACGATCATCCCGCACGACTTCGTGGACATGGCGGTCCACCACGCGACCCGCACCGGCACCCTGAACCTCCAGGTGCGCGTGGGCGGCGACATGGCGCTGATGCGAGGCATCGCGAAGGCGGTCCTGGACCAGTCCGCGAGCGACCCCAAGGCGCTGGACCAGGAGTTCATCGACCGCTACACCACGGGTTTCGAGGAGTACCGCAAACTGTGCGAGGCCACGCCGTGGGAGGAGATCGAGCGCCAGTCCGGCATCAGCCGCGCCGACATCCTGCAGGCGGCCCGGATCTACGGGGAGGCCGACCGTTCCATCGTCAGCTGGTGCCTGGGCGTGAGCCAGCACGAGCACGGCGTGGACACGGTACGGGAGATCGTCAACGTGCTGTTGCTGCGTGGCAACCTCGGGCGGGAGGGTGCCGGTCCCTCGCCCGTGCGCGGGCACAGCAACGTCCAGGGCAACCGCACCTGCGGCATCGACCACCGGCCCGCACCGGAGTTCCTGGACCGGCTGGCCGAGGTCTGCGGCATCACCCCGCCCCGGGAGCACGGCCTCGACACCGTCGGCACCATCGAGGCGATGCTGCGCGGGGACATCAAGGTGTTCGTCGGTATGGGCGGCAACTTCGCCCTGGCCGCGCCGGACACCCGGGCCACGTACGAGGCCCTGCGCTCCTGCGACCTCACCGTCCAGGTCAGCACCAAGCTCAACCGCAGCCACCTGGTCCACGGCCGGCAGGCCCTCATCCTCCCGTGCCTGGGCCGCACCGAGAAGGACCACCAGCGCAACGGCGTCCAGGGCACCTCGGTGGAGGACTCGATGAGCATGGTGCACCTGTCGGTGGGCATGAAGAAGCCCGCCTCCTCGCACCTCCTCTCCGAGCCCGCCGTCATCGCCGGCATCGCCCGGGCGGCACTCCCCGACAGCAGCACGCCCTGGGCTTGGTACGTCGAGGACTACGACCGCGTCCGCGACACCATGGCCCAGGTCCTGGACGGCTTCGAGGACTTCAACCGCCGGGTCCGCCTCCCCCTGGGCTTCCGCATCCGCCAGCCGGCCCGCGAACTGGTCTTCCGCACCCCGTCGGCCCGCGCCGAGTTCTCCTCGGCCCCCCTGCCGGACGTCGTCCCCCCACCGGGCACCCTGGCCCTCGGCACGATGCGCTCCCACGACCAGTGGAACACCACGATCTACTCCGACAACGACCGCTACCGGGGCATCAAGAACCTGCGCACCCTCGTCTTCATGAACCCGTCCGACATGCGTGAACGCGACATCACCGAGTTCGACCCGGTCGACATCACCAGCACGGCCAAGGACGGCACCACCCGGACCCTCAACGGTTATCTGGCCATCCCCTACGACCTCCCCCGGGGCTGCGCGGCCGGCTACATGCCGGAGATGAACGTCCTGATCGCCCTGTGCGACTACAGCGAACAGAGCGACCAGCCGCTGATGAAGCACATCAGGGCGACGATCAGCCGGGCGGCCGCGACCTGAGAGTCCCGGCGGGCCTGCGGCGGTCAGACGCGCCCGGGACCTTCCTCTCCGGGCGGGTCAGTGGCCCAGGTGCCCGTCGAGGAAGCCGACCAGCTGGTCGACGACCTTCCGGGTGGTCCAGGGCTCGGTCATCGAGGCGGGCATCCCGACGGCCCCGTCGCCGTGACCGGCGCCCGTGATGAGGTAGCGGGTGCTGTCGACGCCCTTGGCCACAAGCGTGTTGTTCAGCTGGAGGGTCTGGCTGGGCGAGACGAGGCGGTCCTGGTCGCCGTGGTAGATGAGGAAGGCGGGGTCGTCGGCGTCCGCGTACGTGGCCGGGTCGGCGGCCTTGACCGCGTCCGTGTACTCGGCGACGGACTTCTTCGTGTCGGGACCGTAGACCCACTTGGCCGTCATGTTGCCGGCGGTGAGGTTGGCCTGCTCGGTCTTGTCGTCGAAGTCCGCGCCGATCCTGGAGAGGTCGGCCGGCCCGAAGTCGTCGATGGCGGCCTGGACCTCGCTGCTCCGGTCGAGGTTGTCACCGACGTCGAACTTCTCGACCCCGCCGGTGGTGCCGGCCATGGCGGCGAGGTAGCCGCCGGCGGAGTCGCCCCACACGGCGACCTGATCGGGATCGATCCCGTACGTGTCGGCGTGGGCGCGCAGATAGCGGATCGCGGACTTCACGTCGGCGAGGCCGTCGACGTAGGTGGCACCGTCCGTGGTGGTGCGGTAGTGGACGCTGGCGACCACGTAGTCCTGTTCGGCGATGTAGGTCCGCCGGTTCAACCCCTGCTCCTTCTGGGCCGTCAGGAAGCCGCCGCCGGGGATGTAGACGACCAGGGGCTTCTCGCCGTCGGTCTTCGGGACGGTGATGTCCAGCTTCAGCTCGGTCTTCTTCCCGTTCGTGCGGGGGGTCGAGTACACGATGTCGTCGTGCGTCTCCACCTGGGTCCTGCCGCACTCGATCTGGGCCCCCGTGGCCGAGATCACCGTGCTGTTGGTGGTGTCGGGCTTGGCCACGGTCGAAGCCACCGGGAGCTGGCCACCGGCGCCCGCGCCGCCGGGCGGCGGGCCGGAAGGGGCGCCGGAGGGGGCGCCGGCGCCCGCAGCCGTGCCCGCGACTCCCTGCGGGGCCGGGGTGGTGGGGCAGCTGCTGCTCGGCCGGGCGGCGGCCGTGCCGGACGCGCCGGACTCCGTGGACTCGCTGTCGGTGGAACAGGCGGTGAGAGCGAGTCCCAGGGCGGCCACTCCGACGAGTGCCCTGCCCAGCATGAACTTGGCCATGACGTTCCTCTTTCACATGTTCGACATCGAGGCGGGCCCTGCCGTACCTGCCGTACCTGCGCCGTACGGGCCTCAGAAGACGGCTCTCCCGGCCTCGGTGGCCGGTGGGGCAGCGCTGATCGCCCTCGGCAGCCGGCGGGACGGCTCCGTCGCCTTCGGCAGCCGGTGGACCGGGCGGTTCCCGGCCGCCACCGAGCATGGGCGGGCCGTACGAGGGGGGTGTTCGCGGAATGTTCGGGGAACGTAAGGATCGGCCGACCGGCTCTCTCGGGGCCGGGGCGCGGGAGCCATGACCGCTAGGCTCGGTGCGCATGCCACAGGACAAGGGGCTCGTCCTGATCGTGGAGGACGAGGCGCACATCGCCGACCTGCAGCGGCTCTACCTGACCAGGGACGGCTTCGGCGTGCACGTGGAGAGCGACGGCCGCGCCGGCCTGGCGGCGGTCCGGCGGCTCCGCCCGGTGGCCATCGTCCTCGACCTCACCCTCCCCGGCCTCGACGGCGTGGAGTTCTGCCGTCTGCTGCGGGACAGCGGCGACTGGACGCCGGTGGTGATGGTCACCGCGCGGGACGAGGAAGCGGACCGGATCATCGGCCTGGAGCTCGGCGCGGACGACTACCTGACCAAGCCGTTCTCGCCGCGCGAGCTCGTCGCCCGGATCAGGACGGTACTGCGCCGGGCCGCCGGGCCGCCGTCCGAGCCGGTCCTGACGCTGGGCGCACTCACCCTCGATCCGGCCCGCCGGACCGTCCACCACGA
Organism: Streptomyces sp. NPDC031497; assembly: GCF_055580905.1. NCBI lineage: Bacteria > Bacillati > Actinomycetota > Actinomycetes > Kitasatosporales > Streptomycetaceae > Streptomyces > Streptomyces sp. NPDC031497. The sequence continues at coordinate 115,517 of NZ_JBVIKO010000003.1, forward strand.
GGGCAGGCCGGTCGACCTGACCACGACCGAGTTCAACCTGCTCGCCTATCTGATGCGCCGGCCCGGCCAGGTCTTCACCCGCGCGCAACTGCTGTCCCACGTCTGGGGGTACGCCGACTACCGCGACGGCCGGGTCGTCGACGTCTACGTCTCCCAGCTGCGCGGCAAGCTCGGTGACGCCGGCCCCATCCGCACGGTTCGCGGGGTCGGCTACAGCGCCGGCCCGGCGTGAGGGATCCGGCGTGTACAAGGGCGTGTACAAGGCGGCATGGCGCCGGCTCAGACACCGGGACCGGCACCAGCTCCGGCTCCGGTGGCCGCTGCGTGGCTCGCTCGCCGGCGCCCTCGTCCTGCTGGCGACACTGGTGGCGGCGCTCGCGGTCATGCTGACCGGGCTCGTGGCCGGGGAGACGGCCCACTCGAATGCCGAGGCCCAGGAGCGCGGCCGGCTCGCCCAGCAGGCCGCGACACTCAGCCGCGTCCCGGCGCTCCCCTCCCTCCTCCGCGAGGACGAGCAGCGGCTGGCCGGATCCAACGGCGTGCGGCTCGCCGTCGTCGCCCCGGACGGCAGGGTCGCCGGACCGGCCGCACCGGCACTCACCGACACCGACCGCGACCGGCTGCTGTCCGGCCGCCCCGTGTCCGCCACCGCCGCCCTGGACGGCAGGAACGTCATGGTCGAAGCGCACCCGGCTCGTGGCGGAGGCGCCGTCGTGCTCGCCCAGCCGATGACCGACGTACGGCAGGCCGCCACCCGGATGCAACGCAGCCTGCTGCTGCCGATGGCCACCGGACTGGTGGGCGCCGCACTGGCCGGGGCGCTGCTGGCCCGCCGCATCGCCCGGCCGCTGACCTCGGCCGCGGCCGTCGCCCACCGGCTGGCCGCGGGCGAACGCGGGCTGCACGGCCCCGTGGGCGGACCCGCGGAAGCGGTCGAACTGGGCAGCTCGCTGACCGTGCTCGACCAGGCGCTGACGCGCAGCGAGAACCGCCAACGGGAGTTCCTGCTGTCGATCTCCCACGAGATCCGCACCCCCCTGACCGTCCTGAAGGGCTACGCGGAGGCCCTCGACGACGGCGTTGTGCCCGCCGAGGAACTGCCCGCCGTCGGGCGCACCCTGCTGACCGAGACCCGGCGACTCGACGGCTTCGTCAGCGACCTGCTGCGGCTCGCCCGCCTCGAAGCGGACGACTTCCACCTCGACGTCCAGCGCACCGACCTGAACTCCCTGGTCGAGGAAGCCGCCGACACCTGGTCGCGGCTGTGCGCACGCCACCACGTCGACTTCCGTCTGGAGCGCCCGAAGTCCCCGGTCCTGGCCGACACGGACGGCTTCCGCGTACGGCAGATCGCCGACGGACTCATCGAGAACGCCCTGCGCGTCACCCCGGAGGGCCAACCCCTCGTCCTGGCGCTACGCGCCGAAGGCGACCACGCCGTCATCCAGGTCCGCGACGGCGGCCCCGGCCTGTCCGACGACGACGCCGGGGTCGCGTTCGAGCGTGGCGTGCTCCGCGACCGCTACCGGGACATCCGCCCCGTCGGCAGCGGCCTCGGCCTGGCCATCGCCCATCGCCTCACCACCCGGCTGGGCGGCACCATCACCGCCGGCGGCCAGGGACCGGAGGGCGGCGCCTGCTTCACCGTCACCCTGCCGGGCGGGGCGGCGGGCTGACGGGGCGCTCTCGGCTCTCCTCGCTGCCGGCCATGGTGCCGGATGGAGTGGGGGCGGGGGCGGGGGCGCGTCAAGGAAACTCACCCCCGGCCGTACAGGATCACCAGGTGTGAGCCACGTCCACCACGAGATGGTTGGCCGTCTGGAAGACCCGGAACGGCAGCCGGGCGCGGACGCCCAGCCCGGCCTGGGTGTAGCCCTCGGAGCCACCCGTGAACTTGAACTCCCGGAACGTCCGGTACCCGGTGACGTTGACGGCCGGAAGCGGCGGGTAGGGCTCGCCGGTCTCGGGGTCGTAGCGCGAGGAGAACAGCGAGATCTCCAGAATCGCTCCCCCCTTGATCGGAACCACTACGTCGGACGGGTCCTGGTGCAGCACGTCGACGTAGCGGACGCTGTAGCCGATCGGGTCGGCCGACGTGCCCGCGGCGTCGAAGACCAGCCGGTCGAAGCACTCGTGCTGCCCGGCCCTCACGTCGGCCAGCCGCCTGGAGGCAACAGAGTCACCGGCCTTGTCCAGACTCCCCCACGTCACGGCACAGTCCACCGCCGTCGGCGCGGCCACCGCCGGAACCGTCCCGGCCAACAGACCACCGCCCGCCAGCATCATCGCGGCCAGCGCAGTACCTATCCGTCGCATGACTACCCCCCGGTAGCTCGCGTAGGTGTGTGTCTGTTCAGACCGGCGGCCTTCCGGAAGGTTGTGCGCAGGGGGGCAGCCCATTGCGGCGCAGAGGCCCGTCCAGCACCAACTGCCCCGTGAGGCCTCAGCGGTTCCGCGCACGCAGCCGCCTGCCGCTGTTCTTCCAGCCCTGCTGTCGAAGGACGCAGGGGCTCGCGTCGTTACGGCTTACGAGCAAGTCCACCGTGCTCGGCGACGACCTCCGGGACGCCCGAACCGGGCTCCGGACGCCACTCCGTCACCGAGACGACACCGGGCTCGACAAGCTCCAGACCGTCGAAGAACGCGGTGATCTCATCAATGGAGCGCAGGTTGTACGGAACGGCGCCGCTGTTGTTGTAGGCGTCCTGGGCCTGCTCGAAGACGGGGTCGATGCCGCGCGACCCGTCGTTGACGGAGAGGTAACTGCCCGAGGGCAGGGCGTCCATCAGCCGGGTGACGATGGCACGGGCCTGCTCGTAGTCGGCGACATGCCCCAGGATGTTGCTGAGGATGAGCGCCGTGGGACGACCGAAGTCCAGCGTCTTGGCGGCGACCTCGAGAATGCGATCCGGGTCATTGACGTTGGCGTCGATGTAGGCGGTCGCGCCCTCCTCGGTGGAGGTGAGCAGCGCCCGGGCGTGGGCGAGCACCATCGGATCGTTGTCGACATAGACGATCCGCGCCTCGGGAGCGAGTCCCTGGGCGACCTCGTGGGTGTTCTGCGCGGTCGGAAGCCCGGTACCGACGTCCAGGAACTGCCGGATGCCCGCCTCGGAGACGAGATACGCGATGTTGCGACGCAGGAAGCCACGACTGGAGCGAGCGATGGTGACGATCCCGGGAAACACCTCGGTGTACGCGTCACCGGCCGCCTCGTCGACGGGGTAGTTGTCCTTGCCGCCGAGCCAGTAGTTCCAGATACGGGCAGAGTGCGGCACCGCCGTGTCGATCTTCTGCTGGTCAGCCGGCTCGGGCGTCGTCACAGGGTCGGTCATGAGTCGTGTACGTCCTTCAACCGGGGCGGGGATCAGTCGCGGCACATCCTACGATCGAACTCCCGTTTCCTGCCCGCTAGTTCGTGTCTTACTTCCGGGTGGTTCGGCCGGCGGCGCCGGGTCCTCGACCGCCCGGAGCCGTTGCGCCGGTCAAACACCCCGGGCCCAGCCGCAGGTAGCGGCAGAGGAGCCGGGCTCTACGTGGTCGGCGGCATGCCGGGCGGCCTGAACCAGGTCTCCAACCGGGCGTTGGTTCTCCAGAGCAGCGAAGCGTCTCCGGATGCCTCTGTGGAACTGGGCGGATGTGTCCGGGGCGCAAGTCGTAGTGAGGTGTGGAGTGGATGACGGTTTCCGGCCGCCGACGGGTCCGCGTACGGGCCCGTCGGCGGCCGGGTGGTGGTCAGCGGTACGTCACGGTGATCGGTGCGTGCAGGCTGCGCGGGGGCAGCGTGACGGTCAGGGTGCGGGTCGCGTCATCGAAGTGGTAGGCGTGAGGGGACAGTCGGGACCCTCCCACTCGGACGGTGGTCGGGGCGGTGGCGCCGAGGAGGGAGACGGTCCACTGCCGGTTTCTGACCTGGCCGGGGAAGGTCCCGGTTGCGGGATTGATCGTCACCGTGCGCTTGGTGCCGTTCTCCCGGTACCGGATCTTCGTGACGGCGCTGTGGCCGGGGCCCGTGCCGGTTCCGTCGTCCTCGTAGAGGGAGAAGGAGCCGGAGGCGCCCGCGGCGACGGTGAGCGTGACCTTGGTCAGTGGGGCCTTGTCGTCGCTGGTGACGTTGCTCGTGCGGGTCGGGACGACTGCGCCGGCTCTGACGAACACCGGCATGGTGTCGAGGCCGTTGGTGATGTTCTGGGTGGTGCCGCCGGCGTAGGTCTGGCCGGTGAAGTAGTCGGTCCACTGGCTGCCGGGCGGAAACCACACCGAGGTCGTCGCCGTGGTGCCGGGCGTGGTAACGGGGGCGACGAGCATGTCGGGGCCGTAGAAGTACTCGCTGCCGGAAGTGGCGTACGCCTGGGGCTCGTCGGGGTATTCCAGGTAGGTCGGGCGGGTGACGGGGACGCCGGTGGTGTTGGCCTGCTGTGCGAGTGAGTAGGTGTAGGGCACCAGGTTCTCGCGCAGGTTGAGGAACTTGTCCGCGGAGGCGCGGGCCGCGGTGCCGTACTGCCAGGGCAGCCGGTCGCTGTGGTTGCTGTGCAGACGGTCGATGGGCTGGAAGGTGCCGAGCTGGACCCAGCGCGCGTACATGTCGTCGGGGAGTTTGTGCGTGGTGTGGGTCGTGCCGTCGGCGGTGTAGGTCTCCGAACCGGTCAGGTTCGTGGTGTCGTTGTGGCCGCCGATGTCGTGGCTGATCGCCGACAGGCCGGTGGCGGCCGCTTCGCCCGGCGTGTAGCCGACCTCCGCCTTCAGGGTGCCCCAGGTGGAGGAGGTGTCGCCGGTGAAGTGGACCGTGGTGCGCTTGTCGGCCCACGGCCCGGTCGGTAGTCCCTGCTGGCCGCTGTAGCCGCCCGCCTGGAGGGAGCCGTAGGCGCGGGAAACGACGAATCCGCGGCCGACGGTCTTGTCGGCGTCCGTGGCGTACTGCTGGTTGATCCACGCGTCGGGAGTGACGCCGGGCAGCGACGACTGGGAGTTGTCGCAGCACCAGTCGGGCCACCAGAAGTCGTTGCCCTGCCGGTCCATGGTCTGGTGCAGGTCCATGTACGCCTTGAGCTGGTCGGGGTCGCCCCAGTCGAAGGTGTAGCAGTCCCCCGGGCCGCTGCTCGCGGCGGAGGAGCAACCCCCCTTGTGCAGTTTGCCCTTGGCGGTCGCCTGGGCCTGGGCGAACTGCGGGTCGCCGCTGAGGATGCTCGGGTGGACGTTGAGCGTGTTGTGAAGTCCCTGAGCTGCCGCCCAGTCGAAGAACCCCTTCGGATCAGGGAACTTGGACGTGTCGATCTCCCACCCGCTCCAGGTGTTGGGCGACTTGAAATCGGTGTCGGTCACCAGGACGTCCAGGGGCACGCCCTCGGCGCGGAAGGCGGGCAGGATCCTGTTCTCGTAGTCGGCGGCGGTGCGGTCGATGTACTCCGAGTACCAGACACCGTAGGCCCATGGGGGAAGCAGTTGGGGCGGGCCGGTGAGGGTGGCCAGGTCGGACAGGGCCTGCTTGTAGTCGTGGCCGTAGCCGAAGACATAGCCGTCCTGGTAAGGGCCGCCGGTGTGGGACGGGCGTTGGGTGACCTGGCGGGTGCCGGTGTCGTAGAGGGCCGAGGCTGTGTCGTCGAGCAGGTACCAGCCGTCCTTGTACAGCAGCCCGGGCGTGGTGGCCGGCGTGCCGTTGTCGCCGTTGAAGCCGTCGAGGCTGCGGCGGTAGCCGCCGAGCGCCAAGTGCGGTTGCGGCGCGGGTGAGTTGGCCGCGGTGACGGCGATCGTGTCGAGGTTGACGTGGCAGCTCGCGGTGTCCGGGCAGCCGATGGAGAGGTCGTTGGCTCCGGCCTTGAGGGTGACGGGGACCGACGCGGTCTTCCAGGTGTCCCAGTTGCCGGTGACGGGCAGTGACAGGGTCTGCGTGGCGCCCCCGGAGGACACCGTCGCCGTACGGGTCCGGTAGAGGCCGTCACCGCCGGTGGCGTTGGCGTAGCGCACCTGCAAGGCGTAGGTGCCGTCCGCCGGTACGCCGACCACGTGGGCCGACAGGCCTGCCCCTTGGTTCAGTTCCCCGACGAAGCCGCTGCCGGAGTAGCCGGCATGGTCGGTGGCCGTGATCGCCGAGCCCGAGACGCGGTCGGCCTCGGCCTCGCAGTTCACACCGAACCCGCAGGCCGTGATCGCGGTCGTGGACGTCGACGGAAAGCCGCCGCCCTGGTTCACCAGGGCGACGCTGTCGATGTTGACGTCGCCGGAGTCCGCGGCGGTCCTCGCCAGCGTGATGGTGTGGTGGCCGGCGCCGAGTTGCACCGCGCTGCTCGCCAGGCCCCAGGTGTTCCAGTTCGCGGTGGCGGGCAGGCTCACCGACCGGCTCGCTCCGCCGTCCACCGACAACGTGAGGGTGCGCGTGGTGTTCTGGCCGTCGCCGCCGACGGAGTTGGCGTAGCGGGTGTCGAACTGGTACGTCCCCGACGTGGCGACGTCGACGTCGGCCGACACGGAGTTGCCCGTCCCCTCGAAGCCGGCCAGGAATCCGGAGCCGGTGTAACCGGTGTGGTCCGAGGCCACGCCGACCCCGCTGTAGGACAACTGCTCGGCCTCGCACAGGGCGCCCAGCGCGCACGTGAGCCTATGCCAGGGCGTGGCACTGACCGGTGACCCGCCGGCCGACAGCCGCACGGAGAGGTTCTGGGCGTCGAAGGGCCCGGAACCCTCCTGATATCGGAGGGTGAGCGCGCTCGTGCTGATGGTCAGCCAGCCGTCGGACGTGCTGGAGGTGTACGAGGTCGGCGCGAACGCGGTGCGGCCGACCGCGTTGAACGTCGCGCTGTCGGTGAACTTCCCGTCCTGCGCGTACTCGGTGCGTATCAAGGTCGGGGACAGGATCTGGAAGCGTGCGTTGCCGGAGGTCACCGACGCGGTTCGGTGACTCGTCGGTGCGTCCGCCGACGCCTCCGCGGTACCGGTCGCCATCATGGCCGCCAGGCCGCTTGCCAGGGCAATGGCCGTGAGACGTCTTCGCAGGAACCGTGTCGTGCGTAACGCTGATCTTCTTCTCATGGACAGCTCCGTCCTGAAGCGGGCCTGTGGCCCCTCGTGAAGGTGCGTCGGTCACCGTTCGCGCCTGGTGGAAACTGCCGCCGACCGACATCGTTGTCAAGCCCCACCGTTCACATCCGTCGGCCTCCGCGCGAGCGCGTCCGCCCTGGCACACGTGGGGCTCTCGTGTACGCCGGGGCGGACACCTGCAGCTGCGGGCAGGCGCACTCTGGGGCACCTGGTTCGTCTCAGCCTTGCGACGAAGATCTTGTCAGGCTCTGGTCCGACGCACTCCCCTGCCCCGAACCCGGGGCCGAACCGCCCGGGCCGGGTAGCACGCGGAGATCTGGTCGGTCCCGGTCTTCGTGCTCGACCCGCGCCAGGCGCTTGAGCAGCATCGGGGTCAGCCGTCGGTACGCCGCCGGATCGACCGGGCCGAGCCAGTGAGCGGCGCGGATGAGCGGGTTGATGTTGAGGTCGAGGTCTCCGAGTACTTCGTCGGCGTTGTGCATGGAGAACGGGATGATCTTGGTGCCTCGGCAGTGGTGCGTGTCGGTGGCGGTGTCCATGAAGGCCAGTTGCTCCACGACCGCGTGCTTCATGGTCTCGGCGTCGGGTGTCTCCACCGCGCCGGCGAGGTCGGCGGCGATCCACAGCGCGGCGATCTCGGCGTTGAGCGGGCTGAAGAAGGAGGAGTTGTAGCCGTTGAAGTACAGGCCGGGAATCCCGAGGGGGAGGATCTGGCGGTAGAGCATGAAGTTGCCGCGCGCGTCCAGCAGTTGCTCGCTCACTTCCCCGGGCAGGAACGGGACGCCCTGGGTGAAGCCGGTGGCGCAGACCACCAGGTCGGCGGGCAGCAGGGTGCCGTCCGACAGGCGGGCGGAGGGCTCACCGTCCACGACGAGGAGCTTCTCGACGGTGCGATCCCGGTGGACGGTGATGTCGCCCGTGGTGACGGCCTCGAAGAATCCCTCGGTCGCGAGCCCGATGGCGCCGCGCACGATGTCCTCCATCGCTCCCTCGGGCACCAAATCGAGCCGCTTGAGGCCGAGTTGTCGGACGGACACGCTGCCGATGGAGTTGATCATCCGGCGGCGCAGGCCGTTGCCGGGGCCGTGCAAAAAGCGTTCGAAGCCGCGCGGGCGGATGTATCGGAACAGCCCTTCGCCGAGCCGGGTGAGCAGCAGCATCTTGAAGTTCAGCCGACCGCCGATCTTCCGCGGGACCTTCCACAGCAGTTGGCGCGCGATCACGTCGGTCCGGGCGGCGACCGCGCTGATCGGCACGGCCACGTCGCAGGCCGATTTGCCGTAGCCGACGACGAGGACATTACGGCCCCGGGCCTGCTCGGCGTCGTGGAACTCGGTGCCCGCGCACACCTGGCCGCCGGCCTCGGTGAACTCAGCCAGACCCTCGAACTTCGGCACCGCCGGTTCGCAGAACACCCCGTTGGCGACGACGAGTCGGTCATAGGTCTCCGTGGTGTGCGCGCCCGCGGCGTCGCGGTACTCGACGCTCCACGCGCCGTCCTCGGTCGGCCTGGCCGAGGTCACCTCGGTACTCAGGCGCAGGGCGGGTTCGAGTCCGAAGTGGGCGGTGTAGTCGGCGAGGTAGGACTGGACCTGGGCGCCGTCGGGCCACTCCGGGAAGTCCGCGGGCATGGGGAAGTCGGAGAACGAGTACTGCGCCTTCGAGCTCTGTGTCGTCACTCCCGGATAGCGGCGCGTCCGGCTCCACACGCCGCCCACGTCCGGGGCCTTCTCGAACACGTCCGTCCGGTGTCCGGCCTGCGTGAGCACCTTCGCGGTGACCAGGCCCGCGACACCGGCACCGATGATGGCGATCCTCATGGTCACACGGCCTCGGGCGGCAGTTGGAGCTCGATGCCGAAGTCGGCCATGATCTTCTTCATCAGCCCGATGTCCTTCGGTCCGGGCGGCATGTCCGCGAGCGCCTGGTAGTAGCCCTCCAGGCCGGCGGGCGAGACCACGGAGATGACGCGCGACTCCTCCGGGTAGGGGTTGCGGAAGGCGTGGATCACGTCGCGCGGCAGGTACAGGTAGTCGCCGTGTTCGAGGACGAAGTCCCTGCCGCCGAGATGCACGTCGAGCCGTCCGGCCAGGCAGATGAAGGACTCGTCCTCACGGGTGTGCAGGTGCGGCGGCGGCCCGTCGGTCTCCGGCGGGACCGTGTACTCGAACAGCGAGTACGCGTCGCGCGTCGCCGGGCCGTCCGCCTTCAGGGTGACGCCCAGCCCGATCGCCGCGATCTTGTGCCCTTCGCGGGAGGGCAGCATGTAGCCACCGCCTAGAGTCACCGTCGTCTCCTTCCGGTCGCCACCACGGCCGTCCGACCGCGGCGTTGGTCCGCTCGGCCCAGCGTCGGTTCGCAGCGGTCGATGCACAATGACTCAGTCCCACCGGCTGGGACTTTTTCAACGGCGGGTGCTGTAGGCCCGGGAGGCCGCCGCGGCGGCGAGCCGTACGGCGGGCCCGGCCCGGTCGGCGCGGACCAGGGCGGTGGGCCCGGTGACGGACAGGGCGGCGGCGACGTCGCCGGACGGCCCGAAGATCGGGGCGGCGACGCAGCTCACACCGATGTTGCCCTCTTCGCGTTCCACCGCCCAGCCCCTGGCCGGCACGGCGGTCAGCTCGCGGATCACGGCCACTTTGGTGGTCAGCGTGCGCGGGGTGCGCGGCGGCATGTCGGCGGCGAGCACCGCGTCGATGGTCGCGGGGTCGCTGTAGGCGAGGATCGCCCGGCCCAGCGCCGAGCAGTACGCCGGGACGATCCCGCCGACCTGCGAGAGCATCGGCATGGGGCGGTGGCCGGTGATCTTCTCGACGACCAGGATCTGCGCACCGTCCAGGACGCCGAGCTGCACGGTGTTCCTGGTCGCGCTGTGCAGGTCCTGGAGGTAGGGAAGCACGGCCTCGCGCAGTTCGAGCCGGATCGGTGCCAGGCTCGCGATCTCGAACAGCCGGTTGCCGATCCGGTAGTGCCCTTGGGGTTTGTCCAGCCAGCCGAGCCGGATCATCCGCTCCGCGGTGCGGTGCGTGGTCGACCGGGGCAGCCCGCAGCGGGCCACGAGCGCGGAGAGGGTCAGTTCGCGGTGCGCCGCGTCGAAGGCGCCGAGGATCGCCGCCGCGCGCTCAAGGCCCCTGGTCTCTACCGCGCCGTCCCGCGCAGTGGGACTCATCCCTTGTTCCCCGGGGGTCATGGCGGTCACGCTAAGGCTGCCCCGCCCTGCGGACAAGGGGCGGATCCAGGAGGGATCCAAGAGGGATCCAGGAGGGTTTCAGGCGGATCCAGGAGGGTTTCAGGTGGGTGCCCACATCATGCGGACAGCATTGGTCGGCGGCGGTGCCAGCGGTATCGGCCACGCGATCGCCGAGCGCCTGGCGTGTTCGGGCGACCGAGTGGTGATCACCGGTCGGCACGCCGACACCCTCGAAGCCGCGGCCGCCCGACTCCGCAACACCGTGGGCGACAGCGCGGCGAGCGAAGTACACGCCCTCGTGTACGACATGGCCGATCCGGCCTCGGCCGCGGCGGCGATGGAAGAGGTCGAGCACCGCCACGGCGGCCTTGACGTGCTTGTGCTCAACGCCGGCGGTCCACCGCCCGGCGGGATCCTCGACCTCGACGACACGCGGTGGCGGGAGGCGTCCGAACTGTTGCTGCTCGGCCCGCTGCGGCTGGCGCGGCTGGCGATGCCGGGCATGGCGAAGCGGGGCTTCGGGCGGGTGGTGTTCGTGACGTCCACCGCGGTACGCCAGCCCCAGCCCGACCTGGCCGCGTCCGTGGTGCTGCGCTCCGCGGTCACGGCCGCGGCCAAGCTGCTCTCCCTGGAGTTCGCGGCCCTGGGCGTGACCGTCAACTGCGTGGCTCCCGGCGCCACTTCGACCGAGCGGCGCACGCGGATCCTGGCCAACCGGGCACGCGCCGCACACCGCGGCTTCGACGAACTCGACGCGCAGGACCTCGCGGAGATTCCGGCCGGCCGTGCCGCGCGGCCGGCCGAGATCGCGGCCGCCGTGACGTTCCTGGCCTCCGACGACGCGGCGTACATCAACGGGACCGTGCTCACGGTCGACGGCGGAAGGACGGAGACGATCTGATGGCGGCATCAGGATCCCGCTTCACCATGGCCGATTTCCTCGGCTCGCTGCATGACACCGTGCAGCCCGGCGCGGCGCGGCCGGTCGTCGTGCACGCCGACGAGCTCCAGCCGCTGCCGGCCGACCAGGTGCACAATCCGACCGTGCTGGCGATCGCCGGGTTGCTGCCGACGGCCACCTTCGAGCTCTTCCGGCAGACCATCCCGCCGGGACAGAGCTCGGACATGCAGCGCCACCACCACGAGACGGTGCACTTCGTCATCAGCGGGAACGGCCACAGCGAGATCGAGGACGACATCGAACCCTGGTCCGCGGGCGACTTCATCTACACCCCGCCCTGGACCTGGCACCGCCACTACAACGACTCGGAGACCGACCCGGTCGATTTCCTGACCATCGAGAACTCCCGCCTGCTGAACCTGCTGGGCGTCGGACGACGGCAGAGCGCGGGACTGGCCACGGTCGCCGAAGCCCGTGCGCGATTCAAGGAGGACCCGGCATGAGCCCGTTGCCCGCCCACATCGGCATCTGGGGCGAACTGTCCGACGTGGAGCACGAGTTGCGGTTCGTCGACGTGGCCAGCGTCCGCACCCGGGTGCTGCGCGCGGGGGCCGGCCCCGAGCTGATCCTGCTGCACGGCACCGGCGGACATCTGGAGGCCTACGCCCGGGACATCGCCGGACTCGCCGCCGACTTCCGCGTCACCGCCTACGACATGGTCGGCCACGGCTGGTCCGACCTGCCGGACCGGCCCTACACGATCGACGTGCTCTCCGACCACCTGGTCGGCCTGATGGACGCGCTCGGGATCGACTCGGCGCACCTGTCCGGCGAGTCGCTCGGAGGCTGGGTGACCGCGTGGACCGCGGCGTATCACCCCGACCGCGTCGAACGGCTCGTGCTCAACACCCCGGGGAACATCGCCAACAAGCCGGAGGTGATGGTCCGGATGCGGGACAGCACCCTGGCCGCCGTCCAAGACCCGAGCGACGCGACCGTACGCCGCCGCGTCGAGTTCCTCTTCCACGACACCTCGATGGTCACCGACGAGCTGGTGAACCTGCGCCGTGCCGTCTACAGCCGCGCCGGCTTCCTGCGCGCGATCGAGAACACCCTGGTGCTCCAGGATCCCGAGGTGCGCAAGGACTTCGCCTGGGACCCCGACTGGGTCGGCGGGATCACCGCGCCCACGCTGCTGCTGTGGACCGACCACGACCCGACCGGCGGACTCGACGAGGCGGCGATGCTCCAGAGCTGGCTGCCCGATGCCCGCCTGCACGTGATCGAGGGCGCGGGCCACTGGCCGCAGTGGGAGAAGCCCTCGGAGTTCCTCCGCGCCCATCGCGACTTCCTGCTGCTCGGCAAGGACCCGGCATGAGCGAGATCCTCGGCCTGGTCGCCATGTCCCACTCCCCGTTCGCCACCCTGCTGCCGCCCGACGGCCCCGAACAACCCGGCGGCCGGTTCCTCGCCGACGCGGCCCGGCTCTCCCAGGCGGTGGCGCGGCTCGCGCCCGACGCGGTCGTGGTCATCGGCCCCGACCACTTCCACGGGAACTTCTACGACGCGATGCCGCCGTTCCTCATCGGCGTCGAGCAGGTGGTCGGATTCGGCGACTTCGGCAGCCGGCCGGGCCCGCTGCCCGTCGCTGGCGAACTGGCCTGGTCCGTGTACGACGGGCTCACCGGCGCGGGCTTCGACCTGTCGCTGTCCTACGCGCTGACCGTCGATCACGGACTCGTGCAGAGTTACGAGATGGTGTGCGGCGGCGGCACGGACATACCGTTGGTGCCGCTCGTGGTGAACACCGCTGCTCCCCCGCTGCCGACCATGGACCGCTGCCTCGGCTTCGGCCGGGCACTCGGCGACGCCCTTCGCGGCAACGGCAGCGCCGGCCGGGTCCTGGTCATCGCGAGCGGCGGGCTCTCCCACTGGCTGCCCACCAACGACCCGCGTGATCCGGCGATGGCCGAAGACCGCCGGCACGCGGTGATCCACGGGCGCGAGGCCCCCCGCGCCTCCGCGGTCGCGCGCGAGCACCGGGTGCGGGCGATGGGCGGCGATCCGCACGCCCACGTCAACAGCGCCTGGGACCGCTGGTTCCTCAAGCAGTTGGGGACCGGGGAGCCCGGGCCGATCGCGGCCCTCGGCGACGCGGGTCTGGAGGAGCAGGCGGGCAGCGGCGGCCACGAGATCCGCACCTGGCTGATCGGGCACGCCGCGGTACGGGCGCCGCTGGTGTGGACCGCGTACGAGCCGGTCCCCGAGTGGATCACCGGTATGGGTCTCGGTGCGACCTTCGAGGTGCGGTGAGGTGCCCGAGCCCATCACCACCCGGCTCGTCGGCACCGACCTCGCCCCGGAGCAGGCGGGCACACAGCCGCCGCGCACGTGTGCGGTGCGGTGTGCGGCTCAGTTCCGCGGCGGGGTGACTGTGCGGGCGTACTCGGTGGGAGTCCGGCCGTAGTGCTTCTTGAAGGCTCGGATGAAATGGCTGCTGTCCGCGAACTGCCAGTGGGCGGCGAGTTCCGAGACACTCAGCCGTCCGGCGGGTGCGGTGAGGGCGAGTCGGGCCTCTTCCAGCCGTCGCCGGCGAATGTAGGCGGTCACCGGCTCTCCCGTCGCGGCGAACGCCCGTTGCAGGTTGCGTACGGAGACACTGAGTTCACGGGCCAGCATCGTGCCGGAGAGTTCGGGGTCGGCCAGGTGGTTGTCCGCGAGGTCCTTCGCTGCCTGGACGAGCGCGGGGGCCAGTCGGGGTTCCGCGTCGTCGATCCGGCGCCTGGCCACCGCCTTGGCCAGTTCGATGAGCGTGCTGTGGGCGGCCTGCACTCCGGCCGGCGCGAGGTCGGCGACGGTGTCGTACATCATGTTCGAGTGGGCCACCAGCAGGCGCACCTCGGCGGAGTCCGCCGGCCCGCTGACGCTCTGCCGTCCCCCCAGCAGTGGTTTGAGCATGGCCGCGGGCAGAACGACGACCTTCGCCCTCGTGTCCGGCACCGTCTCGAAGTGCAGGGGCCGGCCGATGTGACGCAGGAGGAACTGCCCGGCCGATACCGTCTGTTCGGCGCGGGCGAGCGGGGCTCCCAACGTCCAGGAGCCGTGTTGCACGACGTACATCCGCACCTGGTCCTCGACGCCGTCGAGGGGGCCCTCGGTGCGGATGGCCGACGCACCGTGGAGATCGGTGACAGCCACGTCGCCCACCTTGGTGGCGCGGCTCCTGACCCTGAAGTCACGGGTCGTGGCCGGGCTGAAGGTCGGCAGCGGGAAGCCGTCGCCGATCTCCGCCTCCCAGCCGCTGCGGAAGGCGTCGAAGCCCGAGCCGTCGGCCTTCCTTCCGCTGCCGTTCATGACGGTGCCCTCCGCCTTCCTGGCCCCGCGCTGTCTGGCGCCGATGTTCTGTCCGGCTGGCGCCCCGGTCCAAGCCTGCGCCGGGCCGATCTTCCTAGGGTTCGAGGCAGGGCCAACCGCCCGCTCCAGCCCGGCAGATACACCTACACCAGCGGACGCACAGGAGGAGAGCCTCGTGAGCCAACAGTATTCCGGCCGCTCGGCTGCCGGTACGAGGGGTGCCGGCAGCCAAGCCGTTACCGCGCACGAGTGCACCGTGCATCGCCCCGTTGAAGCACCAGCAGGCGATCCGCCGTACCCCTTGCGCCAAGCGCGCAGAGCACATCAGGACCGCCCCGCCCGCCCGTGATGACGCGCGGGCGACACCACCACCACGTCATACATGAGGAGTTGAGGATTCTCGATGGCTGAGGACACGTTCACAGGCAAGGTCGTCATTGTCACCGGCGGCGGATCGGGCATCGGCGCGGCCACCGCTCACCGTTTCGCCGCCGGGGGTGCCACGGTGGTCATCATCGGCCGGACGCGGGCGAAGCTGGACAAGGTGGTGTCCGACGCGCCAACGGGCTCGACGCTGATCGCCCGGGTCGGTGACGTCTCGGACGAGGCAGAGATCACCGGGCTGGTGGACGCCGTGGCCCAGGACCACGGCCGGTTGGACACTCTGGTCAACAATGCCGCGTCCTGTGAGCCGTTGGGCACCGTGTCCGACATCGACGCGACGGGCTGGCGACGTGTCATGGCCACCGATGTCGACGGAGTCTTCTTCGCCTCCAGGGCCGCACTTCCACACCTGCGCGCCGTGGGCGGCAGCATCGTCAATGTCGGTTCGGCATCCGGGCTCGGCGGTGACTGGGGCCTGGCCGCCTACGACGCCGCCAAGGGCGCGGTGACCAACCTGACCAACGCGATGGCGCTCGACCACGGCGCGGAAGGCGTCCGGGTCAACGCCGTCCACCCCAGCATGATCTCCACTGACATGACCGCGGGATTCCTGCAGAACGACGCGATCGTCGCCGCCGCGCTCAACCGTGTCCCCATGCAGCGCTTCGGCGAGCCTGCCGAGGCGGCTTCCGTCATCACGTTCCTGGCGAGTCCGGCGGCGAGTTACGTGAACGGGGCCCATATCCGCGTCGACGGCGGCCTCGGCGCGTCGAACGGCAACCCGCACATCGCGTGACTCGGTGACATGCGCGGCGGATCGGCGCAGTCAGGGGAGCAGGTCCATGGATCGGCTGCTGCTCTCCTTCATGACCTGTGTGTCCGGAGCGCATGACCTGTGTGTCCGGAGCGCATGACCTGTGTGTCCGGAGCGTCGGCCCTCGACCGCACAGCGCCCCTCCGTAACCGTCACGTTGCCGGGAAAACCTTACTGAGGTGAGCCCATGGCGATGCTCCACAGCATCGATCTCAGGAGCGCCTGCTGGGCACCCGGAATGGCTGCCAGCCGCTGCTGGATCGCCTCATCGCGCGCCGCGGCCACCTTGTCGTGCAGGGTGAGCCCGGCGGCGGTCGCCTCCGGGATGCGGACCCGGCGATCACGTGCGGAGAAGGTGCGGACGATCAGCCCCTCCCGCTCCAGTCGGTCCAACAGGGAGACCAGCGTCGTCTTGTCGATGCCGAGCTGGGCACCGATCTCCGACTGAGTGCGCTGCCCCGCTTCGCCCACCAGCGCCAGGACCAGCCAGTCCCGCATGTCCGCGAGGCCCGCCTCCCGGCACACCGCGTCGAAGACATCACCGAGCGCGGCGGCGGCCCGGTGCGTCAGCCAGGTGAGATCCGCCGTCGAGGGGTCATCGGTGAGCGCACACGCCTCATCCGGCACTGTCCGCCGATCGGTGGGGGCCACGCGTCACCATCCTGGATTCCCTGGGTCGTCCATCCACCATAATATGATCCAGAACAGGATCTTCTTGCTTCAGATCATCTTGCTTCGGATGATCCTGGGTCGTATGTTTGGCGCGCAAGGCGTCCGCCAGGCGCACCCTCACGCAAGGAGAGGCCATGACTTCCGACCTCGAATCCCGTATCCGCCGGCTCGAAGACCGCGCCGCGATCAGTGACACCGTCATCCGCTACGCCGTCGCGATCGACCGCGCGGACTGGGACCTGTACGCCACCTGCTTCACCGACCCGGTGCACATCGACTTCTCCGCCGCGGGCATGCCGGCGAACGACTTCGCCCGCGACGACTTCGTCCACTTCGCCCGCGGCGGCCTCTCCGGATTCACCGCCCGCCAGCACCTGAGCCCGAACCACGTCATCGAGTTCGACGAGAACGACCCCGACCGGGCCGTCTGCCACTCGTACATGTACGCCCAGCACTACCTGGAGGGGGCCGAAGGCGGGGACTTCTTCCTCATGCGCGGCACGTACACGAACCACATGCGCCGCACCGCGCAGGGCTGGCGCATCGAGCGCCTCGTCCAGGGCATCGGCTGGTCCGAAGGCAACCTGAACGCCCCCGCCGAGGCAGCCGCCCGCTTCGAGGCGGCCGACGCGAGCGCGGCCTGAACGTCGGCGGCCCAAGCATCAACGGAAGAAGCCGCCCAGCCGCCCTTTTCGCCCAGGACGGGACGGAAAAGACAGACCAAGGACAGAAAGGCAGACAGATGACAGCACACAGCTCCCCGGTCATCGCTCCGCCGGCCGAAGGCCCGGTATCGGGCATGGGCGGCTTCTTCCACCGGTACGCCGAGGTCAACGGCACCCGCCTGCACTACGTGGTCGGCGGCGAGGGACCACCGGTCGTCCTGCTGCACGGCTGGCCGTACACCTGGGCGGTATGGCGCCGTCTGATGCCGCTCCTAGCCGCCGCCGGTTTCACCGTCGTCGCTCCCGACCTGCGCGGTACCGGCGATTCCGGCAAGCCCGACAGCGGCTACGCCAAGAACGACGTCGCCGAGGACCTCCACCAGCTCGTGGCAACGCTCGACCCGGCAGGCACCGTTGGCACCAGCCCCGACGACACCGGCATCAACCTGGTCGGCATGGACATCGGCGCCATGGTCGCTCACGCGTACGCCACCGCCCACCCCCGCGAGGTCCGCCGACTCGTCCTCTCCGAGTCGGTACTGCCCGGCTTCGGACTCGAAGAGCTCATGAACCCGGCCACCGGCGGCTACTGGCATTTCGGCTTCCACATGCAACTCGACATCGCCGAACTGCTCACCGCCGGCAAGGAAGCCGCCTACCTCACCCCCGCCTGGGCCATCGGCTCCCCCGCCGGGGGCCTCACCGACGCCGACCGCGCCGAGTTCCTCCGGCACTACACCGCCCCCGGCGGCATGCGCGGCGGATTCCAGCACTACGCCACCCTGCTGGAGGACGGTCGGGCCATCCGCGCGGCCACCACCACCAGACTGCCCATGCCTGTCCTCGTCCTCAACGCCGCCCTGGGCCTGCCCCAAACACCGCTCCTCGAAGGCGTCCGCCAGGTCGCCGACGACGTCCGGGCCGACCTCGTCCCCGACAGCGGCCACGCCTACGCCGCCGACAACCCCGTCTGGACCGCGCACAGACTCGCCGCCTTCTTCGCCGCCCCAGCGGCCTGAGTACCGACCGCACCTCCCGACACCCGACGAATCCACAGCACGTAACAGGCCTCACGCCGGCGCCCTGCCCACCTCTCACCGCGCGCACCAGGCCGACGTGCCCGACCGGGGACACCGAAGACGCACTCCCTCTGGTGCACATACGAGGCGTACGCGGCGACGCCGGCAACCACAGGGCGCACAGCGGCGGTGGAATCCACATGCCGAGGCCGAGACCCGGCCCACGGACGGGCACCGGGTGTCCGACTTCGGCAAGCCGGCGGGGAGCCGCAACCTTCGGGCCCACCTCTCCCTGCCCGATGAAATCCCCGTTCCCACGGAGCAGTACGTCTACCGGCTGACGGGCGTGGTACAGCTGCTGATCACGGATCCTGTGTCCCTTCGAAGTACGTCCAGTCCGTCGCCCCCGGGTCGGAGACGTGCAGGAGGTTCTCCAGAGCGTCGTAGTGCGTGGTGGGGTAGCGGACGACTCGGCGGACCACTTCCTTGAGGATGTGGAGGCTGCTGAGGTTCTCGTCTCCTTCGAACAGGATGATCTCCCCCTCCTTGCCGGACAGGTAGGCGGTCAGGTCGCCGGCAAGCCTGGTGTAGTGGGTGTTGTACGCGTAGAGGCCGAGGACATCGCGGTGGGTGAAGCGGCGACGGGTGCGTTCGGCGACGGTGAAGCCCAGGGCGTCCGCCATGCCGAGGATCAGCCCGGCCGTCTCCGTGAGGCCTCCTCCGGTCAGCTCAGGAGACCGCAGAAGGTCGCCCAGCCGGTCCACGCGCTCCCGCGGTGACCGCAGCTCCTTGTCGTACCAGCCTCGTGCCGCGGTCTTCCGGTCCACGTTGCGCCGGGCCCATTGGACGGCGCCGCCGGACGCCTCCGCCTCGTACGGGCCGGGCGGCCACCCGGTGTACAGGTCGACGAGCCCGCGCACGGCGTCTCTGGCGACGGGCCGGGGGCACACGGCGTACGGGCCGCCCAGCACGTCCGGCTTGAGGATCATGAGGGCGTCGGAGCGGGGGGTCATCGTCCCTCCTGATCGGGTTCCGTGGCCTGCGCCAGGCGTGCCAGGAGGAAGTCGAGCAGGCCGAGCAGGCGCTCGATATCGGCGGTGCGCAGGGAGTCGTACAGGCCGATGCGGAGTGCCTGCGGGTCGGCGGCGTCCGTGAGTCCGTACGCCAGATGGGCGGCCTCCAGGAACCGCCCGAGCTCGGCGACGGTGCGCGGCGGCAGGCCGACGACCAGCCGGACCGTCAGCTCGCCGCCCGCCCGGACCGCGGGTGCGGTGATCCAGTCGCGCTCCGCCGCCCAGGCGACGACCAGGGCGCGGCGGGCCTCGCGTTCGGCTGCCGCGCGTGCGGCATCCCTCTCCGCCATGGCCCGCACCGCGTGCGCGAACATCACCAGGTCACCGGTGCCGACCGCGGCGCCGGCCGCATCGAGTGCCCGGGTGAGTCCCGGTGACGCCGACACGGCCCGCGGCGAGAGCACGGCCACGGTGAGGCCGACGCCGACGCCGAGCAGTCCGCTCGGGCAGAGAAACGCGATGTCGGTGTCGCGGAGGCACTGCCCGGTGAGCACCTCGGCGGTGCCGGTGAGCTCCGCGGCGCGCCACGTGCCGTCCGGGGCCGTGTCGAGTCGCTCCCGCCAGGCGGGGTCCTCCTCGGCCACCACGGCGAGGGGGGCCAAACCGGCGGCCTCCCGTGCATCCGTCGCGCCGGACCGCCAGGCGGCGGCGACCGGCCCCCTCCCCGTCACCTCCAGGCCCGCGGCCCAGGGTTGGGCGGCGGCAAGGCGGCACAGCTCCGTCGGCCGTGCCGCCACGACGGTGAGGGTGTGGCCGTCCGGCACCCGGAACAGGTCCCGGGCCTCGGCGACGACCGACGCCCGGAACTCCCTGAGGTGGGTGCCGTCCGGCCGTCGGCCCAGAAGCACCGACCCGGTGCTTCTCAGCGCCGCCAGCCGCGCCGCGGGAACAGGCACCGCCGCCCCGCCGAGCCGGGGTTCCGACGGGACGAGTGCGTCCGGTATCTCGTGCAGAGCGAGGTCCGCAAGTCCGAGGACAGCGGTCATGTCAGCCCAGCTTCCGGATGACGCGCCGCAGATACGGGCCGACGACCGAGTCGGGGGCGAGGTCGACGGTGGCACGCAACAACTCCTTGACCTCCGTGAGCGCCGCAGGCAGATCCTCCTCGTGCTCCGTCAGCAGCTGGGCGAGGCGGGAGCGGAGCCGGGGGTCCGGGCCGCCCCGTTCCAGCAGTCTGACCAGCCACTTGGGCGCCGGGTTGGTCTCTCCGTCAAGGGCGAGCACCAGTCGGGCGACATGGGCGACGGCCTCCCGGAACATCCAGCATGCCGAGGCGTCGTTGCCCTCGGCGAGTTCTCCGTCGACATCGGTGAGCCGGTTGACGGCGGCCACCGCCTGAACGTTGACGTGGTATTCGGCCAGCCGTTCGGTGCCCGTCGACACCCGCAGCTTCTCGAGCCGTTCGGCACCGCGCAGCGGGACGCCCGTACGGATGCGGTGCAGCACCTTCAGATCGTTCTGGCTCTCCAGCTGGACGATTCCGCCGCCGTCGGACAGCGCGGCCAGACATTCCTGGAAGGAGCGCGTCAGCTCCTCGATGCCCGCGGGCTCCAGGATCGAGAGGCTGACCTCACGTCCGTCGAGCTCTCCGATGGTGCCGCTCTTCTCGCCCTTGCGGACGGTGGTGTCGGCCCCGACGGTCGCAGCCCCGTCGCCGCCCAGGAAGTAGACGTCCAGGTCGGAGTTGCGGTTGGCCAGTCCGTCGACGACCGAGCCCGCGACGAACAGCACGCCGTCCGCCGGGTCTCCGACGGCGCCGAGCGCCTGCTCGGCCACTGAGTCGAGGAACGGCCCGGTCAGGTTCAGCACGTCTTTCTCTTCTCTCTGCGCAGGCGGCAGTGCCGCCCGAAGGATTTCAGGATGGTCAGGTTCAGCGCGCTGTCCCCGGTGTGCTGCTCGAAGTGCCACTGGATGCCGAGGACATACCGTGCGGGCCAGTCGACACTGATGGCCTCGGGTACTCCGTCGGGCGCCAGGGCTTCGACGCGTACGCCGTCCGGGAGCGCGCAGACAACCTGCGAGTGCTGGGAGTTGACGGATGCGGCGGTCCCGGCGAGGCCTCCCGGAAGGCCGCCGAGCAGTCCGCCGGGCCGGATGTGCACCGGATGCGCGTCGGCCCAGCGGTCGCCGCCCGCCGGAGCGGGTGTGAAGCGGTGGACGGCTGCCTCCGCGGCCTTGGTGTCCCGCAGCGCGGACCCGGCCGCCACGCCGATCTCCTGCATGCCCCGGCAGCTGCCGAGCACCGGCAGGTCCGGCAGGGTACGGGCGTGACGCAGCAGGGCCAGCGCGGCGGCGTCGCGGTCGGTGTCGTACTCCCGGCCCTCGGTCTCCGCGCCGGGTTCCCCGAAGAAGCGGGGGTGCACGAAGGAGCCGCTGCCGGGCAGGACCAGTCCGTCGAGGTCGTCCAGGGCCCCGGCCGAGGCCTCGTCGGGCGGGACAACCAACGGCAGCACGCGCGCGTATCGCAGCAGACTGTCGGCGAGGACGTCGTTGACCCGGGAGTAACTGGTCCCGTTGGCACGCCGCTTGCGGCAGGCCAGGACGCCGACGACCGGGAGGCCCTGCGTGTCCGGGGAGTTCACGGGGTCCGGCACGCGGCCCTACCGTCCCGTCCGCTGCCGGAGTTCGTCGAGGATCGCGGGGATCGTGTCCGGGTCCTGTGCTGTCACCACCACCACGACCTCGTCCTCCGGGGAGGGCCACTCGGCGGCGATCCGTACGGCCGGGTGGTCCGCGAGGCGGGACAGCACCGCCGGCAGGTCGCTGTCGGCGGGGACCGGCAGCAGGTGCATCACCGCGGTGGTCACAAAGGGGGCGGGTCGCGGCAGTTCACCGTCGGCGAGGGTCTCGACGAGAGAGCGGTACGGCTGCGTGGCACTGTCCGTGGCGAGGGGCACGAGATGGGAGTTGATCAGGTCGCCGCCGAGCCGTGCGCCGATCTCCAGGACGACGGGGCCCTCGGACGAGTAGCGCAGGTCCACATGGAAGCCGCCGGACTCGATGCCCACGGCGCGCACCGCGCTCTCGGCCGCCTCGTGCACCCGGGCGAGCCGCTCCGGGGTGAGCGCCGAGGGGACGACCGTGGTGGTGGTACGGAGTTCGCCGGGCGCCAAGTACTTGTCGGACACGGCGAGTATCACCACCTCGCCGCCGTGCACGAGCCCGGAGACCGAGTGCTCGCTGCCGTCGACGAGTTCCTCGACCAGGAAGGCGGCGGAGTCCTCGTAGTTGAGAGACGTCAGCTTCATCAGCTCGTCCGGCTCCGTGTCCGCGTCGATCACGGCGGATCCGCGGCCCCCCGAGGAGTGGGCGAGCTTGAAGATCAGCGGAAGGCCCAGCTCCCCCACGGCGGCCTTCAGCTCGTCGGCCGTGGTCCCACTGCGCCAGCGGGGGTTGAGGCCGTGCGGTTCGAGGGCCCGGCGCTGCGCGGACTTGTCGAGGCACACGGTGGCCGCGACGACCGAGGGGCCGCGCAGGCCGAGCGCCTCGGCGACCCTGGCCGCGACGTCCACGTACCGGTCGCCCCAGCACAGCACCGCCGCGGGCTCGTGCCCGCCGTCCCGTGCCTGCCGCAGGGCGCGGGCCGCCACGTCCTCGGCGGACTCCGCCCTGGTGAAGGCGGCGACCCGGTCGTCGGGCAGCCCGGTGTGACCGAGGCCGGAGTCGGAGTGGACGTACACGGCGTGGCCCAGCTCCGCCGCGGCGTCGATCTCGGGCCGCCATTCCAAGGGGGAGCGGCGCAGGCCGAGATGGAGGACTGAACGGTCGGGGGACATACGGGGGCCTTCCTGAAGGTGGTCCACTGGCGGGAGTCGGGAGGGTACGGGAGCGCGGGTCACAGGGGCGCGGGTCACAGCACGGCCGCGGCGGACACGTGGCGCCGCTGGTACCAGGAGTTGCCGAAGTCCGAGACGACGAGGGCGGGTCCGGTCCGCTCCGACCGGTTCACGTGCGCCTGGTACAGGCTCTGCAGGACCCGGCCGATGGCGATGGCGGCGCGCAGGTCCGGAATGCCGTAGACATCGCCGTCCGTGCGCATCAGACGGAAGTCGTGGACTCCCGGCCGGTGGGCGCCGGCCAGGGTCAGGCCGAAGGGAACCCGGATGGCGTGCCGGACTCCGTTCGCGACATGGCCCTGGTGATGGTGCGACGTCCACTCGGTCATGTCGGGCATGGTGGGAGCGTAGAACCAGTCGCGGTCCTCGAAGCTCGGGTGGTCGCTCGCACCGCTGGCGTGCGGCATGAAGTGCCAGCCGTTCCAGCGCATCCGGGCGGCGATGGCCTTGACGACCTGCGGCAGTTCGTCCGGGACCCGGTCGAAGCGCCGGGTGAAGTCCTGGGCCGGCACGACGCAGCAGTAGTAGTCGCTGGTCTTCCAGTGCCCGGGGTCCGGGCTGCCCGCGGCGACGAGTGCGGACAGTGCCGTGATGTCACGCGGTCCGCGGGACATTCCGACATGGGATCCGGTGGACTCCGTACCCACCTCGACCAGGTCGTGGATCACTTCCTCCAGACCGGTGGTGAAGGCCCCGCCGGACGCGGGTCCGTGCAGTGCGGGCATCAACCGCGCCCAGGCGTCGACGAGTTCGTCCGGACGGTCGAGATCCGCCCCCGGCAGCAGCTCCGTCACCTTCGCGGCGAAGGCGGCCGGCAGATCGGCGGCGGTGACCGGGCGGTCGAGGAACTGCTCCTGCTTGTTGATCGTCATGGCCTGGACCGTGCGGTAGATCTGCGGCCCCCGTTCGAGCTTCCCGGGGCGCAGCCGTCTGGCATGCTCGGCGAGCGCGAAGAGCCTTTCGACCAGCGGCAGTTGCTCCGTTTCGGCGTCCACCACACCGTCGTACGAGCCGATCCTGGCCCGAATGAAGTCCTCCAGGCGTGCGGCGGTCAGCTGGGTGCCGCTGAACTCCTCGGTCCTGGAGGGGGTTCCGGAGGCGATGAGCGCGGACATGCAGACCACGAAGGCGGCGTCGGGGGCCGTCCACCGCTCGACGGGTACGCCGTCGACCCCGTTGAGTCGGCACCGCCCTGAGGCGGCCGGGACCGACTTGCCCACCAGGTTGCTGTGTTCCCGTCCGAGGTTGGTGTAGCAGTGATCGCCGATGTGGACGCGCATCGGTCCGACATGGCTCAGGGTCCTGCGCAGGTCCGCGACCATGGTGTCCACCGCATCGGCGGGGTGGGCCCGCAGCCAGTCGTGCAGATCGCTCAACTCACCTTCCTCCGCGCGCTGTTGCTCGTCCCAGCGCTGATCGAGGTCGGCGGGGCGGTTGCCGTTCCAGTCGATGCGGCCGATCTCCAGCCCGTCCTCGGGCGCCGGTTCGCCGTCCTTGAGGATGCGCAGCCGCCCGGTGCCGGTGAGCACCATGCGCTCGCCCGCGGTGTCCCGCACCAGGGGGAGGTGCCGTCGGGC
Source organism: Streptomyces sp. NPDC031497 (assembly GCF_055580905.1). Taxonomy (NCBI): domain Bacteria; kingdom Bacillati; phylum Actinomycetota; class Actinomycetes; order Kitasatosporales; family Streptomycetaceae; genus Streptomyces; species Streptomyces sp. NPDC031497. The sequence continues at coordinate 140,037 of NZ_JBVIKO010000003.1, forward strand.
GCCGCTCTCCCGCAGCTCGGCGAGCACGACGGACTCGGCGCGGCTCAGGGCGCCGAGGCCCACCTCGGGCTTGAGCCGACCACCGAGCGTCGCGGTGTGGAAGGCGGCGGCGTACGCCGACTCCAACGTGTCGGACTCCTCCGCGACGAGCTCCAGGAGTTTCGCAAATCCCTCTGTACTAAGGAGACCCAACGTAAGACACCTCGATCGAGCGCAGTGACAAATGGTCAGAAGAGCGGATGTAACGGGTGCGTGCGGGCAGACGGGTGCCGAAGGACGTGGGGAAGGGAGTGCGCCGGGCCCTACGACCGCTTCAGGGCGTGGTCGACGAGCGGGCCCGCCGCGCCCGTGTACGCGCCCGGGTCCATGAGTCGGGTGATCCGCCCGGCGCCCAGGAGCCGTACGACCTCGGGCCGGGCGGCCAGCACGCGATCCAGTGGCACGCCGGTGCGCTCCGCCTCCGCGGACGCCGCGTCGAGCAACTGCCGGGCCACGGCCCGGCCCAGAGACGGTGCGAGCCATGCGACGATCCGCTCCGAGACGAGCCGGCCTCCCGTCATGCCGAGGTTCGCGCGCATCCGGTCGGGATGCACCAGCAGCCCCTCGGTCAGCTCGACGGCCGTGTGGGCCGCACCGCCCGCCAGCCGCAGGCATTCGCGCAGCAGCTGCCACTCGGCGTGCCAGGCGCCACCGGACCGCTCGTCCTCGGCAAGCAGACACCCTGTCAATCCGGCGGCAAGGTAGGGGAGTTGAAGGGCCGCCGATCTGATCAGCGTGGCCAGTACCGGATTGCGCTTGTGCGGCATGGCCGAGGATGCTCCCCTTCCGTGCGCGGCGGGCTCGGCCACCTCCGCGGTCTCGGTGCGCGACAGGTTCTGCACGTCGAGGGCCAGCTTGCCGAGCACGCCCCCGACGGTGCCGAGCACACCGGCCAGGTCCGCGATCGGCGTCCGCAGCGCATGCCAGGGCAGTACGGGTTGCGCCAGTCCCGTCTCCCGGGCGTAGGCCTCGACGAGCCGGTGCGTGTACGTCCCGGTGTCGAAGGACTCCGGGGCCGGGGTGTCGCGCTCCGCGTACTCCAGGTATCCGGCGAGCGTTCCGGCGGAGCCGCCCAGGGAGACCGGCAGCCCGGTGGACCGCAGCCGCTCCACCCGGAGAGCGGCGTCCAGCACCGACTGCCGCCAGCCGGCCGCCTTGAGGCCGAACGTGGTGGGGACGGCGTGCAGGGCCAGGGTGCGCCCGGCCATCGGGGTGTCCCGGTGCGTCAGTGCCAGGCCGGCCAACGCGTCCGCCGTGCGCAGCAGGTCGGTGTGGATCAGGCCCAGCGCGCGGTGGGCGACCAGCATCGCCGCGGTGTCCATCACGTCCTGGCTGGTGGATCCCCGGTGCACGTACTCGGCGGCCTCCGGATCGCTCGCCGCGACGACGTCCGTGAGTGCCCGCACCAGACCGACCACCGGGTTGGCGGTCTCTCTCGCCGCCCGGGCGATCGCCACGAGGTCGACCGCCTCGGCCCGGGCCGCCGCGCCGATGGCGTCGGCCGCCGACTCCGGCAGGGTGCCGAGTCCGGCCTGCGCCCGGGCCAGGGCCGCCTCGGCGTCGAGCATCGCCTGCAGCCAGGCCGGGTCGGAGACCGCGGCCTCGACCGGAGTGCCCACCCGGACCGGCGAGAGCAGCCCCGTGTCCGGCGCGGAGTCGAGAGCGGTGCGGGCATCGGTCGGGACGGAATCGGGAAACGTCATGTGGTCACCTCGGGAAGGCTGGTGACGGACCCGGGCAGCGACGGGCCGGCCGGCGGGAGGGAGAAGAGGGCATGGGCGATGGCGTCGGCATCGGCGAGCGTCACCGAGTTCACCCCGGGCCGGATCCCGGCCGCGGTTGCCCAGTGCACGCCCTCCGTGGGCACGCCGTACGCGAACCGGCGTGGATGCGACCGGCCCCGCGCATCGACCACCCGATAGGGCCGGGGGGTCACCGCGAGCCCGCCGGTGGTGTGGGCGGTGCCGTCTCTTCCCGCGATCCGGTACGGCGCACACTGACCGGAGTCGAGGAGGTGCCCGAGCAGCGGATCGGCGGCGGCCCGCAGGTCGACGCCCGGCAGTCGCGCGTCGACCAGGACGCGCGCGCTCACCCCGCTGTCCGCCACCCTGGGCGAGTGGGCCGTGAACGCGGGGCCCGCAGGCCCTTCCTCGATGGTGCCGAAGACTGCGTCAGGACCCAGGAGACCCAGCACGTCCGCCCGGATCAGCGCGGCCAGTTCCGCCACCCGGCGGGCCGGCGGGCCGATCGACAGGAAGGCGTTGAGCGGGGTGTACCAGCCTTCCAGCTCGTCGCGGTACGAGTCACCGTCCAGACCCGCGTGGTCCACGGCGAGCCTGACCTCGTTGCGCAGATCGCGCAGCACGTCCAGGGCCGCCTTGACCGGGCCGTTGACGTTCCCCTGCCCGGCCTGCCGTACGTCCTCGTCGAGATGGGCCAGCGTCCAGGCACGGAAGTCCGCGGAGCCGGTGAACGAGCGGTTCCCGTAGGGACGGGCGATGCGCTCCCAGTCCCAGCGGGCGGCTGGGTCGATGCCCAGGTCGTCGAGGAGCCGGGCACGCTCGGCGGGTGATCCCGCCCCGGCGTACAGCGCCGCCGCCCGTTCCGCCTCGATGGGCCGTCCCGCGGCCCGCAGCAGGGCCTCGTAGTAGACCGTCTCGGCCTCGACGGCGATCAGCGGCCACAACTCGTCGCCGAAGTCGATCCGTTCGCCCCGGCCGGCCCGCGCACGCAGGGTGGCGACATACCGCTCGGTGAGCAGTCTGGGCAGGTGGCGTCCGTGCGGGCCCTTCTCGTTCTCGCCGCGCGCGTGGTACGGCACACCGCGGCGGGAACCCGCGTACAGCCGGGGTTCGCGGCCGGAGGGCCGGTAGACCAGGCGCCCGCCGGACCGTTCGAAGCGACCGCCGCGGACCACCGTGAACAGGGCCATGTGGTCGAAGAAGTTGAGCCCGAGGCCACGCAGCAGCACCGCCTCCCCCGGCCGCACCCCCGAGGTGTCCACGTCGGCGGGATTGGCCGGCGGTATGTAGTGCAGGTCGTGCCGGGCGGCGAACGTCCTCAGCGCGCGCACCCGTCCCGAGACCCGGACCGGGACGTGCCCCTGCGCCAGCACGACCGCGTCCAGGCCGGTGAGTTCGGTGCCGTCCGCCAGCCGCACGGTCTGCGGGCCTCTCCTGCCGCCCGGTCCGTCGTCGAGAGCGACGGCCCGGCTCCGGTGGGTGCGAACCTTGACCTGGCCGGCGGCGGTGACCGTGATCCGGCGGAACGCCCAGCGCAGATAGTGGCCGTACAGGGCGCGGGTCGGGTAGTCGTCCGGGCCCAGCTCGCAGGCCTCGGCCAGCACGTCCGGCGGGTGGTCCTGGCCCTCAAGGGGCCCCATGAGGGTGAGGAACCGTGCCCACTCGTGCAGGCTCGGGCCCGGGCGCACCGGCCCCCGCATCTCTACGGAGTCGTCGGCGAACACCGTCACCTGCGACGACACCGTGTTCATCAGCAACTCCCGGGGCTGGTCCGTGCGCCACACCGCACCGGCACCCGGCGGAAACGGATCGACCACGTGCACGGTGACCGTGCCTCCGGGCAGCAGAAGTGCGGCGTTCGCGGTGATCCGCTCAAGGACCACGAGGCCGCGGGGTCCCATTCCGACGAGGCACACGTCGAGGCGGCCGGGCGTCCTCGGCGCGGCAGGAGAAGGCACGTTCATGGCGCCAGGACCTCCGTGGAGTCGGACTCGGTGGACTGTCCCCGGCCCGGCGCGTCCGGGATGCGCCCCGGGGGCCAGGAGGCGAGGAACGGCACGGTCGCGCCGGTGGCGGCCAGCAGGACGGCGAGCCCCGCCCAGCCGGCCCACCCGCTCTCCAGGCAGGCGACGACGAGGGCGTACGGAGCGACGATCTCGGCCACCCCCATGCCGAGCCCGAACACGCCCTGGTACTCGGTCATCCGGCCCTCCGGCGCCAGCCCGTAGCTGAGTTCGGAGGCGCCGGCCGCGTGGTACACCTCGCCGACGGTGTGCAGCCCGACGCCTGCCACGAGGAGAACGACCGCGGGCACCACGGCCACGTGCCCGGCGGCCAGCAGTGCGGCCAGGCTGACCAGGAAGACCGCGCCGGAGACCCGTACCGACCGGGCGGCCGCCGGGATCGTACCGGCCCGTCGGCTGATCCGGATCTGGAGGAGCGCCACCAGCAGCATGTTGAGCGCGAAGAGGGCGGGAACGACGGCCCGTGGAGCGGCCGTGTGCTCGACGACCCACAGCGGGAGCACCAGCGTGATGACGAAGTACTCCAGGCACATGACGCCGTCGGCCAGCGTCACCGTCACATAGCGCGGGTCGCGCAGCGCGGACGCGTACCGGCCCCGCCCGGCCGTGGCCAGCCGGCCCGCGGCGCGTACCGTGGGCACCAGCGCGGCGGCGAGAAGAAAGGTCGACGCGTCGGCGTACACGAGCAGTTCGTAGGCCCGGTCGGTGCCGCTGACCACGGCCGCCGAGGACAGCAGGGCTCCGCCGGCGGTCCCCACGTTGTTCACGGACCGCGAGATGGCGCGTACCTCGGCCCGGCGGTCGCCCGCCACCTGGCCGATGAGCGCGTTGTTCACCGCGCGGGCGCTCTTCTGCCCGGCGGCTCCCAGCGCGAGGACAGCGACGAAGACGCCGAACGAACGGGCCGTCGGCAGCAGGGCCATGGCCACGGCCTGGACCACCAGCAGCGCGCTGTAGGCGGCGCGCAGCGAGCGGCCGTCGAGGGCCCGGGTCACCGGCACGCTGACGGCCAGCCCGAGGGCGGCGGCAACGGCCAGGCCCACCCCCATGCGGATCGGTGACATGTCCAGGACCTGGACGAAGAACAGCGTGCCGGCGACGGTGAAGAGGCCGTTGCCGAGGGCGTTGACGAGGGTGACGGTGTGCAGGACGAGTTCGGCCCGCCGGGGGCCGTGGATCAGGGCGGTCCACCGGGAGTCGTGGGGCAGGCCGGCCCGCCGGGAGTCGCGGGTCACGGTGCCTCCAGCGGCGCGGAGAACACGTCGAGCCGGGTGGCCGTGGTGTTGCTGAAGCCCGCCTTGAAGTGACCGATCGCCCGGAACTTCTCCGGCAGGTCCGGATACATGCCTGGGTAGAGCTGCTCGCCCAGTTCGAAGTGGACGCAACCGAGGTCGCGGGCGTGTTCCATCGCCCGCCACAGCACCCGGTGGCTGAGCCCGCTGCCGTAGCTGTCGGCGTCGTTGACTCCCGAGGCGTACAGGCAGTAGTGGTCCGACACGGCGAAGTAGGCCATGGAGACCGGCTTCTCGCCCTGTCGTCCCACCACCATGAATCCCTCGTCGGCGCGGACCGAGGCCAGGATCGAGTCCCACGAGGCCTGCGTCCGCAGGGTCTTGCCGAAGAAGTCCAGGTGAAGCCGGACGAAGTCGTCCAGGTGCGCGCGGGTCACGTCGCGTGCGGTCACCACGTCGAGGGCGAAGCCGTCGCGCTCCCTGCGCAGGATCTTCCGGAAGTTCTTGCGCAGTTCGGCGAAGCGCTCCTCGGCGGGCGGTCGCAGGTCGACGGTCTGGGTGAAGTGGTGTCGGCTGACGCCTCCATGACGGAGCATCACCTCGGTCAGCGACGAGATCTCCCCGCCGACCAGGTAGTCCCTGGCGTGGTAGCGCTCCGCGCCGTACTGCTCGGTGAGCTCCTGGAGCCGGGTGTGGATCGCGGTGGCGGCCTGCCTGCGCAGCCGTGCGGGTGCCGTACGGTCCTCGACAAGCATGAGCGGCCGACCGTAGGCGGACAGCCGGTGCCGTCCGGGCAGCACCTCGACGGTGAGCGCGAGTCCGGCCACCGGGCCGTCGGGGCCGGTCGCCAGCAGGTGGTGCGGGATGAACTGCTCGGCGCACGGCCGGTACGCGCTGACGTCGTGTTCCTCGGGCAGGTAGTAGAGGCGGGTGTAATGCGCGGCGCCGACCGCCAGTGAGGTGACGGTGTAGTTGGCGTGCTGGTGGTCGTCCGCCCGCCACAGCCGCAACCACTCCTTGTCGGCGCTCAGGTCGTCGACTTCGGTGAGGATCACCGGCTCTCCCCTCCCCGCGGGTGCCTGGCCGGGTCCGCCGTTCCCCGTGGGTGTCCGGCCCGGTCCACGACGTCCTCCAGCTCCGCCATGAGCGCCTCGGCGCGGTCCGGTGCGACGAGGGCGGGCAGGAAGGCGAGTTCGAGCGCGATGTCGTCGCCGTTGTCCCCGGCCCGGAGGCCGAGTGCAAAGGACGGGGTCAGCTTGATGTCGACGCGGACCGCCCGCGAGGTCACTCCGTCGAGCTCCAGCCGGTCCAGGCCCGAGCGGTCCTGGCTGCGAACGTTCAGGAAGGCGTAGCGCGCACTGCCCGCGAGGTCCTCGTGTCCGGGCAGCAGTGTGGCGAGCCAGAACGGGAAGGGCACGGCCTCCCGTTGGGCCGCTCGGCCCACCTGGCGGGCGGTGCGGTCGATCATCTCGGCGGGCGACAGTCCGGCGGCCCGGCCGAGGAACACCGGGACGTTGTTGGCGAAGAAGCCCACGGAGCGGTCCGCGTCCGGGATGGTCCTGTTGGCGAACGTCGAGACCAGCGCGACCGGGTCGCGTCCCGACCAGCGGGCGAACGCGGTGGCGTAGAGCGCGGTGAGGACGGAGCCCATCGGATGCCCGGTGGCCTGGGCGAGCCCGTGCACGGTCGCCGTCCGGTCCGCGTCGAGCCGTCTGCGGATCAGCGTCTCCTGGGCGTAGTGGGCGGCCGGGCCGGGCTCGATCGCGGGGAAGAGCAGGGCGGCGGCCGGGTCCTCGGGCACCCGGGGCTGCCGGCCGAAGTCCGCGCGGAGGGTGGCGGCGAGTTCCTCGCCCAGCCAGGCGTGTTCCGCGCGGGCCCAGTCGAGGAAGGTCAGGTCGGGTTCGGCCGCCGGGGGTGCCGCGCCGTGCAGGGCGGCCCGGTAGCAGGCGGCCAGGTCCTCGTTGAGCACCCCCACCGACCAGCCGTCGAACACGATGTGGTCGGCGCACAGGAACAGGTGGTGTTCCCGGTCGGCGACCTGGATCAGCGTCGCCCGCAGCAGTCCGTCGTACCCCGTGCCGTGCCGGACGAAGGGGCGTTCCGCGTCCTCCTGGACGAGAGCCAGCGCCTGCTTCCGGGTGGCTTCGGCGGGCAGCTGTGGATCGAGCCGCACCCTGCGCAGCGTGGGCGCCCAGTCGGTGAGCCGCTGGCGGTGGGCGCCGGGGGTCTCGTCGATCTCCAGGGCGAGTGCCGGGTGGCGGACGACGAAGTTCCGCAGCGCGGTTTCGAGAGCCGTCGCGTCCAGCGGTCCCTCGAGGTGGTACGCCATGGGGACGTTGCTGATGCTCGGCAGTCCGTGCCGGGCCCGCCAGGCCTCGCGGTTCATGCGATGGGCCTGGGTGAGGGCGACCGGCAGCCACGCCCCGCGCTCCACGCGGCCCGCCGGGGTGGGGGGCCGGAAGACGTCGGTCGTCCCGGTGGCCTCGAAATGGGCGACGCACTCCTCGAACCCCGGCCGGAGCAGCAGATCGCCGACGGAGATCTTCCGCTCGAAGTGCTTGTTGAGCTCGACGACGAGACGGACCGCGGTGAGCGAGTCACCGCCCACGCCGAAGAACTGGGCGCCGTCGGGCACCGCCGTCCCCAGGATCCGCTGCCACACCGCGCGTACGGTCTCCCGCGCGCCCCGGGGCCGGACGTCGTCGCCGGCCGGGGCGGGGGCGGGCGGGGCGGGGGCGGCCCGCGCGGCGAGGGCCCGCCGGTCCACCTTGTTGGTGGCGGTACGCGGCAGCGCCTCGGCCGTCAGGAAGCGCCGGGGGACGGCGTACGCAGGCAGCAGCAGTGCCGTGAAGGCCCGCAGCCCGTCCTCGTCCGGCGTCGTTCCGTGGCGTGGTACGACGAAGGCCACCAGGTGCCGGGTGCCGGGACCGTCGCCGACGGGGACCACCGCCACCTGACCGACCTCGGGGTGCGCCGAGACGGCGGCCTCGACCTCGCCCATCTCGATGCGATGCCCGCTTATCTTCACCTGGTCGTCGCGCCGGCCGCGGTAGAGCAGCACACCGTCTTCGACGATCCCGAAGTCGCCTGTGCGGTACAGCCGTTGGACGCCGTCCAGGTGAGTCGCGTCGACGAATCTGCCGCGGGTGCGGTCGTCGTCGACGGCGTACCCGTCGGCGAGCGAAACCCCCGCGATGCAGATCTCCCCCTCGGTGCCCTCGGGCACGGGGGTCAGGGAGTCGTCGAGGAGCAGGACGGAACAGTTGTCGAGGACCTCGCCGAGCGGCGGTACGCGCGGCCAGTCCTTCGGGGAGCCGCGCAGCACACTCTGCGTCGCCGCGTGGGTCTCGGTCGGCCCGTACTGATTGGCGAGCGTGGGGCTGCCGGTGAGTTCGACGAAACGCTCCAGCGCGGGGGTGACGATCGGCTGCTCACCCGCGGTGATGATCTCCTGCAGGCGCGGCAGGGCCTGGCCGCCGTCGAACGCCCAGTCCGACATGGACTGCAGGACGGCGAACGGCACGAAGATCCGCTGCACCTGGTGTCGGTGGGCCAGGTCGAGAACCCGGGCCGGGTCGCGGCGGTCCTGTTCCCCGATGAGCACCAGTTCCCCGCCGGTGCACCAGGTCGAGAAGATCTCCTGGAAGGAGACGTCGAAGCCGATCGGCGCGAACTGGAGGGTGCGGGTGCCGACGCCCGCGGTCGAGGAGGCACGCTGCCACTCGATGAGGTTGACCAGCGGGCGGTGCGGCATCACCACGCCCTTGGGCCGGCCGGTGGACCCCGAGGTGAACAGCACGTACGCCTCGGACGAGGGCCCCGGCCGGACCTGCCCCGGCCCGGGACCGGCGCCGGCGTTCGCCTCGTTCTTCCCGATCTCCCCGTTCTCCGCGGGCAGTTGCGGCGCCATGATCACCGCACCCGGCGGCCGGGGCCCCGCATACGCGTCGTCGCTCACCAGCAACTTGAGCCCGGCATCGTCGATCATGCCGCGCAGCCGCTCCGCGGGCAGTGCGGGGTCCAGCGGCACATAGCAGCCGCCCGCCATGAGGATGGCGAGGACCGACACCATCTGCGGAATGCCACGCCGGGTGGCGAGACCCACCCGCAGACCGGCCGCCACACCGTGGTCGTCCGCCAGCGTCGCCGCCATCCCGGCCGCGGCCGACAGGAGTCGGCCATAGGTCAGCGCGTGGCCACCGTGGCGGACGGCCACCGCCTCCGGATGCCGCTCGGCCTGCCGCTGCACCAGCTCCACGACCGTGTCCGCCGTGAGCCGCCGGCGCGCTCCCTCGCGTACAGATGCTGTCGTCATCATCGCGCTCCCCCCGTCAGAACCGGTCGCCGCCGGCCAGTACTGCCTTCATCACCGAGCCGTCGGCGACGGCCGCCAGCGCCTGCCCGTGGTCCGCCAGCGGGTACTCCGTCACAAGGTCCGCCAGCGCGAACCGGCGCGTCAGCGCCGGCAGCAGCCGTACGTACTCGACGAGATGGGCACCGGTGAACGCCCAGGAACCGACGACGTCGAGCTGCCGGTACACGATCTGATGCGGATTGATCAGGGTGTCGCCGCTGTCGGTGTACTGACCGACGATCAGGTACGAGCCCCCGCGCCGGGCCAGAGCCAGCCCCTGCCCGACGGCCGCGGGCACGCCGGTGCACTCGACGACGAGGTCCGCACCGGCCCCGCCCGTGAGCCGCCGGACCTCCGCGAGCGCGGTGTCGGTGTCGGCGGCCTCGACCAGGTTCACGTGGTGGTCGCCGATACCCGCCTTCGCCGCGAGCTCCAGCCGCTGTGCGGGGCCGCCGACGAGGATCACCCGGGCGGCACCGGCGAGTTGGGCGAGCGCGACGGCGGCCAGTCCGACGGGGCCGGATCCCTGGACGACAACGGTCTCACCGACGCGGACCGGCCTGCGCTCGTAGAAGGCATGCACCATGGTCGGTCCCGCGCAGGCCAGCGACATCGCGGCCAACGACCCCACGTCCTCGGGGACTTTGATCACGGTGGTGCCGGGGTGCAGCACGATGTGGTCGGCCCAGGACCCGGCGAGCGGATACGAGCCGGTGGCTGGCCGGTTCACTCCGTAGGTGCGGCGTTGTTCGCACAGCGTCGGCTCACGGTGCAGACGGCAGGGCGGGCAGGTGCCGCAGGCGAGCGAGGACGCCCACATCACCTCGTCGCCCGGCGCGAGGGGAGCGCCCGAGGCGTCGAGATGGGTGCCGGGGGCGAGGGAGTGCACTGTGCCGAGCCCCTCGTGGCCCAGCACCAGCGGTATGGGTACCGGCAAGTGCCCCTGCTGGAGGTGTAGATCCGTGCCGCACACTCCTCCGTACCGCCCGGCGACGACCATGCCGCCCTCGGGCGGCTGCGGCAGCTCGAAGTCGCGCAGGGCGAGCGGGCGTCCGAACTCCTCGAGAATCACGGCACGGCTGCGCCCCTGCTCGCTCACACCGTCTCCCCGGCCGCTGCGAGCACGGGCGCACCGTCGAGGACGCGCAGGGGCGTGGTGTCCCGGCAGACGACGTAGTCCGGCCGGGGCTCGCCCAGCGGCTGGGGCTTGTTGGTCACATCGTTGTAGGTGAGGATCAGCAGCCTGCGGTCCAAGGGCGACATGTTGGGCGCGGAGCCGTGGACGATCTCGGGATCGAAGAAGATCACCGAACCCGCGATGCCCTTCGGGCTGTCCATGCCGTGCTCGGCGGCGAGCGCCACCATGTCGGAGGGCTTCAGCGCGATGTCGTCGGGGTCCAGATGCTGTTCGGACCTGACGGTGCCCTGGGTCCGGCTGCTCTGCACGAGACCGTCGCGATGCGAGCCGGGCACGAAGATGACCGGCCCGTTGAACTCCGTTACGTCGTCGAGGAACACACCCACGTTCACCAGGCGCGGAGCAAGCAGGTTGTCGGCGATGCGCCAGGCCGCGAAGTCCTGGTGCCAGGCCCAACCGCCGCCGCCCATCGCCGGCTTCGCGTTGATCTTGAACTGGTATACGTAGACCTCGGCCTCCAGCAGCTGGTGCACGGGCCCCAGGATTCCGGGATGCCGCACCAGCGCGGCGAACTCCGGCTGTCGCTGGTGCGAGGCGTACACGGCACGGACGGCGCGCCCGTGCTCCTCGACGATGCGATGGTCACCGGGAATCTCCCCGTCCCGGTGGAAGGAGTCGCGCAGTGCCTCCACCTCGTCGGGGGTGAACAGGGAGTCGACCACGACAAATCCCCGTTCCCGGTAATTCCGGACCTGCTCTTCACTGAGAAGCATGTATCTCCCGCTTCACGTTCGACTCCCGCTCTTCCCGGTACGTTTCGTGGCGTTACGGCGTGGGTGCCGGCCACGAGGTGTCGAGCAGAACGGCCGACGGCTCGGCGGCCCGTACGTCGGCTCCGGCGGAAGACGCTGAAACCATCGGAGTGGCCACGGCGAAAACGGCCAGAGTGATCCCGACGGCCGCCATCCACACCGACTTCTTGCTGTTCTTCTTATGCTGATCCACGGCAGCTCCCCTTTGTCTGTCGTACGAATCTTGCGTTCGAAATGCTGGCCGACCGCCGCGTCCGCGTCCAGAGATTCGGGTTGACCTCGTGCGGCCATGGCCACTCCAGGACAGTGGCGGGGCTTCTTGACCAAGCCCCTATAAGGTCACGGACGCCCGCCCGGTCGCGTGCGAGGCGACTCCTCCGAGCGGATCGACAAATCCCGAACAAGGCGGTGGAGACACCGGTCAGTCGGTGGGTCGGACCCGCCGGAGAAGCCACGTCACATCCTCGCTGTCAGTCCTGCTTCCGATCGCCGGGAGCGCATGCGGAAAACCCCGGCGGCCGAGTGGGCCGCCGGGGTGCTGCGGAGGGAAGGAAAATACGTGTCAGTCGCGCGATGCGACGTCCAGCCAGCCGCGGGCCGCGGCCTCCACACCGGCTTGGAAGCGACTCTCGCAGTCGAGCCGCCGCATCAGGTCCGCAATCAGCCTGCGCAACGTCCTCGGCGAAACACCCAGGTCGCGGGCGATGACCTCGTCCTTGAGGCCCTTGGCCATGAGCCGCAGCAGGGCCTGTTCCCGGCTGGTCAGCCGATCGCTGCCGCTCGCCTCGTCCACCTCGCCGCCCCCCTCCATGACGCCTTCCACGGCCGGGGAGAGGGGGACGGCTTCATGGACCCAGAGGTGATCGAAGAACCGGACCAGGACCTCCGGGAAGGCGCCGGATTCCAGGCGGACGGCAGATCCTTCCTGTTCCATGGAAGGGGTCGACACCAGGGCCACCCGCCGGTCCGCAATGACGAGCCGGACAGGAAGTACCGCGGCAATTCGGACACTTGCCCCGGCGTTTTCCAGATCCCGAAGATGAGCCGGTCCGAACGAGGTGCGCAGCATTGCCGTCAGATGAATGGACCGCATGGCGATACCACGGTCCAGCAGTTTCTTGTTCCGAATACGGCCTTCCGCAAGCCGTTCCGGGGAGATCGGAATACCGGGGTGCATTCCGATCACCTCGGTACGGGCCAAACCTACGACCTCTTCCAGCGCGTGGGATATATCCGCCGGACCGTTCAGCACGGTCACCTGCGCCAGATCCGTCACGCCGACCCGCACAGCCGCCATTTGTTCGTCGATCGCCGAGAAAAGGCTCCGCGCGTGCTGCACTTCCGCGAAATGCCGTTCAAGAGACCGCTGTTGGGAGTCCAGCATTTCCCTGAGGGCCACTTCGGGTGAGACATGCCTTCCTCCGCCGGGCGTTGTCCCCACCGCGGCCGGGGGCGGAGGAACGGGGTCCTGGTGCACACCTGCGTAGTCCCGTTGGTACATGTCCGCTCCATCGTCGAGCCCCCAGCTCACGGCGTCAGCGACGTGATGCTCCCGCGGCCCGGCTGCTCCGCCATGCCCTGCATAACCATAAGGTTACGGTCATACATCCTCAAGTGGTCGTCTTGTCATACGAGATCGGAACGCGTCGCCCCGGATGCGACGGCCTCCGCTCCGTGTGCGGCGAGTCGCCAAAAGCGGGGGCCGCGCCTACCGTGCCCCTGCCGGGCGGACTTGGCTGCAACCTGTATGGCGATGCCGTAGAAACGGTCACTCTTCCGAGGGCGCAAGAAGAAAGCGGAGGAGATCCCCGGCACGCGTCACTTCACCTTTGAGGAGATCAACCTGCCCAGGGCGCAGGAGTATGGGCGCGTACACCTGCCTTCGGAGACGGAACTGGAGAACCGGACTCGGAAGCTGCTCGCCAAGACACGTGACGCGCGGTGTAGCGGGCCTTCGGGAGTGCGCTTCGATCGTGCGCCGGACGATGCGACAGAGAGGGCCTCGCCTGCGGCCCAGCACGATCGGCGAGGCGTAGCGGACCGTGTGGACCACGGCCTGCGGGCGGTCCACGTGCCGATTGGACGGGGCGGACAATACGCGGGCCCAAATGCGCCCCGGATTCGACCCGGATTCGACCCGGACAGTTTGTTCAGTGCGAAAACATGAGCTCTGACCTGCGGAAATAAAGAACAGCAGACGAGTCGGGCTGTACGCCGGGTTCTGTGCCCCGGTCCCTCGCGGGTGCCGGGGTGACGGCCATCCATCTAGGGCCGGTGTTGCCACCGGCCTCGTGCGGTCTACCCGGGGGCTCGGGCGGGCTGCCCTCGAACGTCCCCGCAGGGCCGCCTGTTACGGCGGCCCCTCTTGACCTTGCTCCGGGTGGGGTTTACCTAGCTGCCCAGGTCGCCCTGGGCACTGGTGGTCTCTTACACCACCGTTTCACCCTTACCGAGGACCGAGGTCCCCGGCGGTTTGCTTTCTGTGGCACTGTCCCGCGAGTCGCCTCGGGTGGCCGTTAGCCACCACCCTGCCCTGTGGAGCCCGGACGTTCCTCGGGAAGCCCCCCTGAAGGGACTCCACGCGGCCGTCCGCCCGGCTCGTCTGCCGTGTCGACCATGTTACCGGGCGCCGGCCTCGTCTCGTTCCGGCCGGGGGTCCGGGCCGCGGCGGAGCCACTGACGGGCGGGGCGGCCCCCGGGACTGCCCAGTACCGGGTCCGCCGACCCCTTCGGTGCCGAGGCCATCGTCGCCAGCACCGACCCCGCCAGGATCAGCGCGAAGGAGACCGCGATCGTCGCGGTGAAGCTCTCGTTGAGGAACAGCGCGCCCGCCGCCACCGCCACCGCCGGGTTGACGTACGTGATCACCGTCGAGCGGGTCGGGCCTATCTCCTTGATGAGTTCCAGGAAGGCGACGAAGGCCACCGCCGTGCACAGGACGCCCAGGGCGAGGAGGGAGAGGAGGGCGCCGGAGGAGGGCATCGAGGTGGGCCAGGTGGCCGCGGCCGCGGGGGCGTAGACGATCGTCGCCAGGGTCAGGCAGGGGGCTATGAGCTGCAGTGTCGGGACGTCCTTCAGGCGGCGGGCCGCTATCAGGGGCGCCGTCGCGTAGCCGATCACCGTCAGCAGGACCTCGCCCAGGGAGCGGGCGTCGCCGCCGGTGAGGTGGGGGACGGTCAGGACGCCCACGCCGGCCAGGCCGATCAGGAGGCCCGCGATCCGGCGGGCGCCCAGGTGTTCCGTGTCGCCGAAGTAGCGAGCCGCGACCACGCCCACGATCGGTACGCCCGCTATCAGCAGACCCGCCGTGGAGCTGGACAGGTGGCGTTCGGCGTCCGTGAGCGTGAACCAGGGGCCCATGATCTCTATGCACGCGAAGGCCAGCATCGGGCGCCAGTGGGTGCGGATCGTCAGCCACAGGCCTCCCTGGCGGATCGCCAGGGGGAGGAGGAGCAGGGCGCCCACCGCACAACGCGCGAACACCACCATCGACGGGGACACCTCGTCCACCGCCACCTTGATCATCAGATAGGGGATGCCCCAGATCACTCCCATGAGGGAGAAGAGGAACCAGCCTCGTGCAGTCATGCGCACAGCATCGGCGTCATGACCGTCCCGCGTCTTGAACGCTGTTGCGGTAGGCGGCGGGGGTCACGCCCAGCACCCGGCGGAACCAGCGGGTGAGGTGGGCCTGGTCCGCGAAGCCCACCAGGGTCGCGACCTCCGCCGGGCGCAGGCCCGAGTCCAGCAGGGCGCGGGCCCGGGTCACCCGGTACTGCGCCAGCCAGGCGTACGGCGGGACGCCCATCGTCGTACGGAAGGCCCGCAGGAGCTGGTAGCGGGACAGGCCTAGGTCGGCCGCAAGGTCGGCGAGTGAGGGTGGGGCGGTGAGTTCGTCGGCGAGTCTGTCTCGGACGAGGTGGGATATGTGCGGCGACCCGGGGACGTGGTCCGCCGCCGGGCGGGCCGTGGAGTGGCGGTGGGACAGGGCCGTCAGCAGCCAGGGGAGGCGGGATTCCGCTTCCAGCGGGTCGGGGCAGGTGGCCAGGTCGGTGTGGGCCTGGCGGAGGGCCGCGGCCAGTTCCGGGTCGTCCAGCACCGGGTCGCGGAAGTGCGGTGTGCCGGTGCCCAGGGTGCCCTCCGCCAGCAGGGACGGGTCCGCGTACAGGGCGCGGTAGGCGTAGCCCTCGGTCGGGGTGGCCGGGCCGCCGGTGTGCATCTCGCCGGGGGCCAGTACGACGATCGCGCCGGGGCCGTTGCGGATGTGGCCGCCCCGGTAGTCGATGATCTCGGAGCCGCCCACGCACACCCCGATCGTGAACTCGGCGTGCGCGTGCGGGGCGTAGATGTGGCGTTCGAAGTGCGCCGTCAGCAGGTCGAGCGGCGGCCCGCAGCGGCCCAGCCGAGCCCTCGTCCACCGTGCTTGTTCCGCCACCCTCGGCACCCCCTATGCGCTGACGGTGCAACGCCTTCAGGCACCCGTTTCATGCCCCATCCGCTCCAGCGCGTCGAACGCCGCCGCCATCCGCACCCGGTGGTCCTCCGCGATCTCCGGGAACGGCTCGCCCGCGAGCTGGCGCCGCACGGAGGCGACGCACACCGCCCGGTACGCGGCGACGGTCACGGCCGCCAGCAGCTCCGGGTCGGCCTGCCCGGCCTCGGCGAGCGCTCCGGCCAGCGCCCGCTCCACCTCCTCGGCCCCTTCCCGGGCGCGCGCCAGCAGCGCCGGCGAGGCGGCCACGACTGGCCAGAAGCCCTCGAACCCCTCCCCCAGCCCGCCCAGCGGGTGCCCCGCGTCGATGAACCGGAAGGCCAGCCGGCGCAGCGCCGTGAGCGGGGGCTCGCCGGGGGCGCGGTCCCGTACCGCCCCGGAGAAGGCCCGGACGGCCTCCGGGATGCGGTCGAGGAACAGGTCCTCCTTGCGCGGGAAGTAGTTGAAGACGGTCATCGCCGAGACGCCCGCCGCCCGCGCGACCTCGGCGACGGTCACCTGGTCGAAGCCGTGTTCCCGGAACATCACCGTCGCGACGTTCGAGATCCGCTGCCGCGTCTCCCGCTTCTTGCGCTCCCGCAGGGACTCCCCTGGCCTGCTCTCATCGATCACAAGGAAACTATAGCCGCTCGAAACTTTTAGTGACTACAGTGAAGTCATGACAGCAACAGCAACAGCAACAGAGCGCAAGAACGACATGGGCTACGACGTGGTGGTGGCCGGCGGTGGGCCCGTCGGGCTCTTCCTCGCCGGGGAGCTGCGGCTCGGCGGGGCGAGTGTGCTGGTCGTGGAGCGGCTGGCCGAGGTGGACGTGACCATCAAGGCGGGCGGCATCAACACGGCCGGCGCGGTGGCCCTCTACCGGCGGGGCATGCTGCCCGAGCTCGCGGAGGCCTGGGAGCGGAACCGGTGGCGGTTGCAGGCCTTCCTCGGGGACCGGGACCGCGGTGCCGAGGCGCCCCGGACTTCCCCGAAGGACGCGCCCCCGAAGGACGCGTCCCGTACACCCCCGAAGTTCGCCGGGCACTTCGCCGGGATCATGATGCGCGGTGACCTGTTCGACGGCTCCGACCCGGCCTTCGCCGACATCGGCCCCGCCGACCGGGTCGGCCTCGGTGTCCCGCAGGCCGACCTGGAGCGGATCCTGGCCGCCCGCGCCGAACGGCTCGGCGTCGAGGTCCGCCGGGGCGTGGAGCTGACCGGCTTCGACACCGACGACGACGGCGTCACCGTACGGCTGGGCGCCTCCGGGACGGTCCGGGCCGGCTGGCTCGTCGGCTGCGACGGCGGACGGAGCACCGTCCGCAAGCTCGCCGGGTTCGACTTCCCCGGTACCGAACCGGAGATCACCGGTTATCAGGCGGTCGTCGAGATGACCGGGGGCGAACGGCTGGGGAAGGGGTGGAACACCACCGACGTGGGGACGTACGTCAACGGGCCCTTCCCCGGCCGGATCCTCACCGTCGAGTTCGACGGGCCGCCCGCCGACCGCTCCGCGCCCATCACCGCCGAGGAGCTCCAGGCCGCCCTGCGCCGGGTGTCGGGGGTGCCCGAGGTGACCATCCACGAGGTGCACTCGTCGACCCGGTTCACCGACAACGCCCGGCAGGCGAGCACCTACCGCAGGGGCCGGGTGCTGCTCGCCGGGGACGCGGCGCACGTGCACTCGCCGTTCGGCGGACAGGGGCTCAACCTCGGGCTCGGCGACGCCATGAACCTCGGCTGGAAGCTGGCCGCCGTCGCACGCGGCCGGGCCCCTGAGGCCCTCCTGGACAGCTACACCGGCGAACGGCACCCGGTCGGTGCCTGGGTGCTGGACTGGACCCGCGCCCAGATCGCCGTGATGCGGCCCGACCGGCACGCCCGCGCCCTGCGCCGGGTGGTCACGGATCTCGCGCTGACGAAGGACGGGACGACGTACCTCGTCAAGCAGATCTCCGGTGTCTGGCAGCGCTACGAGCTGCCCGGCGAGCACCCGCTGACCGGGCGGAGCGCCCCTGACCTGGAGTTCTCCGACGGCACCCGGCTGGGCGACCGGCTGCACGGCGGCCGGGCGGTCCTGTTCGACCTCGCCGACGACCCCAAGCTGCGCGCCCGTGCGGAGGGGTACGGCGACCGGGTGGACGTGGTCGGCGCGGTCTGCCCCGGACGGCCGGAGCTGACCGGCCTCCTCGTCCGGCCCGACGGGTTCGTGGCCTGGGCCGCGGACGGGGACGACGACCGGGGAGACGACCTCGACGACGCTCTGGCCCGCTGGTTCGTCACCGCCTGAGCCCGCGGCCGCTCGGTTGACCTTGCCGCGACGTCAACGTCTGTACTGGTGTCATGCGGATCGGAGAACTCGCCGCCACCGTCGGCGTCACCACGCGCACGGTGCGGCACTACCACCACCTGGGCCTGCTGCCCGAGCCCGAGCGGCTCTCCAACGGCTACCGGGACTACACCCTCCGGCACGCCGTGGTCCTCGCCCGGATCCGGCGGCTGACCGAGCTGGGGCTCGGGCTCGCCGAGGTGCGGGACGTGCTCGCGGACGACGCCGGCAAGGATCTCGTCGAGGTGCTCACCGAACTCGACGAGGACCTGGCCCGGCAGGAGGCGGGGATCCGGGAGCGGCGGCAGCGGCTGCGGGCCCTGCTAAACGCGGGCGAGCTGCCCGCCGAGGGGCCCGTCTCGCCCGAACTGGCCGCGCTGTTCGCCGAGACGACCCCACGCCTCGCGGACTCCCCCATGGCCGCCAAGGACCGTGAGGTGTTCGCCCTGATCGAGACGGCGGCCGACCCGGCGCAGCGCGAGCGGCTGATGTCCCTGGCCGGTGCCATGGCCGGCTCGCCGCGGGCGACGGCCCGGGTGAACGAGGTGTACGCGCTCCTCGACGCGCTCGCCGACGCCGGCACCGACGATCCCCGGGTGGCCGAGGCCGCCCGGGCGATCGCCGACTGCATCCCCGCCGACCTGCTCCCGGAGCACGGCTTCGACCACGGGGACAGCTTCCTGCGCGCCCTCTACGCCGACCTCGCCCCGGCGCAGGCCGCCGCGATCCGCCGGGCGCTGGACATCGTCACCGAGGAGGGGCCGTGAAGACGGTGTACGCCGTGCTCCGGCACGAGCTGGGGCTGCTGGCGAGTCTGGTGCTGTGGGCCGCCCGGCGCACGAAGGGGACCGGGGAGCGCTTCGGGTACGCCCGGGGCCAGGGCGCCATGATGTTCGGGCTCGCGTTCGTGTGCGTGATCGAGACGGTCACCCTGTCGGTGCTGCTGCGCGACTGGCCGGCCGTGCACCGCGTGTTCCTGGTCCTGGACGTCTACACGGTCCTGTTCGTCGTCGGCCTGCACGCGGCCTCCGTGGTCCACCCGCACCTGCTGACCCCGGACGCCCTGCACGTCCGCAACGGCGTCCGGCTCGACCTGCGCATCCCACTGGACGCGATCAAGTCCGTACGGCACGAGACGCGTTACCAGCACGACCGAAACGCCGAAGGCCAACTCGACGTGCCGATCGGCTCCCAGACCTCGGTCGCCCTCGAACTGGCCGCGCCCCTCACCCACTTCACCCTGCTGGGCCGCCGCCGCGAGGTGAGCGTCGTGCGGTTCCACGCCGACGACGCCACCGGTCTCGTACGACAGCTCACGGCGGCACGGCAGCTCACGCGGGCGCGAACCGTACCTTCGCCGTCCCCGGATCGGCCTGGGTCAGCCGCACCGGCAACCGCTCGCCCAGCGGAAGAGGCGCGCCGCCCTCGATCCGGCCTATGACGGCGGGCTGCTGCAACAGCACCTTCCCCACGGTCGGCTGACGCGCCTCGACCTCCACCACACACCCGTCGAAGACCTCCCCGACGCGGTCCTTGAGCAGTGCCGCCTCGACGATGTCGACGCACTCCCGCTCCACCGTGCCCGCCCGCCGCGAGCCCTCGGCCATCTCCTTGGGGAGCAGGTCCAGCACCATCAGCACCCAGTCGGGCGGAGCCTCACCGGCGGCCGCCGCCAGGCACAGCTCCGAGGCGTAGCGGTCGGCGAGGCGGCGCAGCGGCGCGGTGCAGTGCGCGTAGGGGGCGGCCACGGCCGCGTGGGTGGTGATCGCGGGCAGCACGCCGTCCCGGAAGACCGTGTAGCCGGCGCCGCGCAGCAGCGTGGTGCACTCCTGGAGGAAGGCCGCGTGGCGGGGGCGGCGGGGGTTCAGGGAGCGGATCAGCGCGGCGTACGAGACATGGTGCGGCCAGTCGATGTGCAGGGCGGTGGCGGTACGGCGCAGCCGCGCGACGGCGCCGTCGGGGGCGGTGGGCAGGGTGCGCAGGACACCGGTGCCGTGGGCCAGCATCAGATCGGCGGCGGCCATGCCGGTGAGCAGGGAGATCTGGGCGTTCCAGGACTCGGCGGGCAGCGGGGCGCGGTAGCTGAGCCGGTAGGTGTGGTCGTACTCGACGATCTCCTGCTCGGGCACGTTGAGCGAGATGCCGCCGCGCTCCACCTCGAGCCGTTCGCGCGCCTCGCCGATCTCCTTGAGCAGGGCGAGGGGTTCTTCGGCGGTCCCCTCGTCGATGTGCCGCTGCACGCCCGCGTAGTCCAGCTTGGCCCGGCTGCGGACGAGCGACCGGCGGACGTCGGCGGTCAACGTGCGGCCCTGCTCGTCCAGGTCGATGGTCCACAGGACGGCCGGGCAGGTCTGGCCGGGGAGCAGGCTGGCCGCACCCTCGCTGAGCACGGCGGGGTGCAGCGGGACCCGCTCGTCGGGGAAGTAGAGCGTGTTCACACGGTGGTGTGCCTCGGAGTCCAGGTCGCCGCCGGGTACGACGAAGGCGGCGACGTCGGCGATGGCGTACCGGACGCGGTAGCCGCCGCGGCGCCGGGAGAGGTGCATCGCCTGGTCGAGGTCCTGGGCGGTGGGCGGGTCGATGGTGAGGAAGGGGAGGTCGGTCGCGTCGTGGGCGGGCACGGCCGGGTACCTGGCGGCACTCTCGGCCTCCGCGAGCACCTCGGGCCGGAAACCGTCCGGGATGCCGAGGTCGTCCCGGAGCGCGGCGAGCGCTGCCCGGAGGGGCGCCTCGGGGGCACCCTTGACGCGTATGTGGCGGCTGGGCATAGGACGAGCGTAGTCACATCGTGCCGGTCCGGCGCTCTACGCTGGCGCGAAGCGTCGATGAAGAACCTGATGGTCAAGAGGAGTACGTGTGCTGGTCCTGCTGCCGCCCTCGGAAGGCAAGGCGTCCTCGGGCCGTGGTGCCCCGCTGAAGCCTCTGTCGCTGTCCCTGCCGGGACTCGCGGACGCCCGCGAGGCCGTGCTCGCCGAACTGGTCGACCTGTGCGCCGGTGACGAGGAGAAGGCGCGCGAGGTCCTCGGGCTGAGCGAAGGGCTGCGCGGCGAGGTCGCCAAGAACGCGGAACTGCGGACGGCGGGCGCACGGCCGGCCGGGGAGATCTACACGGGAGTGCTGTACGACGCCCTGGGCCTGGCCTCCCTGGACACGGCGGCGAAGCGGCGGGCCGCGCGATCGCTGCTGGTGTTCTCGGGGCTGTGGGGCGCGGTCCGGGTGACGGACCGGATCCCCTCCTACCGCTGCTCGATGGGCGTGAGGCTGCCGGGGCTCGGTGCGCTGGGGGCGCACTGGCGGAAGCCGATGGCGGAGGTGCTGCCGGAGGCGGCCGGGGCGGGGCTGGTGCTGGATCTGCGGTCGGCGGCGTACGCGGCGGCGTGGAAGCCGAAGGGGGAGGTGGCCTCGCGGACGGCGACCGTGCGGGTGCTGCACGCGCCGACGCGGAAGGTGGTGAGCCACTTCAACAAGGCGACGAAGGGGCGGATCGTACGGAGCCTGCTGACCGCCGGGATCGCGCCGGGCGGTCCGGGTGAGCTGGTGGAGGCGTTGCGGGACCTGGGGTACGAGGTGGAGGTCGCGGCGCCGGGGAGGGCGGGGCAGGCCTGGGCACTGGACGTGTTGGTGGACGAGGTTCATTAGCCGTTGCGGCGAATCGGTGGACGAGGTTCATCAGTCATCGCGGCGCATTGCAGCATGCGCAACGACCTTTGCGCGGTGCGCATCACCCCGGCAGGATGTCGGCCATGCCCACCTCCGTGCTGGACCTCGCCCCCGTCGTCCCCGTCGTCGTGATCGAGGACGCCGGCGATGCCGTACCGCTCGCGCGGGCGCTGGTGGCCGGGGGGCTGCCCGCGATCGAGGTGACCCTGCGGACCCCGGCCGCGCTGGACGCGATCCGGGCGATCGCCGGTGCGGTGCCGGACGCGGTGGTCGGGGCGGGGACCGTGCTGACGCCCGGACAGGTCACGGAGTGTGTGGCGGCCGGGGCCCGGTTTCTCGTGAGCCCGGGGTGGACGGACGGGCTGCTGGGGGCGATGGCCGGGTCCGGGGTGCCGTTCCTGCCGGGCGTGTCGACCGCCTCGGAGGTGGTGGCGCTGCTCGAACGGGGGGTGCGGGAGATGAAGTTCTTCCCGGCGCAGGCCGCCGGCGGCACGGCCTACCTGAAGTCCCTCGCGGGTCCGCTCCCGCAGGCCCGCTTCTGCCCGACCGGCGGGATCGGCGCGGAGAACGCCCCGGAGTACCTCGCCCTGTCCAACGTCGGCTGCGTGGGCGGTACGTGGATGCTCCCGGCGGAGGCCGTGGCCGCCCGGGACTGGGCCCGCGTCGAGTCGCTGGCGCGGGCCGCGGCGGGCCTCAGGGACGCAGGTGGGACGTGTCGTTGAAGAGCCGTACGCTCGCGTTGCCGTCCGCGTAGTACGCCACCGCCGACAGGGAGGCCGCCGACAGTTCCATGCGGAACAGGGACTCCGCCGGGGCGCCGAGGGCGAGCCGCACGAACGTCTTGATCGGCGTGACGTGCGTGACCAGCAGGACCGTGCGGCCCGCGTAGGCCGCGACCAGCTTGTCCCGGGTGGCCGCGATGCGGGTCGCCGTCTCGGCGAAGCTCTCGCCGCCGCCGGTGGGGTGGGCCTCCGGGTCGGCGAGCCAGGCGTTCAGGTCGTCCGGGTAGCGCTCGCGGACCTCGCCGAAGGTGAGGCCCTCCCAGGCGCCGAAGTCGGTCTCCTTGAGCCCCTCCTCGATCGTGACGTCGAGGCCGAGGCGCTCGGCGACGGCTGCGGCGGTCTGCCGGGTGCGGGTGAGCGGGGAGGCGAGGATGACCTCGATCGTGCCGCGCCGGGCGAGGGTCTCGGCGGCGCGCCGCGCCTGCTCCTGGCCGACGTCGGAGAGGGCGGGGTCGGTGCCGCCGCTGCCGGAGAAGCGTTTCTGGGGGGTGAGGGGGGTCTCGCCGTGGCGGAGGAGGACGAAGGTGGCGGGGGCACCGAGGTCGGGGGCTGAGCTCCAGCCAGGGCTCGCTACACGGCTCGCGGCGCGGGTGTCGGCGGTAGTCCTGTCGGTGGTCACAGTGCCGGCCGGTGGGGGCTGGTCGCGCCCACGCGGCGGAGCCGCAAATGTCTCGGCCCCGCGCCCCTTACGGGGCGCTGCCGGTGCCGTCGGCGACTCCGCCCGGCCCGACCGCTCAGCCCGTGCGTCAAGCTCCGCCGTAGACCCCTCGGCCGACCACTGTTCGCCCCGCTTGCCCGCGTCCATCGCCTCGTTCGCCAGGCGGTCGGCGTGTTTGTTCTCGGCTCTCGGGATCCACTCGTAGGTCACCCGGTCCGCCGGGAACACCCGGGCCGCCTCTGTCGCCAGGGGCTTCATGTCGGGGTGTTTGATCTTCCAGCGGCCCGTCATCTGCTCGACGACCAGCTTGGAGTCCATACGGACGTGGACGACGGCGGCCGGATCGAGGTCGTGCGCCGCGCGCAGGCCCGCGAGGAGGCCGCGGTACTCGGCGACGTTGTTGGTGACGACGCCGAGGTACTCGGCCGCCTCCGCCAGCGTCTCGCCGGTCGCCGCGTCGATGACCACCGCGCCATAGCCGGCCGGCCCCGGGTTGCCCCGGGAACCGCCGTCCGCCTCGACGATGAACTCCCTTGCCACGTACGCCCCTTAGGTGTTCCTACAGACCCGACTCGGAGGTGCGCACCAGGATGCGGCGGCAGTTCTCGCAGCGCACCACCGTGTCGGGCGCGGCCGAGCGGATCTCGTTCAGCTCGGTGATGGCGAGCTCCTGACGGCAGCCCTGGCAGCTGCGCGCGTACAGCTTGGCCGCGCCGATGCCGCCCTGCTGCTCGCGCAGCTTGTCGTAGAGCTTCAGCAGGTCCGCCGGGACCGTGCCCGCGATGACCTCGCGCTCCTTGGTGACCGTGGCCGCCTCGGCCTCGAGCTCACCGGACGCGGCGTTGCGGCGGGCGGTGGCCTCGTCGATCCGGCCCTGGACGGCGCCGGTCCGCTCGGTCAGTTCGGCGACCCGCTCCTGGGCGGACTCGCGGCGTTCCATGACCTCCAGGACGACGTCCTCCAGGTCGCCCTGGCGCTTGGCGAGGGAGACGATCTCCTTCTGGAGGTTCTCCAGGTCCTTCGGGGAGGTGACCGCGCCGGAGTCCAGGCGCTGCTGGTCGCGGGCGGCGCGCTGGCGCACCTGGTCCACGTCCTGCTCGGCCTTGGTCTGCTCGCGGGCGGTGTCGCTCTCCTCGGTCTGCGCGGCCACGAGCAGGTCGCGCAGCTGGGTGAGGTCCTTCGTCAGCGAGTCGATCTCGGCGTGTTCGGGCAGCGACTTCCGCTTGTGCGCCAGCTGCTGGAGGCGGACGTCCAGGGCCTGGACGTCGAGGAGTCGGATCTGGTCGGCGGGCGCGGCGTTCAGTTGGGGGCTCCAAGGGAGGGGGAGTGGCTGGTCCAGGGGTCGGTGACCGTCTTGGAGACGTGCACGCGAAGGTCCCAGCCGTGGCGGTCGGAGATTTCGTCGAGCTGGGCTGCGGCCAGCTCGCACCAGGGCCATTCGGTGGCCCAGTGCGCCGCGTCGAGCAGCGCGAGGGGACTGTGGGCCACGGCTTCGGAGGCCGGGTGGTGGCGCAGGTCCGCCGTGAGGAAGGCGTCCACCCCGGCGGCGCGTACGACGTCGAAGAGGCTGTCGCCGCTGCCGCCGCTGACGGCGATCGTACGGACGATGGCGTCAGGGTCACCGGCGACGCGGATGCCCTGCGCGGTGGCGGGCAGCCGGGCGGCGGCCCGTTCGGCGAGGTCGCGGACGGTCACCGGGTGGTCGAGTTCGCAGACCCTGCCCAGGCCCCGGCGGCCTTCCGGGTCGGTGGGGTCCGGGACGAGGGGTCGTACCACCCGCAGGTCCAGGGCGCCCGCGAGCGCGTCGGAGACGCCCGGGTCGGCGGTGTCGGCGTTGGTGTGGGCGACGTGCAGCGCGATGTCGTTCTTGATGAGGGTGTGGACCACCCGGC
Source organism: Streptomyces sp. NPDC031497 (assembly GCF_055580905.1). Classification (NCBI taxonomy): domain Bacteria; kingdom Bacillati; phylum Actinomycetota; class Actinomycetes; order Kitasatosporales; family Streptomycetaceae; genus Streptomyces; species Streptomyces sp. NPDC031497. Next base: position 165,173 of record NZ_JBVIKO010000003.1, read on the forward strand.
CCTTGAAGTGGCTCGCCGCGACCGTCGTCGTACCGCGCAGGTAGAGGGGGTGGTGGGTGACCAGCAGGTCGGCGCCCAGCTTCACCGCCTCGTCGACGATGTCCCGCACCGGGTCGACGGCGAAGAGGACCCGGGTGACCTCCTGCTCGGGGTCGCCCACGACGGTGCCGACCGCGTCCCAGGACTCGGCCCGCGCGGCGGGCCACAGGTTCTCCAGCGCGGCAATGACTTCTGACAGACGGGGCACGGGGAAAGGCTACCTGCCTGTTCCCCGGGGCCGTACCTGCTCGCCCACGGGAGACAACGTCCAGCACACCCGTCCCCGTTTCCTCAGGCGAATCGCCGCGTGTGCACCCGTATGTGTGAAGCCGTCGGCTGCCTCTCCCCCGTCTGTGCGTGCGAAAACTAGCTTCGTTGCCGGAGGTGACCGAGCGATGACGGCCTGTGCGATCGAACCCTCGGCTGCGGACGAGGACGACAGCGCGCCGAGAGCGGGCTGCACCATCACGGCGGACGGGGCGTACGCGGCCCGGCTGACCCAGCAGGAAGGTTCCTGGTACCCGGAACGGTGGACGCTGGACGGCCCCGAGCCGTACGCCGTGCCGCTGCCCGGCAACCAGCCCGAGGAGCCGGGCACGGAGGTACAGCCGATGGGCGACGGGCGGGTGCTCATCCGCCGGCTGGTGGACGGGCGGCACCACTTCGCCCTGCTCTATCCGACCGGGCCCGGTACGGGTGAGCTGCCGCTGGGCGCGGTGGAGTGCCCGGACGCGGGAACCTCGCTGCGGCTGCTGCCACCCGCGCCGGGCGGCGGTGACGCCTACGCACTCGCCACCGGGCCGCGCTCCTCGGTGGTCTGGCTGGTGGCGGGCGGGACCTTCGGGCCGGAGCGGGTCGCGGTGGTTCCGGGGCGCTGTTCGGGCGGGGTCTGGCTGGACCGGGGCGGCCGGATGCTGGCCCTGGACCGGGAGCTGGGCGGGCGGACCAAGGCGGTGGTGGTCGATCTGGAGCGGGGCGGCGAGGTGTCGCCGCTGCTGCAGATCGCGGCGGACAGCGACGACCGGCTGCTGGTCGCCGACCCGGACAGCGGGCTGATCCTGGTCGGCTCGGACGCGCCCTCCCCCGGGCAGGAACGGTTGGGCTGGGGTGTCCTCGGCAGCACGCTGCCGGTGCGCTTCCCGGAGAGCCTGCGGCTGGCGGAGTGCGCGGTGACGCCGTTCGCGATCCAGCCGGGGCTGGTGCTGATGCCGGAGAGCTGCGGGGTGGCGCTGCGCATCGACGGTCCGTTCGGCAGCTGGGTCGGCGCCTGGCGGCCGAGGGCCCGCGGGGTGTGCCATCTCCCGGCGCCGCAGGGGTGGTTGGCCGGCGCCGGGTTGTGGACGCAGGACGGGGTGCTGCGGCTGCCGTACGCCACGGGGGAGGTCCCGTGCGGCGTGGCGGAGGTCGCGGTGCCCTGGGGGGATGCGGGGGAGCACGGGGGGCCGGGGGACGCGGGCCCGGCGGATCCGGTTCGGGACGGCACGGCTGCCGGGGCGTCGGGTACGCCCGGGGAGTCGGCGGAACCGGATCCTCCGGAGCCTGTCGTGGCCCGGCCGGTGCCCTTGCAACAGGCCCCGCTGGGGCGGCTCGTAACGAAGTAGAGACGGCTTGTAACGAAGTAGCACCGGTCGGCGTGCCTGCCTGGATTCGCCCTGTGGTGGGTTGGTTAAACTCGCCGCGCTGTAAGAAAGATCATGTTGACGGGGTGAATTCTTCCGATGAGCGACACCAGCACGTCTCAGCACCTGTCCGCCGACCTGCACGAGTCCGACAGCCACGGCAAGCACCGTGGTCCGGTCTCGGCCCAGGACGGCGAATCGGCCCCGAGCGGCCGGCACCGCAAGCCGGAGCCGGCCGAGACCGCGGCCTGACCGTACGTACAACAGCGGCTCCGCCCTCGTGGGGTGGGGCCGCTGTCGTCTGTGCCGCTACTGCCGCTACTGCCGCTTCAGCCCCAGCACCTCCGCCGCCGCGAAGGTCTCCCCCGGCGGCCGGTCGGCGTAGTGCGGGGTGAGCAGGGCGTTGAGTTCGTCGTAGCTGAAGGTGTCCTGCTTGCTGTCGAACCTGGCCTGGACCCGCGGGCGTTCGACGATCGCGACCATGCCGCCGTGCACGACCAGCAGCTGGCCGTTGATCCGCTCGGCGGCCGGGGAGGCCAGGTAGCCGACGAGCGGGGCGACGTGTTCGGGGGCGAGCGGGTCGAGGCCCTCGGCAGGCCGCTCGAACCCGGCGAAGACGTCCTCGGTCATCCGGGTGCGGGCGCGCGGGCAGATCACGTTGGCGGTCACGCCGTACTTGGCGAGGGCGAGGGCGGTGGAGGTGGTCAGGCCGACGATGCCGCCCTTCGCGGCCGCGTAGTTGGGCTGGCCCGCGGAACCGGCGAGGAAGGCCTCGGAGGAGGTGTTGACGATCCGGCCGTACACCCTCGCGCCACCAGCCGCCTTGGACCGCTCCCGCCAGTGCGCGGCCGCGAAGCGGGTGGTGTTGAAGTGGCCCTTGAGGTGGACCCGGATCACCGAGTCCCACTCGTCCTCGGTCATGGAGAAGACCATGCGGTCGCGCAGGATGCCGGCGTTGTTGACGAGGATGTCCAGCTTTCCGTAATGGGTTGTCGCCAGGGTGAGAAGGTCTCGCGCCTGTGAGAAGTCGGCGATGTCCCCGGTGTGGGCGACAGCCCGGCCGCCCGCGGCGCGGATCTCCTCGGCGACCTGCTCGGCGGGTCCCGTGGAGGCCGTCCCCGAGCCGTCCCGGCCCGGCTGGCCGAAGTCGTTGACGACGACGGCCGCGCCCAGCCGGGCCAGTTCGAGCGCCTCGGCCCGGCCGAGCCCCCGGCCCGCGCCGGTGACGATCGCGCTGAGCCCTTCGAGCGGCTTCTCCGGCAGCGATCCCTGCGGCAGCGACTTCTCCGGCATACGGCCGCCCCTCAGATCTCGATGCAGGTGCGCAGCGCGGTGCCGGTGCGCATCTGGTCCAGGGCCTCGTTGATCTCCGCCAGCGGCACCCGGTGGGTGATCAGTCCCTCCAGGTCGACGCGGCCGGCCCGCCACAGGGCGATCGTGCGCTCGTAGGAGGCGACCACGTCCCCGCCGCCGTACATCGACGGCAGGATCCGCTTCTCGTCGAAGAACAGCTCGAACATGTTGAGCTGGAGGAAGTCGTCCATGGCGCCGGCGCCGACGACCACGAGGGTGCCGCCGCGCCGGGTGTTCTCGTACGCGGTCCGGGCGGTGGCGGACCTGCCGACGACCTCGAAGACGTAGTCGAAGCCCTCGCCGGCGGTGACCTCCTGCTTGGCGCCGGGCAGTTCGTCGGGCGAGACCGCCTTCGTCGCCCCGAACCTGAGCGCCGACTCGCGCCGCGACTCGACCGGGTCGACGGCGACGATCTCGGCCGCCCCCTTGAGCCGCGCGCCCTGGATCGCCGAGATCCCGACCCCTCCGCACCCGATCACGGCGACCGACGAACCGGCCTCCACATCGGCCGTGTTGAGGGCCGCGCCGAGCCCGGTGGTGACGCCGCAGCCGATCAGCGCGGCGATGTCGAAGGGCACGTCGTCCGGGATCGGCACCGCGCACCCGGCGTCGACCACGACCTCCTCGGCGAAGGTGCCGGTGCCCGCGAAGCCGAAGACGTCACCGCCGGGGCGCCTGAAGTTGGGGGTGCCGGCGTTCATGAACCCGGCCAGGCACAGTTCGGTCTGCCCGCGCTTGCAGGCCGGACACGCCCCGCAGGCCGGCAGCCAGCAGACGACCACCCGGTCGCCCGGCTTCACCCGGGTGACGCCCTCCCCCACCTCCAGGACCTCGCCCGCGCCCTCGTGTCCCGGTACGAACGGGGCCGGCTGCGGCAGCACCCCGTTCATCGCCGACAGGTCCGAGTGGCACAGCCCGGTGGCGCGCACCCGTATCCGCACCCGGCCGGGGCCGAACCCGACCGCCTCGACGTCGTCGAGGACCTCAAGCTTCTCCTGGCCTGTCTCCTGCAGTACGGCTGCGCGCATGGTGCGGCTCTCCCCTCGACTGCGTTCCGGAACAACATGGATCAATCCGTCCCAACCCGGCTCAGGCTGGCTCAAGCTGGATCAGGAGTGTTCGACGATCGTGTCGGCGAGGACGGGCGCGTCGTCCCGCTCGACTGCACTGACGGCCACGCGGGCCCCCGCGTCGCCCCGCCACATGCGGATGCGCAGGGTCTCCCCCGGGTACACCACCCCGGCGAACCGCGTCGCGTACGACCGCACCCGGCTCACGTCCCCGCCGAGCAGCGTGTCCACGACCGCCTTGAGCGTCATGCCGTAGGTGCACAGCCCGTGCAGGATGGGCCGGTCGAAGCCGGCGAGCTTGGCGAACTCCGGGTCGGCGTGCAGCGGGTTGTAGTCGCCGGAGAGGCGGTAGAGCAGGGCCTGGTCCTCGCGGATCGGCCGCTCGACGGTCCGGTCGGGCTCACCGGCGGGCGGGTCGAGCCGGGTGGACGGGCCCCGGTCGCCGCCCCAGCCGCCCTCTCCCCGTACGAAGATCTGCGCGTCGTTGGTCCACAGCGGCCCGTCGGCGTCCGCGACCTCGGTGCGCATCACCAGGACGGCCGCCTTGCCCTTGTCGTACACGGCGGCGATCCGGCCGGTGGCGGTCGCCGTGCCCGCGACCGGGATGGGCCGGTGCAGGGTGAGGGACTGGCCGCCGTGCAGCACCTTGGCGAGGTCGACGTCGACGCCGGGCATGGACAGTCCGCTGATCACCCCGGGCGAGCCGGCGCCCGCGACGGTGGCGAAGCTGGGCAGCACGTGCAGCCGGGTCTCCAGGGTGTAGCGCAGTTCGTCAGGGTCGGTCGCCGGGCGGCCCGCGCCGATGCCGAGGTGGTAGAGCTGGACGTCCCGGCGCTCCCAGCGGATCTCCCCGGACCGGGGTTCGGCGGCGAGGGCCTTGGCTGCGTCGATGGGCATACGGCTCCTGAGGTGTCTCAAGACCTCGGCACGACCGTCCGCACCGTCGGCCGCACCGAGGTCGTCCACGGGGCGGGTCCAAGGGGGTGTCCCTAGAACGCGTTCCAGTCCAGCGCCCCTTGTATAGCCGAGCGCTCCACACTTGTGAAGGCTCCTGACACAGTGTCAGGTTCAGCCGTGCCGGGCCATGACATTTGTCCTGCCCGAGTCCGTACAAGCGCATCTGCCGCGCGGTGGGCCCGGTTTCGTAGCGTCGTAGTCATGACACGGACAAGTGGGACGGCAGGCCGGACAGAGCGTGCCGTGTCCTTCGCGGGGGCGGTCAAGACCTTCGGCGCGGTGCGCGCGGTGGACGGGGTGGACCTGGAGATAGGGCGCGGTGAGACGGTCGCGCTGCTCGGCCGCAACGGCGCGGGCAAGTCGACGACGATCTCGCTGCTGCTCGGGCTGAACACGCCCGACGCCGGCACGGTCGAACTCTTCGGCGCGCAGCCGGCGAAGGCCGTACGCGGCGGGCTGGTCGGAGCGATGCTCCAGGAGGCACGGGCGGTGCCCCGGGTCACCGTCGGCGAGCTGGTCACCTTCGTGGCCCGGCGCTATCCGGCGCCGATGCCCGTCGCACAGGCCCTGGAGCTGGCCGGTATCGGCGAGTTGACCGGGCGCCGGGTGGACCGCCTGTCGGGCGGCCAGACACAGCGCGTGCGGTTCGCCGTGGCACTGGCCGGGAACCCGTCGCTGCTCGTCCTGGACGAGCCGACCGCCGCCCTGGACGTGGAGGCGCGGCACGCGTTCTGGCGCTCGATGCGCGCGTACGCCCGGCGCGGCCACACCGTCCTGTTCTCCACGCACTACCTGGAGGAGGCGGACACGCACGCCGACCGCATCCTCGTCATCGACCGCGGCCGGATCGTCGCGGACGGCACCGGCGAGCAGCTCAAACGGGCGGCCGGCGGCAGCCTCGTCTCCTTCGATCTGGCGGGCCGCGGCACCGAGGGCCTGGCGCGGCTGCCCGGTGTGCGGTCCCTCGAAGTGCGCGGCGACCGCGCGCTGCTGCGCACCGACGACTCGGACGCGACCGTGATCGTACTCGCCGCCCGAAACGCGATCCGCGGCCTGGAGGTCACCCCCGCCTCCCTCGACGACGCCTTCCTGGCCCTGACCTCCGGCCCGCGAACCGGAGACGGTGTGCTGCCCGGCCCCCTGCCCTCCGAAGCCGCCCCGAACGGCAGCTCCCCCGCCCGCACCGCCGCTGAGACGGAGACCGTCTGATGCTCGACTATCTGCGCCTCGAAGTACGCCGGACCCTGCGCGACGTCGGCTTCGTCATCGGCGGGATCGCGATGCCGGTGATGATGTACCTGCTCTTCACCAACCTCGGCGGCGACGACGGCGGCTACAAGACCCAGGCCATGGTCGGCATGGCCGCCTACGGCGCGGTCGGCTCCGCCCTCAACACCGGCGGCGGGGTCGCCGAGGACCGGGCGATCGGCTGGCTGCGGCAGCTTCGGGTGACCCCGATGACCCCGCGCCAGGTCGTCCTCGGCCGGGCGCTGACCGGCTCGGTGACCGTACTGCCCGCGATCCTCGCGGTGCTCGCGGCGGGCGGTCTGCTCAACGGCGTACGGCTGGCGGCCTGGCAGTGGGCGGGGATCGCGCTGCTGCTGTGGCTGGGCTCGATCCCCTTCACCCTGCTCGGCCTCGCCAACGGCTACGGCCTGACCGCCCAGACCACCGGTGTGGCGAACATGGCCTGCAACCTGGGGCTCGCCGTGATCGGCGGCCTGTGGTTCCCGGTCAGCCTGTTCCCCCGCTGGCTGCGCGCCGTCTCGCAGTACACCCCGACCAACCGCTTCGCCGAACTCGGCACCTCCGTCGCCGACGGACGCACCCCGGCACCCGGCGCGATCGCGGTGCTGACACTGTGGCTGCTCGCGTTCGGTTCGTACGCTGTGCTGGCGTACCGCCGGACCGGGCGGACCGTGTGACCGGGGGAGCGAGAGAGATGTCCTGGATGCGAGGGATCACCTGCCAGCTGCGCCGGGGGCGGGCGGCGCGGAGCCAGTGGAAGGCCGACATGGCGGAGTTCAAGGCCGCGCAGAAGGAGGCGCGCCGCAAGGGCGAGTGGCCCGAGAACCCGGGGCCGCCGCCGACCGGCTTCTCCCTGCTGCCGTGGCTGCTGCTGGGGCTGGGCTCCTTCTCCAACCTCCTCCAGGGCAAGACCCCCAACCCCTGGATCGGCGGCCTGGGTCTGTTCGCCTTCAACTCGCTCTACATCTACGTCGTGTTCCGCTCCTTCGTGAAGGAGAAGCGCGAGGCCGCCTCGACGCGGGTGGCGCTCGGCCTGATGGGCCTGCTCACGTGCGGCCTCGCCCTCGGCTACGGCGGCAGCTGGCTGTACTTCTTCCCGCTGCTCGGCCTCGCCACCGGGGCCTGCCTGCGCGGCCCGCGGCTGGGTCGGATCGGCCTGTCGCTGACCGCCCTCGCGGCGGCGGTCTCCGTGTTCCGGGCGGGCTGGGACGCGATCAACGTCGCCTACGGGACCTTCCTGTCCACCATGGTGACCGCCGCGATCCTCTCCCTGTCCGAGGCGGTACGGGAGCTGCGCGCCGCCCGCGAGGAGCTGGCCCGGCGCGCGGTGGAGAAGGAGCGGCTGCGCTTCTCCCGGGATCTGCACGACCTGCTCGGCCACACCCTCTCGGTGATCGTCGTCAAGTCGGAGGCGGCCCGCCGCCTCGCCCCCCGCGACATGGACGCGGCCCTCTCCCAGATCTCCGACATCGAGTCGGTCGGCAGGCAGGCGCTCACCGAGATCCGTGAGGCGGTCACCGGCTACCGCGAGGGCAGCCTGGCCACGGAACTCGACCGGGCGCGCTCGGTCCTCTCGGCGGCGAGCGTCGAGCCGGTCGTCAGGCAGACCGGGACGCCGCTCGCCCCGCAGACCGAGACACTGCTGGGCTGGGTGGTGCGCGAGGCGGTCACCAACGTGGTCCGGCACAGCGACGCCACCCGCTGCGAGATCACCGTCGACAGCGGCGCCGAGCGGGTCCGGTTGACGGTCACCGACGACGGCACCGGCGCGAACGCCGCCGAGCCCCGCCATGAGGGCGTCGGCGGCACCGGCCTGAAGGGACTGACCGAGCGTCTCGCGGCGGCGGGCGGCTCTCTCGAAGCCGGCCCGTCGCCACGCGGCGGTTTCACGGTCGCCGCGGAACTCCCCACCGAGTCGCTGGAGTTGCTGACCGCTCTGACGGTGGCGCCTACGGCGCCCAGGGCGAGCTGACGACCCAGCTCACGTCGTCGGTCCACGAGGTCGCGCTGTCCCAGGTGTTGGAACCGCCGTCGCTCGCTATGTAGACGTTGTAGTTGTAGTGGCGCAGACAGCGCGTCGGGTAGTTGTACGAGGCGAACGAGGTGCCCGTGCCGCTCTTGCCGGTCTCCGGGCAGAACGTGGCGTCGGCTCTGAACGTGGCGGTGCCGTCCATGGGCTGCCGCAGGAGCTTGAAGTTGTAGTGCCGCAGGAAGTCGCCCGGGTAGTTGCGCGACTCGAAGGAGACGCAGGAGCTGCTCGCCAGTCCGCGGCGGACGATCCAGGTGGCGTCGCTCTTGTCCAGGGCGGAGCTGCCGGCGGTGATGGCGGAGAGGACGGCCGCGTTGGCCTGGTGGCGGACGTAGTCGGTGGTGCAGCAGGACGTCGTGGCCTTCAGGGAGATCTCCGAGCCGGGGCTGAGCGTGCCGGTGGAGCCGGTCGCGCCGCCGTAGCCGACGGAGACGATGTTGGACTGGACGGCGTTGTCGGCGGCGTCGGTCGGGATGCCGGAGGTCATCACGCCCTCGAAGAACGAGCCGATGGAGCCGTTGCTGTTGTCCCCGCCGGTGCCGAGGACGATCGCGCCCTCCTGGTGCATGGGCGAGTAGCCGCTGGTGGTGGGCTCACCGCCGGAATACGTGGTGGTGAGACCGCCGGATTGCGCGTTTCCCCATTTCAGTGCGAAATGGTCCTGGCCGTTGTTCTTCAGCAACGCGGTGACGAAAGGTGTCGCGCCCGTCCCCGTGTTGGAGGAGTTGGTGCTGTAGCCGAGGTTGGACTGGAACAGCCCGTTCTCCAGGTCCGCCTGCACCCAGGGGCCCGAGCCGTAGCAGGGCGCGAACCAGCACTCGGTGCCGAAGTTGATGGCGTCCATGTGGCCGTTGCCGGTGTCCTTGTTGTTGGTCTCGGCGTTGCCGTAGTCGAAGCAGCAGCTGCCGTTGACATGGGTGCCGGAGGTGACCATGTACATCCCCTCGGCGGCGCCGTTGGTGGCGACACCGGTGGTGGTGTTGTCCCGGTAGCCCATGCCGGCCGAGATCTCCAGGCCGTAGACCTGGTGCCCGCCGACGGTCACCGGCAGCGCGTCCGCCGGGGCCCCGACATCGGCCGCGCCGGCCCCGCCCGCGCCCTCGACGGTGAGGTCGTTGTGCCTGCTGGACTGGTCGTAGATCTTGGTGACGATGCAGGTCGTACCGGAGCAGAAGGAGTCCTGCGCGGCCGCGTTGGCGTATCCGCCGGTGGCCAGCAGACCGATGTTCGCGGTGGCGCTGTCCGAGGCGCGCTGCACCTGGTACAGGGATCCGCTGTACGACGAGTACAGCGCCCGGACCATGCTGTGCGCGGCCACGCACGGCGTGCCGGCGGTGGCATAGACGTCGCAGGGCAGCGAACCCGCGGCGGCGGCCTGCGGGGCGCCGGCCCCGACGACGAGCGCGGCGACGGTCGCGAAGGCCGCGGCCGCGGAGAGCAGGGCTCTCCTGACGCGTGGCGGACAGGAGCGCGGGGCTCGTAGGGACATGGAGAACACGATGCACCTCTTCTTCGGTTCCTCGTAGGGCGGTGCGGGTGCGTGGCCGGTATACCGAACGTCGTTCGACCGAAATACCGAACCTATTCAGCGGTCGAAATACCGACCATTGACCGGGAATTCGGAGAATTGCAGAGGTGATTGTTTGAGCACGGTCAACCGCCGTCAAGTCCTGCGGCACGGAACAAGGACCACTCTTTAATTTCCGGGCCCGAGGCTAGGCTTGGGCCGTGTACGAGCCTGCGAACGAGATGCCCCGGGACCACCGGCCCGCCAAGTCGATCAGGGTGCTGCTCGCCGAGGACCAGGGCATGATGCGCGGGGCCCTCGCCTTACTGCTCGGGATGGAGCCGGACATCGAGGTCGTCGCCCAGGTGGCGACGGGTGACGCGATCGTGGACGCGGCGCTCGTCCACCGGCCCGATGTGGCTCTCCTCGACATCGAACTGCCGGGGATCAGCGGCCTGGACGCCGCGGCGGAGCTGCGCGCGCAGGCGCCCGACTGCCGGGTGCTGATCCTGACCACCTTCGGGCGGCCCGGCTATCTGCGCCGGGCCATGGAGGCCGGGGCGGCCGGCTTCCTCGTCAAGGACGGACCGGTCGAGGACCTGGCCCGGGCGATCCGGCAGGTGCTCACCGGGGAGACCGTGGTCGACCCGGCGCTCGCCGCGGCCGCGCTCAGCGCCGGGCCGAACCCGCTCACCGCTCGCGAGTGCGATGTGCTGAAGGCGTCGGTGGACGGCGCGACCGTCGCCGACGTCGCGGCGAAGCTGCATCTGTCGGAGTCGACGGTCCGCAACTACCTGTCCGCCGCGATCGGCAAGACCGGCACCCGCAACCGCACGGAGGCGGTACGGGAGGCCCGGCAGCAGGGGTGGCTGTGAGCACCCGCCGGCCCGGCCCGCCCGCTTACTTCGCCGTCACCTCCGCCAGCTTGTAGGCCGTGCCCTGCGGGGCCAGGCAGACGAACCAGTTCGCCGTCGGGTAGCCGTCGACCGCGCGGATCGCGTTCGGGTGGTCGTGCGCCGAGAAGCCCACGGTGAGGCGGGCCACGCCGGCCGTGCCGTCCTTCCAGCGGCAGGTGACCTCCTGAACCGTCTTGGCGACCTCGCCGATCACCAGCCGCTCCGACTTCGCGTCGTCGGGCGAGAAGCGGGTGGCGAAGGCCTCCAGGTCCGTGCCGGAGAAGGACTCCAGCGTGCGGACGGTGTTGTACATGAGCTGCTGGGGACGGTCCTCACCCCAGCTCCGGGTCGCGAAGTAGGAGATCTTGCCGATCAGATCGGCGGGCTTGTGGACACCGGCCGGCTTCAGCCCCCGCTCGGCCATGGTGTCGAACTGCCGGTCCGCCTCACTCTCGTTGCGCGGTGCTCCCCACACCTGGACATCGACGCTCCACGCCTCGCCCTGGGAGGAACCCCGAGACAGCTGGGTTCGCTGCGGCTCGTAGACGTGCCGTGCCTCCGCCGACGCCGGCGGCTTCGCCACGTTCGTCCGCCGGTCCCCGTGTCCGCCGTCCGGCACGCCGGTCACCGCCAGGGTCGCTCCCACCGACCCCGCCAGTACCGCCACCGCCGTGGCCGTCGCCACCGCCCAGCGCCGGGCCCTGCGCCGTCGGCCGCCGTGGATGACCGCCTGTACGGGGGCTATACCGATCTCGACCCCGTCCGTGGCCTCCGCGAGGAGGAGGGCGATGTCCGACTCCGTCTGTGTCATGCCGTGGTTCTCCCGATTCCCGCTCATCACCCGCGCCCTCCCTGCGTCACCATCTCGGCCAGTCCCGGTATGGCACGGAGTTTCGCGATCCCCTTGGCCGCGTTGCTCTTGACCGTGCCGACCGAGCAGCCCATCGCCTCCGCCGCCTGAGTCTCCGTCAGGTCCTCCCAGTAGCGCAGCACCACCGCCTCCCGCTGCCGCACGGGCAGTTGGGCGAGCGCCTTGAGCAGGGCGCTGCGGTCGTCGGCCTGGGCGATCCGGTCCCCCGTGTCGGGCACCTCGCGCACCAGGCCCGAGTCGTCCTTCGGCGCGAGGAACTCCTTGAGTTTCCTTCTGTGCCTGCGTGCGTGCGCGTTCATCATCACGCGCCGTACGTACGCCTCCGGATCATCGGCCGAACCGACCTTCCGCCAGGCCACGAAGACCCGCTCGAGCGTCGACTGGACCAGGTCCTCGGCGGCGTGCTGCTCCCCCGTGAGGAGATATGCCGTACGCATCAGCCGCGGCCAGCGGCCGGTCATGAAGCTCTGGAACTCCTCGTTCCGAGCGTTCTCCCGTTCCCCCATGGGCACCTCCTAGATGTAAAGAGGAGTCCACGAGCCGCCCGGATCGTTGCCTCATCCGGCGGGCGTCGGCGAAATTCTTCCCGGCAGCCACAGCAGCATCAGCACCGCCCCGGTCAGCAGCACCCCCGTGCTGCTGCGGAAGGCCAGCGCGTACCCCTCGGTCAGGGCCGCGGCCCCGCCGCCCGTGCCGGTCCGGGACGCCGCGACCGTCGACATCACCGCGAGCCCCAGCGAACCACCCATCGTGCGCGAGGTGTTGACGAGCCCCGAGAGCAGCCCGGCCTGCCCCGGCGCCGCCCCGGAGGTGGCCAGCGCGGCCAGCGGGGTCGCGGCCAGGCCGGCGCCGAGCATCATCAGGACCCCGGGGAACATGATCGCCGTCGTATAGGCGCCGTGCGGGCCCATGGTCGACTGCCAGCCGAACCCGGTCGCCGCGACCAGCGTGCCCGCCACCGCGACCGGCCGCGCGCCCGCCCGCCGCATCAGCCGGGGCGCCGTCTTGGAGCCGACGAGCACCGCGACCGAGCTGGGTATCAGGGCGAAGCCGGCCTCCAGCGGGGAGTAGCCGAGGACGTTCTGGGCGTACAGCGTCATGAAGTACCACATGCAGAACATCGCCGACCCGGACACCAGCATGGCCGCGTTGGCCGACGCCACCGTCCGCCGCCCCAGCAGGGCGAGCGGCATCAGCGGGGCCGCCGTACGCGCCTCGACGGCCAGGAACAGCCCGAGCAGCGCGAGCCCGGCGGCCAGCGGGACCACGGTGCCCGCCGCCGCCCACCCCTTGGCCTCGGTCTGCGAGACGCCGTACGCCAGGGTCGCGAGGCCCGCCGTCACCAGCAGCGCGCCGGGCAGGTCGAGCCGCCGTCCGTCTCCGGCGCGGCTCTCCGTCAGCCACAGCACGGACCCGGCGAGGACCAGTGCGCCGACCGGCACGTTGATCAGCAGCACCCAGCGCCAGGACAGCGTGTCCACCAGCACCCCGCCGACCAGCCCGCCGGCCGCGCCACCGCCGGCACCGACCGCCGTCCAGGTGGCGATCGCCCGCGCCCGGGCCGGGCCCTCCGGCACGGCGGCCGTGAGCAGGGTCAGCGTCGAGGGTGCGAGGACCGCCGCGCCCAGCCCCTGCACGGCCCGGGCGAGCAGCAGCTGCCAGCCGTCCTGGGCGAGGCCGCCGCCGAGCGAGGCCAGCGTGAACAGAGCGAGCCCGACCAGGAACATCCGCTTGCGGCCGTACAGGTCACCGGCCCGCCCGCCGAGCAGCATGAACCCGGCGAAGGCGATGGCGTACGCGTTCACCACCCACTGCAGGCCCGACGCGCTCAGCCCCAGGTCGGCGCGCATCGACGGCAGAGCCACGTTCACCACGGACACGTCGAGCACGACCAGGAACTGCCCGGCACACGCCAGCGCGACCACCAGCCAGGTGGGGGGCGCGGTACGGCGGGATATGCGTGAGGTGTCCGCGGCTTCGAGCATGACTGTCATGCTCTCAAGCCGGTTACGGTCCTTGCATCGGCTTTTCGGCCCACCTGGCCCTCGGTCGTACGGCCTACACCGCCCCGCGCCGCGCCCTTCACGGCCGTATGGCCTACACCGTTTTCCGGAGCATCGTCACCACCGCCGCCCCGCCCAGGCCGATGTTGTGCGCGAGCCCCACCCGCGCGCCCGGCACCTGCCGCTCCCCCGCGGTGCCCCGCAGCTGCCACACCAGTTCGGCGGTCTGCGCGAGGCCGGTCGCGCCGAGCGGGTGCCCCTTGGAGATGAGCCCTCCGGAGGGGTTCACCACCCAGCGGCCGCCGTACGTCGTCGCCCCGGACTCGACGAGCTTGCCCGACTCGCCCACCGGGCACATGCCGAGCGCCTCGTAGGTCAGCAGCTCGTTGACGGAGAAGCAGTCGTGCAGTTCCACGACGTCGACGTCCTCGATGCCGAGTCCCGAGCGGTCGTACACCTGACGGGCCGCCGCCCGTGACATCGGCTGCCCGACGACGTCGATGCACGAGCCCGAGGCGAAGGACTCCTCGGTGTCCGTCGTCATCGCCTGCGCGACGATCTCGACGAGGCCGGTGAGCCCGCGCCGCTCGGCGAACCGTTCCGAGACGACCACGGCCGCCGCCGCGCCGTCGGAGGTGGGCGAGCACTGGAGTTTGGTGAGCGGGCGGTGGACGGTGCGGGCGGCGAGGATGCCGGCGACGTCGTACACGTCCTGGAACTGGGCGTACGGGTTGTGCGCGGAGTGCCGGTGGTTCTTGGCGGCCACGGCGGCGAGCTGCGCGTCGGTGGTGCCGTACCGCTCCATGTGCTCGCGGGCCGCGTCGCCGAAGATCTGCGCGGTGGGCGGGGTCATCTCGAAGCCGTGCCGGGCGGCCATGATCCCGTAGTGCCGGGCGACGGGAGAGGTGGCGCTCCAGTCATCAGCGGCTCCGCCGCGGGCCCCGCTGTCCGCGCCGCTTCCGAGCGCGCCCTTCTTCATCTTCTCGAAGCCGAGGGCCAGGACGCAGTCGGCCGCCCCGCCCTCGACGAGCTGGCGGGCCAGCATCAGGGCGGTGGCGCCGGTGGCGCAGTTGTTGTTGACGTTGTAGACCGGGACGCCGGTGAGACCCAGTTCATAGGCGGCGCGCTGGCCGGCGGTGGAAGGCTGGAAGCAGTAACCGACAGGAACCTGTTCCACATCGGCGTACGAGATGCCCGCGTCCGCGAGCGCGGACCCGCCCGCCTCCCGGACCATGTCCCAGTACTGCCAGTCACGGGTCTCGGGCTTCTCGAACCGGGTCATTCCGACCCCGGCGACATACGCCTTCCCAGCACTCACGGCACTCCTCGTGGCACTCATGGCGCGTGAGACTAGAACACGTTCCACAAATTGACCAGAGCCTGACTGCGGATCAGAAACCCATGGGACGGTCAAGAATTCGTTAGCAGCTCGAAGCAACGGAATAGTTGCCTGTGCATACGAGGTTTACCCACCACTTATCCGATGCCGGATCCGTCTCTTCGCGCACTTCCCGTCACTCTCTTGGCCCGGAGGCCTCACCCAATGACGCACACGACCGACCAGTCCGCCCGGGGCGCGAGCGGGGCCGTGGTCCCGGTACTCGCCTTCGCGGGCATCGTGGTCGCGGTGATGCAGACCCTGCTCGTTCCGGTCATCAAGGACCTGCCGCAACTGCTGGGCACCGAGCCCAGCAACGCCACCTGGGTCCTGACCTCGACGCTCCTGTCCGGTGCCGTGGCCACTCCGATCATGGGCCGCCTCGGCGACCTGTACGGCAAGCGGCGGATGCTGATATTCAGCCTCTCCGTGATGGTGGTGGGCGCACTGATCAGCGCACTCACCAGCGAACTGCTCACGATGATCGTCGGCCGCACCCTCCAGGGCTTCGCCATGGGCGCGATCCCGCTGGGCATCGGCCTGATGCGCGACATGCTGCCGCGCGAGAAGCTCGCCTCGGCGATGGCCCTGATGAGCTCCTCGATCGGCGTCGGCGGCGGCCTCGCGCTGCCCGCCGCGGCCCTGGTCGCGCAGCACGCCGACTGGCACGCCCTGTTCTACGGCGCCGCCGGCCTGGGCGTCATCGCCATCGCCCTCACCCTCCTCGCCGTACCGGAGTCCCCGGCGCGCGCCGAGGGCACGTTCGACGTCCTGGGTGCGATCGGTCTCTCCGTCGGCCTGGTCCTCTTCCTCCTCCCGATCACCAAGGGCAGTGACTGGGGCTGGACCTCCGGCACCACCCTCGGCCTCTTCGCCGCCTCCGCCGTCGTGCTCCTCCTGTGGGGAGTGATGGAGCTGCGGGTCAAGGCCCCCCTGGTCGACCTGCGCACCACGGCCCGCCCGGCGGTGCTCTTCACCAACCTCGCCTCGATCATGGTCGGCGTCAGCTTCTACGTCGTCTCGCTGGTCCTGCCGCAGCTGCTCCAGCTCCCGAAGGCCACCGGCTACGGCCTCGGCCAGTCGATGGTCACCGCCGGTCTGCTGGTCGCGCCGCTGGGCCTGACGATGATGTTCACGGCCCCGATCTACGCCCGGCTGTCCGCCAAGTACGGCCCCAAGACCACCCTGATCCTCGGCATGCTGATCATCGGCATCGGCTACGGCGCGGGCCTCGGCCTGATGAGCGCGGCCTGGCAGAGCCTGGTCATCGCGGTGGTGCTGGGCGCCGGCATCGGCCTCGCGTACTCGTCCCTCCCGGCCCTGATCGTCGGCGCGGTGCCGGCGTCGGAGACGGGCGCGGCGAACGGTCTCAACACGCTGATGCGGTCCATCGGTACGTCCGTGTCCAGCGCCGTCATCGGCATGGTGCTGGCCAACACGGCGAACAACGTGGGCGGCGTCGCCATCCCGACCATGCACGGCTTCCGGGTCTCCTTCCTGATCGCGACGGGTGCGGTGACCGTGGGCCTGGTCCTTGCCCTGCTGCTGCCGAAGCGGAGCACGCCGGCGGCGGAGGCCGCGCAGCACACGCAGTTGCGGGCGAGCAGCGACGAGGACGCGGTGCTGGCCGACGCCGAGGAAGTGCTGCGGGGCTTCCGTGGGCGCGTGCTGGACGCCGCGGGCGTTCCGGTGGCCCGCGCCAAGGTCACGCTGATCGACCGCAGGGGGCGGCAGGCGGGCGCCACGCTGTCCGGCGACGACGGCACGTATGCGCTGGCGGTGCCGACCGAGGGGGCGTACGTGCTGGCCGCGAAGGCGGCGGGGCATGGGCCGTTGGCTTCCTCGGCGTCGCATGCGGGGGACGAGCGGGCGGTGGATCTGGATCTTTCGTTGCCGGGGGAGACGGTGAGCGCCTAGCGGCGTTCGCGGTCTGCCGTTCGGCGACCGCGGGTGCGTGGGGGCTGGTCGCGCCCACGCGGCGGAGCCGCACATTGACACCGCCCCGCGCCCCTGACGGGGCACGCCGCTTCCTTCGCACCCCCTGTCGGACTCCGGCAGGGGGTGCGGCAGCATGGGGCGTCGAGAACGTCGTACGACCGAAAGGACCCCCATGGCCGCGGCCGCGCCCCAGCCCGAGATCCTCGCCGCGTTCGAGAAGGCCAAGGGGTTCATGCCCGTGCACGAGGGGCTGGCGCTGTACGCGGCCGCCGTCGAAGCCGGGGAACTCGGCCTCCCGCTCCTGGAGGTCGGGACGTACTGCGGGCGCTCCGCGCTTCTCCTCGCCGACGCGGCGCGCGCCACCGGGGTCACCGCTGTCACCGTCGACCACCACCGGGGCAGCGAGGAGCAGCAGCCGGGCTGGGACTACCACGACCCGGAGACGGTCGACCCGGAGCTCGGGCTGATGGACACGCTGCCGACGTTCCGGCGCACCCTGCACCGGGCCGGGCTCGAAGAGCACGTCGTCGCTGTCGTCGGCCGTTCCCCGCAGATCGCCGCGTTCTGGAACTCGCCCCTCGGGTTCGTCTTCATCGACGGCGGCCACACCGACGAGCATGCCACCGCCGACTACGAGGGCTGGGCCCCCCATGTGGCCCAAGGCGGGCTCCTGCTGATCCACGACGTCTTCCCGGACCCGAAGGACGAGTTCACCGGCCAGGCCCCTTACCGCGTCTACCTCCGCGCCCTGGAGTCGGGCGCGTTCACGGAGGTCTCGGCGCATGACTCGCTGCGGGTCCTGCGGCGAACGGAGGCGGGGATCTGAGGGCGCGGTTAGAGTCGCAGACGTGTCGTACACAGGCCCGGAATTCGATTCCCAGCAGCAGCGGCGCTCCCGGCGGGCGCCCATGACCGTCGCTCTCGCCGCGCTCGTACCCGGTGCGCTGCTCGGATGGGTGGTGTTCGAGGGAGTAGGGAAGCCCGGCGGGAGTGGTGGCGGGGACGCGGACGCGGCGACCCCCAGGTCGGCGCCCGTGTCGCCCGGCGATGACGCCAAGGTGCCCAGCCCCAGTGCCGCTGCCCCGTTGAAGGGCAAGGTCGTCGTCATCGACCCGGGGCACAACCCGGGGAACTTCCAGCACACGTCCGAGATCAACCAGAAGGTGGATATCGGGACGAACTGGAAGGAGTGCGACACGACGGGGACCGCCACCAACGCCGGTTACTCGGAGGCGCGGTTCACGCTCGACGTCGCGCACCGGCTGCGGACGCTGCTGGAGAAGCAGGGCGCCACGGTGAAACTGACCCATGACGGGGACCGGCCCGTCTGGGGACCCTGCGTGGACCAGCGGGCGAAGATCGGGAACGACGCGCACGCCGACGCGGCCATCTCCATCCACGCCGACGGGGCGCCCGAGGGCGACCGCGGGTTCCACGTCATCCTGCCCGCGTCCGTGCACTCCGGCACCGCCGACACCCGCCCGATCGTCGGCCCCTCGCGCACCCTCGGCGAGCACGTCGAGAGCGACTTCGCGAAGGCGACCGGCAGTTCCCCGTCCAACTACGTCGGCAACGGCACCGGTCTCGACGTACGCCAGGATCTCGGCGGTCTCAATCTGTCGACGGTTCCCAAGGTGTTCATCGAGTGCGGCAATATGCGTGACAGCAAGGACGCGGCACTGGTGACCAGCGGGGCCTGGCGGCAGAAGGCGGCGCAGGGTATCTCGGACGGCATCACGGACTTCCTCAGCAGGTAGACGACCGCTGAGCGGTCCCGCACCCGCCGAGCGAGCGGGAGGTTCCCACCGCGGCCCGGCCGTCCCGTCCCGAGGGCCACTGGGACTCGGGTAACGGAATCGTGAGTTTCCTGCGCGGAGTAGACATCGGCGGGCAGGACCGGGCGGACAGCCTGATCGGCCGGACGATAGTGTCCTTCCTACCTACCGTGAGAGGCCACGTGCGACGCCTCCTCCGCCGACGAGACGACCTGCGAAGGACCTGAAGTGAATATCCGCTCCCTCACTAGAGGCGACGGCGTGCTGATCGGAGCAGCGGTGTTGCTCTTCATCGCGTCGTTCCTCAACACGTTCGACAAGTCCGGCCCGAACGCCTGGGACAACCTCGGCCTGGTGATGAGCATGTACGTCGGCGGGATCGCCGGCGTGGTCCTGATCGTCCTCGCCCGCGCGCTGCCGCAGCCGCTGAAGTTCGTCGGTCTCGACCTGGGCCAGATCGGCGTCGGGCTCACCGTGTTCGCCCTGTGGACCGCGCTCTGGTCGACCATCGACCCGCTGGGCGCGTTCGACGACCTCAACACCGTCGACATCGGCGCCGGTTCGGGTCTGATCCTCGGGCTGCTCGCGACGCTGGTCGCGGCCGCTGCCGCGATCGCCACCCCGCTGGTCCCGGCCCTCCAGGCGGCCCTGGTCCCGGCCCCCAAGCCGCCGGCCCCGCAGCCCTACGGCGCCCAGCCCCCCGGCGGCTACGGCTACCCCGGTGCCGCCGCCCCGCAGCCCGGCCAGCCGTACGGCGCCCAGCCGCAGACCGGTCAGCCGTTCGGCCAGCAGCAGCCCCCGGCCGCCGCGCACCAGCAGCCGGCCACCCCGGCACCCGACTTCTCGCCGTTCTGGTTCGCCGTCCCGGTGGCCCGGCCGCTGTTCGCGGAGGACGGCTCGGCCGCGCCGATCGCCGAACTGGCGCCCGGCACCTGGTACTTGGCCGTCGAGCAGCGCGGCGGCGCCCTGGTGGCGCAGACCCAGGACGGCCGCCGCGGCGTGCTGCAGGACACCTCCGGGATCCAGCGCGGCTGATCCGCCGAAGGCCAGCCACGGCCCCTCGCCCTTCCGGGCGGGGGGCCGTTGTCGTACAGTCGTCCATCGATCGTCTGACGTGACGTCAGGAGGCTCGTATGCGGCTCGGGTTGGCGCTCGGATACTGGGGGCGGGGGCCTTCCCCCGACCATGTGCCGCTGGCGCGGGAGGCGGAGCGGCTCGGGTACCACTCGGTGTGGACGGCGGAGTCCTGGGGCTCGGACGCCTTCACCCCGCTCACCTGGATCGCCGCGCAGACGACAACCATCAGGCTGGGTACGGCCGTTGCCCAGATGGCGGCCCGCTCGCCGACCACCACCGCGATGCACGCGCTGACCCTGGACCACCTGTCGGGAGGCCGGGTGATGCTGGGGCTCGGCCTGTCCGGGCCGCAGGTCGTGGAGGGCTGGTACGGCCGCCCGTTCCCGACGTCGCCGCTGACCGCGACCAGGGAGTACGTGGACGTCGTACGGCAGGTGCTGCGCAGGGAGGGGCCGGTCGAGTCGGCGGGGCGGTTCCACTCCCATCCGTACCGGGGGCCTGACGCCACCGGTCTCGGCAAGCCGCTGAAGCCGATCACCCACCCGCTCCGGGCCGATCTGCCGGTCCTGCTCGGCGCCGAGGGGCCGAAGAACGTCGCCCAGACGGTCCGGATCGCCGACGGCTGGCTGCCGCTGTACTGGGCGCCGAGCCGGCCCGAGGTGTACGGGCCCGCGGTGGCCGACCTGCCGGAGGGCTTCCTGGTCGCCCCCATGGCCCAGGTGAAGGTCTGCGACGACGTGGCCGCCGGGCTGCTGCCCGTGAAGGCCATGCTCGGCTTCTACATCGGCGGGATGGGCCACGCGGCCCGCAACTTCCACGCCGACCTCATGGCGCGCATGGGGTACGAGGAGGAGGCGCGGCGGATCCAGGAGCTGTTCCTGTCCGGGCGGCGCGAGGAGGCCGTGCTGGCGGTGCCGGACGCGTTCGCCGACGAGATCTCGTTGGTCGGCCCGCGCGAACGCATCGCCGAGCGGCTGGAGTCGTGGCGCAAGGGCCCGGTGACCGACCTGCTGGCGCTGGCCCCCGACCCGCACACCCTGCGGGTCCTCGCGGAGCTCAACTCCTGACCCGTCAGGGATAGTTCACAGACAGCGCAGAGACAGTTCAGCGGAAGACGGCGAGCGGGTCCAGGGTCAGCTCCCGGGCCCGGCGGTTCCAGCTGCGCACCTTGGCCAGGCAGCGGGCCTGGAACTCGACGCCGTCGGAGTACTCCGCGTCCTGGAACTCCTCGCGGACCTCGGAGACCGCGTCCGAGCCGGGCTGGGGGCCGGCCACCCCCGCCTTCACCAGGGTCTCGACGTACTCCCGGAAGGTCGCGAGGACCAACGGGGTGACGAGGGGGCGGGCAGACTGCGCGCTCACGCCCCGCTGCCGGTCGAGGATCATCTTCGCGGCGGGCTGGCCGGACGGGAACACCACGTCCATGCCCTTGAGGGACTGGGTGGCGATGCCCCGGGAGCCGAGCCGGTGGATGTCCACCCGGATGCCGTGCTTGAGCAGCAGCCGCCGGACCTCGGCGTCCTTGAAGAAGTCCGACTTGGAGGCCATCTTCGCCTCGACGGTGACGATGCCGTGGTAGGGCCGGGGCGCGTCCACGGGCAGCAGCAGCGAGAGCGGGCCGGCGAGGGCCGGCGGAAGGGCGAGCAGGACGCGGCGGGGGAAACGGCGCCGGGGTCTTCGGCCGAGGCCGAGCCGGGGCTCGTCGGCGGTGACGGGTCTGGAGTCGGACACCTGCACTCCTGCCGCTCCGGGGGCAGGATCATCGGGGACCGCCTCGAACAGTCTCCGCCGGAAGCGTCAACTCCGGCCGAACACCGGGCGAACGAGTCGAGCCTCAGGCGTACGCCCCTCAGACACACCGGCGCCGTTCCCGAACCGCATTTCTCAGTGGGTGAGTTGAGACGTCGAAGGCACCTGGTTGGTGACCGGGGCGCCGGCGCTCTTCCCCGCGTCCTTCACGTTGTTGATGACGTCGTTGAACGAACTGGCCGCGTTCCCGTCGCCCTTGCGGAGCTTGGACGGCAGATCCTTCAGCGCGTCGATGCCGGACGAGAGCGGCGCGACGGCCTTGGACAGCAGCGGATCACCCTGGGCGTTCCGCTTGGCGGCCTGCAGCCGGTTGTAGGCGAAGGTGCCCGCGAGACCGGCCTTGATCAGGGCGAAGGTGCGGCCGTGGGCGCCCTTCTTGAACTTGCCGGCCTTCCAGGGTTTCACGATCCACTGGTAGGTCGCGCCGGCCGCGAGTGACGCGTTCGCGATGAACCGGGTCTTCGCGAACTTCTGTTTCTCGGCGGACGTACTCGGACTGGGCGTGTCGGCCACGGGTGCCGCGGCCATGCCGGTGTCGGTGGACTTGCTCTGAGTGCTGCTGCATGCGGTCACGCCGGCGACGAGTGCGCAGCAGAGGGTCAGCGCGACGACCAGGCGCCGTATCGGTACGGGCACGGGGTCCTCCCGTGTGTCTCGATGTCCTCCCCGAGCGATTGCTTCCTCCGGCAGCCTCACCCAGATGGCGGCGCTGCGCCACTCGGGGGAACCCCTTCGGGTTTCAAGGACCGATCGACGGCAACCCGAAGGTTATGTCCCCTCGATATCGTCACAATCAGGCAGGCACGGTCGTCGCGGTCATCGCCGACATCATGGCCCTCATACTGGGCCTCTGGATAATGATGTACCTGCTGGACGCGAACCGCGCGAACAGCCTGGTCCAGTTCATCCACAACGCGGCCGCCTGGCTGGCAGGCTGGTCACGCGACCTGTTCACCTTCGACGAGGCGTGGGCGAGGGTGGTGGCAGGATACGGCCTCGCGGCGGTCGTCTACCTGTTCATCGGCCACGCGATCGCCAACCGGATGCAGCGGCACTGAGGGGCGCGACCAGCCCCCACGGCGCCGCACCCGCCGTACCCGCCGTACCCCAGAATCCCCGCCCCGTCAGGCGCAGCAGTCCACCTCGAGCCCAGCGGGAAGCTGCGCTCCCCCGAACACCGCACACGTGGCGTCATGCCCCCCGAGCGCGGCGACGGCCAGCAACAGCGACCCCGCCGTCCACGTGGTGAGCTCCCGCGGCCAGATCGCGTCGTCCTCGAAGACGTATCCGGTCCAGTACAGCCCCGACTCCGCGTCCCGCAGATGCTGGATGGACTGCAGGATCTCCAGCGCCCGGTCGGACTCGCCCACCGCCCACAGCGCGAGGGCGAGTTCGGCCGACTCGCCGCCCGTCACCCACGGATTGGGTACGACACACCGCACCCCGAACCCGGGTACGACGAACCGCTCCCAGTCCTTCTCGATCCGCGCACCCGCCTCCGCACCCGTCAACGCCCCGCCCAGCACCGGGTAGTACCAGTCCATCGAGTAGCGGTCCTTGTCCAGGAACCGCTCCGGGTGGCGCCGTATCGCGTGCCGCAGCGCGCCCACCGCCAACTCCCAGTCCGGCTGCGGCTCTTCCCGCTGCTCGGCGATGGCGAGTGCGCAGCGCAGCGCGTGGTGGACCGACGAACTCCCGGTCAGCAGCGCGTCGTCGGTGGCCGTCCCGTCGTCCTCGCGGCGCCAGCCGATCTCGCCGCCGGGCTGCTGCAACCGCAGCACCCATTCGACGGCCGCGTAGACGGCGGGCCACATCCGGTCGAGGAAGGTGTCGTCGCCGGTGGAGAGGTAGTGGTGCCAGACGCCCACGGCGATGTAGGCGACGAAGTTGGACTCGCGGGCGCGGTCGGTGACGTCGTCGTACGCGCCGTCGGCGTAGGCCGCGTACCAGGAGCCGTCCTCGTTCTGGTGCTCGGCGAGCCAGGTGTAGGCCCGCTCGGCGGCGGTGTGCTCCCCGGCCGCGTCCAGCGCCATCGCGGCCTCGGTGTGGTCCCAGGGGTCGAGGTGGTGCCCCCGGAACCACGGGATCGCGCCGTCCTCCCGCTGGACGGCGAGGATGCCACGGACGGTCGCGGCAGCCTGCCCGGCGGTGAGGACCCCGGGCAGGACGAGGTGTTCTGTCCGGGGGGTGGTCACTTGGCGGCCACCTCGGTGTCCGCGGGGGTGCCGGTCCCGGCCTCGGGCCCGGCATCGGTCCGGGGCAGGTGCGGCTTGGTGGCGTAGACGACGAAGCTCTTGCCCATGACCGGGTTCAGCGCCTGCTCGGCGATGCGCGTGGCCAGCGGCTTCTTCATGATGTCCCAGACGAGCAGCTTGTGGTACGCCCGTACCGGCAGCGCCTTGTCGTTGTCGACGCCGAACGCGCACTTCAGCCACCAGTACGGCGAGTGCAGCGCGTGCGCGTGGTGGCTGCCGTAGGGCCGCAGACCGGCTTCCTTGATCTTCCCGACCAGTTCGTCGGCCTTGTAGATGCGGATGTGCCCGCCCTCGACCTCGTGATAGGCGTCGGAGAGGGTCCAGCAGACCTTCTCGGGGCCGTAGCGCGGCACGGTGACGGCTATCCGGCCGCCGGGCCTGAGCACGCGCACCATCTCGGCGAGCACGCCCTTGTCGTCGGGGATGTGCTCCATGACCTCGGAGATGATGACGACGTCGAAGGACTCGTCGGGGAAGGGGAGCGCCAGCGCGTCGCCCTCCATGGCGGTGGCGGTCGCGCCGGCCGGGGCCTCGCCGGCCTCCTCCATCGCCGCGAACCACTTGGCGACCTCGCGGATCTCCTCACCGTTCTGGTCGAGGGCCACGACCTGGGCGCCGCGCCGGTAGCACTCGAAGGCGTGGCGTCCGGCCCCGCAGCCGAGGTCCAGGACACGGTCCCCCGGGGCGAGCGGGAACCGGGAGAAGTCGACGGTCAGCACGTAGCCCTGCCTTCGGAATTGACAACCTCTGAAGAGACAAAGTCCGGGGAGACGACCTCTGGGGCCGCCGGCACCACGGGGCGTTCGACAGCCGCGGTCGCGGGGCGGGCAGCCGTCGCAGTCGCCGGGTGTGTCCCGGTTCGGTTCGGGGCGGTGGCGATCGCCTCGCGGTAGCGGGCCACCGTGCCCTCCGCGGCGCGCGCCCAGGTGAACTGCCGTAGCACCCGCTCACGGCCGGCCCGGCCCAGCCGTACCCGCAGCTCCGGATCGCCGAGGAGGCGGCGCAGGCCGGCGGCCAGCGCGTCGGCGTCGCCGGGTGGCACGGCCAGGCAGGTCTCCCCGTCCCGTCCGGCGACCTCGGGAATCGCGCCGCCCGTCGTGGCGAGCAGCGGGGTGCCGGTCGCCATGGCCTCGGCGGCGGGCAGCGAGAAGCCCTCGTAGAGCGACGGCACGCACGCGACCTCGGCCGAACGGACCAGGTCCACGAGTTCCGCGTCGGAGATGCCCTTCACGAACTCGACGGCGCCGGCCAGGCCGTAACGTTCCATCGCCTGCGCGACGGGCCCCTCGGTGGGCCGCTTGCCGACGACGACGAGGTGGGCGGCGGGGTGCTCGGTCCGTACCTTGGCGAGGGCCTCGACCAGGAAGACCAGCCCCTTCAGGGGTACGTCCGCGCTGGAGGTGGTGACGATCCGGCCGGGCACCTGCGGTACCGCGGGATTCGGCGCGAAGAGATCGGTGTCGGCGCCGATGTGGACGACGTGGACGCGGTCCTCGCGTACGCCGAGATGGTCGACGATCTCCTGGCGGGAGGTGCCGGATACGGTGAGCACGGAGGGCAGCCGGCGGGCGACCCGCTTCTGCATCCGGGTGAAGGCGTACCAGCGGCGTACCGAGTACCGCCGCTTCCACCCCTCGGCCGCGTCCAGCTCCAACTGCCGGTCGACGGTGATGGGGTGGTGGATGGTGGTGACGAGAGGCGCGCCGACGTCCCCCAACAGGCCGTATCCCAGTGTCTGGTTGTCGTGGACGACGTCGAACTCCCCGGCGCGGGCGCGCAGATGGCGGCGGGCGCGGAGCGAGAAGGTCAGCGGTTCGGGGAAGCCGCCGGTCCACATGGTGGCCACTTCGAGCGCGTCGACCCAGTCCCGGTACTCGTCCCGACCGGGCGTCCGGAAGGGGTCCGGGGAGCGGTACAGATCGAGGCTGGGCAGCTCGGTGAGGCTGAGCGCGGGGTAGCCCTCGTCGAGGACGGGGTACGGCTGCGAGCCGATCACCTCGACACGGTGCCCGAGGCGGGCCAGCTCGCGGGAGAGGTGCCGTACGTAGACGCCCTGGCCGCCGCAGAACGGGTTCCCTTTATAGGTGAGGAGCGCGATGTCGAGCGGTCGCTCGCCGTCGGCGGCGGGTTCCTGGTCGGCACCCGCCCGCCTGGCCTCAGCGGTCACTCTGGGCCCCCTTCTCCCTGCACTTTCCCGCGAGGTTACGCCGGGACGCTAATCTAGAACAAGTTTCAGACTTGATCGTTCAAGAGGCTCTGAATCTACCGGCAGGTAGGGGCGGAGTGAGCAGTGGATCAGGTGATTCGCGCCACGACGCGACCCCTGCCATGCTGTCTGATCACTCGCCCTGAGCACTGCCCTCACCGACTGTCACGGACGGGACCCATGCCTGCGGAAGCCAAGGTGGACATCGGCGCCAGATCGGCCACCCCGCCGCTCACCGAGCGGCAGGAGGCCCGGCGCCGCCGGATCCTGCACGCGAGCGCCCAGCTGGCCAGCCGGGGCGGATTCGACGCGGTGCAGATGCGCGAGGTGGCCGAGTCCTCCCAGGTGGCGCTGGGCACGCTCTACCGGTACTTCCCGTCCAAGATCCATCTGCTGGTCGCGACCATGCAGGACCAGCTGGAGCACATGCACGGCACGCTGCGCAAGAAGCCGCCGGCGGGCGAGACGGCGTCCGAGCGGGTCGCCGAGACCCTGATGCGGGCCTTCCGGGCACTGCAGCGCGAGCCGCACCTGGCCGACGCGATGGTCCGCGCCCTCACCTTCGCCGACCGCAGCGTCTCCCCCGAGGTGGACCAGGTCTCCCGGCAGACGACGGCGATCATCCTGGACGCGATGGGCCTGACCGACCCGACCCCCGCCCAGCTCTCCGCCGTCCGCGTCATCGAGCACACCTGGCACTCGGCCCTGATCACCTGGCTCTCGGGCCGCGCCTCCATCGCCCAGGTGAAGATCGACATCGAGACGGTGTGCCGGCTGATCGACCTGACGGAGCCGGGCGGGAAGCCGTAGGGGGCACACGGCACCGGGACGGGAGGGCACGCGAAGGCAGGCACGCGGAAGCCGGGCATGCGAGGGTCGGAGACGCGAAGGCCGGGCATGCGAAAGCCGGACCCGGGACGGGCGGGCATGCAAAGGCCGGACATGCGAGGGCCGGAGACGTAGGCCGGGCATGCGAAGACCTACGAGACGGGTTCCCTTCGCCGGCATGGTCCGGATCAGGTACTGGGGGTCGCCGTCCAGCCCAACCGCTGCCTTCCGGCCTCTCAGCCCGACCGTCGACGTCGGCACTGGCGGATGCTGATGCATCTGCGTCACGCCTGAGTCGGCTACGCCGCTCGGACTCCCTCACTCGCCCCGTAGGCTGATACCAGCATAGAACGCACGGAAGGGGATGGAACACCCCAATGGTGGATTTTTTCTACTTTTCCTGATACGGGTGCACGCGAGAGCGTTTCCGGGCCGCCGGCCCAGCCCTCCGCGCCCCTAGCCCACCGTCTCCAGCCCGCTCCAGCTCCGACCGATCGCGGTCTCCCCCGCCCAGCGCTCCAGCAGCAGCCGGGCCTCTTCCTCTGGGGCCGCCAGGGACACCCGCTGGGCCCCCGCGTGGACCTTGCGTGACTGTTCGTGGGTGCCCTCGCTGCAACAGGAGCAGAGCATCTCCAGGCTGCTCGCGGGTTCCGCGCCGAAGTCGTGCTCGACGAAGAGGGCGATCAGCGCGTCCAGGTCGGCGACCTCCCCGGCGTTCACCGTCACCTCAAGGGTCGGCAGCTCCGACGCCCGGAGGAGGAGCAGCTCGTCGAAGACGGGGAACTCGCGGCCGTCGACCACCCGGCGCCCCGTGGGCTCGCCGTCGTGCACGACGACCTCCCCGAACCGCCGCCCCGCCGTCACTGGCACGTTCATCACCCTCCCCCGCGTGGGACACAAGCGGTCGATCCACACGACCTCCCGCTCGCCGCCGGTGTCCAGCCGCACGCAGGCCGCCCCGAACCGCCCGTCGATCTCCCCCTCCCCCGCCGGGAGTTCGATGCCGAAGCCGGCCCAGGCGGCCCGGGCGGTGGCCCAGTCGCCCTGGATGGTGGCCGCGATGCCGAGGTTCCAGAACGCCGGGGCGCCCTCACCGCGCGGAGCACGGGCGGCGGCCTCGCGGCCCAGCGCGTAGGCCTTCGCCCAGTTGCGCAGGAACTTGTGGGCGAGCGCCGCGTCGTACCACCACACCGCGCTCCGCTCCTCGTCCGGGAACCGTGCGAGGACCCGCTCGAAGAGCGCGGCGGCGGCCAGCCACTCCTCCGCCTCCCAGGCCTCGTAGGCCTCGCTGATCAGGCCCTCGGCCTCGGACTTGCGCACGTTCCCCACCTTGATCGGCCCGCCGGACGGCAGGAGCGTATCCCAGGCCACCGACAGACCACGCCGGGGCGGCGGCAGACCTAGGCCGGGGCGGCGGCAGGTCGGGGCCGGAACGGCGACAGGCCGGGGTCGGGCCGTCGGCGGGCCGGGGTCGGGGCATCGGTGGGTCGTGTTGGTCTATCGGATCAGCCGCCGGGGTGGAAAGTCTCTGGCGGGGCTCCGCGTCCGATCAGAGAATCTCCCCCATGGCACTCATCCACCGCACCACCATCACGCCCACCAAGGTCGAGCTCCTGGCCGGCTGGCTCCCCACCCGCCCCTGGTACCACGGCCCCGCCGCACCGGAGTTGGTGAAGGCCGGCGGGTTCCGGCTCGACGACCCGGAGGGCGAGGTCGGGATCGAGTTCATGGTCGCCACCGAGGGCACGGACGCGTATCTCGTACCGCTCACCTACCGCGCCGCCCCGCTCGACGGCGCCGAGCACGCTCTCGTCGGCACCATGGAGCACGGTGTGCTCGGTACACGCTGGGCCTACGACGGCTGCCACGACCCCGTGCTGACGGCCGAGTTGGCCGCCCTGATCGAGGGGCGTGCCGCGGCGCAGGCACAGAGCATCACCGACACCCCGGACCGGGAGGTCGCCCGCGGATACACCGGCGCGGGCCCGCTCCCCGGCTTCGGTGCCCCCGTCGACACCGACGAGAGCACCGAGTTCGCCGCTGCGGACGACGGCCTGGTCCTGCGGCTGCGCCGCGTACTGACCCCCGGCTCGCTGCCGCCCGCCGACGCGGCCGGGCATGTCACCGGAGCCTGGCAGCAACCGGACGGCACGCGCGCCAGGGCACTGTTCGCCGCACTTCAGCCTCGCTAGTCGTCCTGCCCACAGAGGTTGGTGACAGGGCGCGGCTCGTAGGTGGGACTGGCCATGTCGTTCGCCGGCCTTGCCTGCACCGCTGCCGTCGTTCATGGGGTGAGGTACTCACTCCTCGGCAGGCAGCTCGCCGCGGACTCGGAACGTGGCTCGGTATGCCTGGGGTGAGACCCCGATTGCCGTGTGCAGGTGCTGCCGCAGCGAGTTGCCGGTGGCGAAGCCGACCTCCGCCGCGATCCGGTCGACGGTTAGGTCGGTGGTCTCCAGGAGGTGGCGGGCGTGGTTCACCCGCTGCTGGGTCAGCCAGCGGCCGGGGCTGGTGCCGGTCTCCTCCTGGAAGCGGCGGGAGAAGGTGCGTGGGCTCATGCGGGCGTGCGCGGCAAGGTCCCGTAGGACGAGCGGCTGGTCGAGGTGTTCCAGGGCCCAGGTTCGGGTGGCGCCGGTTCCGGCGTTCCCCTCCGCAGGTATGAGCTGGACGATGAACTGGGCTTGGCCGCCCTCGCGCCAGGGCGGGACCACGCACTGCCGGGCGACCTGGTTGGCGACGGTGCTGCCGTGGTCGCGGCGTACCAGGTGGAGGCACGCGTCGATCCCCGAGGCGACACCGGCCGAGGTGAGCACGTCACCGTCGTCGACGAACAACACGGCGGGATCCAGCGCAACGTGGGGGAACAGTCGGCGGAACTCGTCAGCGAGCGCCCAGTGTGTGGTCGCGGGCCGCCCGTCGAGCAGCCCGGCGGCGGCCAGGGTGAACGCGCCGGTGCACAGGGAGACGATGCGGGCGTGGGGGCGGATGCGGGCGAGCGCCACACGGACCGGCTCGGGCAGGTCGGCCGTGAAGCGGGTCAGATCGTACGGCGGGAGGACGACCGTGTCGGCGCTTTCCAGTGCCTCGGGTCCGTGGTCGAGGGTGAGGGTGATGCCGGTGCTGGTCGTGACGGTGCGGTCCTCGGTCGCGGCGCAGGCCACCACCTCGTACGCCCCGGGAATGCCGGCGTAGCGGACCCCGCCGAAGACCCGTTCGGGGATGCCCAGGTCAAAGAGGTACACGCCGTCGAGAGCGAGGACGACGACCCGGTGCGGCGGGGTGCTGGGGGTGGTGGAGGGTTTGGGCGCGACCATGGCACGATTCTATGGGTTTATGACCATCTTGCCATTGGCCAGGTCAGAGCCCCTGCCGCAGCCTGGAACCATGAACGCGAACACCATGCAGGCCATCAGCCAGGACGCCCTCGGAGCCCCGGACGTCCTTCACCTGGTCGAGCGCGAGCGCCCGGAGCCCGGCGTCGGCCAGGTCCTCGTCGCCGTCCATGCCGCCGGGGTCAATCCCACCGATGCCCAGCACCGCGGGCTCGGCCTGTTCCTGGGCGAGCCGCCCTTCACGCTCGGCTGGGACGTGTCCGGTGTCGTCGAGGCGGTCGGCCTGGGCGTCTCGCTCTTCGAGGTGGGCGACGAGGTGTTCGGCATGCTGCCCTACCCGGACGGGGCCGGCGCCTACGCCGAGTACGTCACCGGGCCGGTCCGCGCCTTCGCTCCCAAGCCCGCCGCGCTCAGCCACACCGAGGCCGCCGCGCTGCCGATGGTGGGCCTGGTGGCCTGGCAGGCGCTGGTCGACACCGCCGACGTGCGACCGGGGCAGCGGGTGCTGGTGCTCGGAGCGGCCGGCGGCATCGGACACGTCGCGGTCCAGGTCGCCAAGGCGCGCGGCTCGTACGTGATCGGCACGGCCTCCGGCGACAAGTGCGACCTCGTCCGCGACCTGGGAGCGGACGAGGTCATCGACTACCGCACCGCCGACGTCGCCACGCAGGCCCACGACATCGACGTGGTCCTCGACCTGGTCGGCGGCAAGGACCGGCTGCGTTCGTTGCAGACCCTCAGGCCCGGCGGCATCCTGGTTTCCAGCCTGCCCGTCGACTTCGACGAAGTGACGGCGCGCGCCGTCGAGTTGGGGGTAAGGGCCACGAACCTGGTCGTCGAGCACGACCGAACCGCCATCATCGGCCTAGCCGCGCTCGCCGAGGCCGGGCAGCTGCGCCCGCACGTGGCCGCCACCTTCCCGCTCGCCGAGGCTGCGCAGGCCCACGCGCTGGCCGAGGCCGGTGGCAGCACCGGCAAGCTGGTGCTCACCGTCTAAAGCTCAACTCAGCTCAGCTCAGCCAGCACCGCGGCCGGGTGCACGGGACATGTCCCGTGCACCCGGCCGTCGTCATCTTCAGAGCCCCGATACCGAATCGCCCGGCTGTCCTACCTCGACCGCGCTACAGGGCGCGTCATCCGGCGCTACGAGCAGGCCGCACCAGGCGACTTGGCCCATGTCGACATCAAGAAGCCCGGCAATATCCCCGACGGTGGCGGCCATCAAGTGCTGGGCCGTCAGGCCGGGCGGCGACGCCGGCCACATCGAGTACCCCAGCCACCGGTACTGAGCTCGGGACCGGCCTGCCTACCCCTCATCGGCCTCCTGGGCGGCAGCTTCGCCGGCGCGGTCGATCTCGGCCATGTGCTCCTCCGCCCAGGTCCGCAGCCCCGCAAGCGCGACTTCCAGAGACAGCCCGAGTCCGGTGAGTCGGTAGAAGACCCGCGGCGGCACGGTCGGTTCGACCCGGCGCGACACCAGCCCGTCGCGGGTCAGGTTTCGCAGCGTCACGGACAGCATCTTCTGCGAGACGCCGGGCATCCGGCGTCTCAGCTCCGCGAAGCGCACCTCGTCCGGTGCGGCATCGGCGAGCGTCTTGACGGCCATGGACGTCCACTTCGTACCGATGCGGTCCAGCAACTGCCGCGTCGGGCACCGGGGATCGAACAGATCGCCGCGCACCCCGCGACCGGCGGTCCGGGCTTCTTGGGTGGTCACCTGTGGCTCACCACCTTCCCTGAAAGTGCCGTCTAGGCGGCGGTCGGACAGTTACCTATCGTTCCGTGGTCACCAATGGTAACCAGTCGGAGGAGCCGTCATGCCCGCCACCACCGCACACCACCTGCGCCGCATCGCGACGAACGGCGTCCAACTCAACGTCGCAGTCGCCGGGGACGGACCTGCGGTTCTCCTGCTGCACGGCTTCCCGCACACCTGGCAACTCTGGAGCGGCATCATGGGCCGACTGGCCTCGCAGTACCGGGTCATCGCCCCGGACCTGCGAGGCTTCGGTGCCAGTACACGTGCCATCGAGGGTTACGACGCAGGCACCCTCGCCGCCGACGCCGAAGGGCTACTCGACGCACTCGGCGAGCCCTCGGCTGCAGTGGTCGGCATCGACGCGGGCACCGCCCCCGCCGTCCTGCTCGCGCTGCGCCGTCCCGGCCTCGTCCGGCGCCTGGTCGTGATGGAGGCACTGCTCGGCCGCCTGCCCGGAGCGGAACATGTCATCGCGGGCGGCACCCCGTGGTGGTTCGGCTTCCACGCCGTCCCCGGCCTCGCCGAGACCGTCCTGGCCCGCAACGAGGCCCCGTACATCGACTGGTTCCTCGACTCGGGGACGCTCGGGCGAGGAGTACCCGACGACATCCGCGCGGCCTTCGTCCACGCGTACACCGGCAGCGAGGCCCTGCGCTGCGCGTTCTCCTATTACCGGGCCCTGCCCACCAGCGCGCAGCAGATACAGGACGCCGTCGCGACGGCTCGGCTGACGATGCCCACCATGGCCGTCGGCTCTGACCCCGTCGGCACCGGCCTCGAACGCCAACTCCGTCCCATCGCCGATGACCTGGTCGGACACCACCTCCAGGACTGCGGCCACATCATCCCCCTCGACCGCCCCGACGCATTGTTCGCGCTCCTGGCTCCCTTCCTCTCCGCCGATCTGCCAAAGTGAACGGAGCGGCGCCGAAGGATCACGGCCGGCGGTCCGGGCGTTCGTCCCAGCGATGAGGCCGAAGAAGGCATCAATGACAGTGACGCGACGCTCGGAGCACCGGGTGAGACGGTGAAAGGCGTTCTGCCAGGCATGAGGGCGTTCGACCTGCCAACGCCGACTGGCCGGCGGAAGCTACTCCTCGGGTGGGAAGACGGGTTCCCTGGCGCCCAGCAGGGTGATCGTGATCGCCTCCACCGGGCAGTTCTCGGCCGCGTCGAGGATCCTGCCGTTGGCGTCCGTCTCCGGGTCCACGGGGTGGGACTGCATGGCGGAGTCGAGGCGGAAGGCCCCGGTGGCGCGGTTGACGCACTGGGCCGAGCCGATGCAGATCGAACGGTCGACCTCGACGTGCCAACGGTCACCCATGGCGTCCGCTCACCCCTCCCAGCCGGCCGGCAGGTGGATCATCTTGTGTTCGAGGAACTCGCTGTAGCCCTCGGGCCCGAACTCCCGCCCCAGACCCGAGTTCTTGTAGCCGCCGAACGGCCCGAGCATGTCCAGGCTGAAGGTGTTGACGGAGTAGGTGCCGGTACGGACCTGCCGCGCGACCTCGATGCCGTGCTCCACGTCCGCCGTCCACACGCTGCCGCTCAGCCCGTAGTCCGAGTCGTTGGCGATCTTCAGGGCCTCGGACTCGTCGCCGTAGGGGAGGAGGCAGATCACCGGACCGAAGATCTCCTCCCGGGCGATCCGCATGGAGTTGTCGACGTCGCCGAAGAGGGTCGGCTCGACGTACCAGCCCTTCTCCAGACCAGCCGGACGGCCGCCGCCCGTGAGGATCTTCGCGCCTTCCTCCTGGCCGATGCGGATGTAGTCCAGGTTCCGCTGCTGCTGGCGGCGGGCGACGAGGGGGCCCACCTGGGTGGCCGGGTCCAGCGGGTCGCCGACCTTCAGGGCGCTCGCCGCGGCCGCGAGGGCGTCGGCGAACTCGTCGTAGCGGGAGCGCGGGACGAGGATGCGGGTCTGCGCGACGCACGCCTGGCCGTTGTTCATCCAGGCCGCGGGGACGATCCCGGCGACGGAGGTGGCCACGTCGGCGTCCGGCAGCACGACCGCGGCCGACTTGCCGCCCAGCTCCAGGGTCACCCGGGTGAGGTTCTTCGCGGCCACCTCCATCACCCGCTTGCCGGCCGCGACCGAACCGGTGAAGGAGACCTTGTCGACGCCCGGATGCGAGACGAGATACTCGCTCACCTCGCGGTCCGCCGGAAGGATGGACAGCACGCCGTCCGGCAGCCCGGCCTCCTTGGTGATCTCGCCGAGTATGTAGGCGTCCAGCGGCGACTCCGGGGACGGCTTGAGCACCACCGTGCAGCCGGTGAGCAGCGCGGGCGCGAGCTTGGCGGCGGCCACGAACTGCGGCACGTTCCAGGGCACGACGGCCGCCACGACCCCGACCGGCTCCCGCCGCACCAGGATCTTCCCCAGCACCCCGTCGCGCGTCTCCTCGTACGTGAAGTCGCGTGCCACCCTGATCGCCGAGTCCCACACCATCATCGCGCCGAGCGCCTGCGCGAGCACGCTCCACGAGTACGGTGAACCGTTCTCGGAGGAGATCACCCGCGCGATCTCCTCGTGCCGTACGGCGATGGCGTCCTTGATCCGGGTGACGACCTCGACCCGCTCCGCAAGGCTCATCCGCGGCCAGGGCCCCTCGTCGAAGGCCCGCCGCGCGACCCCGACCGCCCGGTCCACGTCCTCCCGCGAGGCATGCGGCACCCGCCCGAACACCTCCTCGGTGTGCGGCGAGACCACCTCGATGACGTCCTTGCCCAGGGGGTCGGTCAACTCCCCGCCGATGAACAGCTGCCCATGTTCCAGGAACTCGGCCATGGCGCCCCACCACCCTTCCTGACGATGTTTCAGAACTGATACCAGTTCTAGTTATAGTGAGCAATGGCCGTGCGGCGGTGCGGGGGCGGAGGGCGACGAATGGCGAGCAGTCAGGGCGAGCAGGGCGAGTCGGCGGCGGGGCGGTCGGAGGTGACCGTTCACGATCACGGTGGGGGTGTGCGGTCCATCGAGGTTCCCATTCCGGACAATCCCCTTGGCTACACGCTGGTGTACGTCGTCGACACCGATCGTGGGCCGGTGCTGGTCGACACCGGGTGGGACGATCCCGGCTCCTGGGATGTTCTGGTGGCGGGACTGGCGGCGTGCGGTACGGGTGTCGGTGAGGTGTACGGGGTCGTCATCACTCACCATCACCCCGATCATCACGGGCTGTCGGGGCGGGTGCGGGACGCCTCCGGGGCCTGGCTTGCCATGCACGAGGCCGACGCGGCCATCGTGCGGCGGGCCCGGGAGACCCGGCCCGAGCGGTGGTTCACCTACATGGCGGCGAAGCTGACGGCCGCCGGTGCGCCCGAGGAGCATGTGGCGCCGCTGCGGGGCGGACCCCGTCGGCGCAACTCTCCGCCGGGTCTGTCCCCCGCTCTTCCCGATCGCGAGATCCTTCCCGGCGAGCTGCTCGACCTGCCCGGTCGGCGGCTGCGTGCCGTCTGGACTCCAGGGCACACGCCCGGGCATGTCTGCCTGCACCTGGAGGAGGAGCATCCGGGTCGGCTGCCGGGGCGTGGGCGGTTGTTCTCCGGCGATCACCTGCTCCCCGAGATCACTCCGCACATCGGTCTCTACGAGGATCCCGACGACGCGACCGTCACCGACCCCCTCGGCGACTACCTCGACTCCCTCGAACGCATCGGCCGGCTCGCCCCCGCCCAGGTCCTCCCGGCCCACCAGTACACCTTCGCCGACGCACCGGCACGGGTACGGGAGCTCCTGGCCCACCACGAGGACCGTCTCACCGCACTCCTCGCACTGCTCCAACAGCCCCTCACACTGTGGGAGTTGGCTGTCCGAATGGAGTGGAACCGGCCCTGGGAGCAGATCCCTTACGGATCACGGAACATCGCCGTCTCGGAGGCGGAGGCGCATCTGCGACGCCTGGTGAAACTGGGGCTCGTGGAGCAGGTGGCGGGGAGCGAGCCGGTCACGTACGTGGCGGTGTAGCGGAGTCCCCCTGCGGTCGCCCGGACAGGCCGGGCAGGACAGGCCAGGCAGGTCGGGTGGGAGGCCGGAGGCCTCTTGTGTGTGTGGGGGGCGGCTGCCGGCGGTCCGCGGAGTCGTGAGGCGGCCGCCCGCTCGGCGCCTAGTTGACGGCGTGGCCGACCGCGGTGCTCTCGGACGTGATGAGCATCTCCGCCAGGTCGGCGATGGTGGCGAGTTGGCGCGCGTTCATCTGCTGCGCGCGGGCGGCCAGCCGGACCAGGCCGCTCTCGCGCAGCCGGGACAGCGGGTCGGCCTGTGCCTCCAGCCCCTGCAGCACCGGCTGGAGCGCCTCGTACAGCGCCTCGGACTCGTCGGCGGTGAAGAAACCGGGTGGCAGCCCGAAGAACCGCCGTAGCCGGTCGGTGTGTTCGAGGCCCGGCATGCCGCTCTTGCGCCATTCGCTCAGCCACTGTCTGCTGGTGCCGGCGATCGCCGCGAGCTCGCCCAGCGAGTACCGCTTGCCGTCGGCCCGGCGCCGGTTCTCGCGGATGAAGTCCAGCCGCTGCCGCACCCGTTCGGCGAGCCCCGTCTCAGGCGCGGTCCCGCCGCAGAGCAGTTCGGCGACGGTCCCGACGGGGATCCCCGTGCGGTACGACAGGTCGGCCACGTCCAGCACCTCGGACAGCCGCCCGGGCCGCCCGGTCAGTTCCCCGAGCCGTACCAGTACGCCGGCCAGCGGGGCATGGGCGTCACTCACCAAGATCCCCCTGGAGACACGTCGTTGACCGGTCGGTCAGCCGAGCAGTCGGTCGGCCGAGCAGACGCGAGGTTATCCAATTCCCCGGTCTACTCACCAGACATGACAAGGGTCACTGCGGAAGGGGGCAGCAATCGTTGACATATGACGGTATGCCAGAAAGGATCGGGAACGATCACGTCACCAGGTCATGGTCGAACCGACCCGCCCCGGGTGCCGCCTATGGGGGAGCGGCATCCGGGGCGACCAGCCGCCCGCCTCCTCCCGGAAGGTGAGGCGCACCCGATGTCGCAGCCCGTCCTGCTCCTCGGCGCCGGCCGCCGGCGCGCGTACGACGAGTTCGCGCTGACGCGCGTCGCCGCGGCCCGCCCCGTGGTGCTGGTGGACGCCGCGCCGCCCGCCTGGGCCCGCCCGTGCCTGGCCGCTCACCTCGCGGCTGACCCCGGCAAGGACGGGGCGACGGCGTCGGCGGTGGTGCGGTTCGCGGCCCGGCACCGGGTCCGCGGGGTGCTGGCCCAATCGGCCGAGTACACGGTCGCCGCCGCCAGGATCGCCGGGCAGTTGGGGCTCCCCGGCCCCTCCCTCGCCGCGGCCGCCGCGTGCGCCGACCCGGCCACTCTGCGGGCCTCGCTCGTCGCCGGCACGGCCCCAGTCGACGACCCGGGCACGCCCAGGGTCAGCGCCGAGACCGTCGTCCTGGACGGCGAGATCCGCATCGTCGCCATCACCCGTACGACCCTGGGCCCGGCGCCCGCCAGGCAGCCGCTCCGGCACACCGTGCACGCCCACGACGGCCTGCTGCACAACCGTTTCCTGCGCCTGGCCGTCGACCGCGCCGTGCACGCCCTCGGCCTCACCCGGGGTGTGCTGCACGTCGGGCTGCGGCTCACCGACCGCGGCCCCCGGGTCACCGACGTCACCCCGTGCCTCCCGGGCGACCTGATCCCGCTCCTCGTCAGGCGGGCCACCGGCGTGGACCTCGCGCAGGCCGCCGCCGCGCTGGCCACCGGCGAGGTGCCGGACACCACGCCGACCCGGCAGCGGGCGGCCGCGATCCGGTTCGCCTACCCTGCCGCCACCGGCCGCCTCGACCACCTGGCCCTCTCCCCCGACGCGGCCCAGGAGCCCGGCGCCGAACGCATGATCCTCACCCAGGACGCCGGCCGGCAGGTCACCGCCGGGGAGCACGCGACCGTCGACGACCGGCTGGCGCTCTGGGTCGCCGTCGGCGAGGATCCCGCCGGCTGCGACGACGCCCTGCGCCGGATGGGCCGCCACCTGTCCGCGGGCATCGCCCCGATCGTGACAGCGGCCTGAGCGGTGATGCCGTGCGTACGGGGGCACGGTTTCCGACCGTGCGGGGGCACCGGTTCCGGACGTGCGGGGGCACGGGTTCCGGTGCCCAGGGTGCCCGCCGTGCCCGCCCTCGGCGGCCGCGCCCCCCAGCCGCCCCGGGGCCGGGCCAGGACGGCCCCGTCCCCAAACCGGCACCCACGCCCCGCCGACCTCGTAGACCGCAGCACCCACGCCCCGCCGGCCTCGTAGACCGCAGCACCCACGCCCCGCCGGCCTCGTAGACATCCGCGGCATCCGCCGCACGCCCCGAGCCGAGCCGTGTCCCCGTCGTGGCATGACCCTAACCAGCGGCTACGACTCACAGCCGCCCCTCAGCTTCACTTCGGCGGCCGGTAAAGTAGCCGGGTCGTCATCACCCGTACGGGGGAAAGCCGGTGCAAACCCGGCGCCGTCCCTTCCCCGGTTCCCGGCTTCGCCCGAACCGGGGACGCCCCCTGTCCGTGAACCGTCGCACCGACGGTGAGCCGGACTGCCCCGCGCGGGACGTTGATCGGCCTATGTGCGCCGGCACCCGCCGGCGCACGGCACCGTCGAGGTTCGCGGAGCCGAGCCGCCGGGGTGTCCCGTGCCGCCCGGCTCCCCCGCAGGGAGAGGCACCCGCCGATCATGACCGTCCTCCGCCGCAGTGCCGCGGTGCTGGCCGCCACCGCCGTCATCGGCGCCGCCACGCCCGCCATGACCGCGACGGCCGCCGACGACCCGTCCCCGTCCGCTTCGACGGTGCTCCCGTCGGGGCTGTTCGGCAGCACGGACCCCAAGTACGACGGCGTCTGGCGCCAGTCGCTCGCCCTGCTCGCCCAGCACACGGTGGGCCTGACCCCGGCCACGAAGGCGGTGGACTGGCTGGCCGGGCAGCAGTGCGCCGACGGCTCGTACGCGGCGTTCCGCGCCGAGCCGACCGTGGCCTGCGGTGCCAAGGTGACGGTGGACACGAACAGCACGGCCGCCGCCGTACAGGCGCTGACGGCGGTCGGCGGGCACGACGACGCCGTCGGCAAGGCGGTGACCTGGCTGAAGGCGCAGCGCAACAAGGACGGCGGCTGGGGCTACTCCCCCGGCTCGCCCAGCGACACCAACTCCACCGGCGTGGTGATCGGCGCGCTCACCGCGGCCGGCGAGAGCACCGACGAGGCGGCGGCCGGCCTCCTCGCCAAGTGGTCCCTCCACTGCGACGCGGCGGGTGGCGGCGGCATCGCCTACCAGCCGGACAAGAACGGAAAGCTGGCCGCCAACGCGGACGCGACGGCCGCCGGGGTGCTCGGTGCCCTCGGCAAGGGGTTCGCGGCCACGGCCGGGAAGGCCCCGGAGGAGGGCTATGCCTGCGAGAACTCCGACAAGGCGCTGACGCCGGCCGACGCGTCCCGCAACGGCGCCGCGTATCTGGGGGAGGTCATGTACGACCACGGAAACCACCTGGTCTCCGCGCTCGCCGGTGCCAAGCCCCAGCCGGACTACGGCAACACCGCCGACGCGGTCGTGGCCATGGCCGCGCAGGGCTGGACCAAGCCGGCACGGAAGCCGTACGCCTGGCTGGAGGCCCACGCCGTGCCGTGGGCGAAGCAGAGCGGGCCCGCGGCCTACGCCGAGCTGATCTTCGCGGCGCACGCGATGGGCGCGGATCCGCGTGACTTCGGCGGTACGAACCTGGTGACGGCGCTCAACGCGACGGGCCCGGCCCCCGAGGCCGCGGCCGCGCACACCGAGGAGAAGAAGGAGAAGAAGTCGTCGGGCACCAGCGTCTGGTGGATCGTCGGTACCGGGCTCGTCGCCGGCATCGGCATCGGCTTCCTGTTCAGCGGGCGCCGGAAGCAGCGGCAGCCGTGACCGGCGTCCGCGTCCGCCGTGCGGCGCTGCTGGTGATGGCCGCGCTGACCCTGCTGGCGACGGCCGCGCCGGCGGAGGCCGCCGGTTACCGCTACTGGTCCTTCTGGGAGCGGGACGGCTCGCGGTGGACGTACGCCACGCAGGGACCGTCCACGGCACGGCCGGAAGACGGCGCGGTCGAGGGGTTCCGGTTCGCGGTGAGCGAGGACTCGGGGGACGCGTCGCAGCCACGCGGGACGGCGGGCTTCGGGACGATCTGCGCCGACACGGCCGCCGTCCGGGGGAAGAAGCGGGTGGCGCTGGTCATCGACTTCGGTACGGCGGCGGACGCGCCGTCCGCGGAGCGGCCGCCGGTGCGGCGGACCGCGTGCGCGGTGGTGCCGGACGATGCGACGGCGGCGGACGCGCTGGCCGCGGTGGCCAAACCGCTGCGGTACGACGCGAACGCGTTGCTGTGCGCGATCGGGGGGTATCCCGAGAAGGGATGCGGGGAGAAGGTGGCGGCGGGCGGTACGCCGGCCGGTGGTACGTCGGGCGGTGGTACGTCGGGGGCCGGGCCGTCCGTGGGCCTGCTGGCCGGGGCGGGGGTGGTCGTGGTGGTGGCCGCGGGAGCGTTCTGGCAGGCGCGGCGGCGGAAGAATGCGTGATCGTCACAGTGCGAGCCGGTGGGGGCTGGTCGCGTCCACGCGGCGGAGCCGCGGATCGCTACGGCCCGCACCCCTTACGGGGCACGTCCTGGCCGTGGACAGTAGTGCCTCCCCCAGAGCCCGAAAGGCCTGGGGGGACCCCCAGGCGGCACTGGCGGGCGCGGCGGCACCCCGCGAGCGCGGGCGGGTGAAACCCCCCGTGCCCCGGTCCCGGCGTACCCGTGGCCTGCACCCCGGCGCCTGGTGGCTCTGGGCGCTCTCCCTCGGTGTCGCCGCCTCGCGGACCACCAACCCCCTCCTTCTCGCCCTTCTCGTCGCGGTCACCGGCTACGTCGTGGCCGCCTGCCGGGACCGGTCGCAGGGATCGCGTTCCTACTCCGCCTTCGCCAGGCTCGCCCTCGCCGTCCTGATCGTCCGCCTCGCCTTCACCGTCCTCCTCGGCTCCCCCATCCCCGGCTCGCACACCCTCGTCACCCTCCCCGAGGTGCCGCTCCCGCACTGGGCGCAGGGCATCCGGCTCGGTGGCCGGGTCACCGCCGAGGCACTGGCCTTCTCCCTCTACGACGGCCTCAGGATCGCCACCCTGCTGATCTGCGTCGGCGCCGCGAACACGCTCGCCGATCCGGCCCGTCTCCTGAAGTCGCTGCCCGGCGCCCTGTACGAGCTGGGCGTGGCCGTGGTCGTCGCCCTCACCTTCGCGCCGAACCTGATCGCCGACGTCCAGCGGCTGCGCGCCGCCCGTCGGCTCCGCGGCCGCCCGGACTCCGGCGTCCGGGGTCTGCTCCAGGTCGGACTGCCGGTCCTGGAGGGTGCGTTGGAGCGCTCGGTCGCCCTCGCCGCCGCGATGGACGCGCGCGGTTACGGCCGCGGCGCCGACGTACCGGACCGGGTCCGGCGGACGACGGCCGCGCTGACCCTCGGCGGGCTGCTCGGGGTGTGCGCGGGAACGTACGGGCTGCTCACCGCCGAGGGCGGCGGTTACGAACTGTCCCTGCTGCCGGCCGGCGTGGTGGCCGCGCTGGCGGGGCTGCGGCTCGGTGGCCGCCGTTCGCTGCGCACCCGCTACCGGCCGGACGCGTGGGACTGGCGGGCCTGGCTGGTGTCCGGGGCGGGCGCCGCCGTCGCCGGGCTGCTGGCGCTCGCCGCGGTACGGGATCCGGACGCCTTGCATCCCGGGGTCGTACCGCTGGTCGCCCCCACGCTGCCGCTGTGGCCCGCGGCCGCCGTGCTGCTCGGGTTGCTGCCCGTCCTCGTCGTGCCGAAGGAGCCGTCGTGATCCGTTTCGAGGACGTCTCCGTGACGTACGAGGGCGCGGCCGGGCCGGCCGTCCGGGGCGTCGACTTCGAGGTGCCGGAAGGCGAACTCGTCCTGCTGGTGGGCCCGTCCGGTACCGGCAAGTCGACGATCCTGAACTCCGTCAGCGGGCTGGTGCCGCACTTCACCGGCGGTACGCTGCGCGGCCGGGTCACCGTCGCGGGGCGGGACACCCGGACGCACAAGCCGCGTGAACTCGCCGATGTCGTCGGCACGGTGGGGCAGGATCCGCTCGCCCACTTCGTGACCGGCACGGTGGAGGACGAACTCGCCTACGGGATGGAGTCGTTGGGGATCCCTCCGGCCGTGATGCGGCGGCGGGTGGAGGAGACCCTCGATCTGCTGGGGCTCGACGGGTTGCGGGACCGGGCGATCGGCACGCTCTCGGGCGGGCAGCGGCAGCGGGTCGCGATCGGGTCGGTGCTCACCCCGCATCCGGAGGTCCTGGTCCTCGACGAGCCGACCTCGGCGCTGGACCCGGCCGCCGCCGAGGAGGTGCTGGCCGTGCTCCAGCGGCTGGTGCACGACCTGGGGACCACGGTGTTCCTGGCCGAGCACCGGCTGGAGCGGGTGGTGCAGTACGCCGACCGGGTCGTGCTGCTTCCGGAGCCGGGGGCCGCGCCGGTGTGCGGCACCCCCGCCGAGGTGATGGCCGTGTCGCCGGTGTGTCCGCCGGTGGTGGAGCTGGGGCGGCTGGCCGGGTGGTCGCCGCTCCCGATGACCGTGCGGGACGCCCGGCGCCAGGCGGCCGGGCTGCGGG
Source organism: Streptomyces sp. NPDC031497 (assembly GCF_055580905.1). Taxonomy (NCBI): domain Bacteria; kingdom Bacillati; phylum Actinomycetota; class Actinomycetes; order Kitasatosporales; family Streptomycetaceae; genus Streptomyces; species Streptomyces sp. NPDC031497. The sequence continues at coordinate 207,729 of NZ_JBVIKO010000003.1, forward strand.
AGCGGCTCGCCGACCGACCGGCCCCGGACCATCGGACCCCTGGCACCCCGCCGACCCCCGCCCCCACCGCCACGGCTCCCCGCACCGAGTCCGCCGCAGCCCAGCGGCCCACCGCCGCCCCCACCCCCACTCCCCACACCGCATCGCCCCAAGCCCACCAACCCACCCCCGCCCCCGCCCCCGCCACGGCTCCCCGCACCGGGCGGGCACCACACCGCTGGTGGCCCGCCGCCCTCGGCGCTCCCCGCTCCGGGTGGCCTGGAAGCCAGAGGTCCGCCGCCCCGGCGGCCACCGCGGCTCCCGCCCCTCCCCTCGCCGAGGTGCGCTCCCTCGCCGTCCGCCGGGACCGGGTGGACGCGCTGTGTGGCGTCGATCTCACCGTCGCGCCCGGCGAGACCGTCGCCCTCATGGGCCGTAACGGCGCCGGGAAGTCCACGCTGCTGGGCGCCCTGGTCGGGCTGGTGGAGCCGGGCTCCGGGACGGTCCGGGTCGGCGGCGCCGTGCCGCATCGCACCCGGCCCCGGGACCTCGTACGCCTGGTCGGGCTGGTCCCGCAGGAACCCCGTGACCTGCTGTACGCCGACACGGTCGGCGCCGAGTGCGCGGCCGCCGACCGGGATGCCGGGGCGGCGCCGGGGACCTGTCGTGAGCTGGTGTCCGGGCTGCTCCCTGGGGTCGCCGACGGCACCCATCCCCGTGATCTCTCCGAGGGGCAGCGGCTGGCGCTGGCGCTGGCCGTGGTGCTGGCCGCCCGGCCGCCGCTGCTCCTGCTGGACGAGCCGACCCGGGGCCTCGACTACGCGGCGAAGGCCCGGCTGGTCGGCGTGTTGCGCGGGCTCGCCGCCGACGGGCACGCGATCGTGCTGGCCACGCACGACGTGGAGCTGGCCGCCGAGATCGCGCACCGGGTCGTACTGCTCGCGGAGGGCGAGGTGATCGCGGACGGGCCGACGGACGACATCGTCGTGTCCTCGCCGTCCTTCGCGCCGCAGGTGACGAAGGTCCTCGCGCCGCAGCGGTGGCTGACCGTGGCGCAGGTGCGGGAGGCACTGGCGTGACCGGCCCGGTGCGGCTCGGCCCCCGCTCCCTGGCCGCCCTTCTCCTCGTCAGTGCCGTCGGCGTGGTCGCGGTCGGCTGGCCCTTCCTCGCCCCGCCGTCCTCCCGGCTCACCTCGCACGCCCAGGACGCGCCCTGGCTCTTCGCGGGCCTGCTGCTCCTGCTGGTCGCCGTGCTCGGGGCGACGATCTCCGAGTCGGGGCTCGGTCCGAAGGCGGTCGCCATGCTCGGCGTGCTGGCCGCGACCGGGGCGGCGCTGCGGCCGATCGGCGCGGGCACCGCCGGGATCGAGCCGATGTTCTTCCTGATGGTGCTGAGCGGGCGGGTGCTGGGGCCGGGCTTCGGGTTCACCCTCGGCTCGCTCACCATGTTCGCGTCGGCGCTGCTCACCGGCGGGGTGGGGCCGTGGCTGCCGTTCCAGATGCTGGCGATGGGCTGGTTCACGATGGGGGCCGGGCTGCTGCCGGGCGCCGGGCGGCTGCGCGGGCGCGGTGAGCTGGCGCTGCTGGCGGGCTACGGCTTCCTGGCCGCGTTCGGCTACGGCATGGTCGTGGACCTGGCCGGCTGGCCGCTGCTGGCGGGCACCGCCTCGAACATCGCCTTCGACCCGCACGCCGGGCCCGCCGCCAATCTGGCCCGGTTCCTCGCCTACAGCCTGGCCACCGCCATGGGCTGGAACCTGGGCCGGGCCCTGTGCACGGTCGTCCTCACCCTCGTCCTCGGGCCGGCGCTGCTGCGGGCGCTGCGGCGGGCGACCAGGAGGGCCGCCTTCGAGACCGCGGTCACATTCGACGACCCCGGGGCGTGAGGCGTCGTACGCGCCCGGTGACGTGACCGGTGAAGCACCCCACATGACGCACGTCACCTACGACCCGGACTAGTAGTCGGACCTTTCCCAAATGTCCGATTTGCTAAGCCCTCTGACCTGCACATTGAGAGCCACGCCACACAACGGGCCATCACCGCCTATGCGACCACAACTAGTAAAAGGGGTGATTGCGGACGGGTTTGCGGCCTGCTTCTCTGGACGACGTCGCCAGGCACCACCGGCTCCCAGCGGGCCACGGAGCCGACGCACACGGCCACCGCCCACGGGTGGTACCGGAGCACGGCGACCCCCTGTCCCCGACGAACGAGGTTCTCCGTGTCCGTGTCCATCATCCGCCGCATCGCCTCCCCGAAGAAGGTCCTCACCGCCGCCGCCGTGGCCGCCGCCACCGCCGGTATGGCGCTGAGCGCGGCGCCCGCCCAGGCCGCCACCGGTTCGGCCTCCTCCGCTCAGGCGATCGCGCACAAGATGATCCCGGACGCCGCGCAGTTCAACGCGTTCAGCAAGATCGTCTCGCATGAGAGCGGCTGGAACCCCAGCGCCAGCAACAGCTCCTCCGGCGCCTACGGCCTGGTCCAGGCCCTGCCGGGCTCGAAGATGGCGTCCGCCGGGTCCGACTGGAAGACCAACCCGGCCACCCAGATCAAGTGGGGTCTGGACTACATGAACTCCCGCTACGGCAGCCCGACGGCCGCCTGGAGCTTCTGGCAGGCCAACGGCTGGTACTGAGCCGGCCGACCCGCTCCCCCTTGCACCTCGGCACCCTCGCCCTCCTCCCGGGCCAGGGTGCCGACGCATGTCCGGACGTGGTGGACTGAGGTCCCAGAGCCGCCGGACCCCGGGGCCGGCGAGGTGCCCGGTCCGGCGCGTCCCCACCGGAGGAGCGATGCCCACGGCGACACCGACCCCCGATCCCGAGACCCGCGGTGTGCGGCTGGTGTTCGTACTGCTGGCCCTGACCATGATGAGCGGCATGATCGACGCCGTCAGCTATCTCGGCCTGGGTCATGTCTTCACCGCGAACATGACCGGCAACGTGGTGGTCCTGGGCTTCGCGGCCGCCGGGGCGCCCGGCTTCTCCGTCCCCCACTCGGCGGCCTCGCTGGCCGCCTTTCTGCTGGGCGCGGCGGTGGGCGGCCGGGTCTCGGCCCGGTTCGGCGGCAGCTCCCGCCGGCGGTGGATACGGGTGACCCTGGCCGCGGAGGCGGTCGTGTTGGCCGCGTCCACCGTGGTGGCCTTCGCCCGGCCCGCCGGAACGGCGACGACGTACACCCTGATCGCGCTGACCGCCTTCGCGATGGGTGTGCGCAACGCGAACGTCCGCAAGCTGGGGATCCCCGACCTGACGGCGACCACGGTCCTGACAACCACCCTGACCGGCCTGGTCTCCGAGTCCCACCTCGGCGACGCCACCAGGCCGCACTCCCCGCGCCGCGTGGCCGCGGTCCTCGCGCTGGTCGCCGGCGCGGTCCTGGGCGCCTGGCTGGTCCTCCACAGGAGCCTGGGGATCCCGCTGCTCGTCGCGGCGGTGGTCGCCGGGGTGCTGGCGGTGGTCGCGTCCGGGCGGGAGTGACGGGAAGGGCGGCGCCGGTGTCTCGGGGGAGGCAGGAACGGGGCGTACGGAGGGGGTGCTCCTGCCTCCCTCGGGGCGGGCCGGCGGCGCCGGGAGCCGTCGGCCCGGGTCGAGGGGTTACGCCGTGGTGACCTGGAGGTGCTTCACCCCGTTGATCCACGCCGAGCGCAGCCGGTCCGGGTCGCCGACCAGGCGCAGGGTCGGCATCGCGTCGGCTATCGCGTTGAAGATCAGGTCGATTTCGAGGACCGCGAGGGACTTGCCCAGGCAGTAGTGCGGGCCGCCGCCGCCGAAGCCGAGGTGGGGGTTGGGGTCGCGGGTGATGTCGAAGGCGTCGGGGTCGGTGAAGACCTCGGGGTCGTGGTTGGCCGAGGCGTAGAAGACGCCGACCCGGTCGCCCTTGCGGATCAGCTTGCCGCCCAGCTCGGTGTCCTGGGTGGCGGTGCGCTGGAAGGAGTTGACCGGGGTGGCCCAGCGGACGATCTCCTCGGCGGCGGTCGACGGGCGCTCGCGCTTGTAGAGGTCCCAGGCCTCGGGGTGGGTGAGGAAGGCGTGCATGCCGTGGGTGATGGCGTTGCGGGTGGTCTCGTTTCCGGCCACCGCGAGCATCAGCACGAAGAAGCCGAACTCGTCGGAGTTCAGGTTGCCCTCGTCCTCGGCCGCCACCAGCGTGGAGACGATGTCCTTGGCCGGGCACTGCTTGCGGTCGGCGGCCATGTTCATCGCGTAGGCGATCAGCTCGGTGGCCGACTCGGCGCCCACCTCCTCGGTGATCGCGTACTCCGGGTCGTCGTACGAGATCATCTTGTTGGACCAGTCGAAGATCTTGGCCCGGTCGTCCTGCGGGATGCCGATCAGTTCGGCGATCGCCTGGAGGGGGAGCTCGCAGGCGACCTCGGTGACGAAGTCGAAGGGGCCGGAGTGGGCGCGGGCCGCCTCGGTGATCGCCAGCGCGCGGGCGCGCAGCCGGTCCTCCAGGGCGCGGATGGAGCGGGGCGTGAAGCCGCGCTGGATGATCTGGCGGACCCGGGTGTGCTCGGGCGGGTCCATGTTCAGCAGGATCAGCCGCTGGGCGTCGATCGCGTCCCGCTCCATGTGCTCGCCGAAGCGGATGATCGCGGTGTTGAGCCAGGACGAGAAGAGCTCGGGGTGCGTGGAGACGTACTTGACGTCCGCGTGCCGGGTGACGGCCCAGTAGCCGTCGTCCGCGAAGCCGGCGATGCCGTGCGGCTGTTCGATCCAGCGGACCGGTTCCGCCCGGCGCAGCTCGGCGAACTCCGGCAGCGGCACCCGGTGATGGAGCAGATCGGGGTCGGTGAGGTCGAACCCGTCGGGCAGTGCGGGACAGGGCATGGCGGCTCACTCCCACCGTGTACGAACCTGGATACGTATGCCTTACGACGGCCATCTGACGGCCCATCAGAAAGAGCGGGCTGTCGTGAAGGTAGTAACGGGTTCTACAAGTAGCAAGGGGCACGGTCACCCCAATTGCGTGCACCCCCCTTGCGGTTACGGAGGGGCTGTCAGCAGACTGCACACAGAACTGGTACGCGTTCTAGTTCTGCGTGGCGGGCCGGGCCGGGACGCCCCTGCGCCGCGCGGGTGACCGAGGAGAGGACCGAGCCCCCATGGCCGCGGAACCCGTGATCGTCGAAGCCGTACGCACCCCCATCGGCAAGCGCGGCGGCGCGCTGGCCAATCTGCATCCCGCCTACCTCCTGGGCGAGACCTACCGTGAACTCCTCGGCCGCACCGGCATTCCCGCCGACGCGGTCGAGCAGATCGTCGGCGGCACGGTGACCCACGCCGGCGAGCAGTCCATGAACCCCGCGCGTACGGCCTGGCTGACCGTCGGGCTGCCGTACGAGACCGCGGCCACGACCGTCGACTGCCAGTGCGGTTCCTCGCAGCAGGCCTCGCACATGACCGCCAACATGATCGCCGCCGGGGTCATCGACGTCGGGATCAGCTGCGGGGTCGAGGCGATGTCGCGGGTGCCGCTGGGCTCCGGCTCCAAGCACGGGCCGGGCAAGCCCTTCCCCGACGAGTGGAACGTCGATCTGCCCAACCAGTTCGAGGCCGCCGAGCGCATCGCCCGTAACCGGGGCCTGACCAGGGAGAACGTCGACTCGCTCGGGCTGCTCTCGCAGGAGCGGGCGGCGTACGCCTGGGCCGAGGAGCGCTTCAAGCGGGAGACCTTCGCCGTGCAGGTGCCGACGACGGAGGAGGAGCAGCACGCCGGGCAGGGCATGTGGCGCCTGGTCGACAAGGACGAGGGCCTGCGCGACACGTCCATGGAGGCGCTGTCCGGCCTGAAGCCGGTGATGCCGACAGCGGTCCACACCGCGGGCAACTCGTCCCAGATCTCGGACGGCGCGGCCGCCATCATGTGGGCGTCGAAGCGGATGGCCCGCGCCCTGAAACTGCGCCCGCGGGCCCGGATCGTCGCCCAGGCCCTGGTCGGCGCCGACCCGCACTTCCACCTCGACGGCCCGATCGACGCGACCCGGGCCGTGCTCGGCAAGGCCGGCATGACCCTCAGGGACATCGACCTGGTCGAGATCAACGAGGCGTTCGCGTCGGTGGTGCTGAGCTGGGCCCAGGTCTTCGACCAGAGCCTGGACAAGGTCAATGTCAACGGCGGCGCGATCGCCCTCGGCCACCCGGTAGGCGCCACCGGCGCCCGCCTCATCACCACCGCCCTGCACGAACTGGAGCGCACCGACAAGGAGTTCGCCCTCATCACCATGTGCGCGGGCGGCGGCCTGGCGACCGGGACGATCATCCAGCGGCTGTAAGCAGGCCGGGGGAAGTCCGCTGCTGTTCGGCAGCGCCCCGAAGGTCGGCGCCCCGAAGGTCGGCGCCCCGAAGGGGCGCGGGGCTGTATGGGATGTGCGGCTGCCGCCGCGTGGGCGCGACCAGCCACAACGGCGCCGCGGACGACCGACGACGCATCGCAGCACTTCCAACTGGGCGCTCAACAGCCCATCATGCGTCACCCGGGAGCCGCTGCCGTCACCGGCTCCCGGTCTTCCCTGTCGGCCCTCGCCACCCGAAGGGCCCGCGGCCCCTGCAGCAGATACCCGACACCGAAGCCCGCGCCGACCACCGCCGCGCCGCCCACCGCGTCCAGGACCCAGTGGTTGCCGGTGCCGATGATCGCCGAGACCGTGAACAGGGGGTGGATCAGGCCGAGGACCTTCAGCCACCACTTCGGGGCGACGACGGCGATGACGATCCCGCACCACAGCGCCCAGCCGAAGTGCAGCGAGGGCATCGCCGCGTACTGGTTGGTCAGCTCGGTGAGGGTGCCGTAGTCCGGCTTGGCGAAGTCCTGCGGGCCGTGCACGGTGTCGATGATGCCGAGCCCCGGCATCAGACGCGGCGGGGCCAGCGGGTAGAGCCAGAAGCCGATCAGGGCGAACGCGGTGGCGAAGCCGAGGGCGGTACGGGCCCAGCGGTAGTCGACCGGGCGGCGGACGTAGAGGACCGCCAGGACGGTCAGCGGGACGACGAAGTGGAAGGACTCGTAGTAGAAGTCGAGGAAGCCGCGCAGCCAGCCGATGCCGTACACGGTGTGGTTGGCCCAGTGCTCGATGTCGAGGTGCAGGAACCGCTCGATGTCGAGGATCTGGTGCCCGTGCCGCTCGGCCCGGACCCGCCCGGAGGTGCCGTCCCCGTCCCCGGCGGCGGCCAGCCGGACCTGCTGGTAGGCGAAGTAGACCAGCCGCATCGCGACCAGCTCGAGGAAGAGGTTCGGCCGGGTCAGGACCCGGCGCAGCCAGGGGGCCAGCGGCACCCGGCCGAAGCGGGCCGGCACCGGCTCCGCGTAGTCCGTCGGGACCGGGCGGGCGAACTCCGGGGCGGTGCGGGACAGGAACGGTACGACCGTGGCCGCGGCCAGGGCGGCCAGCAGGACGGCGTTGTCGCGCACCGGGACGAAGAGGGACTGGTTCGGCAGCAGCGCCTTGGCGGGCAGCGTCATCACCATGACCACCACGACCGGCCACACCGACCGGTCGGCGGCGCGCCGCCCGGTCCGGCCGACCAGCGCGAGCAGCACCCACAGCAGCTGGTGCTGCCAGGCGGCCGGTGACACCGCCACGACCGCGCAGCCGGTGATCGCGACCGCCAGCAGCAGCTGCCCGTCCCGGGCGTAGCGCACCGCGCGGCGCAGCGCGAGGACGGCCACGGTCGCGGCGAGCGCCAGGAACAGGACGATCTCCAGCGGACCGCTCAGCCCGAACCGCAGCAGAGCGCCGTGCAGCGACTGGTTGGCGAGCGCGTCCGCCTGGCCGCCGAGGCCGACGCCGGCTATGTGGTGGACCCAGTAGGTGTACGAGTCGTGCGGCATCGCCGCCCAGGCCAGCGCCGTGCACGCGGCGAAGGTGACACCGGAGGCGAGGGCGGCCCGGCGGCGGCCGGTGAACCAGAGCAGCGGGGCGAACAGCAGCAGGGCCGGCTGGAGGGCGGCGGCCAGGCCTATGCACAGGCCGCCGTCGCGCTGCCCGCGGGCGGTGAAGCAGCCGAGCAGGACGAGCAGCACCGGGATGATGCTGGTCTGGCCGAGCCAGAGGGTGTTGCGGACCGGCAGCGAGAGCATCAGCAGGCTGACGGCGACCGGCGCGGCCAGCAGCGCGGTACGGCGGCTCACCGGCTGGGGCAGCGCACGGGCGGCGACCAGGCCGAGGGCGACCACCAGCAGCAGCGTGCCGAAGGTCCAGCCCCAGCCGAGGGCCTGCTCGGCGGCCCTGGTGAGCGGCTTGAGCACCAGCCCGCCGAACGGGGACCCGGTGAACTGGGTCGAGTCGTACAGCGAACCGTTGACGTGCAGCACGCCCTCCGGGCCGACCCAGGTCTCCAGAGTCGTCAGCCGCTCGCCGCTCGGGGTGCCGAGGACGACGGCCATCTGCCGTACGGCGAGGATCGCGGCCACCGCCCACAGCCCGAGCCTGGCCATTCTGAACCGCGCCCCTGGCTCCGCTCCCCCGAACGCGTCTCCCGGTCTCCCACTGTGTTCCACGTTCGCCACGCCGCGCCGGCCTCCCGCCCCGCTCGTTCGCTCTGAGAACCCTGAGAACCCCCATGAGGCTCCCATTCCTGTCTGTGAGAGACGCGGGCAACCCCCTCTTCACCTGACGGCCGCCCCCGTTTTGTCCGGAAGCCGACAGTGCGGAACGGGTGCGGTTGCCCGCGTGGAGCGCGACAAGGATCACAGTGCGTGGTCCGCTTACGGGCACGGGAGCGGGCAGACGTCCCTGCATACACCGCATTTAGCTGCACAATGCACGGATGCGTGTACGTGACGTAACGGGCCCAAGTCCTCCTATCGTCACTTTCCGACCCGTCCGGCGCCGTACGGGCCGCGCCCCCGTCCCCGTCGAAAGGTAGGCGAGCCCCGTTTTGGCGACCGCCACAGCCGTCACCCCGTCCGTCAAGATCCCCGGCCCCCGTACGGCCGCCCCAGCGCCGACCGTCACCGATCCCGCGCTGGTGAAGCGCGCCGTGAAGGCGGCCGCGCTCGGCAACGCCATGGAGTGGTTCGACTTCGGCGTCTACAGCTACATCGCGGTGACCCTGGGCAAGGTCTTCTTCCCGTCCGGCAACCCGACCGCCCAGCTGCTGTCCACGTTCGGCGCCTTCGCCGCGGCCTTCCTGGTCCGCCCGGTCGGCGGCATGGTCTTCGGCCCGCTCGGCGACCGCGTGGGCCGCCAGAAGGTCCTCGCCGTCACCATGATCATGATGGCGGCCGGCACCTTCGCGATCGGCCTGATCCCCTCGTACGCGACGATCGGCGTCGGCGCCCCGATCCTGCTCCTCGCCGCCCGCCTGGTGCAGGGCTTCTCGACCGGCGGCGAGTACGCGGGCGCGTCCACGTTCATCGCCGAGTACGCGCCGGACAAGAAGCGCGGCTTCTTCGGCAGCTGGCTGGAGTTCGGCACGCTCGCGGGCTACATCGGCGGCGCGGGCCTGGTCACCCTGATGACGGCCCTGCTCTCCGACGGCGACCTCACCTCCTGGGGCTGGCGCATCCCGTTCCTGATCGCGGGCCCGATGGGCATCATCGGCCTGTACCTGCGGATGCGCCTGGAGGAGACCCCCGCGTTCGCCGCCGAGGTCGAGAAGGCCGAGCAGGCCCGCCCGAAGGTCCCGCTGCGCGAGATGATCACCGGCCAGTGGAAGGCCCTGCTGCTGTGCATGGCCCTGGTCCTGGTCTTCAACGTCACGGACTACATGCTGCTGTCGTACATGCCGAGCTATCTGACGAGCGAGCTGAAGTACGACGAGACGCACGGCCTGCTGGTGGTCCTCGCCGTCATGACCCTGATGATGATCGTGCAGCCGTTCGCCGGCGCCCTGACCGACCGCGTCGGCCGCCGCCCGGTGATCGCCGCGGGCTGTGCGGGCTTCCTCCTCCTCTCCGTCCCGGCCCTGCTCCTCATCCGCCAGGGCAGCCTGCTGGCGGTCGGCCTCGGCATGGGCGCCCTGGGCCTCCTCCTGGTCTGCTTCACGGCGGCGATGCCGGCGGCCCTCCCGGCCCTCTTCCCGACCCGGGTCCGCTACGGCTCCCTGTCGATCGGCTTCAACGTCTCCGTGTCCCTCTTCGGCGGCACGACCCCGCTGGTGGTGACGGCCCTGATCGGAGCGACGGGCAACATGATGATGCCCGCGTACTACATGATGGCGGCGGCGGTCATCGGCGGCTTCGCGGCCTGGCGCATGACAGAGACGGCGGGCAAGCCCCTGCCCGGTTCAGCACCGTCGGTCGAAGCGCCCCTTTAGGGGCGCGGGGCTGTACCCATACGCGGCTCCGCCGCGCGGGCGCGCTCGGCCCCCACCGGCCCGCAGCCGACGAAACGAGCGCGGCCACCCCCCTCAGGGGCGCGGGGAACTGCGCAATCCCCCCACTCACCTGCACCGTTCGAACGATCCGCCCCGTCGGCCCGTACCGTCGGCAGACAGACGGTAGCCGTCCGGAAGTACCCCCTCGGGCCACGCCTTCCGCTATACCGTCTGAAGTCCTAGATCGACGGTACGGCGGAGGGCATCGGTTCATGATCGGCCAGCGGCGACCCCGCCGACGCACACGCTTACTCACGGTCCTCCTCCTGCTCACCGGCATCCAGCTCGGCTGGCTCGCCGCCCCCGCCTTCGCCTGCGGCTGCGGTGCCCTCGTCCCCGGCGGCCGGCAGCAGGTCACCGTCGGCCGGGAGGAGTCGGTCCTGCGCTGGGACGGCACCCGCGAACAGATCGTGATGCGCCTGACGGTCGACGGCGACGCCGACCGCGCCGCCTGGGTCATGCCCGTCCCGCACCGCGCCACCGTCGCCCTCGCCGACCCGGCCCTCTTCGACGAGCTGCACACCCTCACCGCCCCGGTGCACCGCACCCGGTACCACTTCTGGCCCCAGAACGGCGACTGGCCCCTCACCACCGGCGGCACCACGACGGCCGGCCCGCCCGACGGCGCCGCGAATGCCCCCGGCGTCGGCGTCGTCGGGCGCCAGCGGCTCGGCCCGTTCGACGTGGCCCAGCTGACCGCCACCGACCCCGGCGCCCTGGACGGCTGGCTGCGCAGCAACGGCTTCCCGTTCCCGTCCCGCCTGGACACCGCGCTACGGCCGTACGTCGAGGAGCGCTGGGAGTACGTCGCGGTCCGGCTCGCCCCCGAGACCGCCGGTACCGCGCTGAACGGCGCCCTCGACCCGCTGCGCCTCGCCTTCGCCAGCGACCGGCCCGTCTACCCGATGCGGCTGTCCGGGCTCGCGGCCACCCCGCAGTCGCTGGGCCTGTACGTGCTCGCCGCCCACCGCATGGAGCCGCGCGCGGCGATCGGCGGCGAGCGCCCGAGGGTCGTCTACGCCGGCCGGCTCAGCCGTCCGACCGGCGATCTCCGCGAACTCGCCGCCGGCACCCCGTATCTGACGGCCATCGGCCAGGAGTTCCCGTACCCGTCCCGGATCTCCGACGACCACGTGCTGCGCCGGGCGTCCTCGGACACCCCCGTCCAACAGGTCGTCTACGAGGACCGGCTGCGCGAGGCGGCCGGGGTCCCGCTGTGGCTGCTCACGGTCGGCGCCGCACTGCTGCTGGCCGTCACGGTCACCTCCCTGGTGGCCGTACGACGCTCCCGCCGCCCGGCCCCGCCCCCACCGCCGGTACAGCCCCCACCGCCCGTACAGCCCCCGCCGCCGGTGCGGCCACCCCCGCCCCCGGCCCAGCCCCCTGCGCCGATCGGCTGAGTTCCGTCCGGTACCGGGGCGGGAGATCACCGAGTCACCCGCCCCCTAAGTACTGCTATCGGGTAGCCGTCAGTGGACGGTTACCCGATATCCGAAAGGCAGCGGACGCATGAGCGGCTCTCAGCTCTGGGACGACGTCGACTTCTACTTCACCAGCCACCTCTCGCCGGACGACGAGGCGCTCCAGGCGGCCCTGCGTGAGAGTGAGGCCAACGACCTCCCGCATGTCAGCGTGACCCCCAACCAGGGCAAGCTGCTCCAGCTCCTCGCACAGGTCCAGGACGCCCGGAGCATCCTGGAGATCGGCACCCTCGGCGGCTACAGCACCATCTGGCTGGCCCGCGCCCTGCCCGAGGACGGCAGGCTGATCTCGCTGGAGTACAGCGCCCGGCACGCCGAGGTGGCGGTCCGCAACATCGCCCGCGCCGGACTGGAGCGGGTCGTCGAGGTGCGGGTCGGCCCCGCCCTGGAGTCGCTGCCCAAGCTCGCCGACGAGAACCCGGCCCCCTTCGACCTGGTCTTCATCGACGCCGACAAGGCCAACAACCCGCACTACGTGGAGTGGGCGCTGCGGCTCACCCGCGCCGGCAGCCTGATCGTCATCGACAACGTGGTGCGCGGCGGCCGGGTCGTCGACGCGGACAGCAGCGAACCGGACGTGGTCGGCACCCGTGCCGCGATCGAGCTGATCGCCGCCCACCCGAGGCTGAGCGGGACGGCGATCCAGACGGTCGGCAGCAAGGGCTACGACGGCTTCGCCCTGGCCCGGGTACTGGCCTAGCCGGGCCCCGGCCCGGCCGGGGGCGCGGGCAGGGTCTCAAGCCTCGTGGTAGAAGCCCACGTTGACGCTGCGCGGGGCGGTGCGGTCCCGGACGACGATCTCGCCGGAGCCGCCCCGGGGGAGCGCGACCGTACCGCCGTACCCGATGGCCTGGGCGTACTCGCCGACGGTCAGCAGTACCTCGGAGGACGGTTCGGCCTGGGAACCGCGCAGCCAGGTGACCTGCCAGCCGCCCTCGGGCCCGCACAGGAACTCCAGGTGCACCCGGGAGACGAACAGCCAGTCGTCGGGCGTGGTGAGCCGGCAGGCGGAGGCATCGCGGCCCACTCGCAGCACGGCGCCCGGTTCAGTGGGCGCGTCGGCCATGAGCATTCCGGCCGTCTCGCCCGCGTCCCCGGACACGGAGGCCATGGTGAGTTCGAGCACGTGCGTTCCCCCTGCGCGGTTCCTGAATCGTTCGTGGATCTCCGGCGCATGATAAAACGCCCGGCGGGGTGGCGTCCGGCACAATGAAGTCATGACCGAGCGAAAGCCACCCGGGGTGCCGTTCGAATCCTGGGTCGACAAGCAGATCCTTGATGCGCAGCGGCGCGGTGACTTCGATCAACTCGCGGGCGCGGGCGAGCCGTTGCCGGCCGACCTGGAAACGTCCTACGACGAACTGTGGTGGGTCAGAAGGAAGCTGGCCCGGGAGGGCCTGGCGATGCTGCCTCCGGCCCTCGCCCTGCGCAAGGAGGCCGAGGACGCTCTCGCGGCCGCCTACGCGGCCCCCTCGGAGCGAATCGTCCGCAAGATCATCACGGAGGTCAACGTGAAGATCCGGGACATGATGTTCAAGCCGCCGCCCGGGCCCCCGCTGGGCAAGAAGCCGTACGACGTCGAGGAGGTCGTACGCGAGTGGCGGGAGCGCCGGGCGGCGGCCGAGGCGGCGGCGGACTCAGATGTGTAGCAGCCGGTCCGCCAGTTCACGGTATTCACGCAGGGCCAGCCGGAGCTGTTCGGTGTCGGCCGAGCCGGGGTGGTCCCGGTCGGTGTCCTGCCAGCTGCCGCGCAGGGTACGGCGGCGCCGGTCGACGGCGTCGGTGAAGCGGGCGCTGAGTTCCTCGACGGCCCGGTCGGCCTCCTCGACGGCCGCGCGCGGCTCGTCGACGAAACCGGTGACCGCGTGCTGGAGACGCCGCTCCAGCTGCCCGCACTCCTCGTTCGGCATCAGCCGACCGTCGTTCGCCGCCGACGGGTCGTCGGCCGACATCCGCCGATCGCCGGACGGCGTCCGCCGGTCGTCATTCGCCGCCGGCCGGTCATCGGTCGGCGTCCGCCGGTCGCCTTCCGCCGCCACTCGGCCGTCGGTCGGCGTCCGCCGGTCGCCGGTCGACATCCGCCGGTCGTCGTTGCGCGCAAGCCGGTCGTCGCGGGCCGCGTCCGGTGCATGGCCCGGACCCTTGCCGGCCACCAGCACCGCCTGCCCGGGCGTCTCTTCCCGGTCGTCCGTACGCTCCGGTGCGATGTCCTCCCGCCCGGCGTCGACCCCCCTGACGGAGGCGTCGCCCCGGTCGGTCGTGCCCTTGGTCGTGCGCTCCTCACGTCCCGGCATCGCTTCGTCGTCGGGATATATGTCGCCGCTCCCCTGCGGGCGGCCCTTCTCTGTCCTCGCGTCGGTCATGTCGGTCAGCTCTCCTTCGGACGGCTCCGGTCGGCGGACCAGGGCAGATGCGGATGGCCGCCGGTGTCGGCACCGACACCGGCGCGGTGGCGGCCGGTCTCGCCGGCCGACTGGGTGATCAGGTCGTCGAAGAGGGAGCGGGCCTCGATCATGGCCGTGCGCATCTCCTCGGTGCCCGCCTGGTTCTGCTGGGCCCCGTCCGCGGGCGCCTGGGCGGCGCGGTGGACGCGGCGGTAGCCGTCGACGTGGTCGGCGTGGTGCACGGACAGCGCGGCGACCTGGTCGTCGTACTCGGCACCGGCCGGGAAGCCACGGGCGGCCGCCACTTCGGCGAGCAGCCGGTCGATCTCGGTCATGGACTCCCGCGGCGAGTCGACGAAGTGTTCCTGTGCGGTCGTCCAGCGAGCCGCGTAGCGTTCGCGCTCCGCCGGTTCCAGCGGCCGCTCGTGCAGGTCGCCGTGGCGCTGCACCCGTTCGGCGAGCTCCTGCTCGGCCGCCTTGGTGTCGCCGCTGTGCTGGGCCACGGCCCGCTCGTACTCGGGCCCGAAGCGCTGCTTCAGGCCGTGCGGGCCGCTCCTCCTGGAGCGCGCGGCCAGCACGGCCGCGACGACGACCACGGCGGCCACGATCACAATCGCGATGATCAAGCCTGTGGACATGGTTGCCTTCCGGTGTCTCGGCCCGACGGGCCGGCTCGCCCTCCGGGTGACCCGCACAGCGCCCGGCAAACAGCCCCGGACCATGCGGTCGAACCGGGCCCGCACAGAATTCGGTTGCACGACCCACCCGGGCCCACCCGAGACTGCCGTCCATGACCACCTGGACGATCACCCCGGAACGCCCCGACTCACCCGTGGCCGCCGCCCTGTGGCGTGCGTACTACACGGAGGTCAGCGACCGCTGGTACCTGCGCCACGAGGGCCGGCGCACCGACCCGGCCGAGCTGGAACGCGAGATCGCCGCCCACCCGGGATCCGAACTCGCCCCGCCCACCGGACGGTTGCTGATCGCACGGTACGACGGTGCGCCGGCCGGCAGCGCGGGCGTACGGCTCCTGGACCCGGCCACCGCCGAACTCACCCGGGTCTTCGTGCACGAGGGGCTGCGCGGCAGGGGCGGCGCCGCGCTCCTGGTCGCGGCGGCCGAGGACGCGGCCCGCGCGCTCGGGGCCGGGCGGCTCGTGCTGGACACCCGCACCGACCTCGTCGAGGCCCGCGCCCTGTACGCACGGCTCGGCTACACCGAGACCGAACCGCACAACGACGACATCTACGCCGACCACTGGTTCCGCAAGGAACTCGTCAACTGACGTGCGGGGAGGCCGGGGTCTGGGGCTGTTCGCGTTCGGTGCCGCACAGTTCGTCGGTCAGGTCGCGCACCAGGCGGTCCAGGTCGGTGGGCCGGTCCGGGCTCCACCAGTCGCCGAGCAGATCGGCCAGGGACTCCTCGCGGGCCCTGGCGAGGCGTTCGGCGGTCTCGCGGCCCTGCTCGGTCAGGGTCAGGTCGAGGCCCAGTCGGTCGACGAGGTGCCGCTCCTCCAGCTGACGGGCGCCCTCCAGGACGACGGCCATCGGGACGGGCCCGCGCTCGGCGAGCCGGCCCGGCTCCACCGAGCCGTATCTGCGGATCCGCAGCAGCAGCCAGCCGGCCGCGGGCAGCAGGTCCACTCCGGCCCGCTCGTTGATCTTCCGGTAGATCTCCCGGCGGCCCTCCCGGGTGCCGAGCAGCGACAGGGCCCGGCAGCACTCGTCGTACGACGACCGCTGCACCGGGTTGGGCGGGATGATCTCCGACGCGTCCGGCGCGGTGACCGAGCCGCGCAGCCGGTCCTCCTTGAGGAACCAGGCCAGGACGAAGCCGAGGGCGGCCACGGGAGCGGCGTACAGGAAGACGTCGGTGATCGAGGACGCGTACGCGTGCAGGGCCGCCGGGCGCAGCGCGGGCGGCAGTTCGGCGATGCCGCGCGGGTCCGCCTTGAGGGCGTCCGGGGTGACACCGGCCGGGAGGCGGACGCCCCGGAAGGCGTCGGCCAGCTTGTCGGCGAGGCGGCTCGCGAAGACCGAGCCGAAGATGGCCACGCCGAAGGAGGCGCCGATGGAACGGAAGAAGGTCGCGCCGGAGGTGGCGACGCCGAGGTCCTCGTACGAGACGGAGTTCTGCACGATCAGCACCAGCACCTGCATGACCAGTCCGAGGCCGAGGCCGAAGACGAAGAAGTAGCAGCTCATCTCGATCGTCGAGCTGTGTTCGTCGAGCCGGTGGAGCAGCAGCAGGCCGAAGGCGGTGACGCCGGTGCCGGCGATCGGGAACACCTTCCAGCGGCCCGAGTGGCTGACGATCTGTCCGGACAGGGTGGAGGACAGCAGCAGGCCGATCACCATCGGCAGCATGTGCACACCCGACAGGGTCGGCGAGATGCCCTGCACGACCTGGAGGAAGGTCGGCAGGTAGGTCATCGCGCCGAACATCGCGAAGCCGACGATGAAGCTGATCACGGCGGCGAGCGTGAAGGTGCGGATGCCGAAGAGCTTCAGCGGGAGCACGGGTTCGGCGGCCCGCCGCTCGACGGCCACGAAGGCGACGGCGAGCAGCACCCCGAGCACCGCGAGCCCGATGATCTGCGGCGACCCCCAGCGCCAGGTCGTGCCGCCCAGCGAGGCCACCAGCACCAGGCAGGTGGCGACGGCGGCGATCAGCAACGTGCCGAGATAGTCGATGACATGGCGGGCGGTCCTGCGCGGTATGTGCAGGGCGACGGCGATCACGGCGAGCGCGACCACGCCGACGGGCAGGTTGACGTAGAACACCCAGCGCCAGCTCAGATGCTCGGTGAGCACCCCGCCGAGCAGCGGCCCCAGCACGCTGGTCGCGCCGAAGACGGCACCGAACAGCCCCTGGTAGCGGCCCCGTTCACGCGGTGGCACGAGGTCCCCCACGATCGCCATCGACAGCACCAGGAGCCCGCCGCCGCCCAGACCCTGCAACGCGCGGAAGCCGATCAGCTCGCCCATGTTCTGGGCCATCCCGCACAGGGCCGACCCGACGAGGAAGATCACGATCGCCGCCTGGAAGAGCCGCTTGCGCCCGTACTGGTCACCGAGCTTGCCCCACAGCGGGGTGGCGGCCGTGGACGCCAGCAGGTAGGCGGTGACCACCCACGACAGATGCTCAAGGCCGCCCAGATCACTGACGATCGTCGGCAGCGCGGTCGACACGATGGTCTGGTCCAGCGCGGCCAGCAGCAGGCCGAGCAGCAGCGCACCGATCGGGACGAGCACATTGCCGGGTACGTGCTCCGCGTCCTTCGCCTGGGTGTGCGTCATGTCCAGGGCCATGGAGACCTCCCGGGATGCTTTCAGCCATCTTCCATCGTGGACGGTGTCGCCCGGTATGGCCCGTCGAGCCCTCTTCGCACCCCCTGAATCAAGGCGATCCGGCGAACGTACGTGTGGGTACCCCGCATAATCTGTGGAGTTCGTGAGGGTTCGTGAGGGGCGTGAGGGGAGGGACGAACACCGTGACGGATACGACCGGGGGCCACCGGTGCCCGGAGTGCGGAGCGCCGAGGGGACGGGACAACACCCCCTCCTGCGACTGCACCCGCCGGGCATCCGACGCACTGCGCGACGCCCGCACGGCCGAACAGGCAGCCGCAGAGGACTTCGACCCCCTACGCATACGACCGTACGTCGACCTGTCCGGGGCCGGAGCCGCGGCTGGGGGCGGGACCGACGGCGGAGTCGAGGCCGGGGGCGACGGCGGGGCCAGAGCCGGGACCGACCACCGGGCCGGTGATACGGCCGACGACGCTGCCCTGTCGGCGGCCGGCATCGGGGCCGAAGCCATGGACGACGGCAGGGCCAGAGCCGGGACCGACGGCGGGGTCACGACCGATGGCCGGGCCGGGGCGGGGGCCGACGGCCGGGGCACAGCCGACCGCCGGGGCACAGCCGACGGCCGGGGTGCAGCCGACGGTCGAGGTGCAGTCGGCGGTCGGGGTGTAGTCGGTGGCGGGGAGGCCGCGGCGTTGCCGGTGGTCGAGTCGGGGACCATGCCGTTGCGGGTGGTGCGGGAGGCGGTGGGCGCCGGTGGAGGGCCCGGGGAGGCGTCCGTGGCCTCTCCCGGTCAGGGGGAGGCCCGCCGGCGTCGGTCTCGGTGGGTGCTGGTTCTCTCGATCGCCGGGGCGGTGATCGGGATCCTCGCGGTGGCAGGTTTCGCGAGCGGGCTGTTCTCCCATGTGACGCCGACGCGGGACACGGCGGCGCCGCAGGACGTCCGGGAGAGTGTTCCCGACGTGACGCCGAGCACGGGGTCGCCTTCGGCGGCGGCGCCGGTGACGTCGGCACAAGCGTCGGCGCCGGCCGTGCCGGCCGCGTCCGCGCCCGTCGGCGCGAGCGCGTCGCCGACGGCCTCGTCCGCACGGACGGCGAGTCCGAGCCCGTCCGCGACCGCGTCCCGGTCGGCCACGCCGACCCAGTCGGCGTCCACGACCGGCACGGCCGCCTCCGCGCAGCCCACGTCGGCGCCGGTCCTGCGCCCCGGCGACAGCGGCGCCGAGGTGACGGAACTCCAGCTGCGGCTGACGCAGCTGAGGCTCTTCTCGGGCACCGCCGACGGCCACTACGGGCCCAGGACGGAGGACGCGGTGCGGACGTACCAGCTGGCGCGCGGGATCCTGACGGACGAGTCGGGGGTGTACGGGACGGCCACCCGAGCGGCCCTGGAGTCGGAGACGACCGAGCCGTAGGAGCCGGTCTCGGTTGTCGGTCGGGTGCGGACGGGTGGGGGCTGAGCGCGCAGTTCCCCGCGCCCCTTCCCGGCGTCGGCCCTGAAGCCGGCTTCGAGGACACCCCCTGGGGGGCGCGGGGAACTGCGCGACCAGCCCCCACCGGGCCCGCGGTCGCCCACAACCGCCCCTTCCGCCGCCGTCTCAGCCGACCCGCACCCGGAGGGAGCCGTCCGCCACCGCCTCCACCCGCACCCCCGTCAGGTCCCGCACCACCGCGTCCGGGCCGTGCACGCCCGCGCGGGCGCCGACGCCCACCACCCGCATCCCCGCCGCGCGCCCCGCCGCGATCCCCGCACCCGAGTCCTCGAAGACCAGGCAGTCGGCCGGAGCGACGCCCAGTTCGGCCGCCCCCTTCAGGAAACCCTCGGGGTCCGGCTTGCTTGCGCCCACCGATTCCGCCGTGATCCGCACCGCCGGCAGCGGCAGCCCGGCCGCGGCCATCCGCGCCGTCGACAGCGCCACGTCCGCCGAGGTCACCAGGGCGTGCGGCAGCCCGCCGAGCGAGGCGAGGAAGGCCGCGGCGCCCGGGACCTCCACCACGCCGTCCATGTCGGCGGTCTCCTCGGCCAGCATCCGCGCGTTGTCCGCGAGGTTCTGCTGCACCGGCCGGTCCGGCAGCAGCACCGCCATGGACGCGTGCCCCTGGCGCCCGTGGACGACCTTCAGGACCTCGTCGCCGTCCAGCCCGTGCCGCTCGGACCAGCGCCGCCAGATGCGTTCGACGACGGCGTCGGAATTGACGAGGGTGCCGTCCATGTCGAGCAGGAGGGCGCGGGCGGTGAGGACGGTGGCCGTCATCGGGCAGCTCCTAAGCAGGCCGGGCAAAGCAAAACAGAGCGGCCCCGCCCGCCGGTCAGGGAAAACGGGCGGGAGCCACTTTGTTTCTCCACGGTACAAAAAGGAGCGGCCATCCCGCCACCGCCGTCGCCGACCGTTCACCCACTCTTCAGCTCGCCGGCCGTCGCCGGGGCCCCGGGCGGGACGCGTCCGGCTCAGCCGGCGATCGCCTCCCACAGGCTCCACACGCCCAGCGCCAGCATCAGCACGGCCGCGATCTGCGTGATCAGCCGCAGCGGCACCTTCTTCATCAGCGCCTTGCCGCCGACGATGCCGAGTCCGGCCACCGCCCACAGGCCGAGCACCGCGCCGAGGCCGACGGAGAGCGGGTCGTCGTACCGGGCCGCGAGGTTCGCCGTCATGATCTGGGTGAGGTCACCGAACTCGGCGACCAGGATGAGCATGAACCCGGTACCGGCGACCTTCCAGAAGGACTGGTCGGCGGGCTTGCGGACCTCCTCTTCCTCCTCGTCCTTCTTCAGCAGCAGCACGGCCGCGCCGCCGAGGAAGAGCACGCCGGTCAGGGCGTGCACGATCTGCTGGGGCAGCAGGGTCAGCACGCTGCCGGCCGCGACGGCGAGCACGACGTGCAGGAGGAAGGCGGCCGCGACGCCCGCGAAGACGTAGGACGCCCGGTAGCGGGTGCCCAGGACGAGGCCGGCGAGCGCGGTCTTGTCGGGCAGTTCGGCGAGGAAGATGACGCCGAAGACGAGCGCCGTCACGGTGATGCTGATCAAGGGTCCTCAATCGGTCGGGGCCACCCCACCGAGAGTGCTGCACTTCGCGCGGAACACACGACACCTCGGCACGGCAGCACACATGGATCACCCGCGCCGCTGTGCGGCGAAGGCGTGCACTGCTTGCCGAAGGTCTCGCTGGCGGCCTCGTGATCGAGGTCCGCCTCCGGGCGCCGGCTCAGACGGGCTGAGCAGTATGTCGACGGTCCGGCGAAGAGCTACTCCCCTTCAACGCCGTCCACGGTACGTGACCACCGCACCGATTTCCAAGGCCGAAGTTCCCGCCTGTGAGTCACGTCGCACACCTTGTCGTGTCATGCACACGTCACTAGCTTCTTACCCAACGCTCACCCCTCGGCAACACGGCCACGCGAGCATTCCCTCGCTCGCGCTCCAACACCCCACCCCCACCAGGGAGTTCGCATGCCGAAGTTCTACGCGCGTCGACGACTCAGCATACTCGCGGCATTCACCGGCCTGATAGCCTCCGCCGCCCTTTTCAACTCCCCGAGCGCCTCCGCCGCCCTCCCCACGCCGGTCAGCGCGTCCACCGCCCGCACCTACCTCGCCTCCCTCACCGTGGCGACCGAGGTCAGGACCGGCTACGCGCGCGACCTGTTCCCGACCTGGGACACCATCAGCGGCACCTGCAACACCCGTGAGTGGATCCTCAAGCGCGACGGTTCGAACGTCGTCACCAACTCCGCCTGCACCGCCACCAGCGGCAGCTGGTACTCCCCCTACGACGGCGCCACCTGGACCGCCGCCTCCGACGTCGACATCGACCACCTCGTGCCGCTGGCCGAGGCCTGGGACTCCGGTGCCCGCAACTGGACCACCGCCCAGCGCGAGTCCTTCGCCAACGACGTCACCCGCCCGCAGCTGCTCGCCGTCACGGACAACGTCAACCAGTCCAAGGGCGACCAGGACCCGGCCACCTGGATGCCGTCGCTGACGTCGTACCGCTGCACCTACGTCCGCGCCTGGGTCCAGGTGAAGTACTACTACGGCCTCTCGGTCGACTCCGCCGAGAAGAGCGCGCTCACCAGCTACCTCTCCGCCTGCTGACCCACCCGTAGGACAGCCCGGCGGACAGCCGGGCGCGCAGAAGGTCCCGCTTCCCCCGCATTCCGGCCACGCTCCACCCCCCTTCCCGCTCTCTTTCCCGCGTCGAAGCCTCCCCGCTGACCTCCGTCGTTCCGTACCGTACGGGGCGACGGGGGCGAACCGACCGGGAAAGAGGGCGGGCGAACGTGGCCGGACTGCGCCTGGGACCGCTGCTGAGGTACACCGACGGCTCGTCGGCGACCGTCTGGGTCGAGACGAGCCGTCCGTGCACCGCCGAGGTGCGCTGCCCGGACGGCGCCGGCGGCACCGCGCGCACCTTCCAGGTGGCGGGCCACCACTACGCCCTGGTCACGGTCACCGGGCTGGCCCCGGGGACTTCGACGCCGTACGAGGTGGTCCTGGACGGCACGCGGGTGTGGCCGCTGCCGGACTCCCGGTTCCCGGACTCGGTGATACGCGTCCCCACCGAGGACGACGGCCTCCGCGTGACCTTCGGCTCCTGCCGCTGGGCCGCTCCCCCGGCCGACGGCCAGGACCCGGTCGGCCCCGACGCCCTGGACAGCCTGGCCGCACGGGTCGCCGCCGGCGGTGAACGGCCGGACGTACTGCTGCTGTTGGGCGACCAGGTGTACGCCGACGAGACCTCGGCGGCGACCCACCACTGGCTGGCCGCCCGCCGCGACCTGTCGGAGCCGCCCGGCGCCGAGGTCGCGGACTACGAGGAGTACACCCACCTCTACTACGAGTCCTGGCTCGACCCCGAGGTGCGCTGGCTGCTGTCCACCGTGCCCAGTTGCATGATCTTCGACGACCACGACGTCATAGACGACTGGAACACCTCCGCCGCCTGGCTGGCCGACGTACGGGCCACGCCCTGGTGGCAGGAGCGGCTGCTGAGCGGACTGATGTCGTACTGGGTGCACCAGCACCTGGGGAACCTCTCCCCCGCCGAACTGGCCGCCGACCCGCTCTACACCGCCGTGTGCGAATCCCCCGACGGCACCGACGAGTTGCGTGCCTTCGCCGCCAAGGCCGACGCCGACCCCGCCTCGGTGCGCTGGAGTTACCGGCGCGACTTCGGGCGGGTGCGGCTGCTGATGGTGGACACCCGGGCGGCGCGGGTGCTGGACGAGCACGACCGCGCCATGCTCGACCCCGGCGAGGCCGGGTGGCTGCGCGAACAGGCGCTGGCCGACCGGGAGTCGTACGACCATCTCCTGGTCGGCACCTCGCTGCCCTGGCTGCTGCCGCACCTCATACACGACCTGGAGACCTGGGACGCGGCCCTGTGCCGGGGTGAACGGGGCGCCCGCTGGGCGGAGTTCGGGGAGCGGCTGCGCCGCGCGGCCGACCTGGAGCACTGGGCGGCCTTCCCGGCCTCCTTCGCCGAACTGGCCGGCCTGATCGCCCGCACCGGCTCGGGCCCCGGGGCACCCGCGTCGATCTGTGTGCTCTCCGGGGACGTCCATCACGCCTACGTCGCCGAGCCCGCGTGGCCGGCCGGTACCGGGCCCTCCTCCCGTGTGCTGCAACTCACCTGCTCGCCCGTCCACAACTCCGTGCCGCCGACGATCCGGGTCGGCTTCCGGTTCGGCTGGAGCGCCCTGGCCCGGTTCCTCGGCCGGCGGTTCACCCGGCACGGACGCTCTGCGCGACCGCCGGTGACGTGGCGGAAGAGGGGCGGGCCGTGGTTCGGCAACCAGCTCATGACGCTGACCCTGCACGGCCGTTCGGCCCGGCTGCGGCTGGAGCGGGCCCGGCGGAACGGGACGCTGGAGACCGTGGAGGAGTCCACCCTCACCACCCCATGAGGGACATCCGAGGCGGGTGGGGCGCGCGTTGGCTTCTGTTAATCGCGACGGCATGATGAGGCGGACCGTCCGCTTCCCCATCCCGTGCGGGCGGTGTTCCTGCCCAGCGCCCCCACCCGCCCGGGAGTCATGTCCTTGTCTGCCTCGCCCCAGGAATCCGCCCCGGTCGCCGTCGCCCTGGTCGGCGCCGGACCGCGCGGCACCAGCGTCCTGGAACGCCTCTGCGCCTCCGCACCCGAGCTGCTGCCCCCGGGATCGCGCCTCACCGTCCATGTGATCGACCCGGCGCCGCCGGGTCCGGGCCGGGTCTGGCGTACGGCGCAGTCGGCGGAGTTGCTGATGAACACCGTGGCGAGCCAGGTCACCCTGTTCACCGACGACAGCGTGGAGTGCTCGGGCCCGGTCCGGCCCGGCCCCAGCCTGCACGAGTGGGCGGCCGGCGATCTGGACCCCGACGACTACCCGACCCGCGCCCACTACGGCCGCTACCTGGAGTGGGTGTTCGCGAGGACGGTCGCCCGGGCACCGGAGACGGTCCACGTCGAGACCCACCGCGCCCGTGCCGTACGGCTCGCCGACGACCCCGACGGCCGCCAGAGGCTCACCCTCGACGACGGCCGCGCCCTGTCCGGTCTGGCGGCGGTGGTGCTGGCCCAGGGCCACCTCCCGGTGGCGGCGGCCCCCGGGGACCGCCGCCACCTGGCACACGCCGCCCGGCACGGCCTGCGCCACATACCGCCCGCCAACCCGGCCGACGTCGATCTCACCCCGATCGGCCCCGGCGAACCGGTGCTGCTGCGCGGCCTCGGCCTCAACTTCTTCGACCACCTCGCCCTGCTGACCACCGGCCGGGGCGGCCGTTTCACCCGCACACCGGCCGGCGGCCTGCGCTACACGCCCTCCGGCCGCGAGCCCCGCCTGTACGCGGGCTCCCGGCGGGGCGTCCCCTACCAGGCGCGTGGCGACAACGCCAAGGGCCCGTACGGCCGGCACACCCCGCTGCTGCTCACCCCCGAGGTGATCGCCGGCCTGCGCAAACGCGCGGACTCCGGCGAGGCGCCCGACTTCCTCGCGGAGGTCTGGCCGCTGGTGGCGAAGGAGGTGGAGACGGTCTACTACACCGCCCTGACCGGCGACCCGGACCTCACCGAGCGCTTCCTCGCGGCCGACGGCCGGCGCGCGGAGACCGCCGTACTCGACCGGGCGGGTGTCCCGGAGGCGGACCGCTGGTCCTGGGAGCGCCTCCAGCGCCCGTACGGGGAGCGGGAGTTCGCCGGTCCGGCGGAGTGGCGCGACTGGCTCCTCGGGCACCTCCGCGAGGACGCGGCACAGGCCGCCCTCGGCAATGTGCGCGGCCCGCTCAAGGCGGCCCTGGACGTGCTGCGCGACCTGCGCAACGAGATACGGCTGGTCGTCGACCACGGCGGGCTGACCGGCGCCTCCCGGCGGGCCCACCTGGACGGCTGGTACACCCCGCTCAACGCGTTCCTGTCCATCGGCCCGCCCCGCCGCCGGGTCGAGGAGCTGACCGCGCTGCTGGCGGCGGGCGTGGTGGAGGTGCTGGGCCCCGGTCTGGAGGTGGGCCGGGCGGACGGCGCGTGGACGGCCCGCTCCCCGGCGGTCCCCGGCTCGACGGTCCGGGTGACCACGCTCATAGAGGCCCGGCTCCCGGAGCCGGACCTGCGCCGTACCGCCGACGAGCTGCTGGCCGGGCTGCTGCGGGAGGGCGCGTGCCGCCCGCACCGGGTGGACGGCCACCAGACCGGGGGCCTGGACGTGACCCCGCGCCCGTACCGGCTGATCGACCGCCACGGGCTGCCGCACCCGAGCCGGTTCGCCTTCGGCGTGCCCACGGAGGGCGTGCACTGGGTGACCGCGGCGGGCGCCCGGCCGGGTGTGGACTCGGTGACCCTGTCGGACGCCGACGCGATCGCACGGGCGGTGCTCCGGACGGCCGCACCCGACGCGGGAGCGGAACCGGTCCAGCCGGGTGCGCGGAACACGCCGGTGGCCGCTTAACCCTTTGCGGATTTCGCAAACCCCCCGTGAAACTCCTGTCACACCCTCCGCGTACGCTGTATGGCTGACGTCGGGGGGCGCAACAGGACAATCACGGGGGAACCGTCGTGTGGGAAAGCATGGGGTCGCTGGAGGCCGGGCCATGGATATACGCCATGGTGGCCGTCTCCGTGCTGCTTGATGTGTTCCTGCCGGTCCTGCCCAGCGGTGTCCTGGTCATCACCGCGGCCACAGCAGCGGCGGCGGGCACCGGGGCGGCCCCCGGGCACGTCCCGCACGTCATACCCGACATCCTCGCGCTGACCTTCTGCGCCGCCACCGCGTCGGTCCTCGGCGACCTGGTCGCCTACCGGCTGGCCTGGCGCGGCGGGGCCCGCCTGGACCGCGCGATCGCCCGCTCCCGACGGCTGAGCAGCGCGCAGGAACGTCTCGGCGAGGCCCTGACCCGGGGCGGCGGCGCGCTGGTCATACTCGCCCGCTTCGCCCCGGCCGGCCGCTCGCTCGTCTCCCTGGGCGCCGGCGCGACCCACCGCAGCGTCCGCGACTTCCTCCCCTGGTCCGCCCTGGCGGGCCTGACCTGGGCGGTCTACAGCGTCGCCCTCGGCTACCTGGGCGCCCAGTGGCTGGGTGCGACCTGGCTGGCGACGGCGGTCTCGGTGGTGGCGCTGTTCGGGGCGGGCGCGGGAGCGGGGTTCCTGATGCGAAGACGCCCCGCCTGAGTACGAAGACGCCCGGCCTGATCCGTCACCTGTTTCACCGGCGACGGGCAGTCGGCCTCCCGCGGGCCCTCGGCGCCTCAAGCGGCCGGGGCCCCGGCGCCCTCAACCGGCGGCTTCGCGCACAGCCTGCCCCCGTACCTCCAGTCCTCCGAGCAGCTCGGCGGTGGCCGCCGCCACCGCCTCCACCGCCCGCTCGAACACCTCCCGGTTGTGCGCGGCCGGCGCCCGGAAACCGGACACCTTCCGCACGTACTGCAACGCGGCAGCACGGATCTCCTCCTCGGTGGCCTCCTCGGCCAGCTGAGGCGGACGCAGGGTCTTGATACTCCGGCACATGTCCCCAGTCTCCCGCAGCTCCCCTCCCTCCTGCGAGGATCGTCCTGTGGCGGCCACCGCTCCCGGGGCCGACCGACGAGAGGACAGCAGCCCCCCATGACGAACACCCCTGATATCCCGGACAGCCCGGACAGTGCACCCGGTCCCCCGCTCACCGTCGCCGTTCTCGGTCCCGGTGGCGTGGGCGGACTGCTCGCCGCCCTGCTCTCCCGCGCCGGCCACCGCGTGCTGTGCCTGGCCGGCGACGAGACGGCGCGCAGCCTGCGTACCGCCGGAATCCAGGTCCGCAGCGCCCTGTTCGGCGACTTCACCGCCGCCGTGGAGGCCGACACCGCCCTGCGCGAACCGGTCGACGCCTGCCTGATCACCGTCAAGGCCACCGCCCTGGACGCGGCCCTCACCCGGATCCCGCCCACGGTCCTCGGCGACGCCCTCCTGGTGCCGTTCCTGAACGGCGTGGAGCACCCCGCGCCGCTGCGTGCCCGGTACGCCCCCGACCGCGTGGCCCCCTCGGTGATCCGCGTCGAGTCCACCCGCCCGGCCCCCGGTCTGGTCGAACACACCAGTCCCTTCGCGGAGATCGACCTGACCGGCGCC
The DNA here is from genome assembly GCF_055580905.1 of Streptomyces sp. NPDC031497. Lineage (NCBI taxonomy): Bacteria > Bacillati > Actinomycetota > Actinomycetes > Kitasatosporales > Streptomycetaceae > Streptomyces > Streptomyces sp. NPDC031497. The sequence goes on from NZ_JBVIKO010000003.1 coordinate 234,787, forward strand.
AAGGTCCCCCGCCCCCGTCTGGAGGCCCTGGCCGGGGCCCTCACCGCGGCCGGTCCCGCCACCCGCGTCCTGGACGACGAGACCACGGCCCTGTGGGCGAAGATGTCGTTCCTCGCGCCCTTCGCCCTGCTCACCACCCGCTACGGCCTCCCCCTCGGCGAGACCCGCACCCGGCACCGCGACGAACTGGCCTCGCTCGTCGCGGAGACGGCCGCGGTCAGCCGCGCCTGCGGCGCCCCGGTCGACCCGGCGCAGGCCCTGGCCCGGTACGACGCCTTCCCGCCCGCCGCCAAGTCCTCGATGCAACGCGACGCGGAGGCCGGCCGGCCCCTCGAACTCGACGCGATCGGGGGTGCGTTGCTGCGCGCGGCGGACCGCCACGGGGTACCCGTGCCGGTGACGGCCCGTATCGTGCGGGAGTTGCGCGAAGCCGGGCACTGAGCAGGTCGAGCCAAGCCGGCCGCGGTCCAACGCTCCGCGGGGGCACAGGACGCGGCCGGCCACGACGGCGCCTCACGGCGCCTCCGGCGGAGCGGTCAGCGGCTGTCCCGCCCGGAGGTCCGGACGGCGGCGATGAAGGAGGCCATCTTCTCGCGGCTCTTGACCCCCGGCGCGGTCTCGACGCTGCTGGAGACGTCCACGCCGTAGGGGCCGAAGGCCTCGACGACACCGGCCACGTTGTGTTCGTCGAGTCCGCCGGCGATGACGACCTTCCCGGGCACGTCCGCGACCCAGTCGGGGATGTCGGCGAACACCCCACTGCCCGCGCTGGCGTCGTAAAAGAAGTACTGCAGGGCCTCCGGCCGCTCCGGCGGGGCGCCGGAGGCGAGGGCGAGGTTCGGGATGTCGGCGGTCTCGTAGATCTGGACGGTGTCGACGTGCCCGGCGACCTCGGCCGTCTCGGCGTACCTCAGGGCCACGGCGAAGACCGGGATCCGGCCGCGGGCGTACCCGGCGAGTTCCACGGCCCGTTCGGGCGGGCAGTACCGCTTGCTCTTCGGGGTCACGACGATCCCGATCGCGTCGTACCCCAACTCGACGGCCCAGTCGATCTGCTGCTCCTGGGTGAGCCCGCACACCTTCACGAACGTCGGCTGCTGCCCGCTCATCCTGTCTCCTGCTCCGTTCTCCCGCCCGGCGGGAACGCGATCTCCGCCTCCAGGCTCTCACTCGCGGGCGGAGCGTTGTCAGTGGCGGCTGCCAGGATCACCGGCATGACGGACGGCATGACGGACACGGTCGAGCAGTGGCGGTCGCTCCTGGCGCGGTGGAGCCAGGAGTGGGCGGACGCGCAGGACGGGGAGACACCGGAGGGCGAGCGGCCGGCACGGGACGAGGAGCCGTTGCGGACGCGGTGGCTGGGCTTCCCACCCGCGTCCGAGGAGCGGATACGCGCGCTGGAGGAGCGGCTCGGGCACCGGCTGCCGCCGTCGTACCGGACGTTCCTCGCGGTGACCGACGGCTGGCGGCACGCGGGCGGCTTCGTCTGGCTGCTGGCCGGCACCGAGCAGGCCCGGTGGCACGAGGACGCGTCGGGGCTGTCCGAGTCCTTCCCCGGTGAACTGGACGAGGACTCCACGCCCGAGGACGTGCTCCTGGCCGGGATGTGGGGGCGAGCGCTGCAACTGGACGTGGAGTCCGACGCCGTGTACGTCCTGCTGGACCCGGGGGACGTGGACGGCTCGGGTGAGTGGGCCGTGTACAGCTGGGCGCCCTGGCACGGGGACCAGCCGACGCGGTACGGCTCGTTCGGCGCGTTCATGGCGGCGATGTACCGGGAGTTCCACAGCCTCGCGGTGAGCGGCTCGGAGCGGACGGGGACCGAGTTCGTCAACGTCACCACACAGGCCCAGGACGCGGCCGTGGAGGCGGCGCGGCTGGACGCGCTGGGCGGGCGGTACGAGCGGGCCGCGACGGCGCTGGCGGAGGCGGTCTCGTTCGGCAGGCCACGGGCGACCGGGCTGCGCGACCAGATCCGCCGGCTGCTCGGCCAGACGTACATGGTGTACTTCCACGGCCTGGCGGCCGACCCCGTGTACGTTCCGGAGGTCGTGCCCGTGCTGCTGGCCGAGCACGCGCGGATGCGCCGGGACCAGGAGCTGTCGCCCTATGACCTGCCCGGTGCGTCGGACGCGGTGCGCGAGGCGGCGGACGGGATCCTGCGCCGGATCCGGTCGGGCACCTTCCGCTACACCGCCGAGGGCGCCTTCGGACGGGCCGTCGAGGAGGCCCGCGAGCAGGCACGCTGGGGGGAGACGGACGCGGCCTGGCACACCCTGCGGGCGGCGCTGCCCGAGTGGCGTCCGCTCAGCGCCGACCATCTCGCCCCGGTCGGCCTGTGCGCCGACCCGCTCCTGGGCCCCCTGATCACCCCGGAACGCGGCCGGGAGCTGCTGGCGACGCCCCGGGCCGGGCAACCGGGCGAGCTCCCACCGCCCACCACCGACCTGGACCCGCCGGGCCTGGCCTGGCTGGCGGACGGAGACCCCGGGAACTTCCTGACGTCGTACCGCTTCCTACTGGTGGAGGGGGTGGCACCGGCCGAGCTGCCGGCTCTGCTGGGCGACGGCGAGGCCACCGTCCTCAACGACCCGGCGACGCTGTGGGAGGCGCGGAGACGCTTCCGCAGCGGTGCCGACGCTCCCCCCTGGGCGGACCAGGCGCTGACGGCCGTGGGCCGGGCGGGGCCGGGCTGGAGCTTCGCCTTCGCACCGAACCCGGGCGGGCAGTTCGACGATCGGCGGTTCGTCTCCCCGGGCCTGGCCGCCTCCGCGAACACCCGCGTGGTGACGGTGTGGAGCGAATCCGGCCACGGACGCCCGGCCGTCTTCCACCTTTCTGTCGCGGAGAACGGCGAGGAACGCTACGGCTGCACGCTCCGCGACGCCACGTCCGACATGCGGGGTCCCGTACCGGCAGCGTTCCTCTCCCCCGCGGACGCGTCCGCCGAGGACCGGCAGCGCCGCGCCCTGGAGGCCCTCGCGGCCGAACTCCGCGTCCGCCTGCCACGGTCGGCCCTCACCCGGGGCCGCCTGCACACCTTCCGCACCCGCCCGTGGAACCGGCCCCCGGGGCCGGGCGAGCCGTACCTGACGGTCCGGGTGGAGCTGGGGCGGCCGTAGGGGGGCTGGTCCTGCCGTCTCGGTGTCGAGTGCCCTGGACGATGTCCGGGGCACTCAGCCGGGCATTCCGGCGGGCGGGCCACTGAGCAGCGACGACATCGACCGCTCGACGTCCGGTACTTGACGTCACTACAGGGGCGTCCGGGGCGCGCGCGTCCGTAGGCCGCTGTCACGGTACGGTGTGCGGCAGTCGATCGCCTGTTCTGTGATCGCTGACCCACGAGGGGGTTTCATGAATCACCGCCGCCTGCGCCACCGCCGCAGAATGATCGCCGTAGCGGTCGGCTCGGCGGGTGCGCTGGCCGTTGCACTGGGTGTGGGGCTGACGTCGGCGATGGCCACCGGGACGTCGTCCGCCACGCCTGCGCCCACCGCGTCCTCGTCCGCCCCGAGCACGCCGTGGGCACCCGAGAACGACGAGGCGCCGCTGGGCCGCCACAAGGCCGTGCAGCCCAAGACCCTCGCGGCCGGCCGCACGGCCTCGAACGCTCTGCAGCTCAAGATGCCCGCGCCGTCGGGGAAGTACAGCGTGGGCATGGTCGGCCTGCACCTCGTCGACACGTCCCGTACGGATCCGTACGTGGGCGGTACCCGCGAGTTGATGGTGTCGCTCTGGTATCCGGCCACCTCCACGTCCGGGCACTATCAGGCGCCGTGGATGCCGTCGGTCTCCGGCGCCCACTTCCTCGCCACGCGCGGGCTGTCGCCGCAGCAGGTGACCCTGCCGACCACGGCGGGTCATGTGCTCGCCCCGGTGAACACCACGCTCGGCAAGCTGCCCGTCCTGCTGTACTCGACCGGGCTGCACTCGGACCGTGCGATGGGCACCGCGCTCGTCCAGGACCTCGCCAGCCGTGGCTACCTCGTCGTCACCGTCGACCACACCCACGACGCCAACGAGGTGCAGTTCCCGAAGAGCCGGCTCGAGGTCAACAAGATGCCGGCGGGCGCCCACTCCTCCGACACGCTCAAGGTGCGCGCGGCCGACATCAAGTTCGTCATCAACAAGCTCAACACGCTCAGCACGGGCGGCAACCCGGACGCCGGCAAGGCCACGCTCCCCTCCGGGCTGACGAAGTCGGTCGACATGTCCCGCATCGGGATGTTCGGCTGGTCGCTGGGCGGCGCGGCGGTCGACACCGCCATGCAGCTCGACAGCCGTATCGACGCCGGTGCCAACCTGGACGGCCAGTTCTTCGGGACGGCGCCGAGCAAGGACCTGAAGCGCCCCTTCATGCTCTTCAGCTCCGGCAGCCACAACCGCAACAACGACTCGTCGTGGCGCACGCTGTGGTCGCACCTGAAGGGCTACAAGGTCGACATCAAGCTCAAGGGCGCGGCGCACCTGTCCTTCAGCGACAACGAGTGGATGATCCCGCAGGAGGCGCGCCTGCTCGGGCTCTCGCAGGCGCAGATCCAGCAGCAGTACGGCACGATCGACCCGAACCGCGCGATCGCGGTCCAGCGTGTCTACCTCGCGGCCTTCTTCGACCAGGAGCTGCGCAAGCAGCACAGCACCCTGCTCGACGGGTCCAACAGCAAGTACCCGGAGATCTCTTTCGTCCCCTGACCGAACAGCCGGCCGAACAGCCGGCCGGACGGCTGACCGGACATCCGAAGGGCGGATCCTGCTCGTGGGTCCGCCCTTCGGTTCGCCGTGGGCCCGCATGTGTCGGCCGTCATATCCGGCGGCCCGGTTCACACGTACGAAACAGGCGTGAAAGTGTGACGGTTATGTAATCGCGTGGCGCTAGAGTGTTCGAGCTGTAGAACGTTCGGGCGCCCGGCGCCAATTGACAAAGGACCTCCTGCCCTGCCCTCCGCCCCTCGGGCGCCGCGCCGACACCGCACCCGCCGCCGCGCCGATATGCCGATGCTCGGCGGGGTGCGCCCGCCGATCGCCTCACTCGTCGTACTCCTGCTGGTGGTCGCCGCCCTGACCATGATCGCCCTCGACGGCATCCGTTCCGCGGGTGTGCCGCAGGCGGTGTCGGACGGGGAGCAGCAGATCGCCGCCGACACCGCGCTGTCGATGCGCACCACGATCGACGCCGAGGCGAGGACGGTACGCCGTACGGCCAAGGCGTACCCGGCGACGGGCACATCGACCCCCGCGACCACGCTCAAAGCACTGACTTCTGCCAGGAAGGGGATCCTGGGCAGTGCGCTGCTCGACCCGAAGACCGGCAAACTGCTGGCGGTCGGCGGCAAGACGGTGCAGCTCGCCGGGGTGGACGTCGCCAGGACGGCCTCCGGGCACGGGGCGATCCCGCCCCGGCTGGTGACGTCGGACGGCACGCGGCAACTGCTGTACTTCGCCAAGGTCACGCTGCCGGCGCAGCAGGAGGACGCCAACCAGGACCAGAACCAGGTCCCCATCGGGCCCGACCGGCAGTGGCTGCTGGTGGTCTCCGAGGCGCTCCCCGCCCCCACGGCGTACGGCGACGGACGCACCGCCGAGGTGCTGGACGCGAGCGGCACCGCGCTCGCCACCGCGTCCCACGGCACGGCGTCGCCGGCCGCCGCCGACAGCGGTCTGCCCTCGACGGCGGCCCGCGCGGCGAAGGGGTCGGGGCAGGACACCGACGCCTCGGGAAGCCTGCTGGGCGCCGCCACGGGCAACCGGCGCACGGTGGCCGGCTGGGCCCAGGTCGCTTCGACGACCGGCCCGGGCGACACCGACAGCCTCGGTCTGGTGGTGCTCACCTTCCGCGCGGTGCCCGCCACGACCACCGCCGTCGACTACTCGGGCTTCGCGCTCCAGGCCGCGGGGGCGCTGGTCGTGCTCGCGCTGCTGCTCGGGCTGGCGCTGCACTTCTTCCTGCAGCGGCCGCTGCTGTGGCTCTACCTGTCCGCCGGCCGTCTGGCCCGGGGCGCGACCGAGGCCGGGCCGACCGCGTGGGAGGAGCTGTCCCGGCCGGTGCCGGTGAACGGCTTCGGGGAACTGGCCCGGATCGGGCGGGCACTGGAGTCGCTGCGCCGGCAGCTGCTCGGCGAGAGCGGCCCGCAGGAGTTCCCGGTCCGGCGCGGACCGGGCTACCGGGCGCTGGCCGGGGTCGGCGTGCTGGTGCTGGTCTGCTGGGCGGCGCCGATGATCTTCGTGCTGAACCGGGCGGACACCGCGACCGCGGTGCCGGCTTCGGTCCTCGCCGTCCAGCAGACACGCACCGAGATCGCGTCGAACCGGGTCCGGCAGTCCCTCGACCAGCTGTACACCGACCTGAGTGACGCGGCCGCAAGTCTGCCGGGCAGCAACCGGGCCGCCCAGACCGAGGTGCTGCGGCGCACCCTCGCCGACCACAAGCAGTTCCGCTCGCTGTATCTCCTGGACAGCTCGGGCGGCATCTCGCTGCGCGTGGGCGGGTCACCGCTGCGCACCATCGTCCACGTGCCCGGCGGCGGCGGGATCACCACCGTCAACACCTCGGGCCGGATCCCGGCGATCGCCGCCTACACCCAGGTCCGGCCCGTCAAGGGCAAGACCCCGGCGGCCGGCGTGGTCCTGTTCGGCGAGATCGACGTGAAGGCACTCAACTCCATTCTGTCCAGACCGAAACTGGGCAGCGTCTGGGTGACGGACGGCGACGACAAGGTGCTGGCGGCGAACGTGGGCTACCGCGCCTTCCAGTCGCTGCCCGACTCCGGTCTGAGCCGTCTCGCCCGCGCCACCCAGGGCGCCCCGGGGACCGCGGGCACCGCGACCTCGCGGGTGCTCCGCACATCCTCCGGCCCCTCGGTCGACGCCGCCGCGCCGCTCGCGCAGAGCGGTCCGACGGCCCGACTCGGCTGGCACGTGGTGACCGCGGAACCCGCGGCAGCACTCCAGATTCCGGCGGTGCAGGCCGAGCAGCGCACCATGCTCGCGGGGATCCTCGGCCTCACCCTGGGCGCTGCCTGCCTGGGCTGGCTCCATGTCGTAGTGGTCCGGCCGCTGCGCTCGGTCGCGGTGCTCGTCGAGCGGCTCGCCGGCGGGGACCGCCGCACCGTGCTGCACCCGGTCAACCACGACGAGATCGGCTCGGTCACCCGCAGCCTGGAACTGATGCGCCAGGCCCTGGCGGACCGCGACCGGACGGCCAGATCCGGCCAGGCCGCCGGGCCCTTCCCGTCCCTGCCTCAGACCACCCTCCAGCGGTAGAAGGACGGAATCGGCATGCTTTTCCTCTATGTCATAGTCCTGCTGTGCTGCGCCGGGCTGTGGATCGCCGGAATCGTGGAGCAGCGGCGGCACTTCGCCTCGCTGGAGCAGATACCGACGCGGGTGCTGGTCAACGGCATCCGCGGCAAGAGTTCGATCACCCGGCTGTGCGCGGGCGCGCTGCGCGGCGGCGACCTGGTCACGGTGGCCAAGACCACCGGCACCGCGGCCCGGTTCATCCATCCGGATGCCACCGAGGAGCCGGTGTACCGCAAGTTCGGGCTGGCCAACGTCGTCGAGCAGATCGGCATCGTGCGGCGGGCGGCGGCCTACCGGCCGGACGCGCTGGTGATCGAGTGCATGGCGGTGATGCCCGCGTTGCAGGAGATCAATCAGGAGAAGCTGATCCGTTCCACGATCGGCGTGCTGTGCAACGTGCGCGAGGACCATCTGGAGGAGATGGGGCCGACGCTGGACGATGTCGCCCGCTCGCTCTCCCGCTCGATGCCGGTGGGCGGGGTGTGCGTGACGGCGGAGAAGGACCGGCTGCACATCCTCCAGGAGGAGGCCGACAAGCGGAACTGCCGTCTGATCGCGGTCGATCCGGAGTCGGTGACCGACGCCGAGCTGCGCGGCTTCAGCTGGTTCACCTTCAAGGAGAACGTGGCGATCGCGCTGGCCGTCGCCGAACTGCTCGGCGTGGAGCGGCAGACCGCGATGCAGGGCATGTGGGACGCGCCGCCCGACCCGGGCGTGCTGTCGGTGGAACGTTACGTCACCCCTGAAGGCAAGCAACTGCGGTTCGCCAACGTCTTCGCGGCCAACGACCCCGAGTCGACGCTGATGAACGTCCAGCAGCTGGAGGATCTGGGCGCGATCCGACGGCCTCTCAACGTGGTCATCAACTGCCGCCCGGACCGGGTGGAGCGCAACGGCCAGATGGGCGCGATCGTCCCCGGCCTCGCCCCCGAGACGGTGTTCCTGATCGGCCACCCGACCAAGAGCGCCCGCGATGCGATTCCGGCCGGCTTCACCGGGCGGGTGGTGGATCTCGGCGGTGACCGCCGGGATCCCGAGGAGGTGACCGAGGCGATCCTCGCGGAACTCGGCCCGACTTCCTCGATGGTGGCGATCGGCAACATCCACGGCCAGGGCGAGCTGTTCCTGGAATGCCTCGCCGGGCTGCCGCTGGACGAGTCCGAGGATCCGTTCGACGCCGTTCCCCAGGGCGACGGCCTGGACCAGGAGACCATGCAGATCGCGCTGGTCCGGCCGCAGGTCGCGATGGGCCGGCCGCCCGAGCCGGAGCCGTACAGCTGGGTGGCACCGCTGGAGACGACCCACAGCTTCCACATCCCGAATCAGCGGGAACTCGCCCGCCAGTTCGCCGCCCGCCACGGCCGGCCCGACAGCCAGAGCACCACGGACGACCCGCGCCACTCCTACGATCAGCCCCAGTCCACGAGGAACCCGTGATCCCCGCCCACCTCACCGCACAGACCGCCGCACTTGGGATCGCCCTCGGGCTGGTCTTCTCGCTCGTCTGCTACCTGACCACCAACCTCTCCCCGGGAGGCATGATCACCCCGGGCTGGATCGCCCTCACGCTCGTCACCGACGTGCAGTTGGCCGGGCTGATGGTCGTTGTGGCGGTACTCACGTACTTCACGACGAAGCTGCTGCAGCGCACCGTGATTCTCTACGGCAAGCGGCTGTTCGCCGCCGTGGTGCTGAGCGCGGTGCTGATACAGACCACCGTGATGCTCGCCCTCAGCCACGAGTTCCCGCTGCTGTACACATCACAGACCCTTGGCTTCATCGTCCCCGGTCTGGTCTCCTACCAGATGGTCCGTCAGCCGATGGCGGCCACGATCATCTCGACCACGGCCGTGACGCTGGCCACGTACGTGGTGCTGGTCTCCGGTCTGCTCATCGGCGTCCTGCCCACCGGGTGACCTGCCCACCACCCTCACACCCCGTACTTCCAGGAGGATCGGCCATGCACTCCCACTCCGCCGGCAGAGGCAGCCGCCCGAATCGCCGTGCTCTGCTCGGGACGATCGCGGGCGTGGCGGCCGCCGGGGTGACGGGCGGATACGCCTGGAACCGCCTCGGGCACGGCAGCAGCGACGACGACGGCGGCACGGCCGCCGACGGCACGGGCACCGGTTCGAGCACCGGGAAGCGGACCTTCGAGCGGCTGTCCGCCCCCGACCGCACCGTGGTCCGTGCCGCCGACGGCGGCACCCTCGCCACGTTCACCGACGGAGCCCGTACGGCTGTGCTCACCGGGCGCACCCGCAGCTTCAGCGAGCCGCGGACCACCGAGGCCAAGGTGACCACGGACGCCTGGGTACGGGTGCTGCCGCACCCGTGGCAGCGGGGCATGGAGAAGTCCGCCTGGTTCGAGGGCTGGTTCGACAAGACGCTCGGCGACACCAGCCCGGACGTCTTCGCGGTGGCGTTCCAGTACAGCAGCGCCGGGGCGCCCGACAAGCACAACGCCAAGGGTGTGCGCTACGCGGGCACCGCGCACTTCGGCCCGCGCAATTCCGAGGTCAACAACCCGTTGGACTTCGCCTACCACGACGAACAGTCCGACTTCTACGACTATCTGGGCGTTCCCTGGACCTTCCCGGACGGCTCCCGCGTGCAACCGGAGCAGGCCCGCTACGGGGACGTCGACTGCTCCGGCTTCCAGCGTCTGGTGTGGGGCTACCGCATGGGCATCCCCCTGCACAACACCAACACCAAGGGCACCGGCCTGCCGCGCCGCGCCTTCGCCATCGCCGCCTATGGTCCCGGCCGCCTGGTGATCCCGCACACCGGCACGAAGCAGGCCACCGACCTGGGCATCCTGCAACCCGGCGATCTGGTGTTCTTCGCCATCATCAAGGACCGGCCGGACTTCATCGACCACTGCGGCATATACATGGGCCTCGACGACCAGGGCCGGCACCGCTTCTACTCCAGCCGCTCCGCCGCCAACGGCCCCACCCTGGGCGACCTGTCGGGCCGCTCGCTGCTGGACGGCACCGACTTCTACGCCCGCGGCTTCCGGTCCGCCCGCCGCCTGTGATCCCGCCGCCAGTGCACCGCGGCTCCACCTGACCTGCTGATCCAAGGACCACTGCCATGACCGCCATCCCCGCCGCCCGGCCCACCGGCGCGCACCGAGGCCGCCGGGCGGCGAACCGCCGATCCGGCCTGCCGGAAGACGCCCCGCGCTGGGAGCGCCCGGCGCTCGCCGCGGTGCTGGCCGTCGCCACGCTGCTGTACTCCTGGGGCATCGGGCACGCCGCGCTCCACCCCTTCTACGGTGCGGCGATACGGTCGATGGCCGGCAGCTGGCGGTCCTTCTTCTTCGGCGGGCTCGACACCAGCGGTTCGGTCAGCATCGACAAGCTGCCCGGCGCCCTGTGGCCCGACGCCGTCTCCGTCTGGCTCTTCGGCCCGCACACCTGGGCGGCCGCTCTTCCGCAGGTCGTCGAGGGCGTGCTCACCGTATGGCTGTTGCACCGGATCGTACGGGCCTGGGCCGGGCCGTTCGCCGCGCTGATCGCCGCGCTGGCGCTCACCGTCACCCCGGTCACCGTGGTCCTCAACCGGGCCACCATCCCGGACACCGCGCTCACTCTGCTCCTGGTGGCGGCCGCCGGAGCGCTGCAGAAGGCGGTGCGCACCGAGCGGCTGCTGCCGCTGATCACCTGCGGGATCTGGGTCGGGCTCGCCTTCCAGGCGAAGATGCTGCAGGCGTGGCTGGTGCTGCCGGTCTTCGCCGCGGTGTACCTGGTCGTCGCGCCCGGAACGCCGTTGAAGCGGGCTCTGCGCGTCCTGCTGGCCGGTGCGGTCGCGCTGGCGGTCTCCTGCTTCTGGGTGCTGATCGCCTGGGCGACACCGGCCGCCGACCGCCCGTACCTCGACGGAACGTCCGACAACAACCCGTTCGCCCTGGTCTTCGGCTACAACGGCCTGAGCCGCTTCACCAGCGACTCCACCGCGTTCGGTGCCGTCGCGGGCACCGCCACCAGCCGCACCACCGGCAACACCGGCTGGGACATGCTGATCAACCAGACGGTCGGCCCCCAGGTCGCCTGGTTCCTGCCGCTCGCCGTGCTCGCCGCGATCCTCGGCATCGTCTGGCGCGCCGGTCAGCCGCGAACCGACATGCTGCGCGCGGGATTTCTGATGTGGGGCGGCTGGCTGGCCGTGCACGCCCTGGTGTTCAGCGCCTCCAACGGCAACCACGCCTACTACATGGCCGTCATCGCCCCGGCGCTCGCCGCACTGGCCGGCGGCGGGCTCGCGCTCTTCCGGTCGGAGTACGAGTCGGTGTACGCGCCGAAGGACGGGTCGGGGCACGAACCGGAACACGGATCGGAGTACGAGCCGGAGCAGGGATCGGACCACGGATCGGAGCACGAGCCGGAGCCCTGGTCGCCGTACCTGCCGGCGTACGGTTCGCAGGGCTGGTCGCCGCACGTGTCACCGTACGAATCCGAGCACGGGTCGGCGCACGAGTCGGAACCCCGGTCCGAGGGCGAATCGGGCGGCCGACGGCACCTGGCGTTGCCGGCGGCGATCGTGCTGACGGCGGCTTGGGCGCTGGTGCTCGACTGGCCCACCCGATTCGTCTCCTGGCTGCTGCCGGTCGCCGTGATGCTCGCGCTGTGCGGCGTGGTGGGCCTGTGGACCCGCGGCCCGCGCACCTCCTCGCGGATGGTCCGCGCGGCCCTCGCCTCCGCGATCGCGGCCATCCTGGTCGCACCGGCCGGCTGGGCCGCCTCCAGCCTCAACCCGCTCTACGCGGGCGCCGCCACCGCGCCGATAGCCGGTCCGGTCGGCAACGCGTACTACGACAGCGTCCGTCAGCACCACGCTCCGCAGCGGATAGGTCTCGACAAGCCCAGCGCCCGCGACACCGCCCTGCTCGACTACCTGACCGAGCACCGCCACGGCGAGAAGTACCTGCTGGCCACCCAGGCCGCCTACGGCGCCGAGCCCCTGCTGCGTGCGAAGTCCGAACCCATCCTCGTCATGGGCGGCTTCACCGGCAACACCCCCTTCCCCACCGCCCGGCAGCTCGGCAGCCTCGTCGCCGCCCACCAGCTGCGCTACGCGCTGCTCACCAGCCAGCGCCCCACCACCGCGGTCACCACCTGGGTGAAGTCCCACTGCGCCCGTGTCCAGCCCACCGCCTACGGCCGCACCGCCGGCGGCAGCTTCACCCTCTACGACTGCAACGCCCAGAAGTGAGCCCGACGGGGCCGCGCCCGGAGCAGCCGCTCGATCCCTGCCGACCCGGAGAGCTCGCGGGGCCCGCCTGAGCCGGACGCGGCCGGCACTGCACGTCCGTTTCTGCGGGACGCCGGGGATCAGCGCTGGTCCCCGGCCACCCGACCATGCTCGAACACATGAACCCCATGGACGAACTCGCCTCTCAAATTCGAACAGGCGTACCATTGCCGCGTGGCTGCGACCTATGACTTTCCGAGTGACCTCCTCGCCGGTCAGGAGGAGCTGCATCAGGTCCGGGCCGAGCTGTCGGCCCTGCTGAAGCGGCTCCCCTGGTCGGTCGAGCCGCTGGACGGCTTCAGTGACGACGGCGGCTGGCGCAAGGTGGAGCGCCCCGCCTCCCCGGGCTGGACCGAGGACGAACAGGCCGAAGTGGAGAAGCTGCGCCGCCGCGAACACGAACTCGCGGTGTTCGTCAGCGGCCACCGCTTCTGGGCGGAGATAACGGCACCGGACCGCATGGACGCCCGAAGCCGCCTCAAGCACGCACACGAGGAGGGCTGAGAACACGAGAAGACCCCGGCCGATGCGGCCGGGGTCTTCCTCGAAGTGGGCGCGGACGGTTTCGAACCGCCGACATCCTGCTTGTAAGGCAGGCGCTCTACCCCTGAGCTACGCACCCGAGACGATTCGACAGCCTACATCGTCCCGGACTCAGTCCCGCAATTCCGTTTTCCGGGTCGGACAGGCGCAGCGATCCATGGGCTGAGCGGCACGGATCGAGTCCGTGGGCTGAGCGGCACGGATCGAGTCCGTGGGCTGAGCGGCACGGATCGAGTCCGTGGGCGGGACCATCGCCTCCCGGCCGGCGAAGTGATCACGCGAACCGCGAACTGACCGACCCGTGTGTTCGTCTTTCCTGGGTGGGAGAATGTCAGCACCGCCAGCACACAGGGGCGCACCACGGCACGGGAGAGGGAGAAGTGACGGCGACATCGGCGACTTCGGCGGCATCCGAGCAGTCGTATTCGCGTCCCGTGCAGGCCCGGCGCTCCCCGCTCCGGGATGTCCTCGGCCTGATGAGTGTGCCGTTGCTGGCCGTGCTCATGGTGCCCGGGGCGTTCGCCGGTGGCGGCACCCGGCGGTGGTTCGGGGGGCGGGCCGAGAGTCAGCGGGCCGAGGCGCAGGCGGCCAAGGACGCCGCGGCCAACGCCTTCTACGAGTTGGACACCGCCCAGCGGGATCTGCGGATCTCCATAGAGACCATCTCCGCCGTCGACGACACGCCGGCCGCCCGTCGTGCCGTCTCCGACTTCGAGGCGCTGGGGCGTCGGATCGACGAGGTCAGCAACCGGTACATCCAGGCCATCGACGCCTACGACCTGGACCGGGACGATCTGGAGGCCGCCGCCGCGTCGCGGGCCCGGGGGGAGATCACCCGCGCCAAGGACGAGCTCGTCGGCGTGAAGCGGGACCTGGACCGGTTCGGGGAGTCTCTCGGGCCGCTGCTCGGCAAGGCCGAGACGCAGCTGGCACGGCTCGCGCCCGCCGTGGAGCGGGCCCGGCAGGCGCTGCTGGCGGCCAGCAACGGGCTCGATGCCGTACGGAAGACCCAGATCAGGGCCGACGATCTGGCGGCCCGGCTGGCCGCGCTCGCGCCCGAGCTGACCAAGCTCAATCAGGGCGCCGGACAGCATGGTGTGCAGACGACGCTGGAGCGGGCCGGGCGGGTGCAGCGGGAGGCCGAGGCCATCCGGGTCGAGGCCGAGCGGCTGCCGGAGAAGGCCGCCGAGATCGATCACCGGCTGGTGAGCCTGCGGACGCGGGCGCAGGCGCTGACCACCCGGTCCGGGCAGGTGGATCCGGTCCTCAGCGAGCTGCGCCGGCGGTTCTCGGCCGCCTGCTGGCAGGATCTCCAGCAGGTTCCCGAGCAGGCCGCGCAGAACGTACGGCAGGCCGAGCTGAAGCTGAGGGACGCGCAGGCCGCGCGGGACGCGCAGAAGTGGGCGGACGCCACCTCGCTGCTCTCCACCGTGCGGGCGCTGCTCAACAGTACGGACGAGGCGGTGTCCGCCGCCGGTGACCGGCTGAGCCGGCTCAACGCCGTACAGAAGGATCCGCGGGCGGAGATCGAGCGGACCCGGTTCGCGATCCGGGATGCGCAGCGGCTGGCGATGGCCGGGCGGACCAGCCCTGATCCGCGGCACGCGCGGCCGCTGGACGACGCGGTGGCGCGGCTGGAGCGGGCGGCAGGGTCGCTGGAGGGGCGCCATCCCGACTACTGGCACTTCCTGACGGAGACGGAAGCGGTACGGCAGTCGGTCGCGCGGGTGGTCGCGCAGATCAGGGAGGACCGGGGCACCGCTCACTGAGGCGTTTGCCGATGACCCGCACCGGGCGGATATTGGAAGGCGACCCGCATTCGAGAGCAGGAGGCGGAGATGGCCTCACACTCACACCTGGCGCACCCGGAGACACGGCGGCGGATCATGTTCGACGAGGCACTGCCCGTCGACCACCGCCTGAACAGGATCTACCGGATCGGTGCGGGCCTGATGGGCCTGTTCCTGGTGGCCTTCGGGATCCTCGGGCTCACCAACAACATCGGTTTCTTCGACACGGGCGGAAACACCGCGATCGGCCTGAACACCAACGGCGCGCTGAGCGTGCTGTCGATCTGTGTCGGGCTGCTGCTCTTCGTCGGCATGGTGATCGGCGGGAACTTCGCCTCCACGCTGAACATGGTGCTCGGCGTGCTGTTCATCCTGAACGGCTTCCTGTTCCTCGGCCTGCTCGGCACCGACTCGAACTTCCTGGCCTTCGGGATCCAGAACGTGCTGTTCAGTTTCGTGGTGGGACTCGTGCTGATGGTGTTCGGAATGTACGGCAGGGTCAGCACGAACCTGCCACACGACAACCCGTACTGGCGGGCCCGCCACCCCGAGGCGGAGCAACGGCCCGCGACCACCCGTGGTCAGGTGCGGCAGGCTGACGACGCCGATGACCGCCGGTAGTGGGCTGGGTCCGGGTCGGCGGGGCCCGATCTGTCTCCCCGCACTTCCTCGGTACTCCCGTTAGCCTGTCCCCATGCCCCGATACGAGTACCGCTGCCGCACCTGCGGCGACACCTTCGAACTGTCCCGCCCCATGGCCGAGTCGTCCGCTCCGGCAGCATGCCCGCAGGGGCATGGGGACACCGTGAAGCTTTTGTCCACGGTGGCGGTGGGCGGTACGGCTTCCACACCCGCCGCCGCTCCCAGCTCCGGCGGCTGTTGCGGCGGCGGCTGCTGCGGCTAGCCCTCCGTACGGACCGTCTTCAGGAATTCCCGCAGGATCCGTTCTCCGGCCAGCACCCCGCGCTCGGGCAACGCGACGACGGCCGGGCCGGCCCATCCGGCGTCGGCCAACTCGCCGTGCCCCGGGCGCCAGCCACGGTCCGCGGCCAGCAGCAGGTCGGCGTCGAGCAGCGAGTCCCCCGCGGCCAGCGTCAGCTCGGCGCCGGTCCGCCGCGCGACCTCCCGCATCGCCGCGCTCTTCGTCAGTGGCTTCGGCACCGCGTAGAGCTTCCGCCCCTGCAGCGACACCGTCCAGCCGCGGTTCTCCGCCCACACCGCGAGGCTCTTCACCCACTCCTCGGGCAGCAGCTCCCGCTCCACCACCAGGTAGGCGAACAGGTCCTCGGCGACCCGGAGCTTGCGCAGCCACACCGGGTCGGCGTGCTCGGCCAGATACGCCTGTACCTCGTCCAGCGGCGCGCACTCGTCGGCCAGCCGCGCCAGCACCCGCCCGTGCCAGTCCCCGTCGGAGACCCCGTCCACCAGCAGATGCCCGCCGTTGGCACAGATGGCGTAGCGCGGCGCGGGCCCCGGCAGGTTGATCCGCTCGTACTGCTTGCGGGTCCGGGTGGTCGTCGGCACGAAGACGGCCGCGTCGCCGAGCTCGGTCAGCAACCGCGCGGACGTCTCGGTCAGGTACGACAGCGGCCTGCTCTCGTGCACCTCGACACAGAGCAGCCGGGGCGCCCGCGCGTCCGGCATGGTCAGCGCCAGGGCACCCGCCGAGTAGATGAGCGTACGGTCGAGATCGCTCGCCACCAGCAGCGCCATCAGACGTTCACCGCCCTGCCGTCGGCGCCGGTCGCCCCGCGGGTGTACTTGGGATGGATCAACCCGACACAGGTGTACGGCAGTTCGCCGACCTCCTCCACCGGCACACCGCGCTGTTCGGCCAGCAGCCGCACATGGTCCAGGTCGGCGCCCGCCCCGGCCCGCGCCAGGATCTTCCAGGGCACCCGGCGCAGCAGCACCCGGGTGGTCTCCCCCACACCCGGCTTGACGAGGTTCACGTCGTGGATGCCGTACTCCTCGCTGATCCGCTCGACGGCCGCCCAGCCCTCCCAGGTCGGCGTGCGGTCCGCGACGGCCAGCTCCTTCACGGCCTCGTCCACCGCGTCCACGACCTCCTCGAACCGCGCGGCGACCGCGTCCAGGAAGGCCACCGACACATCGGCCCCGGCCAGCTCGCGGTAGAACTTCGCGCCGTGGAAGTCGTCGGGACCCACCAGGTCGGCCCGCAGCACGGTCCGTGAGATCAGCCCGGAGACCGTCGAGTTGAGGCAGGCGGAGGGGATCAGGAAGTCCTCCCGGGTGCCGTACGTCCGCACGCACGACCCGGGGTCCGCGAGCACCGCGATCTCCGGGTCGAACCCGGAGACGCCCTCCCGCTCCTCGAACTCCTCGATCGCGTCGGCGAGTTCCCGGGTGATCGCGCCCTTCCCGGTCCAGCCGTCCACGAACACAATGTCCCGCGGCTCGTGACGGTCCGCCAGCCAGCGCAGCGCGTTCGCGTCGATACCGCGGCCACGCACGATCGACACGGCGTAGTGCGGCAGCTCGGCGCCGTACCGGAACCGCGCCCAGCGGCGCATCAGCACGCCCACCGGGGTCCCGGCGCGCGCCAGCGAGACCAGCACCGGCCGGGCCGACCGTTCGGCCAGCACGGTCTCCGTCACGACCCCGACCGCCTGCGCGATCCGGGCGGCCGACGTCTCCAGGGCCGCGTGGAAGAGCGCCTGGTACTGCTCGCTCGGCTGGTACTCCACCGGCAGCGACTCGGCGTAGTGCGCGCCGCCGCTCTGGATGGCCTCCTCGCGCTCCTCGGTCGGCGCCTCCAGCGTGACGTCCGAGAGGTCCTGGAGCAGCCAGCCGACGTCCTCCGGCGGGTACGAGGAGAAGGCGGGGCCGCGGAGGGGCTCGGGCAGCATGGCGGGGCTCTCTTCGGTCAGCGCGGGGGCGTACGACGGTACAACCGCGAGCAGGACATGCGGGGCATGCGCGCCGAGCCGGGCCAGCAGGCCGTCCGGGGCGTGCAGTTCGGGGGTGTCGCCGGCGGAGTCGACGAAGACGACCACCGCGTCGAAGCCGCCGCCGGCCACGTTGTACGCGTAGCGCTCGCCGGGGCCGTCGGCGGGGTTGTCGTGGGCCGGGAAGACGAGACGGCTGCGGATTGCGTAGCCGGGGTCGTCGACGGCCAGGACGGGTGAGCGGGTGGTGGTGGAGTACCGCACCTCGGCGGCGACGAGGGGCTCCAGCTCACGGGCGACCCGGAGGGGGGCGTACATCAGCTCCTCGAAGCCGAGGGTGAGTACGCGGCGTGCGTCGGGGGGCAGGGCCTCGGCGAGGCGCGCGGCCATGGCGGGGAGGGCCGTTTCGAGGCGTATTCGGTGGGCGGGGGTGAAGCCGTGCCGACCGCCGTCGGGGAGGCCTTGCGGCCAGTGCAGGTCGATGTGGGTGAGGTGGGTGAGGTGGGGGGTGGTGCCGTTGTCGGTCGACTGCGGGCCGGTGGGGGCTGGTCGCGCCGTTCCCCGCGCCCCTTCAGGGCGTTGCCCTTGAAGGCGACTACCAGTCCATCCACCCAGGGGCGCGGGGCCGTGTCCATGTGCGGCTCCGCCGCGGGGCGCGACCAGTCCGGACGGCGCCGCACCCGGCCGGTCACCGTTCGCGGCACTCTCCTCGTACTTCGCCACCAGCTCCTGCCCCTTCTCCAACACCCCCTCCGGCAGCCGTACCGTCCCCGACGCGCCGGCCACCAGGTCCACGCTCGCGCCGATCTCACCGGCGAGATCCGCGAGGCGCCCCGCGTCCGCGGGGGACCGCATATCGACCAGAGCCACCACGACGTAACGTTTCCGCGGATAACGGGCGTGCAGGTCCCTGATCGTGTTCAGGACCGTGTTGCCCGTGGAGAACTCGTCGTCCACCAGGACCAGCGGGCCCTCGCCGACCAGCAGCGCCGGGTCCTCCGGGAGCAGCAGATGCGAGGTCGCGTGGGAGTGGGACTCCTCGAAGCCGCCGGCCGGGGTGACGCCCGGGACCGGACGCCGCGTGGAGTGCAGGTAGGGGGCGAGACCGACGCCGTCCGCGACGGAGTGGCCGAGGCCGGTGGCCGTCTCGGCGTAGCCCACCACCACGGCCCGGGCCGCCTCCTCGTCGCCGAGGAGTTCCCGCACCCGGCGGCCGAGGGTGAACCCGTGGCCGTACACCACCGCGGGCGACTGCGGCACGTGCTTGCCGAGCACGTTGGAGACCAGCAGGTGGGCCCGCTTGGGGTTGCGGCGCAGGGCCAGTCCGAGAAGGGCCCGCAGGCCGTCGTCACCCACGAGTTCGACGCCGAGCCGCTCGGCGACCCAGCTGCCGGACCAGTCCCCGTTGTTCACTGCGTTGTTCATGCGCTTCCTGTGTCGTCCCCTCGGGCCCGTCAGCCGGGGATTCCGGCGGCGAGCAGCTCCACGAAGCCGACGTCCTCGTTGGCCACGCCGAACACCTCGGCCCGCAGCATGGTCCGCTCGGCCCAGGCGCGGTGCGGCTTCACCTCGTTCATCTTGTTCGTGTACGCCGATCGAAGTACACCCCCACCGCCCCGTTCCGGCCGGAGGATGTCCTGGGCGTCCGAGAACTCCTCGTGACTGACGACCGACAGCGCGTGCACGGGGAGGACGTGCGAGGGGTGGATGCAGGTCTTGCCGAGCAGCCCGTTGGCGTGGTCCAGGGAGATCTCCCTGAGCAGCCCGTCCATGGCGTGCTCGATGAGGCGGTCGCGCAGCTCCACGGCCTGCTCCTCCAGGAAGGGGCTGGAGCGGAGCATCGGCTTGAACATGCGCTCGGGGACCCGGAAGTACTCCCAGACCGGCCCGGTCACCGTGAACCCGGTGCCGTCGGCCCGCCCCAGCATGTTCACCACGTCCGCGATCACGGAGGCGATGATCTGCACGTCGTAGGCGGTCATGTCGGGTGCCCGCCGCAGCCCGTACGAGGAGCAGAAGTCGGTCACCCCGAGCCTCAGCGCCAGCACCTTGCTCCGGTACTTGTCGACGGCGCGGGCGATGCCCTCCAGGGCGTCCACGCGCGTCTCCCGGTACATCAGCTCGGGCGTCTCCAGGACGGGCATCCCGAACAGCCGGCGGCCGCTGCGTGCCTCGGCTCCGGTCAGCGCCTCCAGGAAGGGGATGCCGCGCTCCTCGGTGAACTTCGGGAACACGAACCCGGACAGCAGCGACACGCTGCCGCCGAGCCGCCGTACCAGGTCGGGGATCTGTTCGGGCTCGCGCACCCGGATGAAGAGCAGCGGCAGCTCCACGCCCGCCCGGACCCGAGCGGCCAGGTCGGCGAACTGGCGGACGAGGTTCGCCTCGCCCGCCACCACGTCCTCGTCGCCGATGGAGTCCTCCAGGCACAGCACCATGGAGACCACGCCGAGTCCCGCCTGTTTGACGATGTCGTCGGCGAGCCGCTCCCGGGTGGCCGGGCTGTACAGCGTGGCGCCCAGAGCCGCGG
Organism: Streptomyces sp. NPDC031497; assembly: GCF_055580905.1. NCBI lineage: Bacteria > Bacillati > Actinomycetota > Actinomycetes > Kitasatosporales > Streptomycetaceae > Streptomyces > Streptomyces sp. NPDC031497. The sequence goes on from NZ_JBVIKO010000003.1 coordinate 255,114, forward strand.
AGAGCAGCCGGGCCGGGGAGTCGGCGGTGAACTCGCACGGCTCCTGGTGGAAGAGACGCTGCCGCACCTCAGGTGCGATGTGCCCGAAATGACGCATAAAACTCCCCGTGGCGGCGTGGACCCAGTCTGTGAAATTGGTAAAGGGTGGCCGGTAATAGTACGTACAAAGCCATGTCGTGGGTTCCCGCCGGGCATGAATTCCAGGTAACCCGCCTGTGTCGGTCGCGGAGCCCCCCGCGTTGTCGTGACCAGGACCGAGAGGGCAGGATGACCGCATGACGCACGCGATGCTGAAGGGGTCGAACGTCCCCGTGGAGGCCACCACGGTCCGGGCGGTACTGCGCTGGACCCCCGGGCAGGGAGTCCCCGACGTCGATGCCTCGGCGCTGCTCCTCGGCCCCGACGGACGTGTGCGCTCCGACGAGGACTTCGTCTTCTACAACCAGCCCCGGCACCCCTCCGGGAAGGTCTGGCGGCTGGGCAAGAAACGGGTGGCCGAAGGCCTCACCGACACGATCCAGACAGATCTCCCCGGTGTCGAGCCCAATGTAGGCCGAATCCTCCTGGTCGCATCGGCGGACGGCATCCCGTTCGAGCACGTACCCGCCCTGCGCATCCTGCTGTACGACGCCTCGGCTCCCGACGCCGAGCCGCTGGCCCACTTCGACATCAAGCCGGAGACCGGCGCCGAGACGGCCCTGATCTGCGGTGAGCTGTACCGCAGGGGGGACGGCTGGAAGTTCCGCGCACTGGGCGAGGGCTACAGCAACGGCCTCAAGGGCCTGGCGACCGACTTCGGCATCTCGGTGGACGAGTCGGAGTCGCTGGAGGAACTCCCGGCCTCCCAGCCGCTGCCGCCCGAGCAGCCGACCTCGGTCCCGGCCCAGCCCGCGTACGGCTACCCGCAGCCGACCTCACCGGCCTACGGCTACCCCCAGCAGCAGCCCCAGTCGGGCTACGGCTACCCGCCGCCGGCCCCGATCCCGGTGGCGACGGTCCCGAACACGGACTTCCGGCTGCCTCCGCAAGGGCCTCAATTCATCGGACGATGACCGGATTTGCCCAGGGGCGTGGGGGTGTATCGATGTGCGGCTCCGCCGCGCGGGCGCGAGCGGCCACGACGGCACCGCACCCGCGAACGCACGGCATACCCCACCCCCCGTACCCGCCCTACTTCTCCACCTTCGTCTTGTATCCCCGCCCCCACTGCAACCCCCACCCGTACAACCGGTCCAGCTCCCCCTGGAACCCGTACACGAACTTCACCTCGCGCCGGACGACCAGTTCGCCCTTGACGTTCTCGATCATCACCACCGCGCACGACCGGGCCTGCGGATGCCGTTCGTCCAGGCCTATCTCGATCCGCGGCCCGTTGCTGGGGTAGAGCGTCACGATCGCGTGGGTGCGGTCGAACGCCGGTGTCTGGTCGTAGATGTACACGAAGACCAGCAGCCGCTTGATGTCGTCGCGATGATCAAGGTTGACGTACATCGTCTCGCCGGACGCGGACCCGAACCGGTCGTCGCCACTGAGCTTGACGTACGGCGGTGCGTTCACGTCCCCGAGCAGGCCGCCGAGCGGCTGTACGACACCCTTGCTCCCGTCGGTCAGCTCGTACAGCGCGCCGAGGTCGAGGTCGACGTTGACCATGCTCTGCCCGTGTCCGAGCACCTCCGGCGGCCTGAGCGCCTTGAAGGGGTGCCGGAACAGGCTCGTCCGCTGTTCGCCGTCGAAGTCGGACGTCCGCATCCGCCAGGCGAGGTTGATGCGCAGGTTGCCGGTGGCCGCGCCCTGCTTCGTGAGGGACACCTGCTGGTGCCGCTTGGTGAGCTCGATGGCGTTGGACGCGGCGCTGCCCGAGTCGAACTCGGCCGCCCTTCCGCCCAGCAGCCCGTCGAAGAAACCCATTCCCGCCCCCAGAGACTTCCGCCGACGCCTCGGGGCGGCCGACCGCGTCGGCCGCCCCGAACAGAGCGTTCCTCGTCCAGAAGGGTGTCACACCCTCCGTTTTCGGCCCGGTGAGCCCGTTCAGACGCCGGACGAGACCTCAGCCTTGTCGTCCGTCCCCGCTTTTCCCTCGGCCGCCGCCAGCCGCTGGTTGCGTCGCACGGAGGACCAGAACGACCAGCCGATCAGGACGACGCCGACGAGACCGGTGATGACCTCGTTGATCTGGTACTGGATGGTGACCATCAGGATGACCGCCAGCGCGCCGATCGCGTAGTGGGCGCCGTGCTCCAGATAGACGTAGTCGTCGAGGGTGCCCTGCCGGACCAGGTAGACCGTGAGCGACCGGACGTACATCGCGCCGATACCGAGGCCGAGGGCCATCAGCACGATGTCGTTGGTGATGGCGAACGCGCCGATCACGCCGTCGAAGGAGAAGGACGCGTCCAGGACCTCCAGGTAGAGGAACATGAAGAACGCCGCCTGGCCGGCCAGCACGACCGCCGACTTCTTCTTGCCGGTGCGCTCGGCCTCTTCCTCCTCCTCGTGCTCGCGTTCCTCCTCGGCTTCGAGCCGGTCCTCGAAGAAGCCGGAAAGGCCACCGACGATCATGTAGGTGATCAGGCCGGCGATACCGGCGATCAGGACCGTCTGCGCCTTGTCGACGTGGCCGCCGCCGTGCTGGTGGGCGTGGGTGGCGAAGGTGAAGGAGGTGATCAGCAGGACGATCAGGGCGATGCAGACCGCCAGCATGTCGACCTTGCCGAGCTTGGCCAGCGGGCGCTCGATCCAGCGCAGCCACTGGATGTCCCGGTCCTCGAAGATGAAGTCGAGGAAGATCATCAGCAGGAACATACCGCCGAAGGCGGCGATCGCCGGGTGGGCGTCGGTGACCAGTTCCTGGTAGCGGTCCTTGTTGTTGAGCGCGAGGTCGACGGCCTCGATGGGGCCCATCTTGGCGGTGACCGCGACGATCACGACCGGGAAGACCAGCCGCATGCCGAAGACCGCGATGAGAACGCCGACCGTGAGGAAGATCTTCTGCCAGAAGGCACTCATCTTCTTCAGGATTCCGGCGTTGACGACCGCGTTGTCGAACGACAGGGAGATCTCGAGGACGGCCAGGATCGCCACGATGCCGAAGGCCTCCCACCCCCCGTAGAGGACCGCGGCGACCAGGCCGAGCGCGGTGATCGCGAACGACCAGCCGAAGGTTTTCAAAAGCACTGGTTACCCAATCATGGTGTGTGGGGGTACCTCCCAGACGGAGTCTGAGGGAGGGTCTCTCCCGCGCCGTACTCGGCTTTACTCACTGTTGACCACGGAGTCTAGAGGGCATCGGTGTCCTACGGCTCGCGCGGGCCCTACATCCGGCTGTGACGGGTGCTACGAGACGTTCACACCGAAGTCGAGCGCGATACCCCGCAGCCCTGAGGCGTAGCCCTGGCCGACGGCCCGGAACTTCCATTCGCCCTGGTACCGGTAGAGCTCGCCGAAGATCATGGCGGTCTCGGTGGAGGCGTCCTCGCTGAGGTCGTAGCGGGCGAGCTCCTGGCCGTCGGCCTGGTTGACGACCCGGATGAACGCGTTGGAGACCTGGCCGAAGGTCTGGCCGCGCTCGTCGGCCATGTGGATGGAGACCGGGAAGATGATCTTGTCGCACTCGGCCGGCACCTTGGGCAGGTCGACCAGAATCGATTCGTCGTCGCCCTCGCCCTCACCGGTGAGGTTGTCTCCGGTGTGCTCGACGGAGCCGTCGGGGCTCTTGAGCTGGTTGTAGAAGACGAACCACTCGTCGCCGAGCACCCGGCCGTCCTTGCACAGCAGCGCGCTGGCGTCGAGGTCGAAGGGGGCGCCGGTGGTGGAGCGGGCGTCCCAGCCGAGTCCGATCATGACGTTGGTGAGGTTCGGTGCGGCCTTGGAGAGGGAGACATTGCCTCCCTTGGCGAGCGTGACGCCCATGGTGCTGGTCCTCCCCTAGCGGTGTTTCTCCGGTTGTCCTGCACGTCCGGCGCCGACCGTAAACGGTGCGGCGCCGGACAGTGCGGACTTTCGAACGCCCTCGGCGGGCGCCCGGACGGGCTCAGACGTTGACGCCGAAGTCCTGGGCGATGCCGCGCAGGCCGGAGGCATAGCCCTGGCCGATGGCGCGGAACTTCCACTCCGCGCCGTTGCGGTACAGCTCGCCGAAGACCATGGCGGTCTCGGTCGAGGCGTCCTCGGACAGGTCGTAGCGGGCGATCTCGGCGCCGCCGGCCTGGTTCACCACGCGGATGAACGCGTTGCGGACCTGGCCGAAGGACTGCTGGCGGTTGTCGGCGTCGTAGATCGACACCGGGAAGACGATCTTCTCGACGTCGGCGGGGACCGTGGCCAGGTTGACCTTGATCACCTCGTCGTCGCCCTCGCCCTCACCGGTGAGGTTGTCACCGGTGTGCTCGACCGAGCCCTCGGGGCTCTTGAGGTTGTTGAAGAAGACGAAGTTCGCGTCGCTGCCGACCTTGCCCTCCGTGTTCAGCAGCAGCGCGCTGGCGTCCAGGTCGAAGTCGGTGCCGGTGGTGGTCCGGACGTCCCAGCCCAGACCCACGAGGACCGCGGTCAGGCCGGGGGCCTCCTTCGTCAGCGATACGTTGCCGCCCTTGCTGAGGCTGACTCCCACGAGTCCTCCCTTGTGGTGTCCAGGGGCGGGGAGCCCCCGTGGTGCTTCGGATACCGGATCAACGATTCGATCCTAGTGACGGGTTCCCGCCCCCCGCAGGCCCTGGACCCCGAAGAATTACCGGGTGTCGGCCCTGTCGACCCCTAGGGGACCGGCGAACGGTCCGCGAAGCGGTCTACAGGGCGTCGAGCGCCTTCACGTAGTCGTTCAGGTCGCGCGCGTCCGGCAGTCCGTTGACCACGGTCCACCGCACGACGCCCTCCTTGTCGATGACGAAGGTGCCTCGGACCGCACAGCCCTTGGCCTCGTCGAAGACGCCGTAGGCGCGTGAGGTCTCGCCGTGCGGCCAGAAGTCGCTGAGCAGCGGGTACTCCAGGCCCTCCTGCTCGGCGAAGACACGCAGGGTGTGGATGGAGTCGTTGGAGACGGCGAGCAGCTGGGTGCCGCGGTCCTCGAACTGGGGCAGGTTGTCGCGCAGCTCGCACAGCTCACCCGTGCACACGCCGGTGAAGGCGAACGGGTAGAAGAGCAGCACGACGTTCTTCTCGCCGCGGAAGTCGGACAGCCGCACGGACCGGCCGTGGTTGTCCTTGAGCTCGAAGTCGGGCGCCTTGTCGCCGACCTGGATCGCCATCGCTGCATCCCTTCGTAAGGGGCTGTTCGGGTGAGGACACCCTATGCGGCGACCTTCGCGCGGCGATCACGGCAGGCCGACGGACGGACCGGGGCACGGTCCGTCCGCCGGGCGGGGCTCAGCGCTTCTTGGCGGCGCCCTTCGGGGTCAGCAGCCTGCTGCCGTTCCAGTCCTTGCCCACGCTGACGCTCTTGGTCTGCGAGAGGCCGGCGGTCGTGGCCGCCTCGCCGATGTCGCTCGGCTCGACGTAGCCGTCACGGCCCGTCTTCGGAGTCAGCAGCAGGATCCAGCCGCCTTCCTCCATGTACGTGACGGCATCCACCAGCGCGTCCGTCAGGTCGCCGTCATCCTCACGGAACCACAGCACCACGGCGTCGGCCACGTCGTCGTAGTCCTCGTCCACCAACTCGGTGCCGATGGTGTCTTCGATGGACTCGCGGAGTTCCTGGTCGACGTCGTCGTCGTAGCCGATCTCCTGGACCACCTGGTCTGGCTGGAACCCCAGCCTGACGGCAGGGGTGGTCCGCTCCTCCGCGTGGTCCGCGGTCGCGCTCACGGGTTGCCTCCTGATCATGTCTTGTTGATTAACTCAGCCACGCGCGTGCGCGAAGCATTGGCCGTAGTCCACACGGGCGGGACGGATCGCGCAAGTACCCGGCCCTTCAGACCGCCGAAACGGTGACGATCCCGGCCGTGTCGCCGCAACTCCCGGCACCGTATCGCAGACAGGTGTGGCACACACCACTCCCTTTTGCCCGCTATGTTCCTTTCGGAATCATCCTCACATACGACGGTCGAACGAGTTTGCCAAGCACGTCACACCCCGGGCGTATCGTTGCGTTTTGGCCGGGACCGAGTTACCTCACGGTAGAGATGACGTGCGCTGCCCCGAGGTGGACGATGGACAGCGGTGCAGGGAAACGCAGGGACATGCAGGAAAACGCAGGGAATCAGTGCCCCTCTGACAGGTAAGGAACAGCGTGGCTTCCGGATCCGATCGCAACCCGATCATCATTGGCGGCCTTCCGAGTCAGGTTCCTGACTTCGATCCCGAGGAAACCCAGGAGTGGCTCGACTCGCTCGACGCCGCCGTGGACGAGCGCGGCCGGGAACGGGCCCGTTATCTGATGCTCCGCCTGATCGAGCGCGCCCGCGAGCGGCGGGTGGCCGTACCCGAGATGCGCAGCACGGACTACGTCAACACGATCCCCACGCGCGCGGAGCCGTTCTTCCCGGGCAACGAGGAGATCGAGCGCAAGGTCCTCAACGCGACCCGCTGGAACGCGGCCGTGATGGTCTCCCGTGCGCAGCGTCCGGGCATCGGTGTCGGCGGCCACATCGCCACCTTCGCTTCCTCAGCGTCCCTCTACGACGTCGGCTTCAACCACTTCTTCCGCGGCAAGGACGACGGCCACGGCGGCGACCAGGTCTTCTTCCAGGGGCACGCCTCCCCCGGTATCTACGCGCGCGCCTTCCTGCTCGACCGGCTCGGCGAGGAGCAGCTGGACGGCTTCCGCCAGGAGAAGTCGAAATACCCGAACGGCCTCTCCAGCTACCCGCACCCGCGCTCCATGCCGGACTTCTGGGAGTTCCCGACGGTGTCGATGGGCCTCGGCCCGATCGGCGCGATCTACCAGGCGCGGATGAACCGCTACATGCACGCGCGCGGGATCGCCGACACCTCGAAGTCACACGTCTGGGCGTTCCTCGGCGACGGCGAGATGGACGAGCCGGAGTCGCTCGGCCAGCTGTCCATCGCCGCGCGCGAGGGCCTGGACAACCTGACCTTCGTCGTCAACTGCAACCTCCAGCGGCTCGACGGCCCGGTACGCGGCAACGGCAAGATCATCCAGGAGCTGGAGTCGGTCTTCCGTGGCGCCGGCTGGAACGTGATCAAGCTGGTCTGGGACCGCACCTGGGACCCGCTGCTCGCCCAGGACCGTGACGGCGTCCTGGTCAACAAGATGAACACGACCCCCGACGGTCAGTTCCAGACCTACGCCACCGAGTCCGGCGGGTACATCCGCGACCACTTCTTCGGTGACGACCAGCGGCTGCGCGCGATGGTCGAGCACATGAGCGACGACCAGATCCTGCACCTGGGCCGCGGCGGCCACGACCACCGCAAGATCTACGCGGCGTTCAAGGCGGCCACCGAGCACCGGGGCCAGCCGACGGTCATCCTGGCCAAGACGATCAAGGGCTGGACGCTGGGCCCGAACTTCGAGGGCCGCAACGCCACCCACCAGATGAAGAAGCTGACGGTCGCCGACCTCAAGGGCTTCCGGGACCGGCTGCACCTGCCGATCTCCGACCAGGAGCTGGAGTCCGGCCTGCCGCCGTACTACCACCCCGGCCGGAACTCGGAGGAGATCCAGTACATGCACGACCGGCGCAAGGGCCTCGGCGGCTATGTCCCGACCCGCGTCGTACGCTCCAAGCCCCTTGCGCTGCCGGACGACAAGACGTACGCGACCGTGAAGAAGGGCACCGGCCAGCAGTCCATCGCGACCACCATGGCCTTTGTCCGTCTCCTCAAGGACCTCATGCGGGACAAGGAGCTCGGCCGCCGTTTCGTACTGATCGCGCCGGACGAGTACCGCACCTTCGGCATGGACTCCTTCTTCCCGAGCGCGAAGATCTACAACCCGCTCGGCCAGCAGTACGAGGCGGTCGACCGCGACCTGCTGCTCGCCTACAAGGAGTCGCCGACCGGCCAGATGCTGCACGACGGCATCTCCGAGGCCGGCTGCACGGCGTCCCTGATCGCGGCGGGCTCGGCCTACGCCACCCACGGCGAGCCGCTCATCCCGGTCTACGTCTTCTACTCGATGTTCGGTTTCCAGCGCACCGGCGACCAGTTCTGGCAGATGGCCGACCAGCTGGCGCGCGGTTTCGTCCTGGGCGCGACCGCCGGCCGTACGACCCTGACCGGTGAGGGCCTCCAGCACGCCGACGGCCACTCCCAGCTGCTCGCCTCCACGAACCCGGGATGCGTGGCCTACGACCCGGCGTACTCGTACGAGATCGCGCACATCGTCCAGGACGGCCTGCGCCGGATGTACGGCAGTGACGCCGAGCACCCGCACGGCGAGGACGTCTTCTACTACCTGACCGTCTACAACGAGCCGATCCAGCACCCGGCCGAGCCGGCCGACGTGGACGTCGAGGGCATCCTCAAGGGCATCCACCGGATCAGCGCGGGCACGGGCGGCACCGTCCCGGCGCAGATCATGGCGTCCGGCGTCGCGGTCCCGTGGGCGATCGAGGCGCAGCGGATCCTCGCCGCGGACTGGAACGTGAAGGCCGACGTCTGGTCCGCCACCTCCTGGAACGAGCTGCGGCGCGAGGCCGTGGCCTGCGAGGAGCACAACCTCCTCCACCCGGAGGAGGAGCAGCGCACCCCGTACGTGACGCGCAAGCTGAGCGTCGCCGAGGGTCCGTTCGTGGCCGTCTCCGACTGGATGCGATCGGTCCCGGACCAGATCGCGCGCTGGGTACCCGGCACGTACCAGTCGCTGGGCGCCGACGGCTTCGGCTTCGCCGACACGCGCGGCGCGGCACGCCGGTTCTTCCACATCGACGCGCAGTCGATCGTGGTCGCGGTGCTGACCGAGCTGGCCCGTGAGGGCAGGCTCGACCGCTCGGTGCTCAAGCAGGCCATCGACCGGTACCAGCTGCTGGACGTGGCGGCGGCGCACCCGGGCGTGGCGGGCGGCGACGCGTAGCCGCTGCGCTCGGCTTCGGCCGGGGCGGGCGGTGGGGAGCTGCGGCAACGTCGTGGCTGGTCGCGCCCACGCGGCGGAGCCGCAGACCGCTGCTGTCCGCGCCCCTTTGGGGCGCGGACAGTGCCTACGATGCCCTCATGGAGCGACAGTCCGCGCAGACGCGTTGGGAGCAGGTGACCCAACGGCCGTTGCTGGGGCTCGCGGTGGCCTTCGCGGTCGCCTACGCGCTGCCGATCGTGGACAGTTCCGCAGGGCATGTCCTCACCGCCGCGTGCACGGTGGCGGAGTGGGTGGTGTGGGGTTCGTTCGCTCTCGACTACCTCGTACGGCTGGCTCTGGCGCCCCGGCGCAAGGAGTTCGTGCGGACGCACTGGATAGACCTGTGCGCGGTGGTGCTGCCGATACTCCAGCCGCTGCGGCTGCTACGGCTCGTCGCGACGCTGACGCTGGTGGGGCGGCGGGCCCGGATGGCCTCGCAGATCCGGCTGACGACGTATGTGGTGGGCGCGGTCGTCGGACTGCTGATGTTCGGCTCGCTGGCCGTGCTCTCGGTGGAGCGGGACTCCCCGAACGGGAACATCCGCACGCTGGGTGACGCGCTGTGGTGGTCGTTCACGACGATGACGACGGTCGGGTACGGCGACCACGCGCCGACGACCGGGCTGGGCCGGATGATCGCGGTCGGCCTGATGCTGTCCGGGATCGCCCTGCTGGGTGTGGTGACGGCGAACATCGCGACGTGGTTCATCGCACGGTTCGAGAAGGACGACGTGGAGGAGCGCCGGCAGACGGAGGCGATCGCCTTGCTGACGGAGGAGGTGCGGGCGCTGCGGGCCGAGGTGGTTGCTTTGCGCGAGGGGGTGGGGGCCGGCGCAACGGGACACTCACCGGCGCTGGCGGGGTGCCCCTGCGCCCACCCGTGCCGCCTGGGGGTCCCCCCGGGCCTTTCGGGCTCCGGGGGAGGCACGACCGCCCGCAGCTGAGTGCCTCGCACGGCTGCCGCTTCATGGGCGGGCGGCCGCCCCAGCGGCACGACCGCCCGCAGCTGAGGCACCCCTTCAGGGGCGCGGGGCTGTGTCGATTTGCGGCTCTGCCGCGTGGGCGCGAGCAACCCCCGCCCGGCCGCGGCTACAGCGAGACGCCGCCCAGCCACAGCAGCGCCAGCAGCGTGTCGATCGCTCCCAGCACCACCGCCACCAGCGCCGGTATGGAACTCTTCGGGTTCCATACCCGGCCCATGGAGAGCCAGCCGCACACCAGTGCCGCCGGCCCCAGCACGATCCCGAGGGCGAAGAAGCCGACCACGGCGAACACCGTGCCGATGATTCCGAGCGTGCCACGGTCCAGCCCGGCCCGCGCACCTGCCCGGCCGCGTGAACGGGGGTACCCGCGTGTTCGTTGCCCGAAGCTCGCCATCATCAACTCCCTGGTCTCCATGGACTGTTCGGGTGCGATGACCGGGTACCCCTGTTCCGCGTCCGCAGACCTGCCCGCGCGCTGCCCCCCTCCGGCAGCGCGCCGCGGCCCGGGTGTCCTCCCATGCCCTGCGGAGGACTTGACCCACTGTGACCTGCGACGCGTGCCGAGGGCGAGGAATCTTTAGCGGAGTCACCCTGATAGGCGAACTTCACCTCAGGAAACCGGACATATCGGCCCGGCGTGTTGCGCTAGATGTGTCCGACTCCCGCACCGGCGTCCGCGTTCTCGCCGCGCTTGGTGAACAGCGCGACCAGGATCGCGACCGCCGCCACACCCGCCGCGACCAGCGAGGCGAGGCTCATGCCGGAGATGAACGTGTCGTGGGCGACGTCGGAGATCTTCGCGGCGATCTCCGCGGGCGTCCCCTTGGCGACCGGCGCGACACCGACCTGCACCGCCTCGGAGGCCTGCGCCAGCTGCGCGTCGGTCAGCTTCGGCAGCCCCGCGTCGGCCCAGTTGCCCGGCAGGTCGCTGTCGACCTTGGAGGCCATCACGGCGCCCAGGACGGCCGTACCGAGGCTGCCGCCGATCTGCATCGCGGCCTGCTGGAGACCGCCGGCCACACCGGACAGCTCCATCGCCGCGTTGCCGACGATGACCTCGGTGGCGCCGACCATGACCGGCGCGAGGCCGAGGCCGAGCAGGGCGAACCAGATGGACATCACGCCGCTGCTGGTGTCCGCCTTCAGGGTGGACATGCCGTACATGGCGATCGCGGTGGCCGCCATGCCGCCGGCCAGCGGGATCCGCGGGCCGAGCTTGGTGATCGCGGCGCCGGCCAGCGGGGAGCCGACGATCATCATGCCGGTGAGCGGCAGGAGGTGGAGGCCGGCGTCGACCGGGTCCATCCCATGCACGTTCTGCAGATAGAACGTCACGAAGAACAGGCCGCCCATGAAGGCGATGGCCATCAGGACCATCAGGACCACGCCCGCGGAGAGCGGGACCGAGCGGAACAGGGTGAGCGGGATCAGCGGCTCCTTGACCCTGGTCTCCCAGAAGGCGAAGAGGGCGAAGCCCAGCACGGACGCGGCGATGAACGTCCACGTCAGGCCGGCGCCCCAGCCCCAGCTCGGCGCCTTGATGAGCGCCCAGACCAGGCAGAACATCGCGCCGGAGAGCAGGCCGATGCCGAGCAGGTCGAAGGAGCGCGGGGCGTTCTCGGCACGGTGGTCGCGCAGGATCAGCACGCCCAGGACCAGGGCGATCAGGCCGACCGGCACGTTGATGAAGAACACCGACTGCCAGCTGACGTGCTGCACCAGCACACCGCCGAGGATCGGGCCGCCCGCGGTGGAGGCGCCGATGACCATGCCCCAGATGCCGATGGCCATGTTGAGCTTCTCGGCCGGGAAGGTGGCCCGCAGCAGGCCGAGCGCGGCCGGCATCAGCAGCGCGCCGAACAGGCCCTGGAAGACGCGGAAGGTGACGACCAGGCCGATGCTGTCGGACAGGCCGATGGCGCCCGAGGCGGCGGCGAAGCCGACGACACCGATCAGGAAGGTCTGCCGGTGGCCGAAGCGGTCACCGAGCTTGCCCGCGGTGATCAGGGAGACCGCGAGGGCGAGGAAGTAGCCGTTGGTGATCCACTGCACCTGGGCGAAGGTGGCACCGAGGTCCTTCTGGATCGCCGGGTTGGCGATGGCCACGATGGTGCCGTCGAGGGCGACCATCATGACCCCGACGGCGACGGTGATCAGGGTGAACCAGGGGTGGCCGCGCAGGCCGGCGGCCAGCGGCCGCTCCGGCAGGGCTGTAGATGCTGCGTCCCCCGACCCCGCCGTGTCGATCGTGGTCTGACTAGTCATACGATCCAGGCTAGTGACAGCCGCTGACAGTTGACAAACCAAATCACTAGTCAGTAACTGTCAGGCATGGAAACGTTGCGCGAACGCAAGAAACAGCGCACCCGGGACGCGCTGCTGCGCAACGCGCTGGAGCTGTTCGTGACCCAGGGCTACGAGCACACCACCGTCGACGAGATCGTCGAGTCCGTCGACGTCTCGCAGCGCACCTTCTTCCGCTACTTCGCCAGCAAGGAGGACGTGGCCTTCTTCGTGCCCCGGCTCACCGAGGCGCACTACGTCGAGGCGGTGCGCCGGCGCCCGGCCGAGGAGACCCCGCTGGAGGCGCTTCGCCGGTCCGTCATGGACAGCTGGGACAGCATCGAGGAGGCCGTCGAGCGGTACGTCCCGGTGGAACTGCTGATGCGCACGTACAAGATGATCGAGGCGACGCCGGTCCTGTTCGCCGCGCATCTGCGACGCCAGTCGGAGACGGAGGAGGAGATCGCGCGGATCGTCGCCGAGCGGGAGGGCGTCGACCCGGACACCGACCCGCGGCCCCGGCTGGTGGTCGCCGTGTTCGGCGCGGTCATCCGGGTCACCGAGCGCCACTGGTCGGTCGGCGACGACTTCGGCGTCACGGCGCTCCGCGAACTCACCGCGTCGTACCTCGACCAGGTGGGACCGGCGCTCACCGGGAACTGGCGAGAGGGCCGCGAGAGCTGAGAGGCTCGCGAGAGCCGAGAGGGACCGCAGGAGCCAACATCGGCCGCACGTTTGCCGAAACGTGATAACTGTCACTCAGTTACCGCGAGACCCCTTCGTTCTCCTAGTGTGTCCTCCCAGTGACTTCCTTCGACACCTCCCCGCCACTGAACGTCTGGCGCGCGCTGCTGGCCTTGGCCGTGGTGTTCGTGATGCTCGCGACCACCGGCTGGACGGCCATGCGCGCGCACCGCGAGACCACCGCCCTGCAGACCTCCCTCGACAAGTGGGAGCACGGCAGCGTGCACGGTCTCCACCTGCCGGACCCGGAGGCGTCCCCCGCGCTGCTCACCCGTTTCTTCGCCACGCTCACCGTGCAGGAGCGCGACCGGCTCGCGCACCGCTACCCGCTCGCGGTCGGCAACATGAACGGCGCCCCGGCCGGCCTGCGCTACCGGGCCAACCACATCGCCCTCGACCAGCAGCGCGCCGTCGAGAAGAAACGTATGCACGACCCACGGCTCACCGCGGCCGGACAACAGGACGCGGGCCGCCGGATGCACCGCTACGAGGCGCTGATGGCCAAGGGCCGGCAGATCCTCGCCTTCGACCCGGACGGCAGCGGGCGGGTCGCCGAGGTGTTCGGCGACCTCACCAGGGCCGAGCGGATCTCCGTCGTCGTCCCCGGCGTCGACACCGACCTGCTCACCTTCCAGCGGACGAACCGTCAGTACACCGCCCCGGTCGGCATGGCCAAGGCGTTGTACAAGGCGGAGCACACGGCCGGCCCCGCGACCCGTACGGCGGTGATCGCCTGGGCCGACTACACCGCGCCCGACGGGCTCGGCGTGGGCGCGGCGACCGGCACGGCCGCCGAGCAGGGCGCCGTACGCCTCAACGCGCTGCTGCGCGCGCTGCCCGGCACGGCACCGGTGTCGATGTTCTGCCACAGCTACGGTTCCGTGGTCTGCGGGGTGGCCGCGCACGGCATGCCGGACCGGGTGTCCGACATAGCGGTGGCCGCCAGCCCCGGGATGCGGGTCGAAAGCGCCTCTCACCTGGGCACCTCCGCCCGGGTGTGGGCGATGCGGGACACCACCGACTGGATCCAGGACGTCCCCTACATGGAGTTCGGCGGACTCGGCCACGGTGCCGACCCCGTCTCCTCCTCCTTCGGGGCGCGGGTGCTGTCGGCGCACGACGCACAGGGACACGCCGGCTACTTCGAGCCGGGCACGGACAGCCTGCGCAACCTCGCCGACATCGGGGTTGGCGCGTACGGCGCGGTGACGTGCGCCCACGACGATGACGGGTGCCGGGCGGGTTTGTCCGGCACGTCGACGGCCGGACGCGCGTAGAGACAGCAGGAAGTGCGGTATGCGCGGGGATGGGACTGAGAAGCACGTGCCGCATACGATGAGCCGCATGGGTGACGTACTGGCCGGATTTCATGCCGCCTGGGAGTTCGAGTCCGACTCCGTGCTCATCCGCTACGAACGGGGGATTCGAACACCCAAGCTCTTCCAGGCGCTGGGGGAACGCCGGGTGCCGTTCGCCGCGCTCGCGGGGGTCACGCTCACTCCCGGCAAACGCGGCACGGTCGTCCTGCGGGCCGAGCCCCGCCCCGGTGCGGATCCGCTGATGGAGGCGGCGGCCGGGCAGCTGAAGGACGGCAGCGACCCCTACCGGCTCGTCCTCCCCGCCGAGCGGGAGACCCTCGCGGAGTACTACGCCGACGAACTACGACCGCTGCTCACCGAGTCCGGGTCCGAACCGGCCGAAAGGTTCCTGGTGGCCGCGCCCGAGGCGCCCCGGCAGTTCAAGGCGTACGACGGCAAGGCGAGCTTCGACGGCAAGGCCGTGCACTTCCGCTGGTCGTGGACGGGCGCGTCGACGTCCAAGTGGAAGGCCGGCGACCAGCGGTTCGCCGTGGCCGACCTGGGGGGTGTGGAGTGGCGGTCCCCGGAGGTCTTCGAGGGGCATCTACGACTGCTGCGCCGCGGGGACCTCACGGGGGCGGGGCCGGCGGTCCCGGCCGACCAGGATCCGGCGACCGTGGTGTTCGGGCTCGGGTACGGGCCGGTGCACGAGTCGCTGCCGTTCGCCGCGGCGGTCCTGGAGGCCGTACGGGCGAAGGGCGGGGCCGCGCTGCCGTCGTCGGCAGGACGTCGGGACCCCGCCGACATCGCGGAGCGGATTCGCCATCTCGGGGAACTGCACCAGGCGGGGCTGGTCACCGACGAGGAGTTCGCCGCGAAGAAGGCGGAACTGCTGGCGGAGCTCTGAGGGCGCCTCAGCTCCCGCCCGTCCCGTAGAAACTGATCTTCCGGTCCAGCACCGACAGCGTGTCGTGCAGCTCGGCGATGCGGCCCAGGACGTCCCTGCGCGTCTGTTCCAGCAGCTCCCGGCGCTCCTGGTAGGTGCCGTCGCCCGCCCGCACCAGCTCCGCGTACCGGACCATGTCCGCCACCGGCATCCCGGTCAGCCGGAGCTTGGTCACGAAGTCCAGCCAGTCCAGGTCGCTGTTGCTGTAGCGGCGCTGGCCGGTGTGGGAGCGGTCGATGTGGGACATCAGCCCGATCCGCTCGTACCAGCGCAGGGTGTGCGCGGTCAGTCCGGTGAAGGCGACGACCTCGCTGATCGTGTAGTGGTCCTGGCCCTCGGGGCGCGGATGCCGGCGGGGCGGCGCGGAACAGATGTCGGCGGGTGCGCGGTCGGACTGCCGAGTGGGGGCCGCGGTCGAGGTCTGCATCACCGTCATGACCCAACGCTATGACCTTGGAGTGCGCTCGAAGCAAGCAGAACCCGGGAAGACGGTGAGAAATCCGCGCGACGCGGGGGACGGCCGCTGACTACCGTGCGCGGATATGAGTCTCGTACGCCGCGCCAGGCCCGAGGACGCACCAGAAGTGCTGCGTCTGCGCCAGATCATGATCGACGCACTGCCCGGTGGGGACGCCTCCACCCACTGGCACGCCCTGGCGCTGCCGGGGCTCCGGGAGCGGCTGGGCGAGCCGGACGGGGACTTCGCCGCGTTCGTCGTCGACCACCCGGACCGGCCGGGGGCGCTGGCCGCGCTGGTCGTCGGGACCCTCGACTACCGGATCGGCAAGGCGTCCAGTCCGCACGGGCACTCCGGGTACGTCTTCAGCGTGGCCACCGACCCGGACGCACGCCGTCGCGGGTACGCGCGCGCGTGCATGGCGGAACTGCTCGCCTGGTTCCGCGAGCGGGGCGCCGGGCAGGTCATGCTGACCGCGTCGCCCGAGGCCGAGCCCCTCTACGCCGCGCTCGGCTTCGTCCACAAGCCGGACCCCACGATGATCCTGACGCTCTGATCGGCTTAGGCTCGTCGGTATGTCCTTGCAGAGCCTTGCGTTGATCGAGAACTGGCCGGTCCCCACCGCGGCGGCGGGTGCCGTACGGGCCGACGGGACGGTCCTGGGCACCCACGGTCCGGCCGGGCAGCGCTTCCCGCTGGCCTCCGTGACCAAGCCGCTCGCCGCGTACGCGGTGCTCGTCGCGTACGAGGAGGGGGCGGTCGAGCTCGACGAGCCGGCCGGGCCGCAGGGGTCGACGGTCCGGCATCTGCTCGCGCACACCTCGGGGCTGGCCTTCGACGAGCACCGGGTGACGGCACCGCCCGGGGAACGGCGGCTGTACTCCAACGCCGGGTTCGAGGTGCTCGGGGACCATGTCGCCAAGGCGACGGAGATTCCGTTCGGCGAGTATCTGCGGCAGGCGGTCCTCGAACCGCTGGGCATGACGTCGACGTCTCTCGAAGGGTCACCGGCGAAGGACGGCGTCTCCTCGGTCTCCGACCTGCTCCGCTTCGCGGCGGAGTTGCAGGCGCCGAGGCTGCTGGACCCGCGGACGGTGGCGGAGGCGACGCTGACCGTCCAATACCCCGGGACGAAGGGCGTGTTGCCGGGGTACGGCCACCAGAACCCGAACGACTGGGGTCTGGGCTTCGAGATCCGGGACGGTAAGTCCCCGCACTGGACGGGGGCTTCGTCCTCGCCGCGCACCTTCGGCCACTTCGGCCAGTCGGGGACGTTCCTGTGGGTGGACCCCGACGCGGGGGTGGCGTCCGTGGCCCTCACGGACCGGGCGTTCGGCCCCTGGGCGGTCGACGCGTGGCCGCCGTTCACGGACTCGCTGCTGACGGAGCTGCGCGGCTGAGGTCGGCCGGGGCGGGTGGGGACGCCTACCGGCGCTTGCAGGGTGCCTCCCCCAGAGGGGGTACCCCCAGCGCCCACCCGTGCCGCCTGGGGTCCCCCCAGGCCTTTCGAGCTCTGGGGGAGGCACGACCGCCCGCGGCTGAGGAGGCCCCTTTGGGGGCGCGGGGAACTGCGCGAACGGCCCCCACCGGCCCGCAGCCGAAGTGCTACTCGGCCATCTCCCA
Source organism: Streptomyces sp. NPDC031497 (assembly GCF_055580905.1). Taxonomy (NCBI): domain Bacteria; kingdom Bacillati; phylum Actinomycetota; class Actinomycetes; order Kitasatosporales; family Streptomycetaceae; genus Streptomyces; species Streptomyces sp. NPDC031497. The sequence goes on from NZ_JBVIKO010000003.1 coordinate 272,455, forward strand.
CAGCAACAACTCGGCCGTTGTCACACCCTCCGCCTCCAAGTCCTCAGCCCCCACCACCCGAACCGAATCCCCCGGCCCCAACTCCTCGCCCCCCAGCCGCACTTCCCCACGCACCACATGCGCGTACACGTACGCCCCGTCCGGGACCGCCGTCCGCTCCCCCGCCCCCAGTCGGCGGACGTGCAGCATCGCCGCGGCCTCCGGGACGGCGTACGGCGTCGAGTCGGCGATGCCACGGACGATCTCGTACAACGGCTCCCCGCCGGGGCGTACCGGGGCCAGCCACATCTGGACGAACACCAGCGGCTCCGCCCCGTCGTTGCGCTCCACGTGGCGGACGCCCCCCGCAGCGCTCAGCCGCTGCACATCACCGTGCCGGACCACCGTCTCGTTGCCCTCCGAGTCGCGGTGGGTCAGCTCGCCCTCCACCACCCAGGTCACGATCTCGGTGTGGCTGTGCGGATGCTCGTCGAAGCCGGCGCCCGGCGCCAGGCGCTCCTCGTTGCAGGCGATGATCGCGCCGAAGCGGAGGTTGTCGGGGTCGTAGTGCGGCCCGAAGGAGAAGGCGTGGCGGGACTCGATTCCGGTCGCCTGGTCTCCCCCGGGGTAGCGCTTCGCCGCGCGCCGTACGTCCATCACGGGACCACCGTAGACCGCAGTCGGCACCCGGCGGCGCATGCTCCCGTCCGGATAAGGCAGTCTTGTCCCCGTGCCCGAACCCGTAACGCGCAAGTCCGACCCCTCGGCTCATGCAGTCCACCAGCACTCCGCGACCCTGAAGCGGCTGGAGAAGTCGTCCGGCAGCCTCGCCGCCCAGGCCATCGCGCGGATGGACGAGACCCTGCCGTGGTACCGGGCCATGCCCCCGGAGAACCGCTCCTGGATCGGGCTCGTCGCCCAGGCGGGTATCGCGGCCTTCACCGAGTGGTTCCGGCATCCCGACGCTCCGCAGGCGATCTCGACGGACGTCTTCGGGACCGCCCCTCGCGAGCTGACCCGGGCGATCACGCTGCGGCAGACCGTGGAGATGGTGCGGACGACCATCGAGGTCATGGAGAGCGCCATCGACGAGGTGGCGGCCCCCGGCGACGAGCGGGTGCTGCGGGAGGCGCTGCTGGTCTACGCCCGGGAGATCGCCTTCGCCACCGCCCAGGTGTACGCGCAGGCCGCCGAGGCACGGGGTGCCTGGGACGCCCGGCTGGAGTCGCTGGTCGTCAACGCGGTGCTGAGCGGGGAGGCCGACGAGGGGGCGGTGAGCCGGGCCGCCGCACTGGGGTGGAACTCGCCCGAGCATGTGTGTGTCGTGCTCGGTACGGCGCCCGACGGGGACAGTGAGCTGACCGTCGAGGCCATCCGGCGGGCCGCCCGGCATGCCAAGCTGCAGGTGCTCACCGGGGTGCTCGGGGACCGGCTCGTGGTCATCGCGGGCGGCAACGACAACCCGCTGGCCGTCGCCAAGTCGTTGATCGGGCCCTATGCCGCCGGGCCGGTGGTCGCGGGGCCCGTGGTATCCGATCTGCTGGCCGCCACCCGGTCCGCGCAGGCCGCCGCCGCGGGGCTGAAGGCCTGTTCCGCCTGGCAGGACGCGCCGCGGCCGGTGCTGGCGGACGATCTGCTTCCGGAGCGCGCCATGGCGGGTGATCCGGGCGCGCGCGAGCAGTTGGTGGAGGAGATCTACAGACCGCTGGAAGAAGCGGGCTCGGCGCTCCTGGAAACACTGAGCGTCTATCTGGAACAGGCGAGCAGCCTGGAGGGCGCGGCCCGCATGCTCTTCGTCCACCCGAACACCGTGCGCTACCGGCTTCGACGTGTGACTGACGTCACCGGATGGTCACCGTCCGATGTACGATCCGCCTTCACGCTGCGGATCGCACTGATCCTGGGGCGTCTGGTCGATGGAGATCCCCAGCCATAGGATTTTGTCGGGGGTCCACAAAACCCCCTCGTGTTCTTCGTCCTTGTCCCCACGGGCGGCCGTGGGGCTCCCCAAGAGAGAGTGTGAGAGTGCTCGTACTCGTCGCTCCCGGCCAGGGCGCCCAGACGCCCGGCTTCCTGACCCCCTGGCTCGAACTCCCCGGTGCCCAGGACCGTTTGCGTGAATGGTCCGACGTCATCGGGCTCGATCTGGTGCACTACGGCACGAACGCCGACGCGGACGAGATCCGGGACACCGCGATCGCGCAGCCGCTGCTCGTCGCCGCCGGTCTCCTGTCCGGCGCGGCACTCGGTGCCATGACGGACATCGCGCCGGGCGCGGTCGCGGGGCACAGTGTCGGTGAGATCACCGCCGCCGCCTTCGCGGGTGTCCTGGACGACACCGACGCGCTGCGCCTGGTCCGCAAGCGGGGTATGGCGATGGCCGAGGCCGCCGCGATCACCGAGACCGGTATGTCGGCGCTGCTCGGCGGCGACCCGGACGTGTCGGTCGCGCACCTGGAGAAGCTGGGCCTGACCCCGGCGAACATCAACGGCGCCGGTCAGATCGTGGCCGCCGGCACCCTGGAGCAGCTCGCCGCGCTGAGCGAGGACAAGCCCGAGGGTGTCCGCAAGGTCGTCGCGCTCAAGGTCGCCGGCGCCTTCCACACGCGCCACATGGCGCCCGCGGTCGACAAGCTGGCCGAGGCCGCCAAGGAGCTCATCCCCGCCGATCCGAAGCTCACCTACGTCTCCAACCGGGACGGGCGGGCCGTCACCTCCGGCGACGAGATCGTGGAGCGGCTGGTCGGGCAGGTCGCCAACCCGGTCCGCTGGGACCTGTGCATGGAGACCTTCAAGGAGCTCGGCGTGACCGCCCTCCTGGAGGTGTGCCCCGGCGGCACCCTGACCGGCCTGGCCAAGCGCGCGCTGCCCGGAGTGAAGACGCTGGCCCTGAAGACCCCCGCCGACCTCGACGCGGCCCGCGAGCTCATCGCCGAGCACAGCTGAATTAGGAGCCCACTGCGATGTCGAAGATCAAGCCCAGCAAGGGTGCGCCGTACGCGCGCATCCTCGGCGTCGGCGGCTACCGCCCGACCCGCGTGGTGCCCAACGAGGTGATCCTGGAGACCATCGACTCGTCCGACGAGTGGATCCGGTCGCGCTCCGGCATCGAGACCCGGCACTGGGCGGGCCCCGAGGAGACGGTCGCCGCGATGTCGATCGAGGCGTCCGGCAAGGCGATCGCGGACGCGGGCATCGCCGCCGAGCAGATCGGCGCCGTGGTCGTCTCGACGGTCTCGCACTTCAGCCAGACCCCGGCGGTGGCGACCGAGATCGCCGACAAGCTGGGCACCGACAAGGCGGCCGCCTTCGACATCTCGGCCGGCTGCGCGGGCTTCGGCTACGGCCTGACGCTCGCCAAGGGCATGGTGGTGGAGGGTTCCGCCGAGTACGTGCTCGTGATCGGCGTGGAGCGGCTCAGCGACCTGACCGACCTGGAGGACCGGGCCACGGCCTTCCTGTTCGGTGACGGCGCGGGCGCGGTCGTGGTCGGCCCCTCGCAGGAGCCGGCGATCGGCCCGACGGTGTGGGGCTCCGAGGGCGACAAGTCGGAGACCATCAAGCAGACCGTGCCCTGGGACCGGTTCCACGTCGGCGACGTCACCAACCTCCCCCTCGACAGCGCCGGGAACATCAAGTTCCCCGCGATCACGCAGGAGGGCCAGGCGGTGTTCCGCTGGGCCGTGTTCGAGATGGCGAAGGTCGCTCAGCAGGCGCTGGACGCGGCCGGGATCAGCGCGGACGACCTGGACGTCTTCATCCCGCACCAGGCCAATGTGCGGATCATCGACTCGATGGTGAAGACTCTCAAGCTGCCGGAGCACGTCACGGTCGCCCGTGACATCCGCACCACCGGCAACACCTCGGCCGCCTCGATCCCGCTCGCGATGGAGCGGCTCCTGGCGACCGGCGAGGCGAAGAGCGGCGACACCGCGCTCGTCATCGGGTTCGGGGCGGGTCTCGTCTACGCCGCCACTGTCGTTACCCTCCCCTAGGCACTCCGTGCCGGATCATGCATCCGGTACCGGAATCGCCGCCAGCAACACCGCAGCAACCGTCTGGAACATCTAAGAAGGAGCGCCTGACATGGCCGCCACTGAGAAGGAGATCGTCGACGGTCTCGCCGAGATCGTGAACGAGATCGCCGGGATCCCCGTGGAGGACGTCCAGCTGGACAAGTCCTTCACCGACGACCTGGACGTCGACTCGCTGTCCATGGTCGAGGTCGTCGTCGCCGCCGAAGAGCGCTTCGACGTCAAGATCCCGGACGAGGACGTCAAGAACCTGAAGACCGTCGGGGACGCCACCAGCTACATCCTCAAGCACCAGGACTGAGTTCCCGCCGGGTCCCGGGCCGCATGCCCGGGTACCCGGCAGGTTCCCGGACTGCGAGGCCCCGCCACCCGGCGGTGGCGCCGTCGAATCCCGTATCCGTTGGAGAAAGAATTCCCGTGAGCCCGACCAATCGCACCGTGGTCGTCACCGGTATCGGCGCAACCACACCGCTGGGTGGCGACGCAGCTTCGTTCTGGGAGGCCCTGACCGCCGGCAAGTCCGGTGTCCGCCTCCTGGAGCAGGACTGGGCGGCCGAGCTGCCCGTCCGTATCGCGGCGCAGATCGCCGTCGAACCGGGCGAGATCATCCCGCGTCCGCAGGCCCGCAAGCTGGACCGGTCCGCGCAGTTCGCGCTGATCGCCGCCCAGGAGGCCTGGAAGGACGCCGGTTTCACCGCCAAGGCCGGTGAGGACTCGTCCGCCAACCCCGACCGGGTCGGCGCCGTCATCGCCTCCGGCATCGGCGGTGTGACGACCCTGCTCGACCAGTACGACGTGCTGAAGGAGAAGGGCGTACGCCGTGTCTCCCCGCACACCGTGCCGATGCTGATGCCCAACTCGCCGGCCGCGAACGTCGGTATCGAGCTGGGTGCGCGGGCCGGTGTGCACACGCCCGTGTCGGCCTGCGCCTCCGGCGCCGAGGCCATCGGGTACGCCATCGAGATGATCCGCACCGGGCGTGCGGACATCGTCGTGGCCGGCGGTACGGAGGCGGCGATCCACCCGCTGCCCATCGTCGCGTTCGGCAACATGATGGCGATGTCCAAGAACAACGACGACCCCCAGGGTGCATCGCGACCCTACGACTCCGGCCGTGACGGCTTCGTCCTCGGTGAGGGCGCGGGCGTGATCGTCCTGGAGTCCGAGGAGCACGCGAAGGCGCGCGGGGCGCGGATCTACGTCGAGGCGGTCGGGCAGGGCATCTCCGCCGACGCGCACCACATCACGCAGCCGGAGCCGTCGGGCAACGGCATCGCGCACGCGCTGCAGAACCTGCTCGACAACACGGATCTGAAGCCGGCCGAGATCGTGCACGTCAACGCGCACGCGACGTCGACGCCGCAGGGTGACGTGGCCGAGATCAAGGCGCTGCGGAAGGTGTTCGGCGACGACGTCGACCACATGGCCATCTCGGCGACCAAGTCGATGACGGGTCACCTGCTGGGCGGTGCGGGGGGGATCGAGACCGTCGCGTCGATCCTGGCGCTGGTGAACCGCACGGCTCCGCCGACCATCAACCTGGACAACCTCGACCCCGAGGTCAACGCGGATGTCGTGTCGGGCAAGGCGCGTCAGCTGCCCGAGGGGCGGATCGCCGTGCTGAACGACTCGTTCGGGTTCGGTGGGCACAACGTGGCGCTTGCCTTCAGGACCGTGTGAGGTTCGTCGCCCTGAACGGCGTGTGGCCCGGACTCCCTGTCGGAGTTCGGGCCACTTTGCGTTTCGTTGTCGGCTGACCCGCCGGTGGGGGCTTGTCGCGCAGTTCCCCGCGCCCCTAAAGGGGCGCTCGCCCCTGGTCTTCTGGGGGCGCGGGGAACTGCGCGCTCAGCCACGACGGCGCCGCAGACGGCATCCGGCGTCAGACCACCTGGTGGAGCCAGCGCACCGGGGCGCCTTCGCCGGCGTACCGGAACGGCTCCAGTTCGTCGTCCCAGGGCTTGCCGAGGAGTCTGGAGATCTCGGCCTCCAGGTCGGTCTCCCCGCGCTGTGAGCGGGTCATCGCGGCCCTCAGGCGGTCCTCCGGGATCAGGATGTCGCCGTGGATCCCGGTGACCGCGTGGAAGATGCCGAGGTCGGGAGTGCAGCTGTAGCGCTCGCCCTCGGCCTTCGCGCAGGGTTCGGCCGTGACCTCGAAGCGCAGCAGGTGCCAGCCGCGCAGCGCGGAGGCCAGTTTGGAGGCCGTGCCGACCTCGCCCTGCCAGGAGAACTCGGAGCGCCAGGTGCCGGGCGCCGCGGGCTGCCGGATCCAGTCGAGGTTGACGCGCGTGCCTAGCACCCCGGCGACGGCCCACTCGACGTGCGGGCACAGCGCGCGCGGCGCGGAGTGCACGTACAGAACTCCACGTGTCGTCACCGGAACCTCCGGGCAGAGCGGGACATCTTGCTGGCTGGCTGGCGGCAGTGGCACGACGGCCGCGTTGATGGCGAGGCTACCGTGCGGCGGCGCAAGGAGTGTGACGTACCGTCGGTCCCACAGCCAGGAAACCCCCGCCATTCACCCAGGGGGACGCTTGTACGGGGGTGGACCGTTGCAGGGCGGGGGGTGGGAACTCCCGTGCGTTGTTATGAAGGGGGACGAATCAGCCGACGGAGAGGACCAGCGGGGTATGCGGAAGCAGCGACGCCGGCGTTCGCGTGCCCTGATCGGTGTCGTCGCCGCGACCGCCGTGCTGGGGCTGGCCGGATGCGACGTGATCGGCGGTTCCTCCTCGGGGGGCGACGGCGGCCGGACGCGTGCCGTGCGGACCGTGCCGGTGTGGGACCGCAGCCCGGCCTCGATCGCGGCCGTCGGCGACTCCGTCACCCGCGGTTTCGACGCGTGCACGGTGCTCTCGGACTGCCCGGAGGTGTCCTGGGCGACCGGCACCAGCGACCAGGTGGACAGCCTGGCGGTGCGGCTGCTGGGGCGGGCGAAGGCGGCGGACCACAGCTGGAACTACGCGGTGACCGGCGCCCGGATGGCCGACCTGTCCGGGCAGATGGCCGACGCGGTCAGGCACAGGCCGCAGCTGGTGACGGTGATGGCGGGGGCGAACGACGCGTGCCGTACGTCGGTGCGGGCGATGACCTCGGTGGCGGACTTCCGCGCCCAGTTCGAGGATGCCCTGGGCACCCTGCGGAAGTCGCTGCCGAAGACGCAGGTGTACGTGTCGAGCGTGCCGAATCTGAAGCGGCTGTGGTCGCAGGGGCGGACCAGTCCGCTGGGCAAGCAGATCTGGAAGCTGGGCATCTGCCCGTCGATGCTGGCCGACGCGGACAACCTGACCAGCGCGGCGACCGTGCGCCGGGACCGGGTGCAGCAGCGGGTCGAGGACTACAACAAGGTGCTGGCGCAGGTCTGCGCCAAGGACCGCCGGTGCCGTTTCGACGGCGGGGCGGTGTACGAGTACCGCTTCGGCACGGATCAGTTGAGTCACTGGGACTGGTTCCATCCGAGCACCGACGGCCAGTCGAAGCTCGCCGCGATCGCCTACCGGACCATCACCGGCAAGGACCCGGTGGACTAGACCCTTGGCTTAGGGTTTCCCCCATGAGCGAACTTTTCGGCACACTCTCCGACGGCACCGAGGTGCACCGCTGGACGCTGGAGCGCGCGGGGACCCGGGTGCGGGTCCTGTCGTACGGCGGCATCGTGCAGTCGGTGGAGGTACCGGACCGGGACGGGCGGACGGCGGACGTGGTGCTGGGGTTCGCCGGCCTGGACGGCTATCTGGAGCACCCGGGCCCGTACTTCGGCGCCCTGGTCGGCCGGTACGCCAACCGGATCGCACACGCCCGCTTCCCGCTGGACGGCGTGACCTACGCCCTGGAGCCGAACAACGGGCCCAACTCCCTGCACGGCGGCGCTCGCGGCTTCGACAAGCGGGTGTGGGAGGTCGAGGGCGTCGAGCACGGGGTACGGCTGACGCGGGTGAGCCCGCACGGCGAGGAGGGCTTCCCGGGGCGGCTGGAGCTCACGGTGACGTACACGCTGGACGCGTCCGGCGCGCTGCGTGTCTCCTACGAGGCGGTCACCGACGCGCCGACCGTGGTGAACCTCACCAACCACAGCTACTTCAACCTCGCGGGCTCCGGGAACGCGGGCGGCCACGAACTCCGGATCGCCGCCTCCCGGTACACCCCCGTCGACGGCGACCTGATCCCGACCGGGGTCCTGGCGGACGTCTCCGGCTCCCGTTTCGACTTCCGTACGGCCCGCAAGGTGGGCTCCGGCTACGACCACAACCTGGTCCTCGACAAGGGGGTCACGGACTCCCCCGCCGAGATCGCCGAGCTGCACGATCCGACGTCCGGCCGCACCCTCACCGTGGCCACCACCGAGCCCGGCGTCCAGCTCTACACGGCCGAGCACCTGAGCGGTCCGTTCGCCCCGGGCGACGGCGTCGCCCTGGAGACCCAGCACTTCCCGGACTCCCCCAACCGCCCGGAGTTCCCGAGCACCCGCCTCGACCCGGGCACGGTGTACCGCTCGGAGACGGTGTACGGCTTCGGGGTGCGGGACTGACGGGCCAACCGCAAGCCCCGGTCCAGGGGTCAGGTCCCGGACCGGGGCTGCTCAAGGGGGACTGGTCCCACACCAGACCTTAGCCGCGCCGGTGAGACGACGGCCGGTGATCGCCCACCTCACAGGTATCCCGTACGAACCCTTCACAAACACCCGGGAGCGTTCGCACCTCCCGAACACTCCGGAAGACGGCGCGCTCGCTCCCCCCGGCGTGGACCACACCGCGCCCCGCAAGCGATACTGCGGCCCGAACGGCACCACGCACCCCACTGCGACGGAAGGCCAACTCCCGTGACTTCGCTGCGCGTTCGGATCGGTGTCCTTGGAATCGCCCTGATGGCCGGGGCGCTCGCCCCGGGCGCCGCACACGCGGCTGCCGTGCCCTCCCCGTCCTCCCCGTCCTCCCCGTCCTCCCCGCCCTCCCCCACCGTCGAGGAGCAGCGGCTCGACCGGGCCGTGCCGCAGGAGATACTCCGGCGGTCCGGGTTCGACGCCGTGGCGCCGGGGTTCGCGCGAGCGCTCGGCGGCGCGCACTCGTACACGCAGGCCCGGCGGATCGTCGTACGGGACGGGTCCGCGTTGTGGCGGCGGGCCGTGGACCGGGCGCAGGGGCGGGGGCCGGTCTCCGGTGACATCAGCCGGGACGACGACCGGCCGCTGTACTGGGCGCGGCTGGGGATGACCCGGGACGTGCGCACCTGGCAGCCGGGGTTCGGGCTGAGCGAGCCGCAGCGGGCGGCGCTGCTCGACGTGCTGGAGCGGACCTCGCGCGGGCAGACCGACATCCGGTATCCCGGCAAGGGCGTGCGGCGGATCCTGGTCACCGGGTTCGACCCGTTCACGCTCGACCGGGACATCCGGATCTCCAATCCGTCCGGGGCGAGCGCCCTGGCCCTCGACGGCACGGTCGTGCAGACGGCGCAGGGGCCCGCGCGGGTGGAGACGGCCGTCTTCCCGGTGCGGTGGGACGACTTCGCGCAGGGGACCGTGGAGCGGGCGCTGCGGCCGTATCTGCCGAAGGTGGACCTGTTCACGACCGTGAGCCAGGGGCGGGTCGGGCGGTTCGACGTGGAGCGGACCAACGGGGCCTGGCGGGGCGGGTTCCCCGACAACGACAACGTGAGCCGGACGGAGACCGTCCCGGTCACCGACCCGGCCTCGCAGCCGCAGTGGACGACCACGACCCTGCCGTACGCGGCGATCGTGGCGGCGCCGACCGGGCGGTTCCCGGTGTACGACCACACCGAGGTGACCGAGATACCGGCGGGGGGCACGGAGGCCGTCGTACGGGCGGACGGGCCGACTCCCGGGTCCACGGCACGGGCCGGGGGCGGCGGGGACTATCTGTCCAACGAGATCGCCTATCGGGCCACGCTGCTGCGCGACCGGCTGGGGCTGCACGACAGCCTGCCCGGCGGGCATGTGCACACGCCGGTGCTGCAGTTCGGGGCAGGGAACACCACTGAGGTGACCGATCCGGAGTTCGTGCGCAACCGGGTGGACATCATCGACCAGGTGCGGGCGATCGTGACCGTGGCGGCGGACGCGAGCCTCAGGAAGTGAGCCGCCGGTCCCGGTCCCGGTCCCGGTCCTGATCCGGGTCCGGGTCCTGGTCCGGGTCCTCCTGCGCCGTCTCCTCGCCCAGCAGGTCGCGGGCGAGGAGGGTGGCGCCCGCGACCGCGCCCGGCATCAGGAACACCGCCACGAACGGGACCAGGAAGGCGAGGCCCAGCGGGGTGCCGAAGCCCCACACCAGGGTCTTGCGGGAGCGCAGCAGGGCGAGCCGGGCGCGCAGGTCGACGCCCCGGCGCTGGAGGGCGACGGCGGCGAGTTCCTCGGTGAGGAAGAAGCCGGTCACGAAGAAGCCGACGACGGGTACGACGGTCTGCCCGACGAGGGGCAGGAAGCCGAGGGCGAAGAGCAGCAGGCCCCACAGGCCGGCCCGGACCAGCACCCGCAGGCTGTCGCGGGCCGAGATCCACAGCTCGCGCCAGAACGGCAGCCCGGACTCGGGAGCGGTGCCGTCGGGCGAGACGTCCGCGTCGACCTTCTCGGAGAGGTTCTCGTAGAAGGGCTGGCCGACCAGCAGCGTGACGGCGGTGAAGGTGAGGACGGCGAGGAGCAGGCCGAAAACGAACAGCACGGCGGTGAGGAAGCCGCGGAAGAGCCCGAGCCAGGGGCTGGACCAGTCGTCGGCGAACGGGGTGGCCCAGGCGACGAGGTCCTCTCCCCATATCGCGAGGACGACCAGTGCCGCCGCGTACAGGACGAGGGTGATCAGGCCGGGCAGCAGACCGAAGCCGTACTGCTTGCCGTGCCGGCCGACCCACCGCTGGCCCTTGAGCAGATATCCGAAGCCCACCCCGAGATCACGCATGGTGAAGACTTTACCGGCGTGGTCCCGGGGCACAGTGGGGCAGGAACCCACCGGGAGGCGGTGACACCAAAACCTCCTGGTCACTGTTGAGTCGAACGGGTACGTCCCGCCGTACCGATCTCAGGAACCAGCAGGGCGTTGTTCACCATGGGAGCTGCCCGCGGCGGCTCGGTTGAGGAGAGCGGATGACGCAGGAGATCACCGTCCGGGGCACGGTCGCGGAGGGCTTCGAGGCGGTGCGCGAGGAATTCGCCGCCTTCGTCGCCGGCGAACCGGCCGACTACGAGGGACAGTTGTGTGCGTACGTCCACGGCCGGCGGGTCGTCGACCTGTGGGCGGGCGAGGGATCCGACGGGGACTCCCTCTACGGCGTGTTCTCATCCACCAAGGGCGCCGCGCACCTGGTCGTGGCGATGCTGGTGCAGGACGGCACGCTGGAACTGGACCGTAAAGTCACCTACTACTGGCCGGAGTTCGCCGCCGAGGGCAAGGGCACGCTGACCCTGCGGGAACTGATCGCGCACCAGGCGGGTCTGATCGGCACCGACACCGGGTTCAGCCCACAGGAGCTGGCGGACGACCGGGCGATGGCCGAACGCCTCGCCGACCAGCGGCCGTTCTGGCGCCCGGGCACCGCCTTCGGCTACCACGCCCTGGTCATCGGCGCGCTCACCGGCGAGGTGGTACGGCGGGCGACCGGCCGTACCCTCCAGGACGTGTACGAGGAGCGGGTCCGGGCGCCCTACGGCCTGGGCTTCTTCCTGGGCCTGCCGGCCGCGCACGAGCCGCGTTTCCGCACGACGCAGCCGATGCGGCCGACGTCCGAGCAGCAGGCGCTGCTCGACTCCGGCCCGTCCGGCCCCTGGACGCTCGCCGGGATCGCCTTCAACGAGCACGCGGCCGAGCCCGTGGACCTGGCGGCCCTGCCCAACGACCCGCGGGTCCGCGCCAGGGGCCCGGCGTCGTTCGGCGGGGTGGCGTCGGCGCGCGGCCTGGCCGGGATGTACGCGGCGCTGCTCAGCGAGATCGACGGCAAGGCCCCGCTGCTGAAGGAGGACACGGTGGCGGAGTTCGGCCAGTTCCACTCGGTGGGCTACGACCTGGTGGCGCGCGCCCACAAGTCGTACGGCCTGGGTTTCCAGGCGACGGCCGACACCTGGCACCCGTTCCTGGGCGCGGGCACGATCGGGCACAGCGGCGCGGCGGGGTCGCAGGCGTTCGCAGACCCGCGGAGCGGGGTCGCCTACGGCTACACACGGCGGAGGTTCGCGTTCCCGGGAGGAGCGGCACCGGAGAACGACCGGTTGGCAAGAGCGGTGCACTTGGCAGCCCTGGCCAACTGAAACGCGCACGCACCCGGCACACGAGAGGCCGCACCCCACGTCCAAGGGTGCGGCCTCCGCCATACACAACGACGGCCGTCGGACCGGCGTCACGCGGTCGCTCAGAGCTTGACGATCATCTTCCCGGTGTTGTCGCCGCGCAGGACCCCGAGGAACGCCTCCAGGTTGTTCTCGATGCCCTCGACGACCGTCTCGCGGTACTTCAGCTGCCCGGAGGCCACCCACGGGCCGACCTCGGCGACGAACTGCGGCTGCAGGTCGTAGTGGTCGCCGACCAGGAAGCCCTCGATCCGGCCACGGGTCTGGATGAGGCGGGCGAGGTTCCGCGGGCCTGGGGCGGGCTCGGTGTTGTTGTAGACGGAGATCATGCCGCAGACCGCGATCCGGCCGTCCCGGTTCAGCTGGCCGATGGCCGCCTCCAGGTGGTCGCCGCCGACGTTGTCGAAGTAGACGTCGACACCGTCGGGCGCGGCGGCACGGAGCTGCTCGGCGACCGAGCCGTTCTTGTAGTTGAAGGCCGCGTCGAAGCCGTACTCCTCGACCAGCAGCTTGACCTTGTCGTCGGAGCCGGCCGAGCCGATCACCCGCGAGGCGCCCTTGAGCTTGGCGATCTGCCCGACCTGGCTGCCGACCGCGCCGGCCGCGCCGGAGACGAAGACCGAGTCGCCCTCCTTGAAGGAGGCGGTGCGCAGCAGGCCGGCGTAGGCGGTGAGGCCGGTCATGCCGAGGACGCCGAGGTACGTCGACAGGGGCGCCGCCGCCGCGTCGACCTTGACGGCGTTCTTCGCGTCCATGACCGCGTACTCGCGCCAGCCGAAGAAGTGCAGGACGTGGTCGCCGACCGCGATGCCCTCGGCGTTGGACTCGACGACCTCGCCGACCGCGCCGCCCTGCATGACCTTGCCCAGCTCGAAGGGGGCGGCGTAGGACTTGGCGGCACTCATCCGGCCGCGCATGTACGGGTCGACGGAGAGGTACTCGTTCCGTACCAGCACCTGTCCCTCACCCGGCGTCGGAGCCTCCGCCTCGACCAGGGCGAAGTCCTCCGGCTTCGGCCAGCCGACAGGACGGCTGACCAGGTGCCACTCGCGGTTGATCATGATGCGCCTTTCCCAATTACTTCAGTACCTGAAACAACCATGCTCCTGAATATTTCATGATGTCAAGTAACCGGGTACCCTGGAGCGTATGTCGTCCTCACAGTCCAGCCCAGCGAAGACCCAGCGCCCAGACGCCCTGACCTTCGAGGTCGTCGAGCTGATCGGGGACGTCGTGGCCCGTTTCTACGCGGACTACGAGGAGGCGGCCGGCGAGCACGCGCTCACCGGGGCGCAGGCGCGCCTGCTCAGCCTGCTCTCGCTGGAGCCGCTGCCGATGCGGAAGCTGGCGCAGAAGCTGAAGTGCGAGCCGTCGAACGTGACGGGGATCGTGGACCGGCTGGAGGCGCGGGGGCTCGCGGAGCGGCGGCCCGACCCGGCCGACCGCCGGGTGAAACTGGCCGCGGCGACGGACGAGGGCCGGCGGGTCGCCCGCGAGCTGCGCGACGGGCTGCGCTTCGCGCGGGAGCCGCTGGCGGGGCTGTCGGACGCGGAGCGGCTGTCGCTGCGGGATCTGCTGCGGCGGATGCTGGATGCGTAGCCGGGGGGCGCCGCCGAGACCCGGCGGGACCCCCCTTCGGACGGTTACGCGAACTGGCCGGGGCGGTAGTCGCCCGCCGGCTGCTGGAAGATGACGTTCAGCCGGTTGTAGGCGTTGATCAGGGCGATCGTCGCCACCAGTGCGATGAGTTCCTCTTCGGTGTAGTGCTTGGCCGCGTTCTCCCACACCTCGTCGGGGACCCCGCCCGCCGCGTCGGCGATCCGGGTGCCCTGCTCGGCCAGCTCCAGCGCGGCGCGCTCGGCGTCGGTGAACACGGTCACCTCGCGCCATGCGCCGACCATGAGGAGGCGCTGCTGGGTCTCGCCGGCGGCGGCCGCGTCCTTGGTGTGCATGTCGAGGCAGAAGCCGCAGCCGTTGATCTGGCTGGCGCGGATCTTGACCAGCTCCAGGGTGGCGGCGGGGATCGACGTCCCCTCGGCGGCCTTGCCCGCGCCGTTGAACGCCTTGATCAGCTTGTTGGCGGTGGGGCTGGCGAAGAGGTTCAGACGGGCTTCCATGGTGTGTTCCTCCGTTGGGTTCAGCGGGATACACACCTATGACGGAGCGGGCTCTGCGGATGTGACACGGTGACCGAAGATTTGCAGGGTTTGCTTCGGCAGACCTTCGGGGGCGCTTCGGTGGGCGCCTCTTCTAGCTGCACCACCACAGGAACCGCGTGCACGAGTGGCTCTGCGACGGGGTGGGGCTCGGGTCGGAGGTCGTCGGGTTCGCCGTCGGGGTCGAGGCCGCCGAGGAAGTCGGTGCCGCCGTCGGTGTCTGCGGGCCCGAGCCCGTGCCCGTCGTCGCCGACTGTGCCGAGGGGTCCTTCGGGGACGCCGACGGCGACTGCGACTCCTTGTCCTTCGACGCGGAGGGGGACGCGGAGGCGGAAGGGTCGGCCGAGGCGGAGTTCGCCGCGCCGGACGCGCCGGACGTGTCGCCCAGGGGCTCGGCCGTCGTACCCGGGGACGACGTGGACGTACCGCCGTCGGCGGTGTCGCCGCCCGCCGAGGCCGGGCCCGGGCTCGTGAACGGTATGGCGTCCGTACCGAGTTCGGCGAGGCTCAGGCCACCCACCGCCAGGACGCACGCCGCGCTCACGAGAAGGATTCTGCGGCGCCGTCGGCGATGGGCCGCGGCCTTGCGGTCGCGACGGCTGCCGTCGGCCGCGGAAGGCTCCTCGACGTCCTCGGCAAGGCTCTCCGCGGCTCGTCCCCGACTCCGGCCGCCACGCCCGCGCGCCGCCCGCCGCCGGTCCGCGCGGCCACCCGTCAGGGGCTCGTCGCCCTCGTCGCCGTCACTGTCACCGTCGCCGGCCGCTCGTGCGTCCTCGTCGTCGGCCGCGCGTGCGTCCTCGCGGAACTCCGGCTCCGGGTAGGGCGTCTCACCGGTCGCGGCCGGGTCGGGGGCGGCCGCTTCCCGCGCGGACGCGCGTAGCGTTTCGGCCGGAGCGCCACACCCCGGGCAGGTGAGGGCGCCATTGAGGTGCCGTCGGCACGGGTAGCAGTAGTCCATGACGCGGGAAGACTAAGTTCCCCACGGGTCACATAACCAGCCACCCCTGTGAAGGTTCTGTGGGGGACCGAAAAACCTGTCGAAAGCCTTGCCGAAACCGTTACCTGTTCGACCCATTGACACCCCCGCCGCCCCGTCCTTACTGTCACGCCAGCATTTCGAACGTGTGACGAAATCTCGAACAGCTGAGGGGCAACTGCCGTGCGCATCACCGGAATCAGCACACACGTGGTCGGGACGCCGTGGCGCAACCTGACGTACGTCCAGGTGCACACCGACGAGGGGATCACGGGAGTCGGCGAGACCCGGATGCTCGGTCACACCGACGCGCTGATCGGCTATCTGCGGGAGGCCGAGGCCAACCACATTCTCGGTTCGGACCCGTTCGCGGCGGAAGACCTCGTACGCCGGATGAAGTACGGCGACTACGGCCGGGCGGGTGAGATCGTCATGTCCGGCATCGCCGTGGTGGAGATGGCCTGCTGGGACATCAAGGGCAAGGCGCTGGGCGTACCGGTGTGGCAGCTGCTCGGCGGGAAGGTCACCGACAAGGTCAAGGCGTACGCCAACGGCTGGTACACGACCGAGCGAACGCCGGAGGCGTACCACAAGGCCGCCCAGGGGGTGATCGAGCGCGGGTACCGGGCGCTGAAGATCGACCCGTTCGGGACCGGGCACTTCGAGCTGGACCACGAGCAGACGCTGTACTCCGTGTCGCTGATCGAGGCCGTGCGGGACGCCATCGGGCCCGACGCCGAGCTGATGCTGGAGATGCACGGGCGGTTCTCGCCGGCGACGGCCGTCCGGCTCGCGCGCGAGCTGGCGCCCTTCAAGCCGGCCTGGCTGGAGGAGCCCTGCCCGCCGGAGAACCTGAAGGCGCTGGAGAAGGTCGCCGCCAAGGTGGACATCCCGGTCGCCACCGGTGAGCGCATCCACGACCGCATCGAGTTCCGCGAGCTCTTCGAGAGCCAGGCCGTCGACATCATCCAGCCGGACGTCGGCCATATCGGCGGTATCTGGGAGACGCGGAAGCTGGCCGCCACCGCCGAGACGCACTACGTGCTGGTCGCCCCGCACAACGTGGGCGGATCCGTGCTGACCGCCGCCTCCCTCCAGGTCGGGTTCGCCTCCCCCAACTTCAAGATCCTGGAGCACTTCAACGACTTCGCCGACGCCGACATCAAGAAGGTGGTCAAGGGCGCGCCGGAGGTCGTCGACGGGTACTTCCACCTCTCCGACGCACCCGGCCTCGGGGTCGAGTTCGACGCCGACGCCGCCGCGGAGTTCCCGCAGCAGCAGGCCCGCTTCGACCTCTGGGCGGACGGCTGGGAGCAGCGCAAGCCCAAGGGGACCAAGTGAGCTCCCAGGTCGTCGTCGAGGCGCCGGGCGTCCACCGGGTCGAGGAGCACACGCCCCGCGAGCCCGGTCCCGGCGAGGCGCTGGTCGCCGTGCACGCGGTCGGGATTTGCGGTAGCGACCGTGAGGTGTACCAGGGGAACCGGCCCGAGGGGTACGTCCGCTACCCGCTGACACCCGGCCACGAGTGGTCGGGGACCGTCTCCCGGGTGGGGGCCGGGGTGCCCGCCTCGCTCGTCGGGCGCAAGGTCGTCGGCGAGGGGTTCCGGAACTGCCAGGTGTGCGACCGGTGCCACGCCGGTGAGACCACGCTGTGCACGGACGGGTACGAGGAGACCGGGTTCACCCAGCCGGGCGCCATGGCCGCCACCCTCACCCTGCCGGCCCGGCTGCTGCACCCCCTGCCGGACGACGCCGACCTCACCGCCGCCGCCCTCCTCGAACCCGCCGCCTGTATCGCGGCGGCCGCGCTGAAGGGCAACGCCCAGCCGGGCGAGCGGGTCGCGGTGGTCGGCACCGGGACGCTCGGGATGTTCGCCGTGCAGTTCCTGAAGGCGATCTCGCCGGGCGAACTGCTGGTGGTCGGTACCCGGAACGACCGGGAGGCGCTCTCCCGGCAGTTCGGGGCGACCGACTTCCGTACCAGGGACCAGAAGCTCCCCGACGACTTCGACGTGGTCATCGAGACCGCCGGGTCCGCGTCCGCCGCGCGCACCGCCGCCGCCCTGCTCCGGCGTGGCGGGCGCCTGGTCCTGACCGGTATCCCGGCCGCGGGTGCCGAGGGTCTGGACCCGACCGACCTCGTCGTACGGCAGCTGGAGGTGCACACCGTCTTCGGGGCGCCGCCGGATGCCTGGGCGCACACGGTACGCGTCTTCGGGGCCGGACTCCTCGACCCGCTGCCGCTGGTCACGCACGAGCTGCCGCTGACCGGGTTCCCCCAGGCCATCGAGCTGGTGGGGGCCGGTGATCCGAAGGTGGGCAAGGTGCTGCTCCGCCCCTAGCCGTACGCCGGCCGCGGCGTGCCCTGACCTCGCCGTGGCCGGCGTACCACCAAAGCCTTTTCCTACCCCGAGCCGCGAACCTCGTCCGAAATACCGAACAAGAAGGACAGCTTGTGACGACCGACGCTTCCGTTACGGCGGCCCGCCGACCCGGTGAGCAGGCGCTCACCGCACTCGGACTGGGCGCGCCCGCCCTCGACCCCGCCGACGCCTCCGCCCACACGTTCCCGGGCGGCGGCAAGTGGCGCACCGAGATCCCCTCCTGCGAGGGCCCCGAGGCGCTGGCCGTCGTGCTCAAGGAGTCCTCGCGGCTGGACGTGCCGATCCACCGGATCAGCCAGGGCAGCGGGGTGTGGATGCTCACCGACGCCGAGATCACCGAGATGGTCGAGGCGACCGACGAGCGGGACATCGAGCTGTGCCTGTTCACCGGCCCGCGCGGCACCTGGGACATCGGCGGGTCGGTGCGCTCCGACTCGCGGGGAGCCGGACTGCGCGCACGCGGCCACGACGCCGTCGCCGGATGCGTCGAAGACGCGTTGCGGGCCACGGAGTTGGGCGTCAAGTGCCTGCTCGTCGCCGACGAGGGCGTGCTGTGGACGCTGCACCGGGCGCGGCAGGCCGGGATCATCCCGGCCGACACCACGCTGAAGGTGTCCGCGCTCGTCGGGCCGGTCAACCCGGCCTCGTACTCGGTCTTCGAGCACCTCGGCGCCGACTCCGTCAACGTGCCGAGCGATCTGACGCTCGATCACCTCACCGAGATCCGCCGGGTGTCGGGCGCTCCCATGGACATGTACATCGAGGCCCCCGACGACCTCGGCGGCTACGTCCGGATGTACGAGGTCGCCGAGCTGATCCGGCGCGGCGCACCGATCTATCTGAAGTTCGGTCTGTCCAAGGCTCCCGGTATCTACCCGTGGGGCACCCATCTGCGGGACGTGACCCTGGACACCGCGCGGGAGCGGGTGCGGCGGGGCCGGCTCGCCCTGGACCTGCTGGCGCGGCACGGGGCGGACGGGGACATGGCGCCGCTGGGGTCCCGGTTGCCGGGTTCTCTCCGCCGGTTCCCCGTCGAAGGTGCCGCTGAATGAGCGATGGGGGCTGCGGGCCGTCGGTGGCTGATCGCGCAGTTCCCCGCGCCCCTCGGGGCGCTTCAAACCGACCTTGCTTGACACATCTCAACGACGAGAAGGACAAGGACGATCACCATGCGCACTCGTAGAAGCGCCCTCACCCTCATAGCCGGGGCCGCCTCCCTCGCTCTGACCCTGTCCGCCTGCGGCCAGAGCGGTGAAGGCGGCAGCAAGGAGGACAGCGGCAGCGCCAAGGGCGGCACGATCGGCATCGCGATGCCGACCAAGTCCTCCGAACGCTGGATCGCCGACGGCAACAACGTCGTCAAGAACCTGAAGTCCAAGGGCTACAAGACCCAGCTGGTCTACGGCGAGGACAACCCGGAGACCCAGGTCTCGCAGATCGAGAACCTGATCACCCAGGGCGTCAAGGGCCTGATCATCGCGGCCATCGACAACAAGTCCCTGAACAACGTGCTCCAGGAGGCCGCGGACGCCAACATCCCGGTCATCGCCTACGACCGGCTGATCCTCGGCACCAAGAACGTCGACTATTACGCGTCCTTCGACAACGAGAAGGTCGGTGTCGAGCAGGGCACGTACATCGTGCACAAGCTGGGTCTGGACAGCGGCAAGAAGGGTCCGTTCAACATCGAGCTGTTCGCCGGCTCGAACGACGACAACAACACCAAGTACTTCTTCAACGGCGCGATGAGCGTGCTCCAGCCGTACATCGACAAGAAGGAGCTGGTGGTCAAGTCCGGGCAGACCGCGCTGAACAAGGTCACCACCCTGCGCTGGGACGGTGCGACCGCGCAGTCGCGCATGGAGGACATCCTCACCTCCTCCTACAAGTCCGCCAAGGTCGACGCGGTGCTCTCGCCCTACGACGGCATCTCGATCGGCATCCTCGCCGCGCTGAAGTCGGACGGCTACGGGTCCAGCAGCCAGCCGCTGCCCGTCATCACCGGCCAGGACGCCGAGCTGGCCTCGGTGAAGTCGATCATCGCGGGTGAGCAGACGCAGACCGTCTACAAGGACACCCGGCAGCTCGCCAAGGTCGCCGCGACCATGGTCGACGACGTCCTGAACAAGAAGACCCCGCAGGTCAACGACACCAAGACGTACGACAACGGGTCCAAGGTCGTCCCCGCCTACCTGCTCCAGCCGGTGAGCGTCGACAAGTCCAACTACGAGGACATCCTGGTCAAGGGTGGCTACTACACGGACGCCGAGCTCAAGTAATCCGCCGACCCCTGATCGCCAAGCACTGATTGGAAGGCAGACCATGGCGGGACCCGTCCTGGAAATGCGCTCGATCGTCAAGACCTTTCCCGGCGTCAAGGCACTGTCGGACGTCACTCTGACCGTCCGTCAGGGCGAGGTCCACGCCATCTGCGGGGAGAACGGCGCCGGCAAGTCGACCCTGATGAAGGTCCTCTCCGGCGTCCATCCGCACGGCAGTTACGAGGGCGAGATCCTCTTCGAGGGCGAGCCCTGCGCGTTCGGTGACATCCGGGCGAGCGAGCAGCGCGGCATCGTGATCATCCACCAGGAGCTGGCGCTGTCGCCGTACCTCTCGCTGGCGGAGAACATCTTCCTCGGCAACGAACACGCCAAGGGCGGGTTCATCGACTGGCGGGAGACCCTGCGGCACGCCACCGAGCTGCTGCGCCGGGTGGGTCTGGAAGACCACCCGGAGACCCGCGTCACCGACATCGGCGTGGGCAAGCAGCAGCTGGTGGAGATCGCGAAGGCGCTCTCGAAGAAGGTGAAACTGCTCATCCTCGACGAGCCGACCGCGGCTCTGAACGACGAGGACAGCGGCAAACTCCTAGATCTGATCCTGGAGTTGAAGAACCAGGGCATCACCTCGATCATCATCTCGCACAAGCTCAACGAGATCCGCCGGGTCGCCGACTCGGTGACGATCATCCGTGACGGTCACTCCATCGAGACCCTTGACGTGAAGTCGGCGGAGACGACGGAGGAGCGGATCATCTCCGGCATGGTCGGCCGCGACCTCGACCACCGCTTCCCCGAGCGCACCCCCTACGAGGGCGAGGAGGACGCGGCACCGGCCCTGGAGATCCGCGACTGGACCGTGCGGCACCCGATCGACCAGGAGCGCAAGGTCGTCGACGACGTGTCGATCCATGTCCGGCGCGGCGAGATCGTCGGTATCGCGGGCCTGATGGGCGCCGGCCGCACCGAACTCGCGATGAGCGTCTTCGGGCGGACCTACGGCCGTTACGCGGGCGGCACGGTCCTCAAGGACGGCACGGAGATCCGTACCAAGTCGGTCGCCGAGGCGGTCGGGCACGGCATCGCGTACGTCACCGAGGACCGCAAGCACTACGGCCTCAACCTCATCGACACCATCAACCGCAACATCTCGCTGACCGCGCTGAACAAGGTCGCCAGGCGCGGGATCGTGGACGAACACGAGGAGCGGCAGGTCTCCGAGGGCTACCGCAAGTCCATGAACATCAAGGCGCCGACGGTCTTCGAGCTGGTGGGCAAGCTGTCGGGCGGCAACCAGCAGAAGGTCGTCCTCAGCAAATGGATCTTCGCAGGACCGGACGTGCTGATCCTGGACGAGCCGACCCGCGGGATCGACGTCGGCGCCAAATACGAGATCTACACGGTCATCGACCAGCTCGCCGCCCAGGGCAAGGCGGTCGTCTTCATCTCCTCCGAGCTGCCCGAACTGCTCGGCATGTGCGACCGCATCTACACCATGGCCGCGGGCCGGCTGACCGGTGAGGTGCCCCGGGCCGAGGCCACGCAGGAAGTGCTGATGCGCCATATGACGAAGGACAAAGAGGTAACGCGATGAGCACGGATGTCACCGCCAAGAGCCCGGCGCCCGCGCCGCCGGGCAAGAGCGGATCGGCCGCCGACGGGAACCTGCTCCGGATGGTCCTCGACGGGCTGCGCCGCAACATGCGCCAGTACGGGATGCTGATCGCGCTCGGCCTGATCGTCGCCCTGTTCGCCGTGTGGACCGACGGGGACCTGCTGCTGCCGCGCAACGTCTCCAACCTGGTGCTGCAGAACAGCTACATCCTGATCCTGGCCATCGGCATGATGATGGTGATCATCGCCGGGCACATCGACCTGTCGGTCGGATCGCTGACGGCGTTCGTGGGCGCCTTCGCCGCCGTGCTGACGGTCAATCACGGAGTGGCCTGGCCACTCGCGTTGGTCCTGTGCCTGGCGATGGGTGCCGTGGCCGGCGCGCTGCAGGGCGTGCTGATCGCCTACCTCGGCATACCGTCGTTCATCGTCACCCTCGCCGGGATGCTGCTCTTCCGCGGTCTCACCGAGATCCTGCTCCAGGGCCAGACCATCGGCCCGTTCCCGAACGGCCTGCAGAACCTGGGCAACGGCTTTCTGCCCGAGGTGGGCCCGCACACCAACTACCACAACATCACGCTGCTGCTGGGCATCGTGCTGATCGCCGCCGTGGTCTGGCAGGAGTTCCGCGACCGGCGCCGCCAGCAGGAGTTCGCCCTGGACGTGCCGCCCACCCGGCTGTTCCTGCTGAAGCTGACCGCGCTGATCGCCGCGATCCTCGTCCTCACCATGCTGCTCGCCAGCTACAAGGGCGCCCCGATCGTCCTGATCGTCCTGGGCGCGCTGGTCGTCGGCTACGGCTACGTGATGCGCAACGCGGTCTTCGGCCGGCACATCTACGCGATCGGCGGCAACCTGCCGGCGGCCAAGCTGTCCGGCGTCAAGGACAAGAAGGTCTCCTTCTACGTCTTCCTGAACATGGGCGTGCTCGCGGCCCTGGCCGGTCTGGTGGTCGCCGCCCGGCTGAACGCGGCCTCGCCGAAGGCGGGCGACGGCTTCGAACTGGAGGCGATCGCCTCCTCGTTCATCGGCGGCGCCTCCATGAGCGGCGGTGTCGGCACCATCCTCGGCGCCATCATCGGCGGTCTCGTCCTCGGCGTGCTGAACAACGGCATGAACCTCCTCAGCGTCGGCACCGACTGGCAGCAGGTCATCAAGGGCCTCGCCCTCCTCGCGGCGGTCGGATTCGACGTGTGGAACAAGCGCAAGTCCGGTTCGTAAGTCAGCGCGAACGCTCCGCTGGAAGGCCGAATGGAAACTGCGGGCCGGTGGAAGCTGGTCGCGCCCGCGCGGCGGTAGCCGCACATTCGATACCGCCCCGCGCCCCTTTGGGGCGCGGGGCCCAGCGAGCGCCTTTCAACTCTCTTCTCAAGGAGCCGCTAGATGGAACTGAACAGACGCACGGTCATCGCAGGAGCCGCGGCCGCGGGCATCGCCGCCACCACCCTCGGCACAGGCACTGCCGAGGCCGCCTCGGGAGGCAGGAAGCCGGTGAAGGAGTCCTTCGGGAAGCTCGCCGACGGCACCAAGATCTACCGCTGGTCGCTGGAGAACGGCGGCACCCGCCTGAAGGTCCTCAACTGGGGCGGTGTCGTCCAGACCCTGGAGGTCCCGGACCGGCGCGGCCACTACGCCAACGTGGTCAACGGCTTCGACGACATCGCCGACTACGTCGCCGGCTCGCCGTACTTCGGCGCGCTGATCGGCCGCTACGGCAACCGGATCGGCAAGGGTCAGTTCACCCTGGACGGCAAGAGCTACCAGCTCTCCGTCAACGACGGCGTGAACAGCCTGCACGGCGGCACTCAGGGTTTCGACAAGCACGTCTGGGACGTCGAGCCGTTCACCAAGGGCTCGGACGTCGGCCTCGTCCTGCACTACACCAGCGTCGACGGGGAGATGGGCTACCCGGGCACGCTCAAGGCGACGGTGACGTACACCCTCACCAAGCACGGCGAGTGGATCATCGACTACCGGGCCACCACCGACAAGGCCACGGTCGTCAACCTCACCAGCCACGTCTACTGGAACCTCGCCGGCGAGGGCAGCGGCACGATCGAGGACCACGAGCTGACGATCGCGGCGGGGCGGTACACGCCGACCGACTCGGGGCTGATCCCGACCGGTGAGCTGGCGACCGTCCACGGCACGCCCTTCGACTTCCGCGAGACGAAGACGATCGGGCGGGACATCCGGGCCGGGCACGCGCAGCAGGTGCAGGCCAAGGGGTACGACCACAACTGGGTCCTCGACAAGGGGATCACCGCGAAGCCGGAGCACATCGCGACGCTGCGGGACCCGCGGTCGGGCCGCACGCTGAAGATCGCGACCGACCAGCCGGGACTGCAGTTCTACTCCGGGAACTTCCTGGACGGGACGCTGACGGGGACGGGTGGGCGGACGTACCGGCAGGGTGACGCGCTGTGCCTGGAGACCCAGCACTTCCCTGACTCGCCGAACCACGCGAACTTCCCGTCGACGGTGCTTCGGCCGGGGCAGGTCTACAGGACACGGACGGTTCATTCGTTCGGGGCCTGAGAGAGCGTGGGCGCGGCCGGTAAGGGGCTGGTCGCGCCCACGCGGCGGAGCCGCATATCGGCGCAGCTCCGCGCCCCTTACGGGGCGCCGCACCACCCGGTTCCAAGAAGAAACGTAAACGCACACTTTTTTCACACGGGTTGAACAGCGCCGCACCCGTCTCCGTACTCAAAGGTGGCCCGTGCTCCCCCGCGCGGGCCACCCAAGACGACGGGCCCGGTCGTCCCCACCGGGCCCGCCTCATACGGAGGTTCAATGGCAGGCAACGTCACCTCGTTGTTCCGCAGCGGCGCGCACAGCCCGTCGATGGCGGCGCTGACCCGTGAGGGGGGCGAGGGGGCCGGTCCCGTTGACTTCTGCATTCCCTGCAATCCGTACTTTCCCACCCCGGCGATGATGGAAACGATGGCGTCCAGACTCAAGGACATCATCACGTTCTATCCGAGCAGCGCCGACACCATCACCGCCGAGCTCTGCCAGCTCCTCCAGCTCCCGCCGCAGGCCGTCGCCATGGGCAACGGCTCCACCGAGCTGATCACCTGGATCGACCACCTGCTGGTCCGCGAGTCCCTCGCCATCCCCGTCCCCACCTTCGGCCGCTGGACCGACCAGCCGATGGAGACCGGCAAGCGCGTCGACATGTTCCCGCTCCAGGAGTCCAACGGCTTCGCCCTCGACCTCGCGCAGTACGCCGAGTTCATCCGCAAGCGGGGCACCCGGGTCGCGGTCATCTGCAACCCCAACAACCCTGACGGCGGCTTCCTCCACAAGCAGGCCCTGGTGCAGTTCATGGACGCCATGGCCGACCTGGACCTGATCGTCATCGACGAGTCGTTCCTGGAGTTCGCCGACGCCGAGGCCGAGCCCAGCGTCGTCCAGGAGGCGATGCTGCGGCCGAACGTCATCGTGCTGCGCAGCCTCGGCAAGAACTTCGGTCTGCACGGCATCCGGTTCGGCTACATGGTCGCCAACCCCTCGCTGGCCGGCAAGGTCCGCTCGATGCTGCCGAAGTGGAACCTCAACGCGTTCGCCGAGTACGTCGTCTTCATGCTCAAGGAGCACGGCGCCGAGTACGCGCAGAGCCTGCTCCAGGTCCGCAAGGACCGGCTGGAGATGGCCAGCCAGCTCTCCGTCCTGCCGGGTCTGACCGTCTACCCCTCGCAGGGCAACTTCCTCTTCGTGCGCCTTCCCGTCGGCGCCGAAGGCACGGTGGTCCGGGACCGGATGCTCACCGAGCACCGCATCCTGGTCCGCGAGTGCGGAAACAAGATCGGTTCGTCCAGCCGCTTCCTGAGGCTCGTCGTGCGCCCCGAGGTGGACGTGCGTCGCCTGGTGTCCGCCATGGAACAGGTGCTCTACGGGTCCAGGAGGGGAGCCGCCGTGCCCGAGCTGGGCAATGGGACCAGCTACAGCTCGGGTACGGCGGCGGTGGACCGGCTGGTGAGCGAGACCAACGGGGCGGGCATGCAGCTCGCGCAGGCCGTCGGCATGGGGCCCGTGCCCGGTCTCGCGGCGGCGCCGGCCATGGGGCCGGGTCTCGCCGCCGCTCCCCCCGCCGGTGTCGGCATGCCGCTCCCCGTCGCCGCGCAGCAGGGCGGCGCCGGGATGCCGATGCCGGCGGCGGCGCCCGCGATGCAGCAGCCTCAGCCGATGGTGGCCCAGATGCAGCCGCCCATGCAGGTACCACCGATGCAGGCGCCGATGCAGGCGCCGCCGATGCAGATGCCCATGCAGGCCCCGGCTCCCGTGCCGCCTGTCCCGGCCGGGCCCACCCCGACCGGGGTTCCGGCGCGGGGTGGACTGACCGCCGCGCAGGTCCGGGGCATGACCGCGCCGGCGCCTCCGCCGCCCGGACTGGCCCCGGCGCCGGCCACGGGGTGGCCGAACGCGCAGAGCTGGCCCAACGCGGCGGGGATGGGGCAGGCCGGGTAGGTACGGTGTGGGGGCGAGTGCGGCGCCGTCGTGGCTGGCCGCGCCCACGCGGCGGCAGCCGCACATCGACACGGCCCCGCGGGGTCGCAAGTCGCCGTGGCCGGTGGAACCGTGCCCCGTGAGGGGCGCGGGGAACTGCGCGGCCGGCCCCCACCGGCCCGCGGTGAACGGACCGCGCAACCGGCGGAGCGCTCAGCCCCGCACGGCGTGCAACAGCGACGCTCCGAGGGGGAGCGCGTAGCAGGCCGTCGGCTTGAAGCCCGCCCCCTCCAGCAGGCGCCCGTAGTGGGCCTCTTCCCTCTCCCGGCCGCCCACGTTGCACAGCATGTGGACGTCCCAGGCTGCCGCTGTGTCGCCGGGCAACAGGCGTTCCACAACGAGCAGTTGGCTGCCCTCGCGCATCGCCTCGGCGCAGCGCTGCAGGATGGTCACGCAGCGTTCGTCGTCCCAGTCGTGCAGGACGCGGGACAGGAGGTAGACGTCGCCGCCCTCCGGGACGGACTCGGTGAAGTCGCCGGCGGCGAAGGTGCAGCGGCCGGTCAGGTCGGCCAGGTGAGACCGGGCCGCCGCCAGCGCCTCGGGGCGTTCCAGCAGGACGCCCTCCAGGTGGCCGTGGGCCCGGAGGATCCGGCCGAGCAGCGCGCCGTTGCCGCCGCCCACGTCCACCACGCGCCGTACGCCGGAGAAGTCGACCAGGTCGGGGACCGGGGTGAACATCTCCGCGCTCGCGGCCATCGCCCGGTGGAAGAGGTCGCCGAGTTCGGGGTGTTCGGCGAAGTAGGGGAAGTGGTGCTGTCCGTAGCGGTGGGCGAAAGCTTCCTGCCCGGTGCGTACGGCGTACGTCAGGCCGGCGAAGGAGTCGTAGAACGGGCCGCCGTACAGCAGCGCGAGCGGGTGCAGGGAGTACTCGGTGCCGGTGTGCAGGGGCTCGCCGAGGGCGGTGAGGTGGTAGGTGCGGTCGGCCGAGGCGGTCAGCAGGCCCAGGGCGGCCAGGTAGCGCAGGAGCCGGCGCAGGGCGTCGGGGTCGGTGCCGGTGTGGTCCGCGAGGGTGTCGGCGTCCAGGCCCGGCCGGGCGGCGAGGTGGTCGGCGATGCGGAGTTCGGCCATGGTGCGGACGGCCTGGGTGGCCCAGGCGCCGGTCATGACGCCGAGGAGGGAGAGGGTCGCGTCCGGCACGGGGTCGTGGCGGCCGGGGAGCCGCAGTTCGAAGCGGCGGTGGTGGGCGGTGCGGAAGTAGAGGACGGTGACGTTCTCGTGTTTGTTGTAGCCGCCGCCGTCCGGGACGGCGCCCGCGCGTTCGGTGAGCAGGGTGCGCAGTCCGGCCGGGATCACCCGTCCCGGGGCGGTCACGGCGAAGGCGTGGTGGGACTCGTGGCCGGCGGCGCGTTCGTCGGCGGCGACCGTCTCCAGCGGGGAGCCGGGCGGCACGGGCAGCGCGAAGATCTCCACGGTCCGCCCGGCGACGGGCACATGCACGATCCCGACCGGGCTGTCGGCGACGGCCGGGCCATAGCGCCGGGCCAGCCGTCCGCGTACCACCACGCTCGGTGTGACGGGTCCCGGTTCCAGCCCGGCGCGCCGCAGTTCGTCGGGGAGGGCGTCGAGGGAGACGGGGAAGACCAGCACGGCGGTGTGGTCGTAGACGAGATGGCGGGCGACGTCGGTCCGCTCCTCGGCCGTCAGATCGGGCAGCAGGTCGGCGAGGACCCGGTCGGTGTCGTGGTCGCGGACGTGGCCGGCCGCGTGCCGGATCCGTTCCAGGTCGGCTTCCGTCAGACATGCTTGAACGACGGAGAGGTTCATGAAGGGTTCCCGTTGATCGTGGGGTGGGGAGAAACCGGGGGTTGTGGATCCCGGGGATCAGATGCCGGTGTAGTTCTCGGCGAAGAAGTCCTGGTGGGAGCGGGAGGTGCGGAGGCTCTCCAGGCGGGCGTACTGCAGCGCCCGTCCGTAGCGGGCGGTGTCGTCGTCGCCGTCGGGGCCGTGCAGCAGGGTGCTCATCCACTGCGAGAACTCGTGGGCGTGCCAGATGCGGGGCAGGCAGGAGCCGGCGTACCGGCCGAGGCCGGCTTCGTCGCCGTGGGCCACGGCGCTTTCGAGGGCGCGGGCGAGTGACTCGGCTTGCAGGATGGCGAGGTTGGCGCCCTTGGCCGCGGACGGGCTGATGAGCCCGGCGGAGTCGCCGGCCAGCCACAGCCGGCCGGCGCCCAGGGTCTCCAGGACGTCGGAGCGCAGGTCGACGAGTGTCTTCTCCAGGACGGCGCCCTCGCGCAGCGGTCCGAACTCGGCCGTCCGCATCCGGGTCGCGAGCTCCGTCCAGATCCGGTCCTCGCTCCACTCGGCGGGGTCGGTGCCTCGCGGGCACTGCAGGTAGTACCGGGTGACGGAGGCGGTGCGGGCCATGTGGCCGGCGAACCCCCGCTCGTGCAGGGCGTATCCGACGGCCGGCAGGCTGGGCGGGGCCGCGACCAGTACGGCCAGCCAGGAGACGCCATGGTCCCAGCGGGCGGTCCGGGCGCCGTGGGCCGTGAGGGCGGCGCGGCCGATGCCCCGGTGTCCGTCGCATCCGGCGACATACCGCCCGGTGACGTCCGCGCCGCCGCGCACCCGCACCCGGCCGTCGGTCACCTCTTCGGCCTCGGCGCCGAACCGGATCTCCCCGCCGCGCCGCAGGTACTCGGCGACCAGGTCCCGTACGAGTTCCTGCTGGGGGTAGACGGTGTGCGGCTCGCCGAGGCCCAGCTTTCCGTAGTCCAGGGTGAATTCGCCCCGGTCGCTGCGGAACAGGCAGGTCGTGTGGGTCTGCCCGCGGGCGAGCAGGCCGGCCGCCAGGCCGTTCTCCGTCAGGATCCGCACCGAGTGGGGGGCGAGGAAACCGGCCCTGGCCCGGCCCTCGACCGCGTCCCGGCCGCGCCGCTCCAGGATCACGCAGTCGACACCGCGGTCCAGGAGCAGATTCCCCAGCACCAGCCCTGCCGGTCCAGCCCCGACGATCACCACACCGACCTGTGCTGTTGTCATACCCGCCCCCGAAGATTCCTTTTGGCCAGGAGGTTTCATATCAGCCGGATCCTGGATACAGGCGGCCGAAGGGGGTTGAAGCGGGATGATTAGCCCGAAAGGGTTGCCGGAGGCGACGAACACCGCGAGGCCGAGAGGCCGAGAAGCCAGGGGGCAAACGCCACGGTGCCCGTCCGCATCATGCGGACGGGCACCGGATGGAGCGCCGGGCAGGCCTTGCACCTGCATTTCCCCGCAGGAAGCGGGGCGTCTTTCCTTGGACCACCAACGCAGTACCAGCCACCGGGTGTTGTGGTGACCAGCTCTGAGACGATCATACCGTATCCGGCGCGTCCTCCTGCTCCTCGTCGAGCCCGCGGACCAGGCCGCGCAGGACGGGCCCGTACTCGGGGTGGGAGAGGGCGAAGGCCATCTGGGCGACGAGGTAGTCGGCCGGGTTGCCGGTGTCGTACCAGCGGCCCTGGATGACCTGCCCGTACACGGCCCGGCTGGCGGCGTAGGCGTTGATGGCGTCGGTCAGGTACACCTCGCCGGTGCGGTGCTCGTACCAGCGGCGGGTCTGTTCGCGCAGTTCGTCGATGATGCCGGGGGTGATGACGTACCCGCCGATGGCCGCGTACGGGGACGGCGCGTCGGCCGGTGCGGGCTTCTCCACCAGGCCGGTGATGCGCAGCTGGCCGTCGCCGAGGTCCTCCTTGACTATGGGCACGCCGTAGCGCTGGGAGTCGGCGGGGTCCATCGGCAGCAGGGCCAGCACCGGGCAGCCGGTCTGCTCGTAGGCGCGGATCAGCTGCTGGGAGCGGGGGACGTCGGCGACGAACACGTCGTCCGGCCAGAGCACCAGGACGGGCTCGTCGCCGAAGGAGCGGGCGGCGTTCAGCACGGGCGTGCCGTTGCCGTACGGGCCGTACTGGTCGAGGTAGGTGATGTGACCGCGGCGGGCCAGCTCGGCGACCTCCTCGACGGCGTCCGCGTAGGCGGTCTTCCCGTCGGCGCGCAGCTGCTCAACGAGCCCGGGATTGGGCCGGAAGTGGTCCTGGATCAGGCTCTTGCCGCCCGAGACGACGATGGTGATGTCGGTGATGCCGGAGTCCACCAGCTCCCGCACCGTGTGCTCGATCACCGGCTTGTCGCCGACCGGGAGCATCTCCTTCGGCGTGGCCTTCGTCAGCGGCAGCAGACGGGAGCCGAGTCCGGCGGCGGGGATCACGGCCCTGCGGATCGTCGGGGGCATCAGGTCTCTCTCGGTCGGACGGCACGGGTACGCCGACGCTATCAACGGGCGCCGTGTCACCCGGTGAACGCCGACCGGCCGGAGTCCTTCGTCCAGACGATTTCCGGGCGAAGGCGAGATGAAGAGAAAGGTGAAGAGAAAGGCGAAGGGGGAGGTGCCGGGGGAGGGGGAGGTGAAGAAGGGGGAGGGGCGTCCCGGTCCGCGGACTCCTCCGGCGCCATGCTCATCGCGGCGGCTCCGTCTCCGCCGGGGCGGGGACCGTCCCCTGGGCGCGCAGCTCGGCGATCTCGGCGGGGCCGAAGCCCAGCTCGGCGAGGATCTCGTCGTTGTGCTCGCCCAGCTCCGGCGCCCGTCTCGCCGGCACCTTCGGCACCCCTCGGAGGTTGACCGGGCTGCTGACGGTCTCCGCCAGCCCGCTGACCCCCTCCAGCGGGACGACGATGTCGTTCTCGCGCAGCTGCGGGTCCCGCGCGGCCTCTTCCGGTGTCTGGATGAGGCTGTAGGTGATGCGTTCCCGGTCCAGCGCGTCCTTCCAGTGGGCGAAGGGCCGCGAGCGGAACTCGGTGTCGAGCAGCTCGGCCAGTGCGGAGGCGTGCCGGATCAGACCCTCCAGGTCGGCGAAGCGGGGGTCCTCCAGCAGTTCGGGGTGTCCGACGGCGCGTGCGAGCCCCTGCCAGCGCGCGGGTGAGGCGACCAGCATGAGCCATTCGCCGTCCGCGGTCCGGTAGGGGTTGTTCAGCGGGTTCGCCGGGGCCTTCCGGTCGTGCAGCTCGAAGGGGGTGCCGTCGGCGAGGGCGCCGGCCACCAGGGTGCCGGTGGCCCAGACGCCGGTGGCGAGCAGTGACGTCCCGACATTGGCCCCTTGTCCGGTCCGCTCGCGGCGGTAGAGGGCGGTCGTGATCGCCGCGTAGATGGCGATCGCCGTCGTGTAGTCGCCGCTCCCCCAGACCGGCACGGTCGGTGGGGCGCCCGCGTCCCGGGTGGAGGCCAGCAGGCCGCTGCGCGACCAGAAGGCGGTCAGGTCGAAGCCCGGCTGCCGGGCGTCGGGGCCGGTGTCCCCGAAGCCGGTGAGGTCGGCGTAGACGACCCGCGGGTTCCAGCCGGAGACCTCCTCGTAGCCGAGGTGCAGCTTCTCGCGGGTGCCGTGCGGGAAGTTGGTGATCACCACGTCGGCCCACTCGACGAGCCGCTTGAGGACCTCGACGGCCGTCGGCGACTTCAGGTCCAGCACCATGCCCCGTTTGTTGCGGTTGGCGAGGTGCCAGCTGTAGTTCGCCTTCGCCTGCGGACTGGGCGGCACGGAGCTCAGCCGCCGCTGGGGGTCGCCCGCCCCCGGTGGCTCGATCTTGATGACGTCCGCTCCGAAGTCGGAGAGCACGGTGGCCGCGGCCGGTGCCGCGATGAACGAGGACGCGTCGAGGACCTTCAGGCCGGTGAAGACGGATTCGGTGGTCATCGTCATCACTTCACGAAGGCGCTCAGGCCGCCGGTGACGGCGCGTCCCACGATCAGGGTCTGGATCTCCCGCGTGCCCTCGTACGAGTAGAGGGCCTCGGCGTCGGCGACGAATCGGCCGACCTTGTAGTCCAGGACGATGCCGTTGCCGGCCAGCAGTTCCCGGGCCCACCCGACGCTCTCCCGCATCCGCACGGTGCAGTACGCCTTCGCGAGGGCGGAGTGCTCGTCCTTGTAGATCCCGGCGTCCTGCAACTGGGCCAGGCGCACCACCATCCCGCACGAGGCGGTGGCATTGCCGAGCATCTTCACCAGCAGGTCCTGGACGAGCTGGAAGCCGCCGATCGGGCGCCCGAACTGCTCGCGTTCCTTCGCGTACTGCAACGCGATCTCGTAGGCGCCGAACATCGTCCCCACGGCCTGCCAGGCCACCCCGCTGCGGGTCTGGCGCAGGATGCCGGCGGTGTCCTTGAACGAGTTCGCGTTCTGCAGCCGGTTGGCCTCCGGAACGCGACAGCCGTCGAGCACGATGTCGGCGTTCTGCACGATCCGCAGCGCCATCTTGTTCTCGATCTTCGTCGCCGTGAACCCGGGGGTGTCCTTCTCCACGACGAAGCCCAGCACGTGGTTCGTCTCGGTGTCCCGCGCCCAGATGACGACCAGGTCGGCGAAGGTCGCGTTGCCGATCCACCGCTTGGCCCCGTCGAGGATCCAGCCGTCGCCGTCGCGGCGCGCGGTCGTCCGCAGGCCGCCGGCCACGTCGGAACCCCCGTGCGGCTCGGTCAGCCCGAAGGCGCCGATCTTCTCGAAGCGGCTCATCGCCGGCAGCCAGCGCTGCTTCTGCTCCTCGGAGCCACAGGCGAGGATCGAGCCCATGGCGAGCCCCGTGTGCACGCCGGAGAAGGTCGCCAAGGACGCGTCGGCATGCGCGAATTCCAGCGCGAGGAATCCCGACAGGAGATTGCTCGGCTTGGTCTCCGCGGAGGCCGGGTCCGCCCAGTCCACCAGCCCGAGCCCGCCGAACCCCGCCACCAGCTGGAAGGGGAACTCGGCTCGGGCCCAGTAGTCGTCGACGAGGGGAGCGGCCTGCGTGTCGAGGAACTCACGGACGCGCTCGATCTTCTCCCGCTCGCCGTCCGTCAGCAGTTCCTCGAAGGAGTAGAAATCGGCGGGCAGCCGCCCTGCGCCCAGGTAGGGACCGGACGGTGTGGGCAGAAGCGGGGTGGCACCCATGGAAATCCTCCTCCAGCACGGTTCTCTGGCGCGATTAGACCCGGATCCCGTGCCGATTCCCGCGCGCCCTCGCCGTTCAAGGGGTGCCCTCGTCGCGGCGAACGACCCCAATGGCCCCTTTCGTGCCCGGTACCGGCGCGTTCCGCGACGTCGAACAGTGATCGTCCGTCCGGCTGTCTCAACTCAGGACTTGACGGTTGTTCACTTTGCTGAACTGACAGCTTTCCGACAGCAACCATTCCTACGGTGCCGTGTCCATGACAGACACCTCAGAGGACGCCCGCTCCGTCGGGCGCCGTACCGTACTCGTCGCCACCGGGACGACCGCCGCTGCCCTGGCCGTAGGTGCAGCGGTCTCGACCGAGGCCCCCGCGGCAGTCGCCGCCCCCGACCTCAAGCCGGCCGCCGCCGCGGCGGTCTGCACGCTCACGGAGGAGATGACCGAAGGCCCCTACTACCTCGACGGCGCGCTGGTCCGCACCGACATCACCGAGGGCAAGCCCGGCATCACGTTCAAGCTCGCCCTGACCGTCGTCAACTCCGCCTGCACCGTCATCCCCAACGCCCTCGTGGAGGTCTGGCACACCGACGCGCTCGGCGAGTACTCCGGGTACGTCGGCAACAACGGCCACAACGAGGCCGACGACGGCACCTTCCTGCGCGGCGGCGTGCTCACCAACTCCAGCGGCGTCGCCAACATCACCACCATCTACCCGGGCTGGTACCGGGGCCGCTGCATCCACATCCACGTGAAGGTCCACACGGGCGTCACCCTGACCTCCGACGGCTCCTTCACCGGCGGCAGGACCGTGCACACCGGCCAGCTCTTCATCAACGAGACCATCACCACGGCCGTCGCCAAGGTCTCGCCCTACTCGACCAACACGACCACCCGCACCACCCTCGCCCAGGACTCCATCTACGACGACGGCGGCGCCACCTCCGGCCTGATGACCGTCACCGGCTCCACCACCGCCGGCTACACCGGCACGCTCACCCTCGGCGTCTCCAGCTGACGCCCGGGCCCCGGGGGCACGTCCCCCGGGGCCCGACTCAGGGTCTGCGCCGGAACGGCAGGTCCACCTCGGCCCGTACGGTCTTGCCCGGTGCGTCGGCGCAGTCCCTGCTCAGCACCTCCCACCGATCGGCCAGCGCGTCCACCAGCACGAGCCCGCGCCCGCCGTCGTCCAGCGGCCCGCCCGGCCGTACCACGCCGGATGCGGGCGGCCGCCGTTCGGCCAGGGTGTCCGTGACCTCGACCCGCACGCTCCCCGTCACCAGCGACACCCGCAGCTCGAAGTCCCGCCCCGGCACGCGTCCGTGCGTCACGGCGTTGGCCGCCAGCTCCGCGACGATCACCGACACCTTGTCGATCACCTCCGCCGCCGCGAACGGCCCGCCCCACGCGTGGAGTTGGGCGACAGCGAGATGACGGGCGAGGCGGGCGCCACGCGGAGTGGCACTGAGCCGCTGGGCGAGTGTTCGACTCACGGTGACGGCGGTGGGGGGAGCGTCCATGCGCCCAATCTGCCGCCCCGGACCAGCGGTTCTCCAGCTGAGAGCCGCGTACGCCGGGCCCGCGTACGCGGTGACGCACTGGACCGTACTGGTCACCGGCCGTGACCATGGGGGGTGGTAGGTGGCCTACGTGGGCGATGGAGTGGAGCCGGAGTCGTCGGACAGTCTGCGGACCTTCGGAGCGGTGCTCCAGGCGTTGCGCGAGCACGCCGGGTTGAGCAGGGAGGAGTTCGCGGAACAGGTGCGGTTCTCGAAACACACGGTGGCATCGGTGGAGTTGGGGAGGCGGATGCCGGACGAGTCGTTGGTGGAGGCGTCGGAGGGGGTGCTGGGGAATACGGGGGCCTTGCGGCGGGCGGCCGTACATCTGATGCGGCAACCGGGGCTGGCGGCTTGGTTTCGGCAGTGGGCGCGGATGGAGGCGACGGCGATCACGCTGTACACGTACGAGAGCCGCCTGATTCCGGGACTGTTGCAGACAGAGGCATACGCGCGAACGCTCTTCACGCAGCAACTGCCGCCGCTCGACGACGACCAGATCGAGGCGCAATGGGCGGCCCGGTCGGAACGACAGAAACTGCTCGCGCGGCGGCCGAACACCGCCTTCGGCTTCATCCTCGAAGAGCACCTGTTCCGGCGGCGCACAGGCGGTGCAGAAGTCGCACGCGAGCTGATCGCCAACGTCCTGGATATCGCTGAACTGCGCAACGTGGAGATCCAGATCATGCCCACGGTAAGGGAGTCACACGCAGGGCTCGACGGTCCGGTGCAGCTTCTGGAGACCCCGGAGAACAAGTGGTTCGCCTACTGCGAGGGGCAACGCGGCGGCCTGCTCGTAGCCGAACCGAAGGAGGTCAGCATCCTCCAGCAGCGCTATGCCAGGATGCGCTCACAGGCTCTTACGCTGGAAGACTCCAGGAGCCTGTTGCAGCGGATGCGAGGGGACTTATGAGCACCACCGAACTGACCTGGTTCAAGAGCAGCTACAGCAGCGGCGGCGACGGTGACTGCCTCGAAGTCGCCCTCTCCTGGCACAAGTCGAGCTACAGCAGCGGCGGTTCCGGCGACTGCGTCGAAGTAGCCACCTGCCCCACCACCGTCCACATCCGCGACTCCAAGCACCGCCAGGGCCCCGCGCTCGCCCTCTCCCCCGCCGCCTGGGCCGGCTTCCTCGCGTACGCGGGGAAGTGACCGGGGCGCCGGTCTGTCAGGACGGCTCGGTGGCCCGGTCCATGATCTGCTTGAGCCGGGCCTTCGACACGCTCTTCGGGATCTCGGTCGTCAGGCCGCGCTCCTTGGTGAAGGCGAGTCCCCCGTTGTAGACGCCACCGCCGCATTGGTCGGACTGGAAGCCGAGCTTCTTCTGGGCGGACGCGTCGATGAGGGGCTCGGTGCTGCCCTCGCGGGTCACCCGGAAACGGACCGTGCCGAGATCGGGGCCGATGTCGTCCGGCAGCGGCAAGATGACGCTTGAGACGCTCTCGTTCCGCAGCCTGTCCTCGACACACGTGCCGTTCGCGCACAACCGTACGGAGGCTCCGGCCAGATCTCCGTAACCCTCTTGCGCGAAGAACACACCGACCTGGGCCACCACACCGACACCGGCGCACGCTGTCGTGTCGGCGCAACCTGTCACGCCCGCGAGCAGCGCGGTGACACCGCCGAGCACCCGCGCGTACCTGATCGGGTTCACCACCGCGTCACCCCTCCCGGAAGCGCCTACTCCGCCAGGGAGATGTCGGTGAAGACTACGCGGTACCGCTTCTTGATCTCGGTGGGGGCCGACGATGCCGGCCCCCACCTACGGTCAGAACGCCGCGAGGCCGTTCGGCGAGCCGTTGCCCGTGGGCCCGTCGTAGCCGGTGACCCCGTTGCACTGGTAGTCGCCGCCGCAGTCCACGCGCTCCGCGTTGGTGCCGCCCACGACGTCGTTGAGCCCCGCCGTGCCGCCGTAGAAGTACGACGCGTCCGCGTACCGCTCCGGGTTGCCCGCCAGGGCGATGACCCCGGCGATGTACGGCGCGGACGCGCTGGTGCCGCCGATGACGAGCCACCCGGCATAGCCGCCGTAGCTGTCGTACACCGCGGGCCCCGTCAGCGGGTCGGCGACCGCCGCGACGTCGGCGACCATCCGGCCGGGGCAGTTCTGGTCGGTCTGCCAGGCCGGTTTGTCGATCCACGCCGAGCAGCCGCTGCCGGCGCCGCCGGTGGAGTTGCCCCACGCCTGTTCGGTCCAGCCACGGGCGTTGCCCGCCCGGCTGAGCGAGGTGCCGCCGACCGCGGTGACACTGGTGAGATCGGCCGGCCAGTTCGGCACGCCGTACCCGTAGTCGCCGGAGGACACGGTGATCGCCACTCCCGGGTGGCTGTAGGAGGCCGAGTAGCTCTGCAGTCCGTTCGCCTCGGCCGTGCCGTAGCTGTTGGACACCTCGGTGGCGCCGAGCGCGACCGAGGTGTCCACTGCCTGGGACAGATTGGCGACGCTCGCGTCGTCGCCCTCGACGAGCAGGATGTGACAGTCCGGACAGGCCGCGGACACCATGTCCAGGTCGAGGGAGATCTCGACGCCCCAGCCGCGGTCGACCGGCAGCGGTGCGCTCTGCCCCCGCTGATTGACCTTGCGGAAGCAGCCGTTGGCCGTCGTGCAGGGCGGCAGGCCGTACGTCTGCCGGTACACCGCCAGATCGGCCTCGGCCTTCGGGTCGTCGCCGGCGTCGACGACCGCCACCGTCTGGTCCGCGCCGCCCGAACTCGGCAGGTTGTAGGCCGCGTCCAGGTCGGCTGGTCCGTATCCGCTGGGCAGGGCGGTGGCGGTGGCGGTCGCGCTGCCCGCGGCGTTCGGGCCCCGGACCCCCTTGCCGCCGTCGATGTCGGTGCGGACCAGGGAGAAGCACCGCGCGAAGCCGGGGCGCGCGGCGCCGCACGCCGGGGTCACGTTCGCGGTGGACGTGGTGGACGCGGTGGACGCGGCCGTCGCGGTGGACGTGGTCGCGCCGGTGCGGTCGGTGCCGCCGGTGCTCTGCGAAGGCGTGCCCGCGAAGGAGACGGACGGGGCCGCGGCCGCCACCGCGGCGGTCAGGGCCACCAGCAGCACGCGGATGCGGGCCGGGGTCATCGGGTGCCTCCACTGGCGGCGATGGTGTACGCGTTGGTGATGGTCTGGGTGATCGAGCCGCCGGCCGCGTCGGTCGCGGTCACCTTGATCGCGGGTGAAGTGCCGCGCGCGGAAACCGGGTTGAGCCACGCGGCCTGGTACGTCCCGTTCAGGCCCACGACGAGCGCGGGCTTCCAGGTGGTGCCTCCGTCGTAGGAGACGGACACCTTCGCCGAGGTGATCCGGGAGTGCGAGCCGGCGCCGTCGTAAGAGACATGGCCGACGTCGAGCCGCATGGTCTGGATCAGCTGGTCACTCGTGTTGTTGTTGTCGGAGGTCAGCCGGTAGCCGAGGGTGAGGGCGGGGAGGATCTGGCAGGGGGTGTCCGCCGACTCGCCGAAGCAGGTGTCCGCGTCGGGCAGGCTGCCGCCACCCGGATGCGGGATGTACCGGAACGTCAGGTCGGTGTGCGTCCTGGTCGACTGGCTGAACCTCGGATTGGCGCTCAGGTCGGTGTCGTACACCGTGCGGTAGGTCGTCGGCGTCGTCGGCGCCCCCTTGATCTCGACGCCGTACTGGTTCGTCGAGTCGAAGACCTGCTGCCCGTCCGCGTACAGGGTGAAGTGCTGCGGCACCGCCCCGAAGGCGTAGAAGCCGACGTGCGTCGAGACGCTGTCGACCGCGGGGTCCAGGATCATCGTGAGGTTCGGACCCGCCGCGCAGGCGTAGCAGAACTGGTAGCCGACGTGCCGGCCGAGCGCGGGCTTCAGCGGGCCGTGGTTCCAGTCCACCGAGTACGAGCGGCCGCCGGCGAAGGTGAGTGGATCGGCGTACTGCCACACGGAGCTCGGGGAACTGGCCATCTGCGCCCAGGTGCCGCCGTCACCCGTGCCGAGGTATTCCGTCAGGTCGGCGGGCCACTGCTGCCCGTTCCACGGGCTGACCTGCGTGGCCCCGCCGACGGCGTTGTAGGAGTCGACGAAGCCGCTCAGCAGGGAGCCGTGGTAACTGTTGTTCGCCGCCGGGTCGATGGCGAAGTGCTGGTGCACCGTGGCGAGTGTGCGGGCCGTCTCCACATGCGTCTGGTCCGCGGGCACCCCGTCCGCTCCGTACGCCAGGTCGTAGCGGTACGCGTCGCTCGCCGTGGTCGCCGTGGCGCCCCACTGGATGACGTCGTGGATCTCACCGACCTCGGCGGCGGGCTGTGCGTTGGTGTACAGCGGGGTGCTGCCCCACATCGTCAGCAGCATGCTGGCCAGGGCGCCGGTCGCGTCCCGCCGGAAGTAGTTCGCCATGAGGATGTCCTGGACCGCCGGACGCGGTGTCCGGACCGAGAACAGGGAGCTCGCGGTGGTCTCGTCGAGCGACACCGTGGTGGTCCCGGTGGCGGACACGGTGAAGTCGCTGAGGGTGAACTGGCGCACGGCGGACAGCCGGCCCTGCGCGTCGTAGTCGTAGAAGAGGCCGTAGAGCCCGTAGTTCCCGGCCGGCACCGCGATGCGCGCGACGCCGTTCACCGTGGTGACGGAGGTGTTCTCGCGCGTGAACGAATCCGTGTTGTACAGCTGCAGGTAGGCGGTGGCCGGCAGACCGGTCAGCCCCGTCGCGTCGATCTGCAGGATCTTCAGGGGGTACTTGGGGCTGACGGTTCCGTCGGGAGTGCCTTCGGTGTGCGCGCCGGTCAGGCTCATCGAGGTCAGCCCGTCGAACAGCGGTGTGCTGCCCGGCGGGCGGCCCGCGGCCACGTCGGTGCCGGTCGCCGTGCGCAGCGCCGCGGTGAACGCGGTGCCCGAGGAGGCGGTCAGGTATCCCTGCGCGGTGGCACCGGACACGGAGGTCAGGGTGACCCCCGCGGGCCCGGTCGGCGTCGTGCCCGGGGCGAAGGACAGGTCGACGGATATTCGGCCGCCGTCGGCGCTGGCAACGTTGTCAGAGGCTGCGCCGGCGGTGCCGGAACCTTCCTGGTCCTGTGCGAGCCGGGTGATGTCGAAGAGCGAGAGGTCGAGTCCGTTGCCCAGGTAGGGCATCGCCACCGCGGGGATGGCGTAGTGGTCGCCGGACGCGTCGTCGTACGACTCGATGGCGCCGTCCTCGCCCGCGGCGGGGAGCACGATGTACGTGGGCCGCTGACCGGGCCGGGTGGTCACGACGATCTGGTCGCCCGTCACCAGCGTGACGGTCGTCGTGTCGGTGCTGACACCGGTCGCCGTCAACGAGGTGGCGGCGGCGCCTGTGGGGGTGCCCGTGTCCGCAGCGGCGGGAAAGGCGGTCAGGAGAGCGCAGGCCAAGCCGACGGCGACGGCGGCTGGACGGCGCCGGTCGGCATGCCTCTTCGGGGGTCTGAGCAGGGGGAACGGCATCGGGTGTCCAGCCTCCTCGGGTTCGAGCATGAGAACTCACCGCAGAGAGGCCACACTTCGTGCGCGACGGCGACTTTGCACCCGAAGTCGTGACCTTTAACTGGGGCAAGCACGCCGCCTTTGGCGCGTGGTTCGCGATCAGTATCGGGACGCGGGAGGGATCGCACAAGAACGCCGCGTCGCCCGGACTCCGGATTCCGATGGACCGTCAGACGGCCTTCCGTGGGCGGTTGTTGCACGAGCACGGCGATCTCGCGCGAGCGGTGCCCGACGCACGAGGAATCCCATCCGCTCGAGCACGACCACCGCCTGCTCGAGGTCGGGCTCGTACACGGCATGGAGTGGCCCGGACAGCGAGGCGACGACGAGGTCTCCGCGCCTCAGGGCACGAGGTCGAAGCAGCCGAGGCAGTGCGGAGCCGGTCACCGACGCAGTGTTCCAGCACGCGCGACAACGCGTGACGCC
Organism: Streptomyces sp. NPDC031497; assembly: GCF_055580905.1. Taxonomy (NCBI): domain Bacteria; kingdom Bacillati; phylum Actinomycetota; class Actinomycetes; order Kitasatosporales; family Streptomycetaceae; genus Streptomyces; species Streptomyces sp. NPDC031497. The sequence goes on from NZ_JBVIKO010000003.1 coordinate 313,011, forward strand.
TTTACCGGTCGACCGCCCAGCGGGCGAGCCCACACAGTCCCGGTAGGTTACGGACGTGGATCTCTTCTCACGCTCGTGGACGGCCTTGCGCTCCGCGGTCGCCGGACTCCCGAACGAGGGCGGGAGACTGCCGCCGTTTCTGGCATGACGGCCGCACCGTGGGCCGCGGCGGGCCTTCGTCCAGTACCGCCCGGATCACGTGCCGGGCGGAGCAGGTCGCGTCGTCCGCGGCTAGGACCTCACGGAAGGCCTTTCTGTCCCCGGGCACCGACGGGCGTCGAACGCCTCTCCGGGGCGGGACGCGCGATGGCCACATGGGCGGCTGGCGATAGAATCGTGCCATGTCCGCCGACATCGACTTCCTGAAGACCCGGCCCCACCGGGTCGTCGTGCTCGCCCTCGACGGGGTCTACCCCTTCGAGCTGGGCATCCCGAACCGGGTCTTCCCGTGCGTGCCGGGCGCCTACGAGGTGCTGACCTGCGCGGCGACCGACGACCGTACGGTGGCGACCAACGCCGACTTCACGGTCACCGTCGGGCACGGGCCCGAGGTGCTGGAGAGCGCGGACACCGTGGTCGTACCGCCGTACGACATGACGCGGATCACGGACGAGCTGCCCTCGCCGGTGGCCGCCGCGCTCGGGCGGATCCGGCCCGGTGCCCGGATCGTCTCCATCTGCACGGGGGCGTTCACGCTCGCGGCGGCCGGGCTGCTGGACGGGCGGCCCGCGACGACGCACTGGGCGCTGGCGCCCCGGTTCCGGCGGATGTTCCCGCAGGTCGCCCTGGATCCGGACGTGCTGTTCATCGACGACGGCGACATACTGACCTCCGCGGGCGCCGCCTCCGGTGTCGACGTCTGCCTGCACATCGTCCGCTCCGACCACGGCAGCGCGGTCGCCAACAGCGTGGCCCGGCAGTGTGTCGTACCGCCGTGGCGGGACGGCGGCCAGGCGCAGTACATCGAGCAGCCGGTGCCCGACGAGAGCGCCACCGGGACCGCGGCCACCCGGGCCTGGGCCCTGGAGAACCTCGAACGTCCGCTGGCCCTGAGGGAGTTGGCGGAGCACGCCCGGATGAGCCAGCGCACCTTCGCGCGCCGCTTCCAGGACGAGACCGGTGTCAGCCCCGGCCGCTGGCTGATCCAGCAGCGGGTGCACCGGGCCCGCCACCTGCTGGAGACCAGCGACCTGGCGATCGACCGCATCGCCGCGGAGGTCGGCTTCGCCACCGGCACGTCCCTGCGGCAGCACCTGCACGCGGCGATCGGGGTGTCCCCGCAGACCTACCGGAACACGTTCCGGGCGACGGCGACACCGACGCCGACAGCGACGGCCCGGGTCTGAACCGGGCCGATCAGCCGGAGCGGCCGCTCAGCCGAAGTGGCGGATGCGGGCCGGGGTCCCGGGTGCGTAGGGGAGCCAGTCGTGGACCGATCCGGTGCGGACGAACTCGGCGACCGCGGTGGCGAACTCGTGTCCCAGGGCGCGCTCGGCGTCTCCGACCCTGCCGAGCATCGGGCTGTCCGGGTAGGCCTCGAACGTGTCGAAGAGGAAGGGCAGTTCGGCGCAGTGGGCGGCGCCGAGGGAGTGCGGGTCCTCGGCCGGGCGGTGGTCGAACCGGTAGACGTGGGTCGCGTTGCCGCCGGCCGCGTGGTGGTCGGCGATCTCCAGCGAGCCGTCGCGGAAGAGGGTGTCGGTACCGATCGCGGTGAAGATCCGCGCGGGGGTGGCCTGTGGGAGCCGGGCGGCGTACGCGTCGTAGATCTCCCGGGCCCGGTCGCCTGCCTGGGCGGACAGGAGGTCCAACGCGCCGGCGGTGGTGAGGTGCTGGACGGCCGGGTCGAAGGCGAAGAAGGAGGTCGCCTCGTCGGCGGTGGTGCCGATGAGCAGCGGCCTGCCCTCCAGGGCGCCGTCGGCGAGCGCCCGCTGCCAGGTGCGGGGCATGCCGGGGGCGCCGAGCACCGGGTACATCGGCGGGGCGGCGTTGCCGGGGCGGGCGAGCCGGCCCGCGAGCCGCCCGTAGGCGGACAGGAGCCGCTCGGCGGGCAGGGCGCGCAGGACGTCCGCGTCGGCCGGGACGCCGAGCAGCCGCAGGTAGGCCTCGGCGTGCTCGGCGGCGTCCTCGGGGTCCTGCGGGGCCAGGCCGAAGGGGCCGCTCTGCAGCAGCACCCGGGTGACGAGGCCGGAGGTCTCCGGGTCGAGCGCCAGGTACAGGGCGGAGTAGGCGCCGGCCGACTGGCCGCCGACCGTCACCTCGCGCGGGTCGCCGCCGAAGGAGGCGATGTTGTCCCGCACCCAGCGCAGCACGGCGGCCTGGTCCTGGGGGCCGAGGTTGGCGGCGCCGGTCTCCGGGAGGTACAGGTAGCCCAGCGGTCCCACCCGGTAGTTGGCGGTGACGACCACGATGTCGCCGAGGGCGGCGAGGCGGCCGCCGTCGTACCAGTCCCAGCCGCCGGAGCCGCTCGTGAAGCCGCCGCCGTGCCACCAGAGAAGGACCGGGCGGGGCATGCCGTCCGCCAGGGCCCGGCGCGGGGCGAAGACGTTGACGGTGAGGCTGCCGTCCTCGTCCCAGTCCGGCACCCGGTGTCCCATCACCTGCTCCAGGCGGGACGGTCCCTGCGGAACGGACGGCCCGGCCTGCACCGCCTCCCGCACCCCCGTCCAGCCCGGGTGCGGCCGCGGCGCGGCGAACCGCAGTCCGCCGACCGGCGACGCGGCGTACGGGATGCCCCGGAAGCAGACCGCCCCGCCTTCCACGATCCCCTGGATCCTGCCCTGGTCCGTGGCCACGACCGGGTTCCCGACGTCCGCCATGGTGCTCACCCCTCTCGGTTCGGCTGCGATGTCTCCGATCCTCACCGGGAGCGTGGAAATGAGCCAGAAAGTGGGCTTCTCATCAAGAATGCCGGCCATATGATCGATGGATATGGAGAAAGAACGCCACCGGCTGGAAGGGACCGACAGCCGGATCGCCGCCGCGATGATGGCCTCCCCGCGCGCCTCCTGGCGTACCGTCGGCCGGGTCCTCGGCGTCTCCGAGCGGACCGTGGTCCGGCGGGCGGCGCCGCTCTACCACGACGGCACCCTGCGGGCGACGGCCGTCCGCAACCCCGTGCGCTTCCCCGACCTGGTCCCGCTGGCCCTGCGCATCCGGTGCAAGCCCCACCGGATCAGCGCCATCGCCGCCACCCTGGCCCGCCGCCCCGACACGATCTGGGTGGACGTCCTCGGCGGCGGCGACGAGATCTGCGCCGTGCTGTTCCTGGACGGCCCGGACGCCCGCAACAACCTGCTGCTGCGCGACCTTCCGGCCACCGCGGCCGTCCAGTCGTGGACCTCGCACGCGCTGCTGCGGGTGTTCCCGGCCGGCTTCGACTGGAGCGGCGGCCTGCTCTCCGCGGCGGAACTGGCCAGTCTGCGCCCGGACCTGCCGACGGCCTACGGCAGGACCCCGCTCCAGCCCGTCGACCACCAGCTGATCGCCGGACTGGTCGAGGACGGACGGGCCTCCTACACGGACCTCGCCCGGCACGCCGGCATCTCCGCGCTGACCGCCCGCCGGCGCCTGGAGACGCTGACGGGCGGCATGGCCGTACGGCTCGCGACCGAGGTCGATCTCGCCCGGCTGGGCATCCGTACCGAGGCGTTGTTGTGGATGACGGTGGCCCCCGGCGGCCTGGAGGAGACCGGCCGGCGGCTCAGCCGCCATCCACAGGTGCGGTTCGCCTCGGCGACCACCGGCTCGGCCAACCTGCTGGTGGCGGTCGCCGCGGCCGACCTCGACGCGCTGTACGTCTTCCTGAGCGAGACCGTCGGCGCCCTGGAACACGTCATGACGACCGAGGTCACGCCCATCCTGGCGGGGGTCAAGCGGACCGGGCTGGTCCGCCCGGGGAGCCTGTGAGCGCGGGGCGGACTACTTGGCGGGGCACTCCTTCCAGGCCAGGTGGTAGACGGTGCTGATCTCGCCGTCGGTGGAGTCCATGGTCATGAAGCTGACCTTGCCGGGGTTCGCGCTGCCGGCGGTCACCCGCAGCTCCGTGTTGATGTTGAAGTTGCGCTGCACCCCGCAGGGCGCCCAGACCAGCTGGGCCCAGTCGGTGGTGTCGGTGGCCTGCCAGTTGTCGTCGTAGGGGCCCCGGAAGGGGTGGTTCGCGGAGGCCGTGTTGGACGAGCCCTGGAAGTAGTACGAGGCGCGCTGGGTGCCGGTGGCGCCCTGCTGGAGGGAGGCGAAGCCGCGGTAGTCGGCGCTGGCGATGGCGTAGGTGAAGCCGCCCGGCACGTGAACGACCAGGTTGAGCTGGCAGTTGCGCCGGAAGGCGGTGGGGTCGGAGTTGCCGCCGGCCTGGGCGAGGTAGTCGCTGTAGGTGACGGTGAAGGCCTCGTTGTCCTCGGAGACGGCGACGGCGGTGGTGCCCTGCGGACAGCCGGAGCCGTTCACCGTGGCGACGTTGATCACGATCTTGTCCGGCGGCGGGTCGTCGAAGACGGGCGACGACGAGGCGTTGGCCTGAGCGGGCAACCCGGCGGTGAGCAGCGCGGTGAGCGCTCCGCCGAGCAGGAGTCCATGCCTCATGGGTTTCATGGTTTCTCCGGTTCGGTGATCGAGTGGGGGGTGACAGCCTCGGTCCCAGGACCCTCACGCCCCTCAAGGTTCGATGTGGTTCACCTTTGAAGAACCTGTGAGTTTCCTGTGAAGAACGAGGCGCTCGCATCGTAGGAACCCCCGCACCGAGCGGTCAGGGCGAACTCCGGCCATTCACAACGGCGGATTTCACAGCCCCGTCAACCCTCGCCTCACCCCTACGGGTTCTCCCAGGCCGCCGGTTCCGCGGCCAGCGCCCGGACCGGCTCCGGGAGGGCGTCCGCCGCGATGTCCGCCACGGTGACTCCTTCGAGGATCCGGCGGACGTTCGCGCGCAGCGCGATCCACAGGGGCAGCAGGGGCTGGGCGGTGCCGGTGTAGGCCAGACCCGTCGGGCGTTCGCCGCGTACCGAGACGATCGGGCCGTCCACCGCCCGGATGAGGTCCGCCACGGTGATCGCGGACGCGTCCCGGGCCAGCCGGTAGCCGCCGCCCCCGCCACGCCGGCTGTCGACGATCCCGGCACGCCGGAGGTCACCCAGAATGCCCTCCAGGAATTTGTGCGGGATCTCCTGCGCCCCGGCGATCTCCTCGGCCTTCACCGGGCCGTCGTCCTGCCGTACGGCGAGCTCCAGGACCGCCCGTACCGCGTAATCCGCTCGTGCCGAGATCCTCATGTGTCCATTGTGGGGCGTACTCCCGTGGACAATGGCCGCACCCGCGCCCCGTAAGATCGCCCGGGAGGATCCCTTGGCGCTCAGCAGACGTACCTTCAGTGCCCTCGCCGGCTCGACCGCGCTCGGCTTCGCCCTGGGCGGCAGCGGCGGCCCCGTGGCGCCCGCGGCCTACGCGGCACGCACCGTGCCGACCGGCCCGGCCCCCGCCGCACCGAGCGCCGACGGGCGGCGGCATGCCATCGGCCACGACCACTACTCCCTGGTCGTCGACGGCCGCCGGCTGGTGGTGTGGTCCGGCGAACTGCATCCCTTCCGGCTCCCGAGCCCGTCCCTGTGGCGGGACGTCCTGGAGAAGATGCGGGCGCACGGCTACAACACCGTCAGCATCTACGTGGCGTGGAACTACCACTCCCCCGCGCCCGGCACGTTCGACTTCACCGGCGTCCGCGACCTGGACCTGTTCCTGCGCACCGCCGCCGAGACCGGGCTGTACGTCATCCTGCGCCCCGGCCCCTACATCAACGCCGAGGTCGACGCCGGCGGCTTCCCCGGCTGGCTCACCGCCACGCGGGGCTCGGCCCGCACCGACGACCCGACCTACCTCGGGCACGTCGACGCGTGGCTGACGGCCGTCAACCGCATCGTGCGCCGCCACCAGCACACGGACGGCGGCGGGACCGTCCTGCTCTACCAGATCGAGAACGAGTACGACGGCCACGTCGCCGACCCGGCCGGTCCCGCCTACATGTCCCACCTCTACAAGAAGGTGCGGGCGGACGGCATCGACGTCCCCCTCTTCCACAACGACAAGGGCCGCAACGGCTACTGGATCCCCGGCTCCTTCGACACCGGCGGCGAGACCGGGAAGTGGCTGTACGGCTTCGACGGCTACCCCGCCCCCACCCAGACCCCGCCGGACTGGGGCGACTTCGGGATCGGCGGCCTCAAGGGCGGCGCGACCGCCAGCCCCCGTACGCCCGGGTTCGTGCCGGAGTTCGGGGGCGGCTGGTTCGACCCGTGGGGCGGGGTCGAGTTCGGCGGCAAGGGGTACGCCGAGTCCCGGCGCACCCGGGACGCGGCCTACGAACGCCGCTTCTACCTCACCAACCTCGCCAACGGCATCACCCTGCACAACGTCTACATGACCTACGGCGGCACGAACTGGGGCTGGCTGCCGGCGCCGGTCGTCTACACGTCGTACGACTACGGGGCGGTCATCGACGAGGCCCGCAACGTCACCCCGAAGATCGCGCCGATGCACCAGCTCGGCCACCTTCTGCAACGCGTCCCGGACTTCGCCAAGCTGGAGCGCGCGGCGGATGTCCACGCGGACGGGCTGAAGACGTACCACCTCACCAACCCGGACACCCAGGCGCACGTGTACGTGCTGCGCAACGACGGGGCGAGCGAGGTGACGTCCACCCTGAAGACCCGCAAGCGGGACGGGGGTGACGACATCGAGGTCACCGTCCCGGCCCACGACGCCCGGCTCATCACCACCGGGCTCTCCCTCGGCAGGCGGAAGCTGCGGTACGCCACCGCCCAGCCGATGGCCGTGTTCACCGCCGGCAGGCAGGACATCGCCCTGTTCACCGGCCGGTACGGCGAGATGGCACACCTGGTCCTCGAGTGCCCGTCCGAGCCCTTCGTCCAGCGCCTGGACGCCGAGGCGGCCTGGGTGTACGACCAGGGCGTCCTGCACGTCACCGCGCCGCTCGGACAGGGCGGGCTCACCCGGGTCCTGGTCCAGCGCGGCGAGAGCGACACCCCGCTGCTCCTGCTCTTCGCCGACGACGCGACCTCGCTCCGGCTGTTCCCGTACGACACCCCGTCCGGCACCCTGCTGGTCTACGGCCCCGCGCTGCTGCGGCACGCGAAGCTCAGCGGCGGGACCGTGCAGCTCACCGGGGACACGGTCGGGGCGAGCGGCGTGGAGGTGTGGGGGCCGCGCGGGATCTCCTCGGTCACCTGGAACGGGCGGCCGGTACAGACCCGGGTGACCCTCTCGGAGAGCCTGGTCGCCACCTCGGACCTGGCCGGGGCGCCGAAGCCGGCGCTGCCGGTCCTCGCCGGCTGGCGCCGCAAGACCGAGAACCCCGAGTCGGCGCCGACCTTCGACGACTCGTCGTGGGTGGTCGCGGACAAGAAGACCTCGTTCAGTACGACGGCCGTCCCGGACGGTCAGCCGGTGCTGTTCGCCGACGACTACGGCTTCCACTACGGGGACGTCTGGTACCGGGCACGGGTGGACGGCGACCTCGAGGACCTGGAGTCCCTGTCCCTCGCCTACAGCACGGGCACCCAGGGCATGCTGATGGCCTGGCTGGACGGAAAGCCGCTCGGTTCGCACCGGATGCCGGTGCCGGACACGAAGACGGTCCGGCAGGGCAGTTGGGCGGCCACGGCCGAGTTCTCCGTCGCCGGGCTGCGGAAGCAGTGGAAGAAGGAGGCGGAGCAGGCGTCTCAGATGGCGTCTCAGAAGGACGCGGAGAAGGCACGGCGCGAGCAGCAGAAGCATGTGCTGTCCGTGCTGGTGCGGCGGATGCAGCACGACATGGACGGCCGCTCCCTGGACACCCACAAGGTGGCCCGCGGCCTGACCGCCGTGACCTTCAAGGGCGCCTCGCCGAAGGTGAGTTGGCGGATCCAGGGCGAGACCGCGCCCGATCCGGTGCGGGGGCCGCTGAACAACGGCGGCCTCTACGGGGAGCGGCAGGGCTGGCATCTGCCCGGCTTCGCCGACGGCGGCTGGGAATTGGCCGAACTCCCGCGCGCGGACCAGGGGATGGGCGTCACCTGGTACCGCACGGGCTTCAAACTGGCCGTGCCGGACGGGGTCGACGCGTCGGTGGGACTGGTGCTGGAAGACGATCCGGCGCGGGCGTACCGGGTGCAGATCTTCCTGAACGGCTGGAACCTCGGGCAGTACATCAACGATGTGGGCCCGCAGCACAGGTTCGTGCTGCCGAACGGGATTCTGCGGACCAAGGAAGCCAATACGTTGGCCTTGGCCGTGCTTTCGGATGGGACGAGTGAGTTCGGGCCGGGGGTTGCGCGGCTGGAGTTGCTGGGGAGTGCGGCCGGAGGAGTGCCGGTGGTGGGGGTGGACTCCCCCGGCCGTTGACCGCGGGTTGTGGGGGCTGGTCGCGCCCACGCGGCGGAGCCGCAAATTGATACGGCCCCGCGCCCCTAAAAGCAAGGGGCGCCGGCCCCTACGTCAGTCGGATCACGTTCCAGGACAAGGGCTCCAGAGTGGCCTTGAGCGTGCCGTCGTTCAGCGATGTGCCCTCGGCCTGGTGCGGCGCCACCCGCTCCGGCTCCTCCAACGTGTTGCGGGCGTCGGGGTCCTCGTCCGCCAGGACGCTGTGTTCGGTCACCGACGTCAGGTCGAGGCCGCTCAGGGCGACCTCCAGGGGCAGGTTCTCCGTCCGGCTGCGGTTGACGGCGAAGACGGCCACCGTGCCGTCGTCGGCCCTGACCGCCGTCGCGTGCAGCAGGCTCGTCTCGCCGTACTTCTTCGTGTCGTACGTCGGTGAGTCCACGCGAACGTCCAGGACCTGGCCCCTGCCGTACCGGGACGCCTGGGCGAAGGGGAAGAACGTCGTCTGGCGCCAGGCCGGGCCGCCGGGCTCGGTCATGATCGGGGCGATGACGTTGACCAGCTGGGCCAGGCAGGCCACCGTGACGCGGTCGGCGTGGCGGAGCAGGGCGATGAGGAGCGAGCCGAAGACGACGGCGTCCGTGACGCTGTAGTTGTCCTCCAGCAGGCGGGGGGCCTCGGGCCAGTCCCGCGCGTCGGAGTTCTCGATCGCATGCCACCTGGAGGTGTACCAGACGTTCCACTCGTCGAAGGAGAGGTTGATCTTCTTCTGGGACTTCAGCCTGGCGCCCACGTGGTCACAGGTGGCGACCACGTTCTCGATGAAGGACTCCATGTCGACGGCGGAGGCCAGGAAGGAGTCGAGATCGCCGTCCTGGGGCTCGTAGTAGGCGTGCAGGGAGATGTAGTCGACCAGGTCGTACGTCTCCGCGAGGACCGTCGCCTCCCACTCGGCGAAGGTCGGCATGGACTGGCTGGAGGAACCGCAGGCGACCAGTTCCACGGACGGGTCCATCTGGCGCATGGCGCGGGCGGTCTCCGCGGCGATGCGGCCGTACTCCCCGGCGGTCTTGTGTCCGGTCTGCCAGGGGCCGTCCATCTCGTTGCCCAGACACCAGAGCCTGATGCCGAAGGGGTCCTTGTCGCCGTGGGTGGCACGGAGGTCCGACAGGGCGGTTCCGGAGGGCTGGTTGGCGTACTCCTGGAGTTCCAGGGCCTCCGCCACGCCCCGCGTGCCGAGGTTGATCGCCATCATGGGCTCGGCCTGCGGGCCGACCTTCTTCAGGAAGGCGATGTACTCGGAGAGGCCGAAACGGTTGGTCTCCGTCGACCGCCAGGCGAGGTCGAGGCGGCGGGGTCGGTCCTCGACCGGGCCGACCGAGTCCTCCCACTTGTAGCCGGAGACGAAGTTGCCGCCGGGGTAGCGGAGGGTGGTGACGCCGAGTTCACGGACGAGGTCGAGGACGTCGGTGCGGAGGCCTTCGGCGTCGGCCGTGGGGTGGGTCGGCTCGAAGATGCCGGTGTAGACGCAGCGGCCCAGGTGCTCGACGAAGGAGCCGAAGAGGCGGGGGTTGACTTCGCCGATGGTGAAGGCCGGGTCGAGGGTGAAGCGGGCGGTGCGCAATTTTCGCCTTTCGGGAGGGGTGGCTTGTGTTTCGTGGGCGGGTGCGGATGGGTGGGGATTGCTCGCGCCCACGCGGCGGAGCCGCAAATGGACACAGTCCCGCGCCCCTAAAGGGGCATTGGCCAGCCGTTCTTTGTCCAGCCCAACCTGTTCAGCCCCAGCTTTGGCGTGCCGTTGTCGTCGGCGTCGTAGTAGTGGTACGCCAGCCAGGTCTTGCCGTGGGCGCGGAAGGTGGACTCTCCGCCGGGCCCTGTGTACCGGCCGTGAGAGGCGAGGAGCAGGTCGCCGCCGCCCTCCAGCATCGGCTTCCCCGTGCTGTCCACGTACGGGCCCGTCACCGTCGTCGAGCGGCCCACTCTGATCTTGTACGTCGAGTTCACGCCCGCGCAACAGGCGTCGTACGAGGCGAAGAGGTAGTAGTAGCGGCCGTGGTGGAGGATCGAGGCGCCCTCGACGGCGTAGGGGGCGTCGGGGCGGGTGGCGAGGTGGGCGATGGTGGCGGCGGGGATCGCCTTCCCCGTGCGCGGGTTCAGCTCCACCATGCGGATGCCCGTCCAGTACGAGCCGAACGCCATCCACAGCTTGCCGTCGGCCCGGACGATCGCCGGGTCGATGGCGTTCCAGGAGTCCGTCGTCTCCGACGAGAACGCCTTGCCCTGGTCGGTCCAGGTGCCCGGGAGGCCGGACGGGGAGGTGGCCACGCCGATCGCGGAGTGGTTGGTGCCCCAGGAGGAGACGGCGTAGTAGAGCCAGTAGCGGCCGTCTCGGTAGGAGAGGTCGGGGGCCCACGGGTCGGCGGTGGAGTTGTAGTCGTACCACCAGCTCGGCGGTGTGGTGAAGGCGTTGCCCGCGTCGGTCCAGTCGTGGAGGTTCGTGGAGAGGCGGGCGCCGATGACGCCGCCGGTGGAGTAGGCGACGTACCGGCCGTCTTCGAGCTGGTGGACCGTGGGGTCGTGGATGATCTGCTGGCCGGTCAGCGGGAGCGGGTCTGGGTAGGTGACGTCGGCGGACGCGGTGGTGGGGAGGAGGGCGATCGTCGCCGCCGCGAGCAGGGCGGCGAGTCCGGGGAAGCGCTTCAACTCGGGGCTCCTCACTGGCCGGCCAGGCCCGTGTGGGCGACGCCCGCCACGATCTGGCGCTGGAAGAAGACGAAGACGACGATCAGCGGCAGGCCCGCCATGAGGCCGCCGGCCATGAGCTGGGCCCACTGGATGCCGTAGGAGTTCATGACGGTCGCGATGCCGTTCGGCATGGTCATCAGGTCGGGGTTGTTGGTCACCATGTAGGGCCACAGGAAGTTGTTCCACGAGGCGATGAAGGTGAAGATACCGACCGCGGCGAGGGAGGGGCGGGAGAGCGGGACGACGATGGTGAAGAAGATCCGCCAGCGGCCGGCGCCGTCGATGAAGGCGGCCTCCTCCAGTTCGCGCGGGATGCCCTGGAAGAACTTGTAGAGGATGTACACCATGGCGGCGGGGGCGCACTGGGGAAGGATCATGCCCCAGTAGGTGTCGACCATCCCCATCTGCTGGACGGTGGTGAACAGGGGGACGCCGAGGACGGCCGGGGAGATCATCAGGCCGGCCATGACCAGGGCCAGCAGCGGGCCCTTGCCCCGGAACTCGGTGCGGGCGAAGCCGTATCCGGCGAGGGCGGCGACGGTGACCACGACGGCCGTCACCAGGATCGACACCACGAGGGAGTTGACGAACCAGTTCGTGATGTTGCCGGTCTCCCACAGGGCCCTCCAGGCCTGGCCGGTCCACACCTTCGGCAGCCAGTGCGGCGGGATCTCGGCGGCCTCGGCCTCGGACTTGAGCGAGGTGAACAGGGCCGCGGCGATCGGTGCCACGAAGACGGCGGAGACGGCGACACCGAGGAGGGTCAGGACGATCTGGCTCGGCGTCCACGGCCTGCGGGGCTTCAGGCGGATCTGGGTGGTGCTCATCGGATGCCCTCCTCACGGTTGCGCAGCAGCGCCGTCCGTCCGAGGGCGACGGCAGCGATGATCACGAAGAAGATGACGGACATCGCGGAGGCGTAGCCCACGCGGTAGCTGGTGAAGCCCTGTTCGAGGGTGTACTGGACGAAGCCGCGGGTGGAGAGCTCGGGGCCCGGGCCGAAGTCCATCATCACGACCGCCTGGTCGAAGAGCTGGAGCGAGGCGAGGACCTGCAGCGCGATCACCAGGCCGGTGATGTGGCGCAGCATCGGCAGGGTGATGTGGACCGTCCGGTGCCAGGCGTTCGCGCCGTCCAGCTTGGCGGCCTCGTAGAGGTGGTCGGGGATGCCCTGGAGGGCGGCGAGGTAGAGGAGGAAGGAGAAGCCGACGGTCCACCACAGGGTGGTGATGACGATGGCGAGCATCGCGTACGACTTGTCGGTCAGCCAGGGGGTGTCGAGCCCGAAGGTCTCGTTGAAGAGGCCGATGCCCTGGGTGAACAGCCACTGCCAGATGTTGCCGGCGACCGTGGACGGGAGCAGGAAGGGGGCGAAGAAGCACAGGCGCCACAGCCACTTGCCGCGCTCGATGTGGTGGGCGAGCATCGCGAGCAGGAAGGCGAGCACCGTGAGGGACGGGACGACGAGCAGCGTGAAGTAGGCGCTGTGCCCGAGCGCGTCCCACATCGCCCGGTCGTGCAGCGCCTCACGGTAGTTGTCGAGGCCGATGAAGCTCGCGCCGTCGCCGGAGATGTTGGCGTCGGTGAAGCTGAGGTAGACACCGCGCAGCAGCGGCCAGAGAACGAACAGCGTGAAGAGCGCCAGGAACGGGGCGACGAACCAGCCCCCGTGCTGGAAGCCCTGCCTGCGGCGGACGGTCGCGGAGGCGGCGGCGGCCCGCGCCCGCACCGGTGCGACGACGGTCCCTGCACTGGTCGTCATGCGGCCGTACCTCCCTGCGCGGCGGTCCTGCCGTCCATGGGGTTCTTCGAGGCGAGGAGCTTGACGAGGTGTTTCCGCATCGTCCGCGCGGCGGCGGGCGGCTTGGCCGAGCCCATCGTCGAGGAGACGACCACCGGGCCGAGGTCCTGGGCGAGGACGCCGGTGGAGCCCGCGAACCACACCTTCGGCTCGGTGGCCTGGTGGTACATCGCGGAGACGTACTCGTGCTGCGGGGTGAGCTTCTTGTACGCGGCGGTGGACAGCGTCGGCGTGTAGGCGGGGATGTGGCCGCCGGCCGCCCACTGGAGGGCGTGGGTGACGACGTACGCGGCCAGTTCGTGCGCGGCCTCGTTCGTGGCGCCGCCGCGGCCCGACTGGTGCGGCAGGACGAAGGAGTGCGACTCGGCGTGCGTGGCCTGCCTGCCGAAGACGGGCGGCAGCGGGGTCGCGCCGTAGTCCAGCCCGGCGCCGGAGAAGACGGGCACCGACCAGTTGCCCTCCCAGGTGAAGGGGGCGCCGTTGATGAACTGTTCGCCGGTCGGCGCGCCCGGGATGACGTATCCGTCGGTGACGTGCTTACGGAAGAACTCCAGGACCTGGGTGGCCTTGTCGGTGTCGAAGAGGACCTCGGTGTTGTCGGCGTCGAACCACGTGCCGCCGAGCTGGGTGTAGAAGGCGACGAAGAACCACCACTGGAAGTTCTGGTCGTTGGTCCACAGGCCGATGGTCTGCAGGCCCTTCTTCTGGACCGCCCTGGCCTTCTTCAGGACGTCGAACCACTCGTCGGTGGAGGTGACCGGGATCATCAGGCCGTCGTCGCCGAGCAGACCGGCCTTCTTCAGGACGTCCCTGCGGTAGAAGCAGAGTTGTACGTGGACGTCGAGCGGGAGGGCGTAGAGCTTGCCGTCGATGACACCGCGGTTCCACAGCGCGGGGTTGTAGTCCGCCTTGCGGACTCCGTACTCGGCGAGGAGGTCCAGGTCCCACGGGTCGAGGAGCCGGCCCGGGGAGAAGCCGGCCACCCGGCCCATGTGCATGACACCGAGCTCGGGGGCGCGGTTGCCCGCGGCGGCCATGGCGAGTTTGGTGTAGAAGGGGTTGCCCCACTGGAGAGTGGAGTCCTTCACGTCGATGCCGGGGTGTCCGCCGCGGAAGGCGTCCAGCATCGCGATCATGTTGGCGCCGTCGCCGCCGCTGAAGAGGTTCCAGTAGCGCACCCGGGTGTCCGCGCTGGAGGCGAGCGCGTCGGCACCGGTCCCGAGCGCGGCGAAGCCGAGGCTGCCCGCGACCGCCAAACCCCCTGCCGCGCCCAGCAGCTGCCTGCGATTCAGGCCAGGTCGTCCCATGCCCTGCCCTTACTGTAGAAGTCCTCAGGATGTTCGAAATCTCGTAGAGCGCTCGTAACTTCGAACGGGACCGTAAAATCGAAGCGCTTCCGCGTCAATGGGTTGAACAGGCTTCAACGGATTTCGGTCCGCGCTTTCTCCGCGCTTTCCCGACAGCGACTTCCGGACACAGCGGTCGTTTCCGGTTCCACGACGGCCGACGCAGGACATGACGCCGCCAGTTCCGGGCGCGTAACCTCGGACCGGCTGTGCGGCGAACGGCGGGGAAAGGGGGGAGCGTAGGACGTGGTGATGACCTTCCTCGGCGAGCTGTACACGTCCTTCGTGTGGATCCCCACCGCGATCCTCGTCGCCGCCCTCGTGCTCAGACTTCCGAGCATCCTCCGGCTCTGGCGCGACCCCCTGCTGCGCGCGGTCGGCGGGCTGCTGCTGCTCGCCTGCGCCGTGTTCGTGTCCGTGACACCGTCCACGATCGCCTGGACCAACCGGGTCACGGGCGTGCCCAACATCTCGGCGCCCTGGGTCTACTCGCTGCTGACCGCGTTCAGCGCCTCGGGGCTGCTGCTGATCATCGCCTGGCGGGGCGGCCCGGCCGACCGCTCGGCCGCGACCCGGCGCGCCAGGCGCTGGGTGATCTCCGTCTACTCGGGCGTGATCGTGGCGCTGTGGGTGCTGTTCGCCCTCGCGGACGTGCCCGTGGAACGGCTGCGGGACCTCGACACGTACTACATCAACACGCCATTCATGCGCGAGGAGATCCTGCTCTATCTGCTCGCCCACACGGTGGCCGTGGCGATCACCTCGTGGCTCGTGTGGAACTGGGCCCGCGCCGACGGCCTCGGCGCCCGGCTGCGCTGCGGGCTGACGTTCCTGGGGATCGGCTACGGCCTGAACCTCGTTTTCGACCTCGCCAAGTTCACCGCCGTGACGGCCCGTTGGACCGGGCACGACCTGGACCGGCTGAGCACGGACGTCGCCCCGCCCGTGGCCTGTCTGGCCGCCATCCTGATCGCCGTCGGCTTCATCCTGCCGCACACCGGCCAGTACCTGCACGACCGTCGGCGCGTGCGGCTCGCCCACCGCGAACTGCGGCCGCTGTACCGGCTGCTGAGGACCGTCAACGGCGACGGCCTCCCCTTCCTGCCACGCGCCACCCCCGAACTGCGCCTGGTCCGACGGGAGACGTACATCCGCGACGTGCTGCTCCCACTCGCCCGGCACCTCGACGAGGAGCTGCGCACCCGGGCGTACCGGGCGGCGCTGCGGCTGGGGTTCCCGCCGGCCCGGGCGAGGGCGCTCGCCGCGGCGGTGGCGATCCTGGACGCCGTGGCCGACGGGGGGCGCTCCGCTCACCGTGACGGTGCGACGAGCCACCCCGACACGACGGAGCTGCTCCAGGAGATCGGAGCGGTCTCACGGGAGTTGCGCCACCCCGACGTCATCGACGCCGTACGCGTGGCGGCGGGGCCACTCCGGCCGAAGGAGGCCGGTGCGGTGGAGGCGGCCCGTTCGGTGGAGGCGGCCCGTTCGACGGAGGCGGCCCGTTCGACGGAGGCGGCCGGTTCGACGGAGGCGGCCGGTTCGGCGGAGGCGGCCCGTTCGGCGGAGGCGGCGCGTTCGGCGGAGGCGGCCGGTTCCTTCCTGCCGCGTCGACGGTGAGGTGGCTGAGGCGGAGTATGTCCTGGCATATTGCAGCGGTGCGCACGAAGAAGGAGATGCGCCGGCTCGCCGGCGCCCTCGTCGAGCCCATGCGCGTTCCGGTCCCCGCCGACCCCGAGGCCCTGTTCGACTCACTGGTCGACTCCGTCCGCCGCTGGCGGGGACGTGAGGTCGTCGTCCGGCGCGAGGTGTTCCCGCCCCGGACCGCGAGCGGGCTGTGGCTGGAGGGCGACACGTACGACGTCATCGTCGTCGACAAGCGGGCCGCCGTCTGGCACCAGATCGTGATCTTCTGCCACGAGGTGTGGCACATGCACCAGCGCGACGCCCACCCCTCGCCCGGGCCGGCCGCCGACGGCGGCCCCCGACCCGTCGCCGCCCGCACCGACTTCAGCCTCGCCGACGAGCAGGAGGCCGACCGCTTCGGCATGTTGATGAGCGGGCGGCTGCGCCCCTGGCTGGAGGAGGCCGCCGCGGGCTCCGCCGCCCGGGACGGCGCGGCGGCCGAGGACAGCGACCAGGGCCTGGCCGGGCGCATCGGCGCCGCCCTCAACTACCGTGGCACGAGCGGCGGTCCGGGAAGCGGATCAGGACGCGGATCAGGAGACGTACCGGGAAGATGAACGGCCTGATCAACTACGTCAGCTGCGGTCTGCTGTGGCTGGGCCTGCTGGTGAAGGCCCCCGACCTGATACGTCACTGGCGCGACCCCTACCTGCGCGTCATCTGCGTGGTGCTGGGCCTGGCCGGCACCTGCTTCTTCCTCGGGGCACCGCCCACCGTCGGAGCGGTCAACCACCTCAGCGGCGTCCCGAACCTCGCCGCCCCGCTGACCTACGCGTCGATCACCGCGTACAGCGCCTCCTCCCAGGTCCTGATCGTCTACTGGCGCGGCGGACCCCATGTGCACCGCACGGCCCGCCGCTGGATCGTGGGCTACGCCTTCGTCCTCGTCGGCATCGCGGCGATGTTCGCGCTGGGCCACACGCCCGTGGAGCGCCGCACCGACCTGGACACCTACTACGCGACCACCCCGTTCATCGCCGAGATGATCGTGCTGTACCTGGCCGGGCACCTCGCCGCCGTCACCGTCACCACGGTGTCGTCGCTGCGCTGGGCCCGGCAGGTGCACGGCTGGCTGCGGGCGGGCCTGATCATCCTGGGCGTCGGTTCGCTGTGCGGCGCCGGGTACAGCCTGCCCAAGCTCGCCGCCGTGGTCGCCCGCTGGAGCGGCCTCGACTGGTCCTGGGTCAGCACGACCGTGTCACCGGCGGCCGCCGGACTCAGCGCGCTGCTGACCGTCATCGGCGTGCTGACCCCGCTGACCGGACCCCGGCTGACGCAGCGGTGGCGGGCACGGAGGACATTCGCCCGCCTCGAACCGCTGGAACGGGAGCTGGACGAACTCCTCACCCGGCGCGCGCTGCGGCTGCCCCCGCCGCGCTGGTCCTCCTCCGCCACCCGGCTGGTGTGGCGCCAGACGAGCATCCACAACGCGCTCGGCCACCTGGACGCGTTCTTCGACCGGGCCCTGTACGAACGGACGCTGGAGACCGCGGCGCGGACCACGGACGACCCGGAGAGGGCAGAGGCCACCGCGTGGGCGGCGGTGATCGCCGCGGCCGTGGCGGAGGAGCGCGACCCGGGCCGCCGGCTCGCGCCCGCCGGCGAACCGGACCGGTTCGCGGAGCGGACCCCCGCTCCCGCCCTGCTCGTACGGGTGGCCGACGCCCTGGCGCTGTCCCCGCTCGTCGCCGCCGCCCGGCTCCGCACCGGTACGACGGAAGGGAGTACTCGGGCATGAGCCTCGTGGTGTACCTCGCGGGCGCCGTCTTCGGACTCTCCTGCGTCGTCCTGATCCGCCGGCCCCTGACGGTCCCGCGCAACCCGCTGACCGTGTCCACCTGCGCCGCGATCGTCCTGGGCGCCCTGGTCTTCGTCTGCTCGGCCCCGCTGACCCTGTCCGCCGTCAACCGCCTCACGGGCATCCCGAACTTCGGCGCCCCCCTCACCTACGGCATGCTCTCGGCGTACAGCTGCTCCCTGCTCGTCCTGCTGATCAACTGGCGGGGCGGACCCCCGGCCCGGATCCGCCGCCTGGTGCTGCGCAGCATGGCCGCCTACGGCGCGCTGATCGTCGCCATCGTCGTGCTGTTCACGCTGGCCGACCCGAGCGCCGAACGGCTCACCGACCTCGACACGTACTACGCGAACACGCCGTACATGCGCGAGATGATCGTGCTCTACCTGCTCGGGCACAGCACGGCCACCCTGGTGATGTGCGCCGTGTGCGTCACCTGGGGCCGTGAGGTCACCGGTCTGCTCAGGACCGGGCTGCGGCTGATCCTGACCGGGATACTGCTGGACCTGGTGGGCTTCCAGCTCGCCAAGTACACGGCGCTCGTGGCCCGTTGGTCCGGTCACGACCTCGACTTCCTGTCCACCGGTGTCGCCCCGCCGATGGCCTCGCTGGGCGCCCTGACATGTTCCGCGGGCTTCGTCCTGCCCAGGCTGCTGCCGGTGGCCCTGGCTTGCCGGCGCGACCTCGACGACCTGCGCGGCCTCGGCCCGTTGTGGTCGGAGGTGCGGTTCGCCTCCCTCGCGCCGAAGCCGCCCATCTCCGTCTGGCAGCCGCCCCGGGTACGCCTGCTCTGGCGCGAAGTCTCCATCCACGACGGCCTGTTGGCACTCGCCCCCTACTTCGACGACGGAGTGCGCGAGCGCGCCCGGGACGCCGCCCTGCACCAGGGCCGCTCCGCGCACGAGGCGCGCGTCGCGGCCGAGGCGGCCATGGTGAGCGACGCGGCCCGCCGCGCCGCCGCCCACGAGGAGCCCCGCACCACGCCGAGCACGTACCGGCTCTACGCCACGGAGGTGGCCGGCACGGGCGGGCTGGTCGAGCTGGCGCGGGCGCTCACCCGGTCACGCCTCACCGCCACAGTGCCGGAAGGTACGGTGAGGGCCACCCCCGGGTGAACACCCCCTGAGACACGGGTATGTGACCCGACCGTCCGCACCACAGTCCCCTGACTGCCCGCCCTGCCCGCACACCCCTGACCGCACACCCCTGACCGGACACAAGGAGCCCCATGCCGCGGAGAGCTGTCGTCATCGGTGCCGGACTGGCCGGCATGCTGGCCGCGGCCGCGCTGTCCGGCCACGTGGACGAAGTGGTCGTACTGGAACGGGACGAACTGCCCGACGGGCCCGAGCACCGCAGGGGTCTCCCGCAGGGCCGCCACGCCCATCTGCTGATGTCCGGCGGTCTGGCCGCCGTGGAGGACCTCGTGCCCGGCGTGAGCATGCGCGAGCGGCTGCTCTCCGCAGGCGCCCACGAGATACCCCTCGGCTCGGGCATGTTGGCGCTGACGCCCGAGGGCTGGATGCGCCGCTGGCGGCACGACGGCCCCCGGATGATCACCTGTAGCCGAGCGCTGCTGGACTGGGTGGTCCGCACGGAGGTGCTCGCCCACTCCAAGACCGAGATCCGCACGGCACAGGCCCTGTCCCTGACCGGCACCGCGCGCCGCGTGACGGGCGTCCGCGTCTCCTCGAAGGCCTCTACCAGCACCGCGGCCACATCCGGGGAGACGGTGCTCGACGCCGACTTCGTGGTCGACGCCAGCGGTCGCGGCTCGCGCGTCGTGCGCTGGCTGGAGGCGTTCGGGGTGACCGGCATACCCGAACGGACCGTCGACTCCGGCCTCGTCAACGCGACCCGGATCTACCGCAGGCCGGAGGGCGCCGAGCACTTCCCCCTCACGGTGCTGCACGCCGACCCGTACGCGTCCCGGCCGGGCCGCAGCGGAATGGTCCTGCCCATCGAGGGCGACCGCTGGATGGTCAGCCTGGCCGGCACCCGGGGCGGCGAACCGCCGTCCGACCCGGAAGGCTTCCTGGAGTACATCCGCAAGCTGCCGGACCCCATCCTCGCCCGTCTCGTCTCCGGCGCCGAACCCCTGACCGACATCCACACCAGCCACAGCACGCACAACGCGCGCCGCTATCTGGAGAAGGCCCGGACCTGGCCGGAGGGCCTCGTCGTCCTCGGTGACGCCCTGGCCACCTTCAACCCGGCCTACGGACAGGGCATGTCGGTGGCGGCACAGGGCGCCCGAACCCTCTCCCGCGAACTGGACCGCTCCGGCCTCGCCGCCCCCGGCCTGTCCCGCCGCGTGCAGCGCGGGGTCGCCGGCGTCGTGGAGGGCGCCTGGGCCACGGCGGTGGGCCAGGACGTCTGGTACCCCGAAACCCACGGCGGCGAGCCGAGCACGGCGGACCGCCTGGTCACCCGCTACTCACGCCGCCTGCTGAAGGCAGCCACGGGTTCCTACCAGGCGGCGGCAGCCCTGTGGGACGTGAGCAGCCTGGAAACGGGCCCGTCACGACTGCTGCGGCCCACCGCGATCCTGGCCGCACTCAACGGCCCGCTGCTGCCACCGCTTTCGGGCCCGCCGCTGACTCCGGCGGAACGAAAGGTTCTGGGCGAGCTGAGCGCCCCGTAGGGGGCGCTGGGGGGTACCCCCGGCCGAAGGCCGGGGGTAGGAACTGCGCGACCAGCCCCCCACCGGCCCGCAGGCGAAAGACGACCCTGCCGCGCCGAGCAGTCGACCGTCTGCGGCGCCGTCGTGGCTGGTCGCGCAGTTCCCCGCGCCCCTGACGGGGCGCTGTCGAAAGGTCAGCCCTGGAAGGCAGGTTGGGCAACGCCCTTGCCCGCGCCCGGGATCACCAGCAGGGAGCCCGCCGTCGGATGCGGCCGCTCCAGCCCCACGCGTGCCGTCGTGACGTACAGGTCGGTGAGGTCGGCGCCGCCGAACGCACAGGCCGTCGTGAGCGTGGCGGGAAGGGTGATGACCCGGTCCAGCTCACCCGTCGGCGTGTAACGGCGTACTGCTCCCCCACCCCACAGCGCCACCCACACACAGCCGTCCGCGTCGACCGTCAAGCCGTCGGGGAACCCGGCACCCTCCTCGATGGTCACCAACGGGCGCCGGTTGGACGGGAGTTCGCCGTCGTAGTCGAAGACGTCCACCCGGCGGGTCGGCGTGTCGACGTAGTACACGCGGCTGCCGTCCGGGCTCCAGCCCGTCCCGTTGCTGACGGTGACATCGGGCAGCAGGGTGGTGACCGAGCCGTCACCGGTCACCCGGGACAGCGTGCCGCCGCCCACCGTCTCGTCGTAGCGCATCGTGCCCGCCCACAGGGAGCCGTCGGGAGCGACGGCCGCGTCGTTGGCGCGGCGGCCGGGGACCGGCTCGCGGTGCAGCCAGCGGAACGTGTCGTCGGGGTCGAGGAGCCCGACGCCGTCGCGGAGGTTGAGGACCAGGCCGCCGTTCGCGCGGGGCTTGACCGCGCCGATGTGCTGCTCGGCGGTACGGATCGTACGGCGGCCGGTAGCCGGGTCGTACGTGTGGATCCGCGAGCCGAGAACGTCGATCCAGACGAGGCGGCCGGTCACCGGGTCCCAGGTAGGGCCCTCGCCGAGCGTCGCCTCCGCCGCCACCGCGACCTCGTACGCCGTGTGTGCCGTGCGTGCCGTCGTCATGCCACGCTCCGGTGGCCGAGGCGCTCGGAGAGTTCGGCGGCGCCCTTGGCCGCGAGCTGCTCCAGCTCGACGCGGCGCTCGTCGCTCCAGCGGATCATCGGGACGGAGATGGACATCGCCGCGACGACCTGGCCGGTACGGTCGCGGACCGGCGCGGCGACGCAGGAGACGTCCGGATTGGACTCCCGGCTCTCCACGGCGATGCCCCGCGCCCGGATCCCGGTGAGGGCCTCGCGCAGCGCGTCCGGCTCGGTGATGCTGTTCGGGGTCATCGCGACGAGGTCGGCGTCGTCCGGGATGCGCGCGGACAGCTCCTGCTCCGACAGCGAGGCCAGCAGCATCTTGCCGACCGAGGTGCAGTGGGCGGGGAGGCGGCGGCCGGCGGCGGAGACCATGCGGACCGCGTGCGTGGAGTCGACCTTGGCGATGTAGATGACGTCGGTGCCTTCGAGGATCGCCACATGGACGGTCTCGTCACAGGTCTCGGCGACGGACCGGGCGACCTGCTGGCCCTCGGCGGCGAGGTCGAGCTGCTCGGCGTACCGGCTGCCGAGCTGGTACGGACGGACACCGAGCCGGTATCGTCCGGGCTGTCCGGGTACGGGCACGATGTACGACCGGGCGGAGAGCGTGGTCACCAGCTCGTGCACGGTGGTGCGCGGCAGCTGGAGTCTGCGCACTATGTCGGGGGCGGAGAGAGTCCCGTCCCCGTCGAGGAAGAGCTCAAGAATGTCGAGAGCCCGGGTCACGGCAGGCACAAGGCGTCCCACGTCCGGCCCCCTCCCTTGGGTCTAAGCGCCGGATATCGTCAAAGCTGCGGGTAACGTTCGAGATATCAACAGGCGATCGGCATGACGAACACAGGCTAGCCACCGAGGATTGCCCGGGCAATGGCCGGGAACCAGCCGGGTAGCGCTATGTGCACCATGGGTGGCATGCAACTGGACTTCCAGCTGGTGCTGCTGCGCCGTATGGCCGACCACAACCCGGAGCTGGTCGAGGACGCCCGGCGCACGCTGGGCGCGTCGCTCGCGGACATGCGCGAGGCCAACAAGCGGTGGCAGGCGATGGTCCGCTCGCCGCGTTCCCGCTCCGCGGCGTCTCGCTACCGCTCGGTCCTCGGCCCGCCCGACTCCGAGACCAAACGCACCGTCGGTGACCTGGAGTGCATGGCCTGGCAGTGGCCGCTCCCCCTGTGGCCCACCCTCCGCTTCGAGGTCATGGTCGGCCCCGGCGGCGCGGTCTGGAACGAATGGCTGGTCCGCGCGCCCGGCGCCGCCGCCCCGAAGCTGGAGACCCTCGACGACCTCGCCCCCTGGTCCTGCACGGTCGACGAGGCCGCCCGCGCCTTCGCCCCCGCCCGCCCCCTGGAGGGCACCGCCCCCACCCGCTGGGGCCTCACCTTCAAGGTGCCGGACGGCCGTCAGGTGGTCGCGGAGTTCACCTGGGGCCTGCTCCAGCGCACCGCGGTCATCGACGAGCCGCGCTGAGGATCGCCTCCGCCACCGCGTCCACCGACCCCGGGTGCAGGAACAGGAACAGGTTCGGCTCGACCAGTTCCAGCTCCATCACCTGCGGCCGCCCGTCCGCCCCGTCGACCAGGTCCACCCGGGCGTACAGCAGCTCGGGCGCCTCCGGCACGGCGGCCAACGCGCGCTCCGCGAGAGCGAGTTCGGCCGGGGTCGGGTCCCACCGCTGCAGGTCGGGGTGGGCGACCTTGTCCGCGTCGTACGACGTGCCCGGGGTGAGCACGGCCCGCTTGCGGCTGGCGTGCAGCAGCCGGCCGCCGAAGAACTGCAACGCCCGCTCGCCGCTGACGTCGATGCCGGCGACGTACGGCTGGACCATCGCGGTCAGCCCCTCGTCGTGCATCCGGGCCAGGTGCCGTACGGCCGTCCCGTGCTCGTCGGGCGTGTAGCGGGCGGCGAACCGGGCGCCGGCGCCGAAGGTGGGCTTGACCACGAAGTCGCGGTCGGACGGCAGCTCGACCGGGTCGCCCGGGGCGAGATACCGGGTCGGCACGACGGGCACGCCGGCCCCCGCGAGATCACCGAGATACCGCTTGTCGCTGTTCCAGCGGACCACCGCGGCCGGATTCGCGATCCGGGTCGCCTTGCCCACCCGCTCCAGCCACGGCAGGAACTCCTCCGTGCGCCAGCTGTAGTCCCAGGTGGAGCGGATGACGACCAGGTCGAAGGCGCCCCACTCCACGTCGGGATCGTCCCAGGGACGGGCGACAGCGTCGGCCCCCGCGGCGGCCAGCGCGCGCAGCAGCACCGGCAGATCCTGGTCCTTGCTCGGCTCCGCGCCGGGATCGTAGGTGGCGAGGGCTATTCGGGGCACGGCGGGGGCTCCCTTGTCCTGGTGGCGGCGCGTGTTCCGGTCCGTCGCAGGCTAACGGCTCGGGGAACGACCCCGCACAGGGCAGGGTCGGCACAGGCCGCACGGGCCCGGGGCGGCTTCACAGCTCACCCGCACCCGCACCACTACGGCCCTTCTCGCGTCACGGGTCGGCCGCCGGCTCCACGATCGGCCTCGGGGCCGTCACCGGTTCCCGGGTGCGGCCCAGGCGACCAGCTGGAGGATCACCCCGTTCGGGTCGGTGACCTGGAAGAGGCGCTCACCCCACGGCTCTTCACGCAGCGGCATGGTGATGGAGACGCCTTCGCTCTGCAGTCGCTCGTATTCAGCCTCCAGGTCGGCCACGGTGAACGCGGTGATCACACCCGCGGCACGCTGATCCCTGACGCCCTCGGGCAGGACCTCCATGCCGCGCTGCAGAAAGATCACGTTGACGGCGTCCTCGCGGACCAGGGAGGCAAAGCCTTCGGCGGCAATGACCTCCTGGAAGCCGAAGTGCCTGGTCAGGAATGCGGCGGAGGCGGGGACGTCGTCGACGGTCAGGGAGACAGCGGTGGAAGTGATCTTCATGACTTCTCCTGGAGCTCGAAGTTAAACTCTGTACACCGTACTATATACAACGTACAGAGTTTGGGGGTGCGGACCCGGAATCCCTCAGGGGAAAAGATGGAGCACATGGCCAAAGAACGAAGCGGCACAGACGACCCGGCCCGCACCCTGGAACTGCTGTGGCGCGAACCCGGACAGGGCGGCCCCCGGCGCGGCCCCAGGCAGGGCCTGACGGTCGACGCTGTCATCCAGGCCGCCACCGAACTCGCCGACTCCGGTGGGCTGGATGCCCTGACCATGCGCAGCGTCGCCCAGCGGCTGGGCGTCACGCCGATGACGCTCTACACGTACGTCCCGGGCAAGGCGGAACTGCTCGACCTCATGCTGGACACCGCCTATCTGCGGATGCCGCGTACCGATCACACAGCCGCCCCGTGGCGTACGAAGGTGGAGGCCGTCGCGCGCGAGAACCGCGACCTGTACAGGCGCCACCACTGGGTGGCGACCCTGCCCACCACACGGCCGCCGCTCGGTCCCGGGCTCATGGCCAAGTACGAACACGAACTGGCCGCGTTCGACGGCCTCGGGCTCGACGACGTCGAAATGGACGCGGCCCTCACCTTCCTGCTCGGCTTCGTCCAGTCCGTCGCCCGCGCCGACCTCGACATCCAGGCCGCCGCCCGCGACAGCGCCATGTCCGACAAGCAGTGGTGGGCCGCCAACGCGCCCCTTCTGGCCAGGGTCTTCGATCCTGCCCGGTTCCCCCTCGCAGCTCGGGTCGGAAGTGCCGCGGGTGAAACCCACCAGGGCGTGTACAACCCCGAACACGCCTTCGCTTTCGGGCTGCAGCGCATCCTGGACGGCCTCACCCACCTCATCGCGAGCCGTTCTCGATAGCGACTCATCTGCCGTACCGCAACCGCGGCCGCCCCGTTGACCTTCACCCTCGGTGAAGCCCCGGCATCGGTGGCAGACGCCGAGGAACACGAGGCACGGCATGAAGCGGCTGACCACCGGCGCCTTCGCGAAGCAGCACCCGGTGGAGGCCGGCTGTGATCAAGGCCAGTGGCTTCCGGAGGGTGGTGGCTGGTGTAGGAAGGGTCTGTCGAGGTTCCGACCGGTGAGGAGTCGTCGCGTGTCCCTTCTGTTTCCGGCGCTGGTGGACGGTCCGGGCGAGCGCAGCGGGATGGGGGTCCCCCCGGACGAAGTCTGGGGGAAAGTCGCCCTGCGGTTCGGCGAGCGGTCATTGACGTACGGGCAGTTCGCCGCCGCCGCGGGCGCCCTCGCCGGCCGGGTCCGGGACGCCGGCCGGGTCGCCGTGTGGGCGACCCCGGAACTGGAGACGGCCGTCGCCGTCGTCGGCACCCTGCTGGCCGGCAAGGCCGCCGTGCCGCTCAACCCCAAGTCCGGCGACAAGGAACTCGCGCACATCCTCTCCGACAGCGCACCGGCGGCCGTGCTGGCCGCGCCCGGCGTTGAACTCCCCGCCGCACTCGCCGGGTTGCCGCGGATCGACGTCGACGCGCACGCCTCCGGCCCGGTCCCCGAGGACCGCACCACCGAGGCCGACCCCGCCCTCGTCGTCTACACCTCCGGCACCACAGGACCGCCCAAGGGCGCCGTCCTCCCGCGCCGGGCGCTGGCCGCCACCCTGGACGCGCTCGCCGACGCCTGGCAGTGGACCGGGGACGACGTGCTGGTGCACGGGCTGCCCTTGTTCCATGTGCACGGGCTGGTGCTGGGGATCCTCGGACCGTTGCGGCGCGGTGGTTCCGTGCGGCACCTCGGGCGCTTCGACACCGACGGCGTGACCCGCGAGCTGAACGCCGGCGCGACCATGCTGTTCGGCGTCCCCACCATGTACCACCGCATCGCCGAGGCCCTGCCCGCCGACCCCGCGCTGGCGAAGGCACTCGGCCGGGCACGGCTGCTGGTCTCCGGCTCGGCCGCGCTGCCCGTCCACGACCACGAGCGGATCGCGGCCGCGACCGGGCGCCGGGTCATCGAGCGGTACGGCATGACGGAGACCCTGATGAACACCAGTGTGCGCGCGGACGGGGAGGCCCGGGCGGGGACCGTCGGGGTGCCGCTGCCGGGTGTGGAACTGCGGCTGGTGGAGGAGGACGGGACCACGATCGCCACGTTCGACGGGGAGACCGTCGGGGAGATCCAGGTGCGCGGTGCGAACCTGTTCACCGAGTACCTCAACCGGCCCGACGCCACCGCCGCCGCCTTCACCGCCGACGGCTGGTTCCGGACCGGCGACATGGCCGTGCGGGAGGTGGACGGATATGTGCGGATCGTCGGGCGGAAGGCCACCGACCTGATCAAGAGCGGCGGTTACAAGATCGGGGCCGGTGAGATCGAGAACGCGCTCCTGGAGTATCCCGGGGTGCGGGAGGCCGCCGTCACCGGGGAGCCGGACGCGGACCTCGGCGAGCGGATCGTCGCCTGGATCGTCCCGGCGGATCCCCAGTCCCCGCCCGGGGAGCGGGAGCTAGCGGACCATGTCGCCGGCCGGCTCGCCCCGCACAAGCGCCCGCGTGTCGTCCGCTACCTGGACGCGCTCCCCCGCAACGACATGGGGAAGATCATGAAGCGGTCCCTGGGTGTCTGAGCACCGGCCGGTCCGGCTCTCCGCCCGGCAGTTCCTCGGCCTCGTCGCCGACCCCGGCACCTTCGCCGAACTCCCGCACCCGGCACGGGAGTCCCGGCCAGACGGGCCCCTCGGCTGGCAGGGGTACGACGCCTCGCGCGCCCGCGCCGCCGGGCGCACCGGCGAGGAGGAGTCCGTCGTCGTCGGCACCGCGTGTGTCGAGGGCACGGCGGCGGTGCTGATCGTGTTCGAGTTCGGGTTCCTCGGCGGTTCGCTGGGCGAGCGGACCGGGGACCGGCTGGAGGCGGCGTACGCGCATGCCCGCGGGCACCGGCTCCCGGTCGTCCCGCTGGTCGCCACCGGCGGCAGCCGGATGCAGGAGGGCATGCTCGCGCTGTCCCAACTCCAGCGGGTGGCAAGGCAGTCGGCGCTCACCCGGGAGGCGGGGCTGCCGCAGATCGCGGTCCTGCGCGATCCGACGACCGGCGGCGGCTGGGCCACCCTGGGCGCCGGCGCCGATGTGATCCTGGCGCTGCCCGGGGCGCAGGTGGGCTTCGCGGGCTCCCGGGTCCGCCCACCGGACGCGGACCCGGCGGCGTACACGGCCGAGGCGCAGCTCGCGGCGGGGTCGGCGGACGCCGTGGTGCCCCTGGAAGAGCTGAAGACGACGCTCGGGCTGTGGCTGCGGCTGCTCACCAACCCGGCCACGGCCCCGGCCGACCCGCCGGACGCCCTCACCTGCCTGCCGGACGCACTCGCCGCCCCGCCGGACATCCCCGCCGACCCACCGACCACCCCCACCGCCGCCGACCCACCAGACGCCCCCGCCGACCCACCAGACGCCCTCGGCGCCCCACCGGACGCCCCCGCCGACCCACCGGACGCCCTGGGTGACACCGGTGGTCTGCCCGCCACCGGATGGCAGGCCGTCCAGCGGGCCCGGTCTCCGCGGCGGCCCCGCGCCCAGGCCTACTTGGACGCCTGGTTCGGTGACCGCCGGGGCGCCCTCGTCGGCGACCGGTGCGGCGGCGCGGATCCGGGCGGGATGCTGTGCGGGTTCGGCGAGCGGGACGGCCGTACCGTCGCCTTCGCCGCGCAGACCGGCACGGCGACCCGGCCCGCCGGATACCGGACCGCGACCCGCCTGATACGCCTCGCCGACCGGCTCGGGATCCCCGTGCTGACCCTCGTCGACACCCCGGGCGCCGCCAACGACGCCGAGGCGGAACGGCAGGGCGTGGGCGCGGCGATCGCGGAGCTGTTCGGCGCGGTGGCCTCGGCCCGTACGCCGATCACCACCCTGGTCATCGGCGAGGGCGGCTCGGGCGGGGCGCTGGCGCTGGCCGCGCCCGGCAACACCTGGGCCACGCCCGACAGTTACTTCTCGGTCATCGCCCCGGAGCTGGCGGCGGCGATCCTCAAACGGCCCCCGGAGGAGGTCGAGGCCACCGCCGGCCAGTTGCGGATCCGGCCGCAGGACCTGGTGGAGCTGGGGGTGATCCGGGGCATCACCGGTCACCCCCGTCGCTGAGTCACCTCACCCCCACCGCCCGGACGATCTCCTGGGTGACCGAGCCGCCCCGGTCGTCGCTCGCCGAGGCGCGCAGCGAGACGTACGCGGCGTCGCGCGGCACCGCGAGCACGCCCCGCCCGGCACGGGTGAGGGGGACGTTCCGCCAGGAGGCGCCGTCGTCGTACGACACCGCGAGGCGCGGTCCGCCGAGGGTCCCGGTGCCGCTCGCCCCGGCCACGTACGAGGCGCCGATCCCGACCGGGACCCGGTGGCCGCCCCTGACGTCCCCCGCGAGGTCGGTGTCGACGTCGAAGGCGAGGTTGATCAGCGGGAGGTAGGTCCAGTGGTCCTCCGGGGTGGCCGCCGACCGGAAGGTCCACTCGGCGTGGCCCCGGGTGGCGAACGGCCACCTGCCGGCGTCCAGGGCGGTGTCGGTGACCACCTGGTACGTGTGCTCGTCGGCCGGCGCGTCCCACGCGTACGCCCCGGAGCCGGTGCGCCGATCGACCAGGGTGCCGTCCCGGTAGACCGAGGTCTGCTGGGTCATCCCGCTGTCCTCGCTCCACACGTCGCCGAAGCCGGTGTGGTCGGGCCCGGAGTCGCCCCAGCCGGGGGTGTTGAACTCCAGCTGGTTCCCGGCGCGTTGCTGGCCCCAGCCGAGCCCGGTGCCGAGCCAGGGATGCCACACCGGGCGGAACCAGTTCAGCGCCGGCCGTGATCCGCCGGTGTACGTCACCAGTCCGCTGCGCTCCTCCAGCGCGCCGTCGCCGGCGGTCACCGACTCGTGCCAGCGCTGGCCGGGGCCGGTGGAGACGTAGTCGGTGCGTTCGGCCGGGAAGTCGACCCGCTGCTGGAAGCCGAGGCCGACCGGGAAGGCGTCGGTGATCGAGTAACGGAACTCACCGCCGCCGACCGGCCGCACGGCGTGGAACTTCACGTCCACGGCGGCGAGTTGGCGGGGAGTGGGGGCGTAGGTCAGGTCCCGGTCCGGTATCGCGCCCCGGTGGCCCTCCGAAAGGTCGTACACGTAGGGCGAGTTGCGGGTGCCGGTCATGTCCACCCGGCCGGCCGCCCGCAGCCGGGCCGCGTCGGCGGCGTCGACCGTGGCGATCTGGAGCGGCCGGTCGGCGTTGTCGTCGGTGCCCCACCAGGCCATCAGCCGGCCGGGCGTGTCATCGGTGACGAACAGCGCCCTGGCGCCCGCGTCCTGCGCGGCCTGGGCGAGGGCGGCGGGGTCGGCGCCTTCGGCGAGACGGGCGAGGACCGCCATGCCCCTCACCCCGGTGAACGGGCCGTCCCCGACGTCGACGAGCGGCAGCCGGGTGCGCCCCTCGACGAGCGTCCCGCCGGACTGCACGGTCGCCTCGCCGATCCCCGCCACCGCCAGCAGCGGCTTCGCGAGCCGCCACACGGTCCGGTACTCGAAGGTGCCCCGGGTGACCTTCGCGGTCGGCGCGGCGAAGACGCTGTCGTAGGTGAGCGGCACCTGGACCGCGCCGAAGAGGTCGGTGCCGTTCGCGTTCCGGTCGTACTCCATGAGGAGCTGATCGGTCTCGGTGCGCCGTTCGGTGACGGCCTTGATCTCCCGCAGTTTCCGGCCGTCCAGGGTGACTTCGCGGTCCCGGTCGAGGGTGATCTCGGGGGCCGCGAGGAAGCCGAGGCCGAGGGAGTCGGCGCCGTGGCTGCCGTGCACGTCGAGGAAGGAGGTGAGGCTGTAGGTACCGGGCTGGAGGCGGAGCCTGAGGGTGCCGGAGTCGCCGACGCGGGCGGGCTCGGCGTCGGCCCCCTCGGCCAGGCGCTGCACGACGAGGTCGGCGGCGGTGGCGGCGCCGGCCCGGTCCTTGACGTGGACGGTGAGGGTGTACCGCTCCTCCTCCTTGACCAGCCCGAAGACGGTGTGCGCGACGGGGGTCCCGGTTCCGGCGAGGGCAGCCACGATCTGCCCGCTGGTGGTCCCGACCGCCGCGCCGGCGCCGTCCCCGGTCACGGTGGTGGCGGCGGTGCCGTGCGCCGGGACCGTGAGGGTGGCGTCGGCGAGGGTGACGACACCGTCCGGGGCGCCCTGCGCCGTCAGGTTCAGCCGCACGTCCTCGTCGGACGTGTTGGTGTAGGTGAGCGTCCTGGTCACCGGCTTGTCCGCGTCGTACGGCCAGGCGTAGAAGCCGAGGTCGGCGCTGCCGGTCGCGGTGACCCGCGCGTTCACCGCACCGGCGACGTCGACCCGCCCCGCGCCCAGCACATAGGCGGAGGCGTCGAGCCGCTTCGACGTGGACATCAGGGCGTCCTTGAGCTGGGCGCCCGTCCAGTCGGGGTGCTCCTCGGCGAGCAGCGCGGCCGTCCCCGCGATGTGCGGGGTCGCCATCGACGTACCGCTCATGGTCGTGTAGTAGCCGCTGCCGGAGGTGAGCTGGGAGCGGGCGGCGAGGATGTCGACGCCGGGGGCGGAGAGGTCGGGCTTGAGGGCGTTGTCGCCGTAGCGGGGCCCGCGCTGGTGAAGTAGGCCGCCTGGTCGTCCGCGTCCACCGCGCCGACGGTGAGCGCCGCGTCGGCGGCGCCGGGCGAGCCGATGGAGGAGGCGGCACCGGTGTTGCCCGCGGCGACGACGAACAGGGCGCCGGTCTCGGCGGACAGGGTGTTCACCGCCTGGGCCATCGGGTCGGTGCCGTCGCTGGGTTCGGTCGAGCCGAGGCTCATGGAGATCACCCTGGCGTGCACGTCCCGGGCGGCCCACTCCATGCCGGCGATGATCTGGGACTCGCTGCCCGACCCCTGGTCGCTGAGCACCTTGCCGACGGCGAGCGTGGCCCCGGGTGCGACGCCCCGCTCGGTGCCGTCGGAGGCGGCTCCGCTGCCGCCGACGGTGGAGGTGGTGTGGGTGCCGTGGCCGTTGCGGTCGGCGATGTCCTCGCCGTCGATGAAGCTCTTGGTGGCACCGGTCCGGCCGGCCAGGTCGGGGTGGGTGAGGTCGGCACCGGTGTCGAGGACGGCGACGGTGACACCCTTGCCGGTGTAGCCGGCGTCCCAGGCGGCGGCCGTGCCGATCTGCGCGTTGCTTTCGGCCATGGTGGCCCTGACCCGGCCGTCGAGCCAGACCTTGCCGAGGCTCCTGCGTGCGGTGAAGGTCCGCCAGAAGGTGCGCCCCCGGCCGGCGTCGACGGCGGCCCCGCGCAGACTGGGCAGCGACCGGGTCCGCTCGGCGCCGCTCAGCGGGACGGCCTTGCCCGCATAGGTCACGATCAGCGGCAGGGCGTCGCTCCTGGCATCGGCGAGCCCCTGCCGGATCAGCCCGCTGACGTCGAACAGCCGCCGGTCCAGGGTGCCTTGACGCAGATAGGGCAGGGCTTCGTCGGGTACGACGGTGATGTCACCGTCGGCCACCTGGGTGCGGACGGCACCGGTGGCGCCGGGCGGGCGCCGGACGGTGACCGTCTTCTTGCCCTGCCCCACGTCGGTGACGGTGACCTTGTCGCCGGTGACCAGGGTGACCGTGGTGGTGCCCGTGGGCGAGCCGACGGAGGCCGCGGGCGCCGTCGGCGTCGTCGCTCTCACCGCCGCTGTCGCCGCTGTCGCCGGGAGCAGGCCGATCACGAGGCCCGCGGACAGGAGGGTCGCCCCGCGCCCGGTGGTTCGTCGTCTTCTCATCCACGCCTCTTCTCGAAGGATGCGATCAGGTGCGTCGAGTGCTGGGAAGAGTGTCACGGCGCTGGTGTTGCGCGGGTGTTGAGCGGTGCTGGCGGGAAGGTGCCCGGGCGGGTTTCCGCCACGACGCCAGGACAAGGGAGGTCGGCTTCGGCCACAATGGACCGATTACGGGGTCGAGGACACGGGGGAGCCACGGGCACCATGGCGAGGATGATGGAGTTCAAGACCGAGGACGGGGCTGTCGTGCTCGTGGAGTCGGCCGAGGGCGTCCCCGGCAGCCGTCCGGTGTCCCGCGACGGCGGTACGGGACCGGCGGCGCAGGCGGCCCGCTCCTTCGAGGGCGCCCTGGACGGGGTGCGGGCGGCGGCCCAGTCCGCGCTGCGGGTCTTCCGCGACGGCGCGCTGCGGCCCGACTCGGTGGAGCTGGAGTTCGGGGTGAAACTGACCGCGGAGGCGGGTGCCGTGATCGCCAAGGGCGCGGCCGAGGGGCAGTTGGTGGTGCGGCTGAGCTGGGCCTCCGGGGCTGCCGACGCGACATGAGCCGTCCTGCCTGGCACGCCCGGATCGAGTGCGGGGGCGCGGTGTCCGGAGCGGGCTTCCTCGTCGCCCCCCGCACGGTGCTGACCTGCGCGCATGTCGTCCAGGAGCGGGAGTGGGCGCCGCTGACGGTGAGCTTCCCGAACCGCCGGGACCTGGGCGGGCTGACCGCGACCGTGGCCGTGCACGGCGGCTGGGCGGGCGGCTGGACCGACCCGGGCGACCTCGCCGTACTCGAACTGGACCGTGAGGTGCCGTTGGAGCCGGCCCTGTTCGCGCCGCCGGGGGCGGAGCAGAGCGGGGCGCCACTGGGGGCGTACGGGTTCCCGGAAGGCTACGGCGAAGGGGCTCAGGCCTTCTACCGTGCCGTGTCCCGGACGCTGATCGCCGACGAGTGGCTGCAGTTGGAGGCCGCCGAGCCGCAAGGGCAGCCGCTGGCGGGCGGGTTCAGCGGGGCGGCCCTGGCACTGCCGGACAACCGGGTGGTCGGGATGGTCGTGCAGGCCTCCGACGAGGCGGGCGTCCGGACCGGGCGGATGCTGCCCACCGAGGTCATGGCCCGCTACTGGTACGACCTGGGCGCGCTGGTCCCGGCGCCCGGGGCCGACACCCCGGTCGCGACCGGGCGGCTGCACAGGATGGTGCGGCGGGCCGAGAAGGCCGGCCTGGACTGCCGTCCCGACCAGCTCTACCGGGACGCGGCGGGCCCCCTCGCCCCGGATCCGCCCACGGACGGGTTCGCCTCGCTGCGGGCGGCGGCCGCGTACGTGCAGTGGCAGGTGGACGACCCGGAAGCGGTGGAGAAGTTCGCCGACCGGCTGCGGGCGCTGCTGGAGCCGCGGCCGCCGGCGGCCGCGCGGACGGCCGGCTGGGCGCCCATCGTCATCGAGCTGGAGCGCAGCGGCGAGGGCCAGGATCAGGTCACGGTGCGGGTGTCGGCATACCGGGAGGGACAGCGCCGGCCGGTGGCCGTGGAGCGGCTGCCGCGCGGTGACGTGCGGGCCTACGTCCAGCAGCGCGTCGACGACGCCTTCGGTCATCTCGCCCAGGACGCCGAGGCGTTGCTCACCTTCGTGCTGCCCCGCGAGTGGCTGAACGAGCCGGTCGCGCACTGGCAGTGCGGCCCCGAGGACTCCACCCCGCTCGGCTGTGCGCACCCGGTGGTGGTGACCGACCGCTCCCGGCACCGCAGCGCGCGGCTGCGCCACCAGCTGGCCGGCAAGTGGCGGACCCTGGAGCAGAGTCCGGGCAGGACGGTCCTGCACCGGGTCGACTGCGGCAGCACCGAGCACCCCCTCGGCCTGCGCAAGCGCCTGCGGGACGAGGACGCCGCCCTGGCCGGCTTCGGCGCCCCGCCGGCCGCGGCCCCGGAGCACTTCGAGGCCAGCGTGAACATGCCGGTCCCGGTGCTGCTGTGGCCGCGCACCGGCTGTGCGAGCACCGACCACGCGGGACCGTGCTCGGGCAGCGCCTTCCTCGACGCCCTGAGCCCGTATGTCGCCGGTGTCCCGCCGACCGAACTTCCGCGCCGCATCTGGCATTTGCGGGAGGAGGCGGCGGCCCTCGACCCCGAGGGCCACTGGGCGCGGGACGTCCAGCTCCTCTGGGACGCCCCCCACTGCTACCCCGAGCCGCCCGCCAGCCTGCACACCCCCGTCGCCTGACCCCGCCGCCGCCAACGGAGAAGGACCCCCATGCCCCTGTGGCCCGTCTACACCGGTACGAAGGAGCCGCACGACGGCATCACCGCGCTGCCCGCGCCGCCGCCCTGGCGGGCCTTCGACGGCGGCCCGGAACTGGCCACCCCCGCCGACGCCGACGACACCTCGGCCACCTCGCCGGACCGCACCCACCGCGCCGCGACCTACCAGGCCACCCCGAACACGGTCCAGCTCGTCAACGCCGCCCTCTACCTGCGCCGCCCGCTGCTGGTCACCGGCCCGCCCGGCACCGGCAAGTCCTCCCTGGCCTACGCGGTCGCCCGCGAACTGCGGCTGGGCCCGGTGCTGCGCTGGAACATCACCAGCCGCAGCACCCTGCACGACGGCCTCTACCAGTACGACCCGCTCTCCCGCCTCTACGCGGCCCGCCAGTCGGCCGCGGCCCTCGCACCGGGCGCCCCCGTCCCCGAGTCCGGCGTCGAGGACCATCTGCGTCTCGGCCCGCTCGGCACCGCGCTCCTGCCCTACGGCCGGCCCCGCGCCCTGCTCATCGACGAGATCGACAAGAGCGACCTCGACCTGCCCAACGACCTCCTCAACGTCCTGGAGGAGGGCCAGTACGAGATCCCCGAACTGGTCCGCGCCGCCCGGCACTCCCCCGCCGCCGAGGTGATGGTCGACGGCACCGACGAACGCGTCGGCGTGGAGCGCGGCCGGGTGCGCTGCCGGGCCTTCCCGTTCGTCGTCCTCACCAGCAACGGCGAACGCGAGTTCCCGCCGGCCTTCCTGCGCCGCTGCGTCACGCTCCGGCTCCGCCAGCCCGACGACCAGCAGCTCGCCGGGATCGTCCGCGCCCACCTCGGCGAACCGGACTCCTACGCCGAGTCGCTGATCACCCGGTTCCTGTCCCGGGTCGGCGGCGGCGACCTCGCCACCGACCAGCTCCTCAACGCCATCTACCTGGCCCGGTCCTCCGACCTGAACGACAGGTCCCTGGACGAACTGGCCGAGCAGCTGATGCCGTACCTCGGCGAGGCCACCCGGACCGATGCCTTCTGACCACCCGGCCCCGCTCGCCCGCCTCGCCGGCCTGCTGGCACAGGCGGGCGGCGGCGTGCGTCCCACCCCCCGGGAACTGGCCGAACTGCTGTGGCTGGCGGGGCGGATGGAGCGGCAGGAGGGGGAACCGGCGAGTCCGCCGGGAGAGGCGGCCGTACGGCAGGACCCGCCGCCCGGAGAGCCCGCCGCCCCGCCGCCGCCCGACCCGGCGGAGCCCCCGGCCGCGGGGAGCACGGAGGAGCCCACCCGCACCCCGCTGCACCTCCCCTCCCCGACCCCGTCCCCCGGCACGTACGCCTCCCTCCTGGCGCCCGCGCCGCCCATGCTGCGCCACCCGCTGGCCCTGCAACGCTCCCTGCGCCCCCTCAAACGCCGTACGGACGCCCCGTCCGGCCACCGTCTCGACGAACCGGCCACCGCCGACCGCATCGCCCGCCTCGGCGCGGCCCCCGCGTGGTGGCTCCCGGTCCTGCGCCCCGCACGGGAACGCTGGCTGCGGCTGAACCTGGTGTACGACGACGGTCCGACGATGCCGGTCTGGCACCCGCTGCTCCGCGAACTGCACACGGCGCTGGCCCAGTCGGGGGTGTTCCGGACGGTGACGGTGCACCGGTCGGCCGCGGACGGCACGGTGAGCGGCGCGGGGCTGCCCGGGGACGGCCGCACGGTCACACTCCTGATCAGCGACTGCATGGGCCCGCAGTGGCGACCGGGCGAGGCGGGCGCGCGGTGGTACCGCACGCTGCGGCGGTGGGCGCGGCAGATGCCGCTGGCCCTGCTCCAGCCGCTGCCCGAACACCTGTGGCGTGACACGGCGCTGCCGGCCGCGCCGGGCCTGCTGTCGGCGCCGTTCCCGGCGGCACCGACGTCGGCGCTCACCTTCACGCCGTACGAGGAGGAGGTACCGGAGGGGTCGCTGGTCCTGCCGGTGCTGGAGGCCGCCGGGCCGCGGTGGCTGGCGAACTGGGCCGGGCTGGTGGCGTCGGCGGGCGGGGCGCGGTTCCCGGGCGCGGCCGCACTGCTGGACGGCGGCGTGCGGGGCGACTCCCGTACGGACGTGTCCCGTCTCTCCGCCGAGGACCTGGTCCTGCGGTTCCGGGCGACCGCGTCCTCCGAGGCGTTCCGGCTGGCGGGGCATCTCGCGGTCGGCCGGCCCGATCTGCCGGTCATGCGGCTGGTGCAGCGGGCGGTGGAGCCGGATCCGCGGCCGCAGCACCTGGCGGAGGTGATCGTGAGCGGGGTGCTGGTGGCGGTGCCGGGGCCGCCGGGGTCGTACGCGTTCCGGCCGGGCGTGCGTGAGCTGCTGCTGCGCACCCTGCCGCGGACGGCCCGGAACGGCACGAGCGAACTACTGGCCCGGGTGGGCGAGTTGATCGAGGAACGGGCGGGAGCGGCACCCGGGGAGTTCCGGGCGGTGGCCCCGGCGGCGGGCGGCACTTCCCAGGGCGGGGACGGCGAGGCGTTCGCGACGGTGCGGACGGAGAGCGTGCGGCGGCTGACGGGGGGTGGAGGCGATGCGGCACCGGCTGCGGACAGCGGGCACTCGGGCGGCGACAGCGGGCGCTATCGCCTGCTGCGGCGATTCGTGCCAGGCGGGTCCGCCTGGCTGGCGGAGGACCGCGAGACCGGCCGGCAGGTGGTCCTCCGCCGCCACCGGCAACTCCGCGTCTCCGGTGGGCAGGAGGCGTTCCTGCGCGATGCGGAGAGGCTGTACGCGTTCGGGCACCGCAACGTCGCGCACGTCAGCGACTTCGGTATCGAGGGCGGGACGCCGTACCTGGCCATGGAATACGTGGACGGGATCCCTCTCAACAGACTTGCGGCACCGAACGGTTACCGCCTTCCCGGCCCCCTCCTCGTGTCGATCGGAACGCAGCTCGCCCAAGCCGTCGGTGCCCTTCATGACGCCGGTGTCGCGCCCGTGGACCTGGGCCCCTCCCGCATCATGCTGCTGCCCGACGGGACCATCAAGCTGGTCGGCCTGGTGCTGGACCAGACGCCAGGGGCGGCGACACGGTCGAAGGACCTGTCCTCGCTGTGCCAGGTCCTGGTACTCCTGGCCATGGGGGAACTCCCCCGGCTGTCACCGCCCATCGCGCCGGAACAGCTGCGCCACCTGCCGAAGTCCCTGTGCGAACGTTACGCGCACGCCCTGACGCTGCTCCTGTCCCCGCCGCCCCTGCAGACGTCCGGCAGAGAACAGCTCACCGACGGTGAGCTGCTGCTGCGAGCCCGGAGGGAGTACCGGCAGCGCTTCTACCGCGTCCTCGGCCCGCTGACCGCCGAGATCGCCGGTGACGCCCTGGTCCTCGGCCCCCTGGAGGGCGCGGCGCTGGTCATGCTGTTACTGCGCCACGGTCGCGAGGTGACCCGCGACACCCTGCGGAAGGGGCTGTGGAGCCCGGGCGAGGAGCCGACGGACGCGGGCGAGGCCGTGGACCGGATCGCGGCCCGGCTGTGGCGGGCCCTGGGTCCCGGCGTGCTGGCGGTGGCCCCCGACGGCTACGCGCTCCACACCAGCGCCGACCATCTGGACCTCGTCCACTGCGAGGATCTGGAGCGGACGGCCACCACGC
The DNA here is from genome assembly GCF_055580905.1 of Streptomyces sp. NPDC031497. Taxonomy (NCBI): domain Bacteria; kingdom Bacillati; phylum Actinomycetota; class Actinomycetes; order Kitasatosporales; family Streptomycetaceae; genus Streptomyces; species Streptomyces sp. NPDC031497. The sequence continues at coordinate 350,926 of NZ_JBVIKO010000003.1, forward strand.
TCGCCGCCCAGGGCGACCTTCGAGGGGCACGGGCCCGCCTGGTGTCGGCCCTCGGCCTGTGGCGCGACCCGAACCCCCTCGCGGACCTCCCCGGGCCCGCCGCCCGTACCGCCCGCACCCGCTTCCAGCAGCTTCGTCTCGCCCTGCACCACAAGGTCGCCGCGCTCGATCTGGACCTCGGCGAGTACGAGCGCGCGGCCACCGAACTGACCGGCCTCCTGCGGGTGTACCCCTCCCGCGAGGACTTCCGGCGTCTGCTGCTGATCGCGCTGCAACGCCTCGGCCGCACCGACGAAGCCCTTGAGGTCTACGAGGACTACGAGCTCGCCGGCGGTGACGACCCCGAACTGCGGGCCATAGGGCACGAGTTGCGGGCGGAGTTCCGGGAGCCGGGCGACGAGGGCGAGTACGAGGGACCGGGCCCCGAACTCCGGGCCCCCGACGAACCGGAGGGCTCCTTCCCCACCGAGGAGTCACTGCCGTCGATCTTCGCGATCGAGGAGGAGGCGGCCGCCGCCGTCGAGGCACCGCTGCCGCAGAACGTCGTACCCGAGAGCCTGTTCGCGGTGGAGGATCCACTGGGCGAGGAGGAGCCGCCCCACGAGACCGAGGACGGACACGACCCCGACTCCGACCCCGACGCCGGCTCCGGGGACTCCGCCTGGGGGCCGCCCCCGCCCACCTACCGCACCCTGGTCACCTTCGAATTCGCCGACGCCCCCCGGCACCCGGACGACGTGGCGGCGCTCGGCCGGGCGGTCACCCGGCTGGTGGCGGACGCCGCTCTGCGCGCCGGCGAGTACGTGATGACCGCCCACGGCCACGGCTGCTCGCTGCTGACGGAGCCGGACGTCTCCGGGCTGCCGCTGGTCCTCGCCACGATGCGGCGGTTCGAGGACGAGGTGCTGAAGCTGGGCGGGCTCCGATGGCTGGTGGTCTTCTCCTGCGTGCGGGAGGACGGCCGTGCCGAGGCCCCGGCCCTGTCGACGGTTCGCCGCACGCTGGACGCGGCCGACGACCGGCGGGGCATCATCGCCGTACCGCAGCTGATCCGGGACGAGCTGGAGGACGACACCGGCCCCGCCCCGTGGCTGCTGCCGCTGCGCCGGGGGACCGGCGAGGGCTGGTACCGGCTGTGCCTGCTGACACGTCCGCTGTACGACGGCACGCGCGGGGCGCCACCCGTGCACGGGCCCTACCCGCTGCCGGACGGGGACCCCTTCCCCGAGCCGACGGGAGACACCAGGACCGTCGTGTACGAGCTCACGGGTGACGGCAGATTCAGCTTCGCCCGGATCCCCGAGGCGACCGGCTACTACGAGGTGGGCCTCACCGAGCACCGGCTGGAGCTGGACGTGTCCCAGGGGCCCTTCCGCGCCGTGGGAGAGGCACGATGGCGCATCACCGACCTGCTCCAGGTGGCCGCCCTCGGCATTCTCACCACCCCGTCCGACGCCGTGGTGAACTGCCTGCGGGGACAGCTTCGCTCTCTGTCCGAGACCTACCCGCGTACCTACGTCAACCAGGCGCAGGCCGAACTCGGCACCGGACCCGGACGGAACGCACTGCGCGGCCTCTCCATCCACTGGGATCTCACGCTGACCACGACCCACGACCCCTACCCCGTGCCGCCGGCCCGTCCGGAGCGGGTCGATCTCAACGCCCGGCTGCGCCGGGCGGACGCGGTCATGTTCGGCTTCGACGGCACGCTGGCCCGGCTCCGCCCGGACGACCCGGCCCCGGAGATCCCGCTCCTGGCCCGGCTGCTCGGTCCGGATCCGCTCGGCCGTCCCCCGGCACTGGACCCGCGGAACGTCTCCCCGGAGCTGCGCGCGCGCCTCGTCGCGCTGGTGACGCGGTCGGCCGAGCGGTTCGTCCCCGTCCCCGACGCCGACCTGGTGATCCGTACCCTCGCCGACATGGGCCTGGAGCTGGCGGTCGTCACCGACTGCGACCCCTACACGACGGCCGCGTACCTGCTCCGGCGCGGGCTCCTCGACTGCCTGCACGGCGGCGTCCACGGGCGCGACGGGCTGCACTCACCGCTGATGCCCGACCCGCACGCGGTGTCGCGGGCCCTGCGGCACCTCGGCGTCCGTCCCTCGAAGTGCCTGATGGTCGGCGCCACCGAAGCCGAACGGCGGGCCGCCCGGCAGGCCGACGTTCCCTTCTTCCACGTCGGCGGCGAACCGGGCCTGCGTCCCCTCCTCGAAGCCGCCCGCACCCTGTAGCCGGGAAACCCCCCATTCAGCCGCGCCCCGCCCGGCCCTCCCCCGAAGGCGCGCCGTCCGGATCCCCCGGAGGATGCGAAGCAGGCCGCCGACCGGCGGTGCCACCCCGTACGGCCCGCGCACTCGGGAGGATCTGCCGTGACCGTCAGTCTGGAGCAGTTGCGCCGCTGCCATTTCGCCGTCGATCTGGGGGCCGCCCGCACCCGGGTGTACGTGAAGGGCCTGGGCCTGGTCGTCGACCAGCCTTCCGTGGCCGCCGTGAACACCCGGACCGGCGCCCTGATCGCCGTCGGCGAGTTCGCGGAGAAGATGACGGGCCGGACGCCCGACTACATCCGCGTCGTACGCCCCATCTCGGGCGGTACCGTCGTCGACATCGAGATCGCCCAGCGGATGCTGCGTCATCTGCTCGGTGACAAGATCCGCCGTTCGCTGCGCCGCAAGCCCCGGCTGCGGGCGGCGGCCTGCACCCCGCACGACGCCGACCCGCTGGCCCAACGGGCGACCATCGAGACGCTGGTGGGGCTGGGGGCGCGGCGGGTGGAGCTGGTCGACACGCTGATCGCCGCCGCGGTGGGGTGCGGGATGCCGGTGGAGCGGCCCGAGGCGACCATGATCCTGGTCTGCGGGGCCGCCGCGACCCAGGTCGCGGTGCTCTCCCTCGGGTCGATCGTGTGCGCCGAGCGGATGCCGGTCGGCGGCGAGGCCGTGGACCACGCGATCGTGCAGCACCTGCGGCACGAACACGAACTGATGCTGCCGAGCCAGTCGGTACGGCCCCTGCAGCTCGCCCTGTCCGGGAACGGACTCACCCCGCACGGCCCGGCCTCCACCGAGATCCACGGGCGGGACGTGGCCACCGGTCTCGCCCGCAGCGTGCGGGTCGACACCGCCGCCGTCCGCGATGCCATCCAGACGCCGCTGACCGGGGTGCTGGACGGGATCGGCAAGGTGCTGCGGGACTGCCCGCCCGACCTGGTCGCCGATCTCGCCGACCGCGGGATCATGATGGTCGGCGGCTCGGCGCTGCTCCCCGGTTTCGACCAGTTGCTGCGGCAGGCCACCGGTATGCCGGTGCACATCGCGGAACGGCCGGACGTGTGCGTCGTCCAGGGCATCGGCGCGATGCTGGAGGGCCGCATCGAGCCGCTGGTGCTGGATCCACTGGCCGCCTGAGGCCCTCGGCCTGTACCGCCGTGTACCGATGCGTCCCTGCGCACCCGGTCGCCCCTGGATTAGGCTGGGCTGACCGATGGCGACGGGGGGACGTTCCGTGACAACCGATCTCACCGAGTATCTCGACGAAGCCGCGGCGGTCCCCCGCCTCGCCGTCACCCGCGTCGGAGTGACCGGACACCGTTCGATCCCGCGACGCGCTGCGGGCCGCGTGACCGGCCTCCCCGACCGCCGTCCGGGCCGGCGGATCACGTTCAACTCGGCGCTCTGAGCAAGGGCGACGACGCGCAGTGTCTCTCCCAGTAGGACGGTTTGGGGCGCCCTGGAAGTGAGAGGGCTGCCAGACTTTCTCCGGTGACGAGCCAGGCGCCCGAAAGCCCACCTCTGAGACAGCTGGTCCTCAAGATCCACAGCAGGTGCGATCTGCTCTGTGACCACTGTTACGTGTACCAGCACGCCGACCAGAGCTGGCAGTCCCGGCCGACCTTCATCCGCCCGGAGACCGTGCGTTCCGTCGCCGCCCGGCTGGCCGAGTACACCGCCGCGCGAGCCCTGGAATCCGTGTCGGTGATCCTGCACGGCGGCGAGCCGCTGCTGGTCGGCCCGGCCCGGCTGCGGGACATCTGCGAACAGCTCACCCGCGCCCTCTCCCCGCTGACCACACTCGACCTGCGCATGCACACCAACGCGGTCACCCTCAACCGGCGCCATCTCGACGTCTGCCGGGAGTTCGGGGTCCGGGTCGGCGTGTCGCTCGACGGCGACCGTGCGGCCAACGACCGGCACCGGCTCGACCGCAGGGGGCACAGCAGCCACGACCGCGTGCTCCGCGGCATCCGGCTGCTGCAGGAACCCGAGTACCGTCACCTGTTCAGCGGAGTGCTGTGCACGGTGGACGTGGCGAACGACCCGGTCGCCGTGCACGACGCCCTCACCGAGCTCGCCCCGCCGCGCATCGACTACCTGCTTCCGCACTCCACCTGGGACAGCCCGCCGCCCAACCCGTCCCAGGCCGCCACTCCCTACGCCGACTGGCTGCTCGCGGTCTTCGACCGCTGGGAGCAGCAGGGGCGCCCGATGCCGGTGCGGACCTTCGACTCGGTGCTCAGCACCCTGCGCGGCGGGCCGCCTCTGACCGAGGCGATGGGGCTGGCGCCCAGCGACCTCGCCGTGATCGAGACAGACGGCACCTTCGAGCAGGCCGACTGGCTGAAGACCGCCTACGCGGGCGCTCCCGGGACGGGGTACGACGTCTTCCGGCACGGTTTCGCGGATTTCGCCGCGCACCCCGGTGTAAGGGCCCGGCAGTCGGGCGCCGACGGGATCAGCGAGACCTGCCGCCGCTGTCCGGTGGTCCGGTCCTGCGGCGGCGGTCTGTACGGGCACCGGTACAGCTCCGGGAACGGCTTCGACAACCCCAGCGTCTTCTGCGCCGATCTGCGCTCCCTGGTCGAGGGCATCGCCGACCGGGTGACCGACCCGTCCTTCGCGCCCGCAGTGCTGAGCCGCACCCACCTCGCCTGGGCCCAGTTGGAGTTGGACCGGCTGCTGCTGTGCCGGGTGCAGGAGCATCTGGCGTCCGAGCCGGACTGGGCGGACGCCTGGCGGCTGCTGCTGGCCCTGGACACCGACCCCGAGGCCGCTCCACGGCTGGACGAGGTGCTCGCCCACCCCTATGTGCGCACCTCCCTGAGGCGCTCCCTGCCCGGCCCCGCCGACACGGCCCGGTTCGTGTCGCTGGCCGCCGCCGCGGCTCTGCGTGCGGGGGTACGGGCCACTCTGTCCTGGGACCAGCCCGGTCCCTGGCTGCACCTGCCCACCTGGGGCACCTACCGGCTGGACGCCCCCGGCCGGATCGAGGTCACCGTGGCGCCGGACGCCTTCCGGGTGCGCGGCGGCGGGCACGGATCGGATCCCGACGGCGCCTGGCTCCGGCTCGAGGCACCCGCCTCCACGCGCTGGCGCCCGCTCGGCCGGCTGCCGGTCCGGGACGGCCCGCTCGTCGACGACGCCGACCCCTACCGCGACTGCTATCCCGTCCCCGCCGCCCCGCCGCTCGCGTGCGGCGAGTTCACCGAGCGGCTGAGCCGGGCCTACGAACTGATGGAGAAGGACGCGTCGGACCGGCCCGCCGACCCGAACGTGTTCCGCCCCACCGTCCTCACGCCGCTGGAGGCGGGCAGTGGTCTGATGCTCGGCGCGCACGGGTTCGGCGCACTGGGCGTGGCGGTGGACGTGACGCCCGAGGAGTTCGCCCGGGAACTCCCGCGCATCGGCCGCCGGGCCAGGCTCACCGCCCTGCGCGAGACGGCCGACCTGCATCGGCCGGACAGTCCCGCGGGCACCCTGCTGGACCGGGCGGACGAGGAACTGGGCCGGGAGGCGTACCAGGAGGCGGCAGGCACCCTCACGGCGCTCACCCTGCTGCCCGAGTCGGAACTGACGGCGACGGGTGCGGTGTTGGTGGCCCACATGTGGTCGCAGTGGGCGGGTTGCCGTGGCTGAACAGCACTGTGTCGCCATGGACGATGCGACACGGAAGGACGAACTCGCCCCTCAGTCGGGCTCGTTGGGTGTCCGGCGCGGCGGTGTGCTGATGGCGCACGCCTCGCTGAGCGGTACCGGGCCGCGCCGGAGCTGCTCCGGGACGCGCTGCCGGCCGCGCTCGGCCCCGCGGAGCAGGTCGGCCACCAGGTTGACCAGGAGCAGGCCGCGACCGCCGCGCCGGGCGGAGGCCCGCCAGGGGGTCGGCGAGCCGGACCTTGTCGCGTGCCCGCCAGGGGCGGAACTCGTGCTGGCAGCCTCCGGACAGGCCCTAGTACGGCAGGATTCGCCCGGAAGGCGTCCTGCGGTCGATCTCCTGCCCCCGGGGAGCGGGCCGACGAACTACGCGCACGCGAATCCGACCGTCCATGACGCCCTCCTCTTGCCGAGCCCTGACCGGGCCTGCCGTCCGGTAGGAGGGCCATGCCCCGCGACCGGCATCTCCAAGCCTCATGAACGCCGCGAGTTGGCAATCCGCCGCTCCCCTTCCCCTCACCAGGTGAGGCTTGCCGGACATGGTTCGAAAACTCTCGACAGCGCCATGCCCGTCGGTTGACACTCCCGCAACGCGACGTCATCTCCGCGAAACGAAAGGGGACTTGGCAGGCCGCCGGGGGCAGGCGGCGATGGAACGGCTCCCCGGGTCGGCCGCGACCGACGGCGGCGTGCTGCCGTGGCCCCGAGATGGGGCCTCCTCGGTCGAAACATCGCCGGCGCTCAAGGGGCGCAATCAGCGATATGCGGAACGGCGGAATGCGCGATCCGCCATACGGTCAGCCGTCATGGATTCCCCCGCAGGGACATGAATTCGCCAAGTAAGTCAAGACTTACCTTGAGGGAACCTCGACCGTATGGTGTGGCTCAAATCGAAGGAGCCCCTGTTGCCGAAAATGAATAATCCCGCCGCGCGCGCCGTTGACTTGGAGCGGGATTACGTGTCCTCCTTGTACGAGTTACTCACCGAGCGGCTTTCCGAGGCGCGAGTACACCGAGCGCGTGTGCTGAAGGCCCCGGCGGAAAGCGCCGGTGAGGCATACGAGAGAGAAATCGCCGCCGAGCGTCTGGCCAAGGAAATCGGCCGGCTGGAGGGCGCCGAAAAGGGGCTGGTCTTCGGGCGCATCGACTGGACGGACGGCACGGCCCTGCGCATCGGGCGAATCGGACTGCATACGGAGGAGGATGACCTGCCTCTGCTCGTGGACTGGCGCGCGAACGCGGCGCGGCCCTTCTACGAGGCGACACCGGTCCACCCGATGGACCTGCGGCGGCGCCGGCACCTGCGCCTCGAGGAGCGCACGGTCATCTCGGTGAGCGACGAACTGCTGGACGGGACCGCCCCGACCGACGAGGACGTCGTGGGGGACGGCCCGTTGACCGAGGCTCTGTCGGCACGGCGTACGGGCAGGATGCACGCGGCCGTCGCGACGCTGCAGGCCGAGCAGGACGAGATCGTCCGCTCCGCCCACCGCGGGGTGACCGTGGTGCAGGGCGGGCCCGGCACCGGCAAGACGGTGGTCGCCCTGCACCGGGCGGCCTACGTCCTGTACGCGTTCCCGCGCGCCGCGGAGGAGGGTGTCCTGGTGGTGGGCCCGAACGCCCGGTTCCTCGACTACATCTCCCAGGTGCTTCCCTCGCTCGGAGAGAACGACGTCGTTCTGGCGACCTGCCGGGAACTGGCAGGAGTGTCCACGGAGACGGTGGATCCGTTCGATACGGCGCGTCTCAAGGGCAGCTCCGACCTCGCCGACGCGTTGGCCGGCCTGCTCCGCGTCCACCAGGCCCCCGCCGGTGACTTCACCGTCCGGGTCGGACAGGAACTGGTTCGCCTGTCCGGCGCGGAAGTCGCCACGGCACGCGACGCCGCCGTGGCGTCCGCACCGGGGCACAATCCCGCGCGCCAGGTGTTCAGGGAGCTCCTGGTCGACGCCGTCACCGACGCGCTGCAAAGGGACATGGGCGACCTCCTGGAGCAGATCGACGCCGATGCCGAAAGGATGACGGGCATGAACCTCGACCGGTTCACGGGAGTCGCCCAGCGCCGTGCCGAAGGTGCGGCCGACTCGGGTCCGGTCCACGAGCTGGACCTGGACGCCATCCGAGCCGATCTCCTCGACGACGCCGGCGTCGACCGAGCGGTCGAGGTGTTGTGGCCGCGGCTGGCACCCGGTGACCTCGTGAAGGCGCTCCTGACGAACGCCGGCGCTCTCGCCGAGCGCCTGCCCCGCCTGACCGCGCGGGAGCGGTCCCTTCTGCTGCGCGGTCCGGACGACCCGTGGACCGATGCCGATGTGCCGTTGCTGGACGAGGCGGCGAGCCTGGTCGACGGCCCTCCCGAGCGGACGTACGGGCACGTCGTCGTCGACGAGGCGCAGGAACTGACCGCCATGCAGTGGCGGATGATCGTCCGCCGCTGCCCGGCAAGGGCGATGACGCTGGTGGGTGACTTCGCCCAGGCAGGCCCGGTCGCGACAGCACGCGACTGGCGGGAAGCACTGAGCCCCCACGTCGGACCGCGGTTCACACTGCACAACCTGACCGTCAGCTACCGCACCACGCAGGAGATCCTGGAGGGCGTCCGGGACCTGCTCACGCGGATCGCTCCGGACCAGAAGCCCACACGGTCACTGCGAAGCGGTGAGAGCCCGCGCACCGTGACCACGCCTCCGGACGGGTTGGTCACCGCCCTCGTTCAGGAACTCCGCGCCCAGAGCACCGCGCACCCGGGCGAGCTTCTGGGAGTGATCTGCGCGGACACCAGGGTGAGCGAGCTGACGGCCCGGGGCATCGCTCACCACGCACGCATCGTGCCGGCGTCCGAAGCACGCGGCCTGGAATTCGACGGGGTCGTCGTCATGAACCCCGAGGAAATCATCACGGCCCGCCCCGGTGGGGAAAGGGATTTGTACGTAGCCCTGACCCGGGCCACCAAGCGCCTCTGCACCCTCACCGTCCAGCCCGCCTGACGACTCGGCGCCCGCGTCGTCGCCGCGGGGGCACCCGGCACGGTACGGACACCGGCCCGCGCACGGGGCTGCTCGCCGCCTCACCGATCGTGGCCGCACCCGGCATCACGCGGCCTGGCCGGCGGTCCGGTTCCTCGCCGCGGCCTCCTTGCGGATCGCCGCCTCCGCGACCTGCCGGGCCCGGGCCTGCCGGTGCTTCGTCCTCACCCGCCGCCTCCGGCGGCACCGTCGCCAACCGCGTGGGCAGGTCCGGGTACTTGAGCGGCCGGCTCTTCGAGGGCCGGATCCGCGCCTTCCCTGTATACGACCGGGCGCTCGCCGTCGTCACCGCCGCCTTCACCGGCCGGGGCGGGTCCGGGAGGTGACCGATGTCATTGACAAGCCGATCACCGACGGTTGTCATGAACACATGCTTCTGACCGGGCGCCGTGCGCTGCTCGACGCCGCCCGAGCCCAGGCGGCGGCACGCCCCGGAGTGCTCCTCCACGGCCCCGCCGGCATCGGCAAGTCCACGCTCGTGACGGCCCTGGCCGCCGACGCCCCGCCGGCCGGCACCGTACTGCACTGCTCGCCCGCCGAGGAGGAGACCCGGCTCCCCTTCGCGGGGCTCGTCGGCCTGTTCGCACGGGTCCCGGAGAGCTGCCTGGAGACCCTGCCGCCCGAGCCCCGGGCCGCGCTGCGGGCGGCCCTGCTGCGCGGCCCGGAGCCGGCGGACGACCGGGGCCGGCTCGCGGTGCGCGTCGCCGTCCTCGATGCGTTGCGCGCCCTGGCCGCCACCGGGCCCGTCCTGCTGGTCGTCGACGGTCTGCAGTGGCTCGACGAGCCGACCGCCGAGGTCCTCGCCTTCGCCGTACGCCGTCTCGAAGGACCCGGCATCCGGATGCTCGCCGCCGAGCGGGTGGCGGACGGCGGACAGCCCGAACGGCTGCGCTGCTGCCCGCCCGGCACCGTCGAACTCCCCGTGCCGCCCCTGACCGACGGCGAGACGGCCCACCTGGTCCGCGCCGACCTCGATGCCGACCTGTCCCCGGCACTGCTGCGGGCGGTCCAGGAGACCGCCGCGGGAAACCCCTGGTACGCACGGGAGCTGGGGCGGGCCGCCCGGCACGCCCCGGCGCACCTCGGCTTCGGCGCGACCCCGCCCGTACCCCCGAGACTGCGCAACCTCCTTCTGGAGCAGGCCCGTTCGCTGCCGGAGTCGGTACGGCACACCCTCCTCGTCGCGAGCGCCGCCGCCCGCCCCACCCTGACCCTGCTGCGTGCCGCGGGGCTCCCCGACCCCGCCGCGGACCTCGCGGAGGCCGAACGGCTCGGCATCGCGACGGCCGACGCCGACGGGATCGTACGGTTCCGGCACCCCGTCCTGCGGGCGGCCGTGCACGCCGACGCCCCCGAGCACGGCCGGCGGCAGGCACACGCGCGACTGGCCGAGGCGGCGGCCGGACCCGTGGAGCGGGCCCGGCACCTCGCGCTCGCCCGCCCGTACGAGGACGAGGCCACCGCCCGCACCCTGATGTCCGCGGCCGAGTCCGCCCGCGGCGACGGCTCCCCCGGCGCCGCCTTCGAACTGGCCGCTCTCGCCGCCCGCCGCACCCCCGCCGGGCGCCCGGCCGAACGTGCCGAACGGCTGCTGGCCGCGGCCGAGTACGCGTGCGACGCCGGCCGCCCGGAGGAAGCGGGCGAGGCCGCCGGGGCCGTCCTCGCCCGGTCGGACTCCGCGGCACAGCGGGTGCGGGCCCGCCTGGTCCTGCTGCTCGGCGCCGGGCAGGCGCTGGAGAGCGCCGAGGACCTGATCGCGGAGGGCCTGCGGGACGCGGCCGGCGATCCGCGCTCCGAGGCCCGGCTGCACCACTGGGCCGCCGTACGGGGTCTGCTGTGCGGGGAGTTGGCGGAGGCGGCCCGGCAGGCCCGGCGGGCGGCCCGGCAGGCGGCTGCGGCGGGCGACACGGACACCAGGATCGGGGCGCTCGCCACCCTCGCCCGGGTGCGGTCCCTGGCCGGGGAGCCGGTCGGCGCCGACGCCGCGCTGGAAGAGGCGCTCGCCCTGGTCGGCGGTGCCGGCGGCGGCCCGGAGAGCCGGCGGCTGATCCGGATGCGGGCGATCCTCGCCCTGGACTCCGACCAGGTGACCGAGGCCCGCGACCAGGTCGTCCGGCTCCTCCAGGAGATCGGCGAGTCGGCCGGGGCCGAGGAGGTGACGGCGACCCTGGTGGCGCTGACCCGTATCCAGGTCCGCGCCGGGCACTGCCGTGAGGCGCTGCGTACCGCGGCCCGCTGCTCGCGCGCCCTGCCCCAGACAGCCCCGGCGCTGTACGCGGCGGCACTCGCCGCGACCACCGGCGCCACCGCCGACGAGGCCCGGGGGCTGGCCGCGCGGGCGGTCCAGGCCTCGGAGGCCGACGGCGACCGGCTGTTCCTGCTGCGTGCGCTGGCGGTGCTCGGGCAGGCCGAACTGCTCGGCGGCGATCCGCGCGGGGCGGCGGCCGCGGTCGAGGCGCTGGAGCGCGTCAAGGAGCTGGGCGAGGCCATGTGCGCCGCCGACCCGCCCCTGCTGCACTGGTACGCCGACCTGGCCGAGGCCCTGGTCGTCCTGGGCGAGACGGACGCGGCCGGCGCCGTGCTCCGCGACGCCCGTGCCCGCGTGCCGGACGGCGCGCCCGGCAGCGTACTGGCCGCGCTGGAGCGGGCGGAGGGCCTGCGCGAGGCGGGCCTCGGCCGGGCGAAGGAGGGGGCGGTACGGCTGCGTACCGCCGTCGAGCGGCTGCGCCGGCTCCCGCTGCCCGTGGAGCTGGTACGCGCGCTGATCGCGCTCGGCGCGGTCGAACGCCGGGGCCGCCGCCGCAACGCGGCCCGCGCGGCGCTCGCCGAGGCCCTGGAGACGGCGACCCGGATCGGCGCGGTCCCGCTCGCGTCCCGGGCCCGGGAGGAGCTGGCCCGGCTGGCGGCCGGGGAGCGCGGCGGCGAGGCGGGCGCCGGCGGGCCCGAACTCACGCCCGCGGAGGCCCGGATCGCCGAACTGGTCGGCGGCGGGGCGACCAACAGGGAGGTCGCCGCCGAGCTGTTCATCAGTGTCAAGACGGTGGAGGGGGCGCTGTCCCGGGTCTACCGCAAGTTCGGCGTCCGCTCGCGCACCGCGCTGGCGCACGCGATGGCGGTCGCCGTCATCGCTTCCGGAGCGGCGGTGGACGCGGTCGACGACGACCAACCCACTTCCGCGGCACCGCCGATGACGATCAGTCAGCCCGCGCGCGTCCGCGTCCCCCGCACCTTCGACACCCGCAGTTAACACGCAACGCAAGGGTTACCCCGCTTATGGGGGAAGGGCCGCAGTTCCTACGGTGATCCCGTTCCGCCCGCGGGATTCCGCTCACGGAACGCACTCCCCACCCCCCACCCCCCTCCGGAGGACTTCGGTGAAGTCACGCCTGAAACTGCTCGGTCTGGTCGCCGCGCCGGCCCTGGTCACGGCGGTCGTCCCGGCCGCCTACGCGTCCGACGCCCCGCACACGGCCCGCGCCGCCGTCGCCGGGGACGTCCTGCCCGGCCTGAAGCACAACGCGTCCCGTACCGGCAAGGTCGCGGCCGGCAAGCGGATATCGGTGGCGATCAGCCTGACTCCGCGCGGCGGTACGGCACTTGACACCTTCGTGGCCAAGGTCAGCGACCCGCACTCGGCTTCGTACGGCCACTATCTGACGAAGCGGCAGTTCGCGGCCCGGTTCGGCCGGACCGACGCCGAGGTGACGAAGCTCCGGGACTACCTGCGCTCGCAGGGGGTCACCGTCGGCAAGGTGCACTCGGGCAACCTGCTGGTCGACGCCAGCGGCACCGCCGCCCAGCTGCAGAAGGCCTTCGGCACCGAGCTGTCGACCTGGAAGGACGCCGCCTCGGGCCGCTCCTTCTACGCCAACGACAACGCGCCGACCCTCCCGTCCTCCCTCGCCTCCCTGGTCAGCGACGTGGCGGGCCTCAACAACCGCGTCCAGCTGCACCACCAGGCGACCCCGCACACCGTCTCCCCGCACGACGGCCCCGGCGGCGGCTACACCCCGGCCCAGCTCAAGGGCGGCTACAACGTCTCCAGCACGTACACCGGCAGCGGCCAGAAGATCGCGCTGCTCGAGTTCGACGGCTTCCAGCAGTCCAACATCACCAAGTACGACACCAACTACAGCCTGGGTTCGCCCACCCCGACCGTGTCCAAGGTGGACGGCGGTTCCGGCTCGCTCGGTGACGGCCAGGTCGAGGTCGAACTGGACATCGAGGTCCTGCACGCGATCGCCCCGAAGGCGAACGTGACCGTGTTCGAGGGCCCCAACTCCGACGCCGGCGAGGTCGACACCTACCAGGCCATCGTCGACAGCGGCATCCCGACCACCTCGATCAGCTGGGGCGCCGCCGAGAGCCAGCGCACCACCTCCAACATCAACGCCGTGGACGCCGTCTTCAAGACGGGCGCCGCCGAGGGCCTCGGCTTCTACGCGGCCTCCGGCGACGACGGCTCGGACGACGCGGGCGACGGCACCACCTCCGTCGACTACCCGGCGAGCGACCCGTACGTCACGGGCGTCGGCGGCACCAAGCTGACCGTCACCTCCGCCAACGCCTTCAGCAAGGAGGTGGCCTGGTCCGGCGGCGGTGGCGGCAAGTCCTCCGTCTTCAAGATCCCGAGCTGGCAGACGGCCGTCCAGAAGAGCGCGGGCGGCGGCTACCGCCAGGTCCCGGACGTCTCGGCGCACGCCAACCCCAGCCCCGGCGTCTCCATCTACTCGCAGGGTTCCTGGTCCTCGGTCGGCGGCACCAGCGCGGCGGCCCCCGAGTGGGCGGCGTTCGCGGCCCTCTACAACCAGCAGGCCGCGGCGAAGGGCAAGGCCAACCTCGGCTTCGCCAACCCCGCCCTCTACACGGCGAGCGGCACCGGCTTCCACGACATCACCAGCGGCAGCAACGGCGCCTACTCCGCGGCCTCCGGCTGGGACTTCACCACCGGCTGGGGCTCGTACAACGCCGCGACCCTGGCCACGAAGCTCCTCGGCTGACCCCACCTCCTGAACCACCGGGTGCGTCCGGCCCGGCCCCGGCCCCGAGTCCTGCCTTCGGACCCGGGGCCGGGCCTTTGGTGTCTGCCGGGCCTCTCGAACCCCGTGGGCCGCCGGCGGTCCGTCACCTGACGTCGACGAAGTCGCCCGCGGCGGTGGCCGGACCGGTGGTGGCGGTGCCGGGGAACAGGAAGCGGAAGTAGCCGTCCGTCTTCGCCCCGGTCGTGGTCCTCAGCGTTCCGCCGCTGCCGCTGGTGACGGTCTTCAGGGTGGTGTACGTGGAGCTGCCCTTCTTGCGGAACTGCAGCCGTACCGGCTGCCCCTGGTAGCCGGTGTAGCCGCCGCTCTCCCAGTCGGCGCGGGTGAGCCTGCCGGTGACCGTGACGGTCCGGCCCTTCCTCACCGGCTCGGGCGAGGCGTTGACCGTCACCTTGGCCAGGCGCTTGAACCGGGCCGTGCCGGCGACGTCGGTCTCCGTCCAGTCGTCGCCGGTGTCCTGGGCCGCGGCGAGCACCTTCCAGGTGCCGGCGAGGCTGTTGTGGCGGACGTCGCGTGCGGCGTCCACGCCGAAGCTCACCTCGCAGGTGACGGTGGTGCGGTCGGCGGAGGCCGCGGTGCAGGTACCCGCCGGCGGGTACAGCGGCAGGATGCCGTCGGCGTCATCGGTGTTCGGACCGTGCCACAGGTAGGCCCAGGACGCGGCGACGCCGTCCGGGTCCTTCGCCGTCCAGGTGATCCTGACGGTCTTCCTGGTGGTCAGGCCGAGCACGACGTCCTTGCCGCCGTTGACGACGACGTCCGAGAACGCCGTACCGCCGGACGCGGCCCGGTCCGCCGCCCGGGCGGTCGCCGGAATCACGGACACGGCAAGGGCGGTCGTCAGGGAAGCGACGGCGAAGGCCGGGCGGATGCGCATGGGGTCCCCCTTCGGGCTGGCCGGCCTCGCCGTCTCGTCGTACGGCGGAGCCTGATGGTGTGTCACCGGTGGCTAGACCCGCGAGGGCCGGTCCGGGTTGCCCCGTTCTCCGAACCGATGTCCGCATCCGCCGGATGGGCGGCCCGACCCGGCCACGAGGGACCTCGGCGTCTCCTGTCCCAACCGCATCCCAGCGGTGCCCCGTCCCCGCAGGTCACAGGCGTGCGACTGTCCCGCCGTCCCTGCCGGGGAGCAGCGGATCCGCTGCGGGACCAGCCCTGCCAGCCTGATCCGTGCCGGGGCCTCCCGGTCACCGATCTGAGGGGGAACACCAGATGGGACGAAGGACGCTTCTGCGGGGTCTGACCCTCGCCGTGGCAGCGGTCCTGCCCCTGTACGGGTCCACGACGGTACAGGCGGCGCAGTCCGCCGCGGCCGCCGCGGTCGCGGTCTGCGGGCACACGAGCGCACAGCCCACACTGCAGCGGGGCTCGACGGGGGATCCGGCCGTCGAGGCACAGTGCGAGCTCGATCTGGCGACGAAGCCGAGCCGGAACACGCCGATCGCGGCGGACGGCTCGTTCGGGCCGGCGACGGAGACGCGGGTCAAGGAGTTCCAGCGGTGCGCCGGACTGGACGCGGACGGAGTGCTCGGCCCGCAGACCTGGGCGGCGCTGAACACCTGGGCCGCCCAGCCGCACACCTGCGCGACCCAGGGCACGTCGGGCACGGCGCAGACGACCGTGTGCGGCCACACCGACACCCGTCCGAGCCTGCAGAAGGGCGCGAAGGGCACCGAGGTCGAGGAGGTGCAGTGCCGGCTGAACCTCGCCATGGAGCCCTTCCACTACCCGCCGCTGACGATCGACGGCGACTTCGGGGGCGGCACCGAGAGCCGGGTCATCGAGTTCCAGCACTGCGCAAACCTCGGTGCCGACGGCGTCGTGGGCCCCAACACCTGGGCGAAGCTGGTGGACTGGTCCAGTCGTAACACGTACTGCACGCCGCCGCGCCCCGCCGGCTATCCGATCGACGGCCTGGACACGGCCAAGTACCAGCACCCGGGCGGCGCGCCGATCGACTGGAAGGCCGTGAAGGCCTCGGGTGTCGAGTTCGCGACGGTCAAGGCCACTCGCGGCCTGAACGTCACCGACGAATACCTCGCCACCGACCTGCCGGCGGCCAGGGCGGCGGGGCTGGCCGTCGCGCCGTACCACTTCTACACGGGCACCGCGGCCGACACCGGTGCCGCGCAGGCCGACCGGTTCATCGCCGCCGTGCGGGCCACCGGCTACACCGGGCAGCGGGCGGGCGACCTGCCTCCGGTGTTCGACCTGGAGCGCATGGACGACGGCACCGGACGCTGCCCCACCTACGGCACGGTGGCCGACGCCAGGGCCTGGCTCGACAAGGTGGAGGCGGCCTTCGGCCGTACGCCGGTCATCTACACCCAGAAGTCCTTCCTGGACGACTGCCTGGGCTCGACCACCGCCTTCGCCCGGTATCCGCTGCAACTCGCGGACTACCGCCAGTCGATCACCCAGCCGCCGGTGCCGAACGGCTCGACGACCTGGGCGATGTGGCAGTACACCGACGCCGCGCTGTTCCCGGGCATCAAGGCACCGGCGACCGCGGACGTGTTCAACGGCACCCAGGCCGACCTGGACCGGCTGGCCAACCGGTGATCCCGGCCGCACCCACCGTCGTACCGAGGAGAATCCCCATGACCGCCCGGTTCGCCCGCGCGTCCCTCGTCGCCCTGCTCGTCACCCTTGGCTTCACCGTCCCGGCGCCCGCCTCGGCCGCCACCGCCACCGCCACCGCCACGAGCTGTTACGGCGGAGCGGTCACGGTGCACTACGGGGACGTGCTCGACTTCGGCCCGTACTGGACGACGAGCCGCTGCAACGACATCAACATGCGCGTCATCGGCGGCGACGCGGAGTACGTCGTCGCCTGCGTGAAGTTCGCGAAGACCGGCGTCTGCAACCGCTGGACCAAGGTCGGCTGGAGCTGGACGACCATCGCCACCGACGTCCTGGACGGGACCAAGTTCACCGTGCCCAACGGCGTGGACCTGGAAGGCAGTTCCGCGACCATCCAGATCGCCTTCTGACACCCCCCTCACCCGAACGGAGACCATCATGACCAGGAACAGGACGTTCGCCTCGGTTCTGATCACCGCGGGCGCGCTGCTGGGCGTGGGCGTCGCACCCGCCTCCGCGCAGCCCTCGGCCGCCGCGACCAGCTGCTACGGCGGCGCCAGAACCCTGACGTACCACTACTCCACGTCGCCCGTGTCCTACGGCACCTATACGACATCCTCGCGGTGCAACGACATCAACATGAGGCTCCTCACGGACAGCCCGGCGGGGGTGTTCCTGTACGCCTGCGTGGTGTTCGTCGACCACACCACCAAGTGCAACAACGACGACACCTACTCCCTGCACGGTACCGAGTGGGCGACCGTCGCCACCGACGTCAAGGACGGCACCCACTTCGTCCTGCGGGTGGGCCCCTACGACACCGACGCGCAGAACGTGACGTTCCAGATCGCCTACTGACCTCTGCCCGCACCACCGTCACCGAGAGTTCCCGAAAGGACGACCATGACCTCCTCCTTCCGTCCCATCGACCGCCGTACCATGCTGCGCGGCACGCTGGCCGCCGGTGCCGGCGTCGCCTTCGGCCAGCTGCTGTTCTCGGGCACCGCACAGGCCTATGCGTGGTCGCGCACGCTGACCCAGGGCGCGACGGGTGCCGACGTGACCGAACTGCAGATCCGGATCGCGGGCTGGGCGGCGGACAGCGCCAGCCAGAGCCGGGTCGGCATCGACGGGGACTTCGGCCCCGGTACGGCGGCTGCCGTACGCCGGTTCCAGGCGGCGTACGGTCTCGGCGTCGACGCCGAGGTCGGCCCCAACACCCAGGCGAAGCTCAACTCGCTGGAGCAGTCGGACGGCTCCACGCTGCACTTCAACTGGAGCGAGTTCTACAACCAGACGGACGGCACCTTCAACGGCGGCAAGCTGAGCGCGTCGCAGGTGAAGGAGAACGTCCGGCGCTGCATGTACAAGCTGGAGGCGCTGCGCAAGAAGCTGGGCGACAAGCCGATCACGGTCAACTCCGGCTTCCGCAGCATCGCGCACAACGCCGAGATCGGCGGGGCCAGCGACAGCATGCACCTGTACGGCACGGCGGCCGACCTCGACGTGCCCGGCGTGGCCACCAAGACCGTCTACCAGAAGGCGGAGACCTGCGGGTTCTCCGGGCTGGAGACGTACACCGTCGACCACCAGCACGTCGACAGCAGGGCCGACCTGGGCCGTGCCTGGTGGTGGGAGAACGGCACGGTCTGACGCCGCTCTCGGGGGAGCGGAGCTCCGGGTACCGCCGCTTCGGTACCCGGAGCTCCGGGCTTCGGCGCCTCAGCGCTTGCTCTTCGGCCTGCCCGTCGGCGTGCTCTTCAGCGCCGCCTCGCACGAGGGCCAGTCGTGGAAGTCGTGCCGGACGCTCCACAGCCGGTGGGCCGCCCTGATGTTCCAGTCCGGGTCGAACGCCCGCAGCGGGGTGCCGTCGAGGTCCCGCAGGCGGGCGTCGGAGATCTGGAACACGCCCCAGTTGCGGCTGCCGTTGGTGTTGGGCAGGACGTACAGCGGGTCGAGGAACGACGCGCAACGGGCGACGGCCACGGCGGTGCCGGGATCCTCGACGAACACCTCCCGGACCCGCTGCGCCACCTTCGCCGGCGACCAGGTCGTCATGCTCACCCGCTGTGCGTAAAGCGCCTTCTTGGTGGCGTCGTCGACCACGTTGGTGGCCGGCAGACCCGCCAGCACCTGGAACGCGGTCAGTCTCCGCAGGGTCTCCGGCCCGAAGTCGCCGTCGACGGCGAGCGTGCCCTTCGCCCGCGTCAACAGGGTCTGGACCTCGCGCACGCACTCGTCGTGCTGCCCCATGCTCACCGTCGTGCACGCGGGTGAGTACAGCAGCCCGCCGGTCGCCGGCGCGTCACCGGCGGAGCTCCCGACGGGCAGCCACACGAAGCCGGCCACCAGCACCACCGCGACCACGGCGGCCAGCATCGCGGGACGGGAGGACAGCCTCTCGGACCACCGGGACCGGCTCGGCTTCACGGTCTCTTCGGGGGTGACCTCCGGCGGGGTGAGGTCGCCGGCTCCGGCGCCCGTCCGCGCGGGCACGGCAGACTCGTCCGGCTCCTCCCGCGGTCCGCGCTCCGGGTTCTCCTTGACGGTCGCGGCCGGTGCGTCCCGGTCGGTGTCCGCCAGCGCCCACAGCCGGTGCAGTTCGCGGAGTTCCTCCGCACTGGCGCCGCACACCTTGGCGAAGGCGTGCACCACCCGGTAGTCGGTCGGGACGCCGAGGCCGGAGCAGTACCGGTGCAGGCTGGAACCGCTGACGCCCGCCTCCTTGCCGAGGCGGTCGTAACCCCGGCCGCTGCGGTCCTTCAGCATCCGCAGGTGGGCGGCGAACTTTTCGGTCTGCTGAGAGGCAACCACGCGTCCCCCCTTGCTCAAGCCTCTACTGACGGGTAGAAGCTACACCGCGGGAATGGCGCGCGTACGCCCTTTCGATATCGCCATACGACCGTCAACGACCGTTCTGGCGACGATATTTGATATCACGTCAGTAATGACGGTCAGCTCGTCTCACGTCGACCGGGGAAAGCCGCCTCCGCGGTGGTCAGTCCACCGTGTCGCGCGTGGCCCTGTACCGGCGAGGCGGGCGCCCGTTGGGATGGGCCTGCTCCCGTCGGTGCGCGAGACCCACAGGGTCCGCCGCGGGAGCCACGGAAAGGCAGTTGACGACCATGCCGCGCACCCGCTCCTTCGCACAGGTCGACGTGTTCTCCACCAACCCCTATGGCGGTAATCCGGTCGCGGTCGTCCTGGACGGGACCGACCTGAGCGACGAGGAGATGCAGCGAGTGGCGTGTTGGACGAACCTGTCCGAGACCACGTTCGTCCTTCCCCCCACCACCCCGGAGGCGGACTACCGGCTGCGGATCTTCACGCCCCAGGACGAGCTGCCGTTCGCCGGGCACCCCACCCTCGGCTCCGCGCGCGCCTGGCTGGACGGCGGCGGTCTGCCGCGGCACGCGGACCGCATCGTGCAGGAGTGCGCCGCCGGCCTGGTCACCGTGCGCCGCGGCGAGGGCACCCTGTCCTTCGCCGCCCCGCCCCGGGTTCGTGAGGGCGCCCTCGACGACGACCACCTGAACCGGATCACGACCGCGTTCGGCATCACACGTGACCGCGTCGTGGCCCACCAGTGGGTCGACAACGGTCCCGGCTGGGCCGTGCTCCAACTGGCCACGGCCGAGGAGGTCCTCGCCCTCGAACCCGACCTCTCCCTCATCCCGGACGCGATGGTCGGCGCGATCGGCGCCCACCCCCACGGATCCCCGCACCACTTGGAGATGCGCACCTTCGCCCCCGGCGTCGGCGTCCCCGAGGACCCCGCGTGCGGCAGCATGAACGCCGCCGTCGGCCAGTGGCTCACCGCCGGCGGTGCCGCACCCTCCACCTACCGGGTCTCCCAGGGGCAGCGGCTGGGACGGACCGGGACCATCGAGATCACCGCGGACACGGACGGCACCGTGTGGGTCAGCGGTGCCACCACGGTCTGTGTCCGCGGCACCATCACCGTCTGACCCGCCATCGCCGTCCGACCCGCCCGCCGCCGTGCGTACACCGGACGAGTAGCCGTGCGTACGCCGGACCACCCGGGTCAGGACGGGAGCCTCACGTGGCGCCGGGCGACAGTGTCTTCATGGTGACGTAGCTGGTCACCGTGGCCACGCCGGGCAGACCGGCCAGCTGGTTGGCGTGGAAGTCCTCGTAGGCGGGCAGGTCGGCCACCTCGACCTGGAGCAGATAGTCGAAGTTGCCGGTGATGTGGTGGCAGGCGACCACCTCGGGCAGCCGGATGATCGCGCCCTCGAACGCGACCACGTCCGCGCGGGTGTGCCGCATCAGCCGCACCCCGGCGAACACCCGCAGGCTGCGGCCGACCGCGGCGGGATCGATCAGCGCGCGGTAACCGCGGATGACCCCGGCGTCCTCCAGCTGACGCACCCGCCGCAGGCAGGGCGACGGCGACAGTCCCACCCGGGCGGCGAGCTCGGCATTGCTGATGCGGCCGTGCTGTTCGAGCACGGCCAGAATCGACCGGTCAACCTCATCCATGGTGGCAGATTATTGCTCCTTCGGCCTGCGTACCACAATTCTGCGCCCGCTCCGCACGCAATTTGCTGCCAAGATTGCCCGGACCTGTTCGCATCGGGTAGCCGGTCGGCCACGGTGGATGGCGTCGTATCCACGGCCCACGGAAGGGCAGCCATGCCGGGCAACAGCACCATCACCGTCCACGCCGATCGCGAAGTCCATCCCAGCCGCGCCGTGGCACCGCCCATCTACCAGACGGCGGCGTTCTGGGCCGAGGACGGGGAGTCGTTCGCGCGGGGCGCGGTCGCCCCGCGGGGCAAGGACTTCTACACCCGCTTCGGCAACCCGAACCACGCCCAGGTGGCGGCCGTCGTCGCCGAACTGGAGAACACCGAGGCGGCCATGGTCACCGCGTCCGGGATGGCCGCGCTCACCACCGCCGTACTGGCCCTGGTGTCCGCCGGTGACCACGTCATCGGGCAGAGGTCCACCTACGGCGGCACGGCGTCGGTGCTGCTGAACCTGCTGCCGCGGCTCGGCGTGTCGACCACCCTGGTCGACCAGACCGACCCGGAGGCGTGCGCGAAGGCTCTGACCCCGCGGACCCGGCTGATCCTGGTGGAGTCACCGAGCAATCCGCTGCTGCAGATCACCGACCTGCGCGCCGTCGCAGACCTCGCCCGCGCGCACGACGTGCTCACCCTGGCGGACAACACCTTCGCCACCCCGCTGAACCAACGGCCGGCGGACCTCGGCATCGACCTGGTCTGGCACAGCGCGACCAAGTACCTCAACGGCCACACCGACGTGTCCGCCGGGGTGATCGCCGGGCGGGCCGGGCTCCTGGACCGGATCTGGGACGTCGGCCTGCTCACCGGTGCCACGCTCGGTCCGATCGACGCGTGGCTGCTGCTGCGCGGCATACGCACCCTGCCGCTGCGGGTGGCCCGGCACAACGCCAACGGCCTCGCGCTCGCCCAGGCACTGCACGGGCATCCAGCCGTGAGCCGGGTGCACTATCCCGGTCTGGCGACCCACCCGCAGCACAGACTGGCGGCCGACCAGATGAGCGGTTTCGGCGGAGTGCTGGCCGTCGAGTTCGCCGACGGTTTCGAGACGGCCGACGACTTCCTCGGCCGACTCCGCTACGCCCGCCGGTCGGCCAGTCTCGGCGGCGTGGAATCCCTGGCCGTGCACCCGGCGTCCATGTGGCGCGGGATGCTCAGCGAGGAGCAGCTCGCCGAGTCGGTCCCGCTGGGCCTGGTCCGGCTGGCCGCGGGCACGGAGGACACGGCCGACCTGGTCGCCGACGCGCTCGCCGCCGCCGACGCGGTGAGCGCCTGAGCGACCGGCCGCGCGGCGACCGGCGACACCCGCCGCACGCCGGCCGGGACTTCGGGCGCCCCGCCCTCGCGGCGGCCGGGACCAGAGCGCCGTGGACGCCCGGGACCAGAGCCCCGTGGACGGACAGCGTCTACGCCGTCGCCACGTCTCGCGACGACCACACGTCGACGCGCCGGGCCGCCGCGACTGCCGCCACCACCCGATCTGACGAACAGCAAACGCCTGTGAAGGAGTTCACCCCATGAAAACCCTGCTCACCGGCGGCACCGTGGTCAGCATGGACCCGGTTGTCGGAGACCTCGACCGCGGTGACGTGCTCATCGAGGACGGCGTGATCGTCAAGGTCGCCGGACATATCGACGCGCCGGACGCCGAGGTGATCGACGCGACCGGCCGGATCGTCATGCCCGGCTTCGTCGACAACCACCGCCACACCTGGCAGACCGCGTTCCGCGGTGTCGGCGCGGACTGGACGTTCCCCGAGTGGGCGGTGGCCATGCACGGCACGGTCAAGCCCCACTACCAGCCCGAGGACGTCTACGCGGGCACCCTGCTCGGCCGCCTGGAGGCCCTGCACTCAGGCGTGACCACGATGCTGGACTGGTACCACGTCGCGCAGACCCACGCGCACGAGGACGCCGCCGTCGCCGCACTGCGGGACGCGCCGGGGCGGTCGGTCTTCTGCCTCGGCGCCGGCTGGGGCACTCTCGACCCCGTCGACGCCGACATCCGCCGCGTCCGCTCCGGCCTGGCCGGGGACGGCCTGGTCACCATGGCCCTGGGGCTGCGCGGGCCCGAGGACACCAGCATGGACACCGTCGCCCGGGAGCTGAAGCTGGCGGCCGAACTCGGCCTGCGCACCAGCCTGCACATCGCCTCCGACGGGACACAGCGTCCGGTCGCCGATCTGCGCGAGCACGGTCTGCTGCGGGACACCACCACGTTCGTGCACGCCAACGGGATCAGCGACGAGGAGCTGCGGATGCTCGCCGACGCGGGCGGCTCGGTGTCCATCAGCCCGGACGTCGAGCTGAAGATGGGGTTCGGATCACCGGTCACCGGCCGGGCGCTGGCCGCCGGCCTGCGCCCGACGCTGTCCGTCGACGACGTCCCCTCGGTCGGCGGCGACATGTTCTCCACCATGCGCACCGCCTTCGCCGTGCAGCGCGGCCTGGACGGCGGCCTGCGCTCCCGGGACCTGCTGGCGTTCACCACCATCGACGCCGCCCGGTCGTGCGGACTCGACGCCCGGACCGGCAGCATCACGCCCGGCAAGGACGCCGACGTCATCCTGCTGCGCGCCGACGACCTGACCGTCTTCCCGGTCACCGACCCGGCCGCCACCGTCGTCAGCGCCGGCCATCCCGGCCTGGTCGACACCGTCCTCGTCGCCGGCCGCGTGGTCAAACGCGACGGCGTCCTGGTGGACGTGGACCTGGCACCGCTGAAGAACCGGCTGCTCGCCTCACGCGACCGAATCGCCGCGGCCGCCGGCGTTCCCCTAGACGGCACCTGGCACCCGCGCCCGGACACCCGGAACTGACCACGGAACGGGCCGGGACCCGACAGCGGTGTACCGGAGGGAGGGAGGCGGGAGGGAGGCGGGTGGGAGGCGGGTCCGTGGCCGGCCGCACACTGACGACCGGCCCCGCGGCACACTCGCGGGCAGCGGATTCGCCTTCCGGCCGTTGCCGTCGCGACCGACCGCACAGCCATACGCACAGCCATACGCACAGCCATACGCACAGGCTCAGGCGAACCTCGGGAACAGCCTGAGCGCGTTGTCGCGTTCCACACCCCGGAGCTCGTCCGCGGTGAAGCCGTCGAAGCCGGTGAGGTTCCCGATGTTGTGCACGACCGTGGTTTCCGGGGCCGCGGGCCAGTCGGTGCCGAACAGGATGTGGTCCGCCGAGGTCACTTCGAGCGTCGGCAGCAGGGAGTTGCGGCTTCCGGCCAGCGCCGTCTCGTAGTAGAGCCCCCGCAGCACCTCCGCCACGTGCGCCGGATCGATGTCCGCGTCCGCCGGCCCCCGCCCCATCACGGTGTGCTCGCCGATCCGCCAACCGAGCGTGGGCAGCGCCCCTCCGCAGTGCGCCAGGATCAGCCGCAGCCCGGGATACCGCTGGAAGACTCCCGTGTACAGCGCGTTGGTGATGGTGCGCGCGGTGTCGAAGGGGAACTCGACGATCGAGCTCGGCCGGCCGAAGCCGAGGACGTCGACGTGCGGGCAGTCCTCGGGGTGGACGAAGACCGGTACCTCGCGCCGCGCCAGCTCGGCGAGCAGGGGTTCGAGGGAGGGATCGCCGAAGTAGCGCCCCAGCACGTTCGAGGTCAGCACCACTCCGTCGAGCCCCAACTCGTCCAGGGCGTACACGACTTCCGTGAGCGCCTCGTCAGGACCGTCCGCCGGGAGCGTCGCGAAGGCTCCGAAGCGATCGGGATGCTTCGCGATCAGTTCGGCGTGCCCATCGTTGATCAGGCGGGCCAGGCGCGTCCCGAAGTCCGGGTCGTCGTCCGTCCCGGCGAACGAGATCGGCAGGGACACGAGCTGGGCGGCGATCTCCTGCCTGTCCATGTAGGCGAGCGCGGCCTCCGGGGTCCATCGCACCGAGATGCGGTATCCACCGGTCGGCCGGAAGCCCCGGCCCGCGATCGCCGCCATCGCCTCGTCCGAGACGCCATGAGTGTGCACATCAATCCGTTGACCGGGCACGACGCTGCTCCTCTGCTCTGTGGTGTGCCGCCGACCCTAAGCAGCAAAATGTCACCAGTCAATTTATATGCCATCTCGACTCTGCTCCACGCAAGGCCAGACGGTCAGACACGCCTTGCGCCGCCACTCTCGTGAGCTCATTAAATTGACGGTCGACATTTTAATGGCTACGGTCGAGGCATGCGGATAGGTGATGTGACAGTCGAACCCCTCACCGACGGCGTCATACCGATGCCGCCGAACCTGCTCTACCCGGACGTTCCGGTGGCCGTCTGGCAGGCGCTGCCCGGCGTCCTCGACCGGCACGGGATGCTTCAGGTCCCGTTCGGCGGATTCCTGGCCACAGACCGGCGAGGCCATCGCGTCCTCTTCGACCTGGGCGGCGGCCTCGCCCCGCAGTTGCTGCCCGACGGCGAGCTGCCCCCGGTCCGCGAACTCCTCCCGGAGCGGCTGGAGAAGCTGGACTGCCCACTCGACTCCGTGACCGACGTGGTCCTCAGCCATCTGCACATCGACCATGTGGGCTGGGCCTCCACCGCGGGCGTGCCCACGTTCCCCCAGGCCAGGCATCACATCCACGCCGAGGACTGGAAGCACTTCGTGGACGGGGACGCCGACGACGCCGTCCGGGGGAAGGTCGCTCCGCTGCGGGACGCGACCGTGCTGTGGGAGGGCGGTTCCGTCTCGCCGTACGACTGGCTGCGTCTCGTGCACGCTCCGGGCCACACCCCGGGCGCCTCCGTCGCCCTGATCGAGTCGCGGGGCCGGAGCCTCGCCCTGGTCGGTGACCTCTTCCACCACCCGGCGGCGCTGGACCACCCGCACTGGCGCTGCGGCTTCGACTGGGACGCACCGGCCGCGGCGGCCACCCGGGCGCGCTGGCTGGAGACGCTGCGCGCCACGGACACGCCGCTCGTCGGCCCGCACTTCCCCGAACTGCGGCCGGTCTCGCTCCGATGAACCGGCCGCCCCCTCCGAAGGGCTTGCCATGAACAGTGTGAAAGCGGCGGTGTGCCGGCCGGACAGCGAGGATCCCTTCGCGCTGGAGGAGCTGAGCATCGGCGATCCCCGCCCGGACGAGGTGCTGGTGCGCTTCACCGCGGCCGGGCTGTGCCATACGGACCTGGAAGTGGCCGCCGGACGTATGCCCACGCCCCTCCCCGTCGTCGCCGGGCACGAGGGGGCCGGTGTGGTGGAGGCGGTCGGCGCCGCCGTCACCGGGTTCGGGCCCGGCGACCGGGTGGTGGCCAGCTTCAGCTACTGCGGCACCTGCCGGAACTGTCTGAGCGGACGGCCCGCGTACTGCCCCCTCCACTTCCCGCTGAACTTCGGTGCCCGGCGCGCCGACGGCTCGGTCGGACTGCGCGACGCCTCGGGCGAACCCGTGCACGACCACTTCTTCGGGCAGTCGTCCTTCGCCGGGTACGGGCTGTGCCGCCCCAGCAGCCTGATCAAGGTCGGCGACACGGACCTGCCCGACCACGTGCTCGCTCCCCTCGGCTGCGGCGTCATCACCGGCGCGGGCGCGGTCTGGAACCTGCTGAAGGTCGCGCCCGGCAGCACGGTGGCCGTCTTCGGCGCCGGAGCCGTCGGGCTGAGCGCGGTCATGGCGGCCGCGGCGGCGGGGGCCGCACGGATCATCGTCACCGACCCGCATGCCGCACGGCTCGACCTCGCCGCCCACCTGGGCGCGACCGACGTGCTCGACGCCACGGACGCCACCGACGCCCCCGGCGGTCTCACCGTCGAGCGGATACGGGAGCTGACCGGCGGACCGGGCGTCGACTTCAGCGTGGAGTCCAGCGGCGTCCCCGAGGTGATGTCGCGGGCCGTGGCCGCGCTCGCCCCGTTGGGAAGTGCCGCGATCCTCGGCGTCGCCCCGGACGCGGACCTGCGGACCAGCGCGTTCGCGCTCCTCGAAGGACGGACCGTGACCGGTTCGATCGTCGGCCACCAGGCCCCCGCGGTCCTCGTCCCCCGCATCCTCGACCTCCACGGCAAGGGCCGCTTCCCGCTGGAGGCCATGATCCGCACCTACGCGCTGGACGACATCAACAAGGCCGTGGACGAGGTGCGTTCGGGGGCGGCCGTCAAGGCCGTCCTCGTCCACTGAGCCGCCGACCCCCCGTGAACTGCCCTTATGAGCGGCAACTCCCCTATCAGGCAAGGACGAAAGACAATGTCAGGGATTCGTCTGTCCGAGGTCGTGCTGCGGACGACCGACTACGACCGCCTCTGCGACTTCTACTCGCTGCTGCTCGGTCAGCCGCGCAGCGTGGAGATGACACCGCCCCCGTCCGACGACCCGGACGAGCCGTCGCGCATCTGCTTCTTCGACTTCTACTTCGACCATCCCTACACCGAGCGCATCGCCGTCTTCGAGTGCCCGGACATCGGGCCGGGCAGGTCCTCGCGCGGACTGCACCACTTCCAGCTGCGGACGCCGACCGCCGACGCCCTGCTGGATCTCTACAGCACCCTGAAGGCGGCCGGTTTCCTTCCGGTCGAGGCGTCCAACCACGGCCCGGGGACGAGCTTCTACTACCTCGACCCGGACGGGAACCGCGTCGAGCTGTCCTCCCTCAACTTCTCCTCGCGGCAGGAGATGCGGGACTTCATGACGACGGAGGAGTTCAAGGGCAACCCCAACGGCTTCCCGCTGGACCCGGAGCGTCTGCTGGCGGGCCGCGAGGCCGGCCGGGACCTGAGCGCACTGGTCTGGGAACGATGAGACTCACCTCGGAGCCGGGCCCCACCGGCAACCTCCCGGACGACACGACGTACGACGTGGTGATCGTCGGCGGCGGCCCGGTGGGCCTTGCGGCCGCCGTCGAACTGGGCTCCCGCCGACTGTCCGTGCTTCTCGTCGAGCGCGAGGACGGCGTGGTCCGCTACCCGACAGCGGAGTCCGTCGACACCGCGTCCATGGAACTCCTGCGCCGTTGGGGCATCGCCGACTCCGCCGTCCTGCGCAGCGGCTTCCCGGCCGACGCGCGGCGGGACATCTCCTTCGTCTCCCGCATGACCACGTACGAACTGGCCCGCTTCCCCCGCCCCTGCAACGCGGACCGGCGCGACACCACGCACGGGCTGAGCCCCGAAGGGGGCGTGTGGTGGCCGAAGTTCTGGTTCGACCTCGCCCTGCGGGAGCGCGCCGCCGCCGAGACCTCGGTGGACCTGCGCTACCGGTGGACGTGCGACGCGTTCGACGACGGCACGGACGGTGTCACCGTACGGCTCTCCTCTCAGGCGTACGGCCGCCGGACGGTGCGGGCGCGCTCCCTGGTGGCGTGCGACGGCGCGGCCTCCCCGGTCCGCAAGGCCCTGGGCATCGGGTCGCTGCGGGACTCGGACGACGTCCGGGCCCGCTGGCAGGGCGCCTTCGTCAGCCTTCCCGGGCTGCGCGACCGCGTCCCGCACGCCCCGGCCGTGCAGTACTACCTGCTCAACCCCCGTCGCATGATCCTCGGTTCGCTCGACGGCGATGATCTGTGGCGGGTCACCTATCCGCTCGGGGACGGCGAGTCGCCCGCCGCGACCGAGGTGCGTGCCACCGTCGCCGACGCGCTCGACTGTCCGGTCGAGGAGGTCGAGGTGCTCGACGCCCGGGAGTGGAGCGGCGACGCGGTGGTCGCCGAGTCCTTCCGGTCGGGCCATGTGCTGCTGGCGGGCGATGCCGCGCACCGCATGTGGCCCTCTGGCGGGCACGGCATGAACACCGGCCTCGGCGACGTGGCCAACCTCGGCTGGAAGCTGGAGGGCGTCCTGCGCGGCTGGGCCCCGGTTGCCCTGCTCGACACGTACACCGCCGAGCGCCGGCCGCACGCCGAGCGCATGGTCCGCCGCGCCTGGCGCAACTACCGCGCGGACAACGCGATCCTGCCCGACCCGACCCTGGACGACCCGGCGCAGAAGGAGGCACGCGACCTCGTCGGCGAGCGGATCACGGCCACCCGCCGGACCGAGTGGCGCTCCCTCGGCGTCCAGCTCGGCGTGGGCTACCCGCGGTCGCCGCTCGTCGTCTCCGACGGGCTCCCCCAGCCCACCGAGGACGCGGAGGAGACCGAGGATGCGGAGGAGACCGAGGATGCGGAGGAGTACGTCCCCACGGCCCGCCCCGGGTATCGCGCCCCGCACGTCCCACTGGCCGGCGGGGGCTCCGTCCTCGACCTCTTCCGCGGGCGCTTCGCCCTGCTGAACCTCGCCCCCGCGGTGGACAGCGGGGCCCTGGCCCAGGCGTTCCGAACCCGAGGCATCCCCCTCGACGAGGAGTGGGTCGGCGCCGACGGTGCCCGTCAGGCGTACGGGTGCGCCATCGCGCTGGTACGCCCCGACGGCATCGTCGCCTGGCGCGGAGACACCTGCCCCGCGGACCCGGACGCGCTGGTGGACCGGGTGGTCGGCCGGTCGGCCGGGCACCGGGACGCCCGGCACCCCACGAACTGAGGAACGGAGAACATCATGCTGCTCGCACAGACCGGCGACGGCATCGCACGGGTCGGCCCCGACGGACTGCGACTCCTCGACGCCCGGGGCCGAACGCTGGAGGACTTCATCGTCGAAGGCCGGCTGGCCGAGGTGGCGGGCCTGCGGCCCGTCAAGGAGATCGACCGGGAGCGAGTCGCCTTCGCACCGCCGGTACGACGTCCGGGCAAGATCGTCGTCGTCGGCCTCAACTACCGGGACCACGCCGCCGAGACGGGCAGCCCGCCGCCCGCCCTCCCCCGCTTCCACCTGATCCCCGGTTCCGCCGTCACCTCGCCGGGAGCCGTCGTCCACCTGCCGGAATCCGCGCAGGAGCGGGTCGACTACGAGGGCGAGCTGGCCGTCGTGATCGGACGCACCGGCCGCGACATTCCCGAGGCGGACGCCTGGGACTTCGTCGCGGGCGGGACCGTGGCCAACGACCTGTCGGCGCGTGACGTCCAGTTCGGTGAGAACCCGGCACTGCCGATGGCCGGCCCGGCCCTCGCCAAGGGGTTCGACGGCTTCAAGCCGCTCGGGCCCGCCCTGCTCACCGCCGACGAACTGCGCCTGCACGACGCGCTGGCCCTCACCACCGAGGTCAACGGTGTCGTACGCCAGCGCTCCTCCACAGCCGAGCTCATCTTCTCCGTCCCTCAACTCCTCGCGTACGTCAGCTCGTTCCTGACCTTGGAAGCCGGTGACGTGATCCTCACCGGGACCCCTGGTGGGACCGGCATCGCGGACGGGCGGTTCCTGGCGGCGGGCGACGAGGTGTCGGTCACGCTCGCCGGGATCGGCACGCTGGCCAACGCGATCGCCCCGCCACGGGCCGGAATCCGGCGGGAGGAGGGATGACGGGCGACGGATGCGTGCTCTGCGGACGGGCCGGCACGCTCGCGCACGAAGATCCCGGCTGGCTGCTGCGGACCGGGCACTGGGGGGTGTCCATGCACCCGGCGATACCCGCGCCCGGCTGGGTCGCGGTCCAGACACTGCGGCACACCGAGGGACTCGCCGCTCTGGACGGCGCCGAGGCCGGCGAACTCGGCCCGCTCCTGGCCCGGTTGAGCGCCGCGGTGACGCGGGTGACCGGCTCGGAACGGGTCTGCACCTACTCACTCGGCGAGGGCAGTCCGCACACCCATGTGCTGCTGGGACCACCCCGACGAGACCTGCGCGGCGCGGCCTTCGTCACCGGACTGCTGCGCCGCGACGCATCCCTGGCCGACGAAGCGGCCGCCCTCCGCGTCGCCCGCGACCTGGCGGGCGACCTGGCCACCGGAAACACCCCGACCACCTGAAAGCGGTGAGACCAATGACGCAGTCGACGACGCAGCCGACCGAAGTGGCGATCCCCACGATCTTCACGTACTTCGAGACGGCCGCGAGCCCCAAGGGCCAGGCGTTCAAGGCGCAACTCGAACGCTACGCCAAGTGCCGGCTCGACGTCCCCGAGGACCTGGCGAAGGCCTTCGGACGGGCCATGAACACCGGAGACCGGCTGGGCGACGCCTACATCGACGCCTGTTTCGCCTCGCCCAAAGGCAAGTCCCGTGCCCGGAAGGACGTCGAGCTGGCACTGCACGGCGGCATCAGGAGCGTCAGCGACCCCTCCCCGGAACTGGAGGCGCTGTTCGACCAGATCAACACCGACCCCGAGTGGGTGGACTGGGACAAGGTCGAGCACGGTGCGGAGGTCTTCCGGCGGTACAAGGAGCTGTACCCGTTCTTCGGAATGTCCACGTTCAACGCCTACGGTCTGGAGACCGTCGCCAAGCCGCTCGCGCTGACCGGCGCCTACACCGGCGGGTCGGCGTTCGGCCGGTTCGTGGAGACCTCCCGCCTGTGGACCGACACCACCGAGCCCGGAGCCATGCGGCCCGGTGCCGTGGGACGCCGCTCCGCGGTGTTCGTACGCGTGCTGCACTCGATGATCCGGCACACCCTGCTGCCGCACCCCGAGTGGGACCGGGACCGGCTGGGCATGCCCATCAGCCAGTTCGCGCAGACCGGGACGCTCCTGCTCAGCTCGTTCGCCCCCGGGATGCAGCTGAAGCTGCTCGGCTACCGCCCCACCGACGCCGACGTCGAGGCGATGATGCATCACTGGCGCTATGTCGGCTACCTCATGGGCGTCGACGCCCCGTGGTACCCGGAGACGGTGGCCGAGGGTTTCAAGGCCAACCTGTTGCTCGGGCTTTCGGAGCAGCCGAAGATCGACGACGATTCCCGGGAACTGTGCCGGTCGTTCATGGACACCTACCTTCCCCCGGAGAACGCGAGGGGACTGCGCCAGGTATACGGAAAGCTGCGCTACAAAGCACAGCTCGGTCATGCGCGCTTCTATCTGGGCGAGGAAAGCTATCGGAATACGGGCCTGCCCGGCGCCGGCCTGTGGCGCTTCGCTCCTCTCGCCCGGGTGCCCGGGAACCTGACGCGCGAGACCCTGCGCCGGAACGTCCCCGGCGTGGCCGGATGGATCGACCAGGTCAACCGTCGCGATCGTCACGCATTCCTCAATACGAACCTCGAAGGCGGCGAAGCGAAGTTCAAGCCGGTCGACAGGCTCACGCGGTAAAGGAATATCCGCCCTGTCCGGCCGCCTCTCGTCTCCTCTCCTCCGCCCCCACGGAGGAGAGGAGGGGCCGCTAAGCTGGCCCCATGCCTGATAATCCGCCCCGCGTCACCCGCCCCCGTGGACGTCCGCCCAAAGACGCGCAACCCGCCCCGACCGACCAGGTCATGGCCGCCGCGATCGAGGCTTTCTCGGTGCACGGATACAACGGCGTGTCGCTACGGACAGTAAATGACGAGCTGGGCGTCAGCCGAAATCTGCTCTACCAGCGCTTCGGATCGAAGGCGAAACTGTGGCAGGCGGCCGTCGACTGGGCTTTTCACCCTCTCGTGGATTACCTGGTGGCCTCGGACGATGAATCGGCCGACCCCATGATCCGGTTGAGAATGCTGATCCGGAATTTCATCGAGTACTCGGCAACTCGCCCTTATCTGGCTCGCCTTGTCACGTTGGAAGGCGCGGCCGCCACGGATCGGCTCGATTATCTCTACCACAACTACATCGAGCCGATAAGATCACGCTACCTGCCCGTGTTCGAACTCCTGCACGAACAGGGCAGAATCAAGAAAATCCCTTACGAGACCTTCTACTTCCTGCTCACTTCGGGCGGATCCGCACTCTACGGCCAGATCGCGCTCGCCTCGATGATGAACCCGGAGCTGACGTCGACGGAGGAGACACGCGTACGGCTCTACGCGGAGAACGTGGCCGAAGTGCTCCTCAACGGACTGTCTCTGCCCGGCTGAACGCACGGTCCGACACGGTCACGGCCGCCGCGCCCCCTTCATCTGGGTGCGACGCTCGCCACCCCGGCCGTCGTCTGTGGCAGGCAACCGACGACGCAGCCCTTACTGGCCGTCGCCCGGAGCGGCGGGTCTCAGCCCTGGACGAGTTTCGCGACGCCTTCGCCTGCCTGAGCGGCCGCGGTGTAGAGATCACGGACCTTCTCCAGGTAACGGCCGAGGATTTCCGGATAGCCGGCCGGGACATCGCCGTGGCGAAACGCCCTCGCGATCTCGTCGGCGTGGTCGGCGACGGACCGTTCGGCGTCGATGGAGACCAGGAAACGGGCCGCGACCGCCGCCTCGTCCGGCGGGAGGTAGAAGCATGCGGTGCCGAGGCCATCATTACCGAGGAGGTCGCCCATGGTGATGGGAAGTTCGCTGATCTCCTCAGACCCCTGAGCCAGCAGGATCTGCTCCAGGACTTCCCACTCGCGGCCGAGAAAGCACTCGCCCTCCGCACCGCCGCGTTCACCCGAGAACCCGGATACGACATGCCGGAATCCCTTGTCCGCATCCGCGGCGGACATCCTTCGAAGCGTCATATCCATCGCCAACTACTCCGACCACTCCGGCCCACAGGTCTCAAAGGTCCTCATTTTACCGTCGGCCTACAGGGTGACAGTAAGCGCCGTCAGAATGCCGCCTCCGACCGGATCAGCTACCTGCACTCGGGCAAGCGGTGGTGGGCCCTGTGCGCATGGTCGCGGAGGCGCCCGCCGTCGGCACCTTCCGCTCCGGTGGCCGGTGCGGTCGCCTCGGTGCACATGACGACGATGGGCAGATCGCCTTGCCGGAACCTTGCCGCCTGTCCCGCGACATCCGGCACGGTGCCTCGCAAGGGCCACTCGCGGCACGGGCGATCCTCGCCGAGGCGTACAGCCTCGATCGGTGGCGGCGGTCGGGTGCCCGACGCTGCTCATCGCACGGCGCCCATGGCGCGGGTGAATCCGCCGCCCGGCGCGTTGACTCCGGGACTTCCCGCGCAGCGATCCCGGCGATCTCCTCCACCACCCCGTCGTGCAAAGCCATCTCCTCGGACAGTGCACGGACCGTCGTATCCGGGCGGCCGTCGGTCGCCGTGTTTCGCGCTGCCCGCCCAAATGCCGTGCGGGGCACGGGACACCCGCGCGGCAGCATCTCCCGGCATCGCCCCGGTACGGGGAGCGGACGGCTTCGAACCGTCCGCCGGACCGGGGTGAGGACTATGCTGCTGTACGGACGTCCCAGACCCCGGCGGCTTGTCGTTGATCGACACAGATGGCTGCGGGGAGCGGAGACTTCGTCCGCCACCCGGCGCATCACCGGAAGGAACCGGGTGGATCCGCTCTTCTGCAACACAGGCCGCGGACCCAGCCGTTGCTTCACCTCCGCCGAACCCACGCCCTGGCCGACAGCGCGCCAAGGAGGCCGGGATTTCCCGGCGCCACCGTGTCCGCTGCCGTACGGTCCTCCGAACCGAGGCGTCATGCCCCTCCCCCAGCTCACCGTCTACCGTCATGACCGCAGGAAACGAGCACTCATCACCCTGGCCGGCGAGATCGACCTGGAATCCGCCCCACTGGTGCGCAGGGCACTGGCGCAGTGCCTGAGCGACGGTATCCGCGCCATCGACATCGACCTCACTCCCGTCACCTTCTGCGACTGCAGCGGCCTCAACACCTTCCTGCACGCCGCGCAGCAGTCCACCGAGGCCGGTGGAACCCTGCGACTGCACCACCCGCCACCGACACTGGGCCTGATCCTCGACCTGACCGGCTCCAGGTTCCTGCTCCTCGGCGTTCCGTCCGGGCATCGGCCGCCTCCTCTCTGGGGTGTCCCGGCCCCGGCCGCCCACATCCCGCCGCACGGGACACAGCCGCTTGCCTCTGTGCTCCCAGGCGATGCGCGGTGACGGCCCGGGCAGGGCAGGGACAACCCCGAAAGCGCCGTGACAGCGAGTCGTCCGCCATGGACGCGGTCCGGTTGCGTCGGGTCAACCGCTGCCAGGCGCAGGATCTGAGCGGGAAGCTGACGGATCTGTACGTGGATTCCCGCGACATGTCGCCTCCTGAGGCGTGCCGGCGTCTCAGCCGCCGGCGCTTCCTGAACCGTCTCACCGCCGACATCCGGCGGCCGGGTTTCGCCATGGTGGTCGCGGAGACGAACGGCCTCGTGGGATGCGCATTCGGCTTCCCGGTGCGCGGCGACGGCTTCTGGTGGCTCGGGTTCGACGCGCCACTGTCGCGCGGAATCGGGCAACTCACCGGGCCCAACGGTGTCTTCGCGGTCACCGACATCCTGGTCCGCCCGCATCCGCGGAACGCGCACGTGGCTCGCCGGTTACAGGACCGGCTGCTGGTCGACCATCAGGCGAAGCTCGGCGCCACCCTGGTGGACGGGACCGATCTCCCCTCCCTCGCCGCGCTCCGTTCCTGGGGGTGGCTGGACGTGGGAGAGATCTGGAAGCCGCCGCTCGGCGCCACACTGCTCCGCGTGCTGGTGCTTCCCGTCAACGAACGAGCCACGGCGCGGTTGCAGCAACCTGCGCACGATGCCTGGACGCGGTGGTCCGGATGAGGTCGACGCACCACGCCGAACGACAGGGCATCGACATGGAACAGGCCTTCACCACCCTGCGCGGCTACGCCCGTTCCCACGACCGGCGCCTGTCCGATGTGGCCCGCGCCTTCATCGACGGCTTCGAACCCCTTCCCGGACTGGGGCCCTGACCCACTCGGCGCCACCGCCGGCCGCCGCCACGCGGGATGCGCGGTCCGGACGGCCGCCGCCACGGTGCGACGACGACCGTGGCCACGAGCAGTGGTGAGTCGCCGGCCGCCGGTGCGCGGGACCCGTAAGTCTCCGAAGCGTGCTCCGACCCCGGCGAAGCCCGGAGGGCCCCGGCCGTTGGCGCTCGACACAGTGGCTGCCTCGGGCGTCGGGCTCTGCGCCGCCGCGGGCCAGTGACTGCCGGGCGGCTGGTGGCTGTTCGCCGTGGCCGCCGCCGTCGCGGCCGCTCTGGGAGCTGCGCCGGAAAACGCCCCCGCCGGGCAGGCGGTCGGCGTCGTCCTGAGAACCGTTGTCGTGCTGATCACGAACCCGCAGGCACGGTGTGCGGCCACGGGCACGGTGTCCGTGCCGAGCAGGTCAGGTGTCGGACTTCTCGCGAAGGGGAGTCGTGAGACCGGGACGCCGGGCGAGTCGTCGTAGCACGGTGCGACTGTTGTGCTCGACGAGGATCGGCACGTAGGCGGCGATGCGAGCGTTACTGAGCCGCTGGTAGCAGTCCTGCACGACATCCCGCACGACTGCGGCCGTCAGCAGGTCGGCGTAGAGGGCCGTCAGATGGTCGGTGAGCTTCTCAAGGGTGTCGGGCAACCGGGTCTCGGCCGTGTTCGCGCTCATGGCGCGCTCCTCACTGTGGCGGACGGCCGACCTGGGCAGCCGATCGGTATCCGGGTGCTCCGCATCGGACCGTCCGCTTCCCACACTTGCACGGATCGCGTTTGTGCGACGGCCCGCCGGATCTGTTCATCCACTCGCCATCTCGGACGGGTCGAGCCAGGTGACCGGTGGCGGGTCACCGCGAGCGCTGGGCGGAGTCCGCACGGTTCTCCCGCGCCGTACGTAATGTGATCGTTCTCGGCGCGATGTGATCGTTCTCGGCGCGCAGCGCCACGACATCCTGACGCGGCGGGTCCTCCATCGAGGCCTCGGCCCTCAGCCCCCACCAGTCCTTCGGAAGCCCGGCTGTGCGATGCATGACATCCGCCTCGCCACGATCTTCGCGTGCCCGGTGTGCCGAAGAGCCGCCGGGCAATCTCCGGATGCCAGGCCGGTTCACCGGTCACCCGCGGCGTTCCTCGTCCCGACGGTCCTCACGCCTCCAGCGCGCCCGGTTCTGACGGCTGTAACGGCGGTCCCAGCGGTCCTGACGGTCCCGGCGCTCCCGGTAATCCCGGTAGTCACCCAGATCGGACCCGTCGCCGCGGATCCAGCCTCCCCCGCGATCGCGACCGTAGCGGGTGATGCCGAAGATCAACACTGCCGCGGCCACCCACCACAGGGAATGGAGAAAGCCGAGGCCGAACAGGACCACGATCAGGACGAGAAGCAGAACGAACACGGCGGGCCTCCCCGGAGCGGAGCAACGCATCAGTGCCGGGGGCCGGGGCCTGTTCAAACAGCCTAGCTCTCCCTGGAGGTTACGGACAGCGACCCATGTCCGCGGCTTCCGGCCGAAGCCTCCGGCGAGGCTCCGCTTGCCCCTGCCCCGCTTACCGAACTCCTGGGTGTCGACACTCCGTTGACAAGGGAGGTCGCCCCTCGTTGACTGACAGCACGGTGTAGGGCCATCCCACTCGGAATCACTCGGGACCACTCGGGACCACTCGGGACCACTCGGGTGACACATTCCCCCTCCCGTTTCGCCCGGACCCCGCGGAAGTCAGGTAAGTTCCCGCGATCCGGAGGCCGGCCGATGCTCCTGTGGATTCTTCTCTTTCTGCTGATCCTGGTGGTGTTCGGGTTCGTCTTCACCATGCAGGCCCTTTGGTGGAGCGCCGCCGCCCTTCTGGTCCTCTGGATTCCCGGCTTCACGACGCGCGGGCGCGGCGGGGGGCCGACGCCGACCACAACGGCGACGTCAAGCCGCCGAACAGCACGTGAGGGAGCGCAGCTCCCTCACGGAGCCCGTTGTCGCCCGAGGTCCGCGAACACCGCCGGCCGGCCCGGACCGGACCGGTTCTTTACCGGTCAGCGAGCGGTGATATCGGAACTGCTCACGGCTCCGCCGCTGGTCGGCCTGGACGGCCTGGACGGCCCGGACGACGCCGAAGCCGTGGCGCTGGGACTGTGACTCGGGCCGGGACCGGTGTCCGGCGCCGCGCTCGCGTCCGGCGCCACGCTCGCGTCCGGTAAGCCAGAGCCGCCCGTCTGCGGCGCCGAGCCACTGGGCGCACCCGGAGTGGGCGTCACGCTGTCTGCGGGACCACTGCTGCCGGCCGATCCCCCTCCCACCGAGGTTCCCCTGCCCTGCTCGTTCCTGACCACGGCCGCCACCGGCTTGCCCATGATGAGCTCCCCCACTGTCACCGTGACCATCGCCAGGGCGAACACCAGGCCCGTCGCCAGGGCGTACTTCTTCCAGCCGATGGACCTCCGGAGGGATCCGCCCCGATAAGTAGTGACCGACTCGCCGTCGGAGTCCACGAAGGACCGTGGCGCGCCGGCATCCGCGGCATCGGCCGGCAGCCCGAACGCAGCCCGGGCGTCCGCGCGGTGTTCCGCCCGCTCCTCGCCCGGCGTCCTCGGCACTCCCACCGGCGGTATCCGGTTGCGGATCCCCTCGCCCGTCCGCCGGAAAGCATGCGAGAAGACCGCTGCGCCGGTGGTCGCGCTGGCGCTGACCACGCCGGCACCGATGATCGTCCCGGCCACTCCCAGCAGGGACGCCAGCACCGCGCCCACCACCGTCGCGAGTGCGCTCGCCACCACCTGAACGGCAGTCAGGTCGAGCACCTTGCGCTTCGGCGCGCGTGCCTCTTCTTCTCTGCGATTCTCCATCAACGTCCCTTGATAGTTCCGGAGCCCTACGGTCACCGACGCCGCGGCAATCGGCGTGATCACGGACAGCGAGGAGCAGGCCGGCGACAACCCGCCGGCCACCCCCGCTGAGCACGGGGCATATGTGAGGCTTTTTCGGCGGTGCGGACGGTACAACGGGACGACTGCCCGGCTAACGGGGTTTCACCTGCGATCAGCGCCCCGGGACGGCATCGGGGCCGCCGATCAACGCCGTAGAAGCATCGTGGTGGCCCTCTCCCGGACTGCCCGAGAGACCGACCTCAGGGACATGCTGCGTAGGACGTAGGACGTCCAAGACCCGGCGGGCCACCACTGCTTGGCCCACATCGGCGTCCTCGACGTGTGTACGGCGACGGTTGCGGCGCTGCCGGTCGGTGGGGCCGGGATATCCGCGACGTCCCGCGCGCGGGCGAGTCATCCGCTGTGCAGCACCGACCCCGTCAGCCAGCAGGTGGAAGAACTCCAGCTCACACCGGGCGAGGGGCCGTGCCCGGACGCCCACACTCTCGGCTCGACGGTTCTCTGCAACACTCCGGCCGCCCGGATCTCCAGCCGGGCGGCCGGTCCTATGAGCGGAGCATCACGTGGCCGGCACGGCGATCGCCTGGGCCACCTACTCCGGGCAGCGCCCCGAACGGCGGCCGGTGAACTCGCGGGGCCAAACCACCTGGGTCAGCCGGGACATGTTCAAACTCGGGGGTCAAGGCCCGTGCAGGCAGGCGGAATGACGCCTTTGCCGCACTGTTCGCGGCCGTTGACGGCACGGTGACGCGGGCTGTGAACCATGGCGGGCATGAGCGAACTCGCACGCGGGCGAGGCGGTCGCCACGATGTCCGCCGAACGACGCCGACGCCGGAGTCCGGCGACTGTGACACCGGGACCGCGGCCTCCACGGGCTCCCTGGCGCGCGTACCGATCTGGGCGCGTGGGCCCGGGTCCATGGCCGATCACCCGCTGGACTCGGCCGGGGATCCGCTCGACGCCGGTGTGCGGCGCGAGATGGAGGCGCGGCTGGCCACGGACCTGGGGGCGGTACGCGTCCACACGGGAACCGAGGCCGGCGAGGCCGCCCGTTCGCTCGGAGCGCGCGCCTACACGGTCGGCGCCGACATCGTCTTCGGCGCCGGGCAGTACGCCCCCTCCACACCTGTCGGCCGGTACCTGCTGGCTCACGAGCTGGCGCACGTCGTGCAGCAGGGTCCCGGGACCGCCCCGCCGCGCTCCGGTCCCGGCCCGGCGGCGGCGGAACGCGAGGCGAACGCCGTGGCTCGCGGCGCCGCCGGCGCCGGCCACGTGCAGCCGCCGGTAGCGGTGCGCCGGGACCCCGCCGCGGCCGGACACGTCCAGCGGTTCGACAGCTTCGAGCACGTCCAGCTCGGCGACACGGCCGCCGGCGGTCCCACCGGGTATCTCCTGCTCGACGCTCACGCCCGCGACCTGCCGCAGCATGCGACGCCGACCGCCGGCTGGCCGCCGGACTGGATCGCCCGCTACAACAAGGGCTCGGCGGACCAGCGCCGCGCGATCACCCAGGGACTGACGTACGGCGAGATCCTGGCGCTGTCCGGGGACATGTACGCCGACATCGACCCCCAGACCCTGGCCACCTCGGTGGCCGGGACGATGCAGCGGATCAACACCGCGTCCCTGGTGGAGATCTACGACCTCATCCCGATCCTGCACTCGCGCTCGGCCACCGGGGAGTTCGAGATCGCCTCCACCAACAGGATCGAGACCGCGACCGGTGGCCGCTACTTGAGCCTCGCGGCCCAGAACGTCTCGCACTTCTCCAACGTCGGCGACGGCCACAACAACATCGGCACCTGGCGGGAAGGGCACAAGGCCGCGCTCACACTCGCCGCCACCGGCCAGGCGAACGCCGCGTGGGCGATGAACGCGGCCGCCGACCACTTCCTCACCGACGCGTTCGCCGCGGGCCATCTGCGCCCGGACCGTGTACGCGAAGTGCACAGCACGGTACCGGGGTTGGGCAGTGTCAAGAGCAAGATATGGCACGACCTCGACAACGAGTTCGGCGTCGCGGTCCACAACCGGCGAGGTGACCGCTGGCTCGCGTACGGCGACGACCACCTCAACCAAGTCCAGAACATGGTCCAGAAGTCCTTCGAGGCACGGGCGCCGGACATCCAGGGGGCTTTCGGCGCGCTGGCCGGACGGCAGCCGATTCCCGGCATGGTGCCTCCCTCGCCATTGATGGAGGGTGACGGTGTGCGCATCGCCCGTGAGGCCGTCGAGGCATCGAAGGCGGACATCCAGAGGGCCATCAACGCGCGCAAGGTGCCGAGCGGGCCGTTCACGGCCGAGCAACTCGTGCCGATCGTCGACAACTGGACCGAGGATCGCTGGGGAAAGGACGACTTTGCCGCGGAGATCGGACAGCTGGCCTGGTCGGAGCTGCCGGGACAGCTGGCCGTGAACGGCGACACGCGCGCCAGGGAATGGATCGCGCGCCAGCCCGAGGGAGCGCTTCGCGACATGCCACTCGACGAGAGGGTACGCATGGTGCAACGCCTGCTCTCCGGGGCGATCGGCAGCGACGACCTCGACGGCGTCGAACGGCTCTACCGAGCCAGCCCCGCCCAGCAGCCCGCCCTGCGCAAAGTGATCGAATCCATGATCCGTGGGCGTGAGTTCGGCCGGCTGCGCACCCTCCTGGGCCGGCCCTGACAGCGGGTACCCGGCAGGCGATGTGATCGTGGGACGGAGCGACTGCACGGCGCCGGCGAACCCCGTATCAGCGGCCGCGTCGTCGCGGGATACCGGGCGACGACAGCCGCGGTAACGCACCTGGCCACCTTCGTTCGTCTCGAACCAGTTGGTGACCAAGGCCGACTACATCACCGCCCTGACCGAGGACAAGGGCCAGTTTCTCCCGGACGGTCTCATGCCGGCCGGCGGTCCCAAGACCTCTCTGGCGACGGAGAAGCTGGTCGGCAACGTGAAGGGGTCGGTGGACCTCGGCAAGACGTTCACCGATGACTTCGCCGTACGGGCCAACAAGACCGAGGGCTTCAAGACGACCACGACCCCGGCCGGGTCCAACGGCTGAGCCCGCACCATGCATGAGGCCGCCCGGCTGACTATCACCTGGGCGGCCTCATGGCCATTCGTA
The DNA here is from genome assembly GCF_055580905.1 of Streptomyces sp. NPDC031497. Lineage (NCBI taxonomy): Bacteria > Bacillati > Actinomycetota > Actinomycetes > Kitasatosporales > Streptomycetaceae > Streptomyces > Streptomyces sp. NPDC031497. The sequence continues at coordinate 392,566 of NZ_JBVIKO010000003.1, forward strand.
AACGACCAGGTCAGCGGACCGGCAGGACGGCGGTGTGCTCCTCGCGCACGGCCTTGAGGGAGCGCGGGTCGAGACCGAGCAGGCTCAGGATCGTCGGTGCGATCTGCTTGGTCTGCACGCTCGCGGAGTCTCGCACGCCGCCCGGGACGGAGGCGCCGGACACGACGAGGGGGACGTCGAGGTCGTCGGAGTGGCCGCCGCCGTGCTCGGCGATCTTCTTGGTGCCGCCGGTGTAGACGACGCCGTACTGCGCGACTCCGAGGAGGTCAGGGACCCGGGCGTCGCCGGCCTTGACGTGGAAGTAGTCGGCGGCGGCCTGGCCGGCGTAGACCTTGCGGAGCCCGCTGTGGGTGTAGGCCTTGGGCGCCTTGTTGATGTCGGTGCCGGTGCCGTTCTGCGCGAGCAGGTACTTCTTGGCGAAGGTGGTGGCGACCGCGGAGCGGTCGGACAGCCAGAGCAGCATGGCGTCGTCGTCCACCGCGTGCGTCACCAGGTCGGCGGCGCCGGGGTGCAGCTTCTTCCAGGCGGCGTTGAGGCCGTCAAGCAGCGGGCCGTCGTCGACGCGGGTGAGCGCGGCGGGGTCGGTGGGCGACTGGCCGTGCTTGGCGGAGAGGATGACGGCGGTGCTGCCGGACAGGTGCCGCTTGCGGATCTCGGCGGTCAGGGCGCCGATCTCCGTGTTGACGAAGTCCAGGTTCTTCACCAGCAGCGGGCCCGGGACGTTCTTGGCGGTGTAGCCGCCGGTGAGGCCGTCGGAGGCGGGCAGCTTCTGTGCGGTGGAGACGGACTGGAAGTTGAGGCCGAAGATCGCCGGGGTGCCGACCTTGTGGGTGCGGCTGTGGTCGTAGCCGTCGATCTCGTTGAGGACGGCCTTCACCTTGTAGCCGTCGTACTGCTCGGTGGCCTTGTTGTCCGTGGTCCAGTCGTTGCCGGCGGCGTAGCCGAGGGCGTCGCTGTTGATCTCCGGGGTGAACAGGTCCTGGACGCCGGTGCCCGAGGGGCCGTCGAGGATCTCGTATGCGGCGTGCTTGTCCGACCAGGCGGTACGCAGACCCGCCTGGCGGGCCACCTCGAAGACCGTGTTCACCTTGAGGTACGAGTGCGGGTAGACCGGCTTGCAGGTCTTCGGGTCGACGGGCAGCTTCGACGCGTTGATCAGGCTCTGCGGCCGGCCGGTCATCGACAGGATGCTGTCCGGCAGGCCCACGAGGCCCTGACCGGCGTCGATGGAGGCCTGGTCCTTGTCCAGGTCTTCGGTGAGGTCCACCTCGACTCCGGGCTTGACGCCCTTGCAACTGGTGGTTCCCGCCGGGAGGAGCGCGGCATTGTAGGTGTCGTCGTAGTAGATGCCCGTGGTGCCGGGGCTGCCGCCGGTCGCCTGGGCGACCATGCCGGGGAAGGAGTCGGACGGCGTGGTGGTCCTGGCGTGGGTGTACTCCACGCCGCCGCCGGCCAGCCGGGCCAGCGCGGACTTCGGGTGCCTGGCGATGTACCAGGACAGATCCGACTGGTGCAGCCCGTCGACGGAGACCAGCAGGACGTGCCGGGCGGCGGCCGGGTGGTGGGAGGCGGCGAACGCGGAGGGCTGGGCGGCGGTCACGCCGGTCAGAACTCCGGCGGCGGCGAGGACGGCTGCGGGCCTGACGTGACGTCTGGACATCTGGCTTCTCCCGGGTGTTCGGGGCGGGCTGCGGGGGGCCGGGCTCATCAGAGTCCCGCCTTGTGTACCGGAAACGGCGCATGTGTGAACACGCCCGGAATGAGCGGTCGGGTCTTCACCAAGCGGGCCCGGCTTTCCCCAGGACGGAGACGCTCGAGAAGGTGGATATGGCCGCCCGTACCGCCGATGCGGGAGTGCGGCGGCGCTGCACACGTGCGCCCGCCGCAGACCGGCCGCCGGCTTCCGGCAACGCGGACAGCCCTCAGCAGGGGCACCGGGGCATGACACTGATCGACACGATCAGCGTGTTCATCGGCACCCGCTCGGCCTGGACCCAGGCGATGCTCTCCCACCCGCCGTCGCCGCGGTCATCTCCGTCGGTTACGCCGGGATCCTCGTGTGCGGGGTGCTCGCACTCGCCGTACGAGGTCGGCGTGCCCCGGGACGATGTCCGGCTCGGCGCACCACACGTACGGCTATCCACCGCTGACCGCCCTGACGGACCGGCACCAGCGCGGTGAACGCGTTGGGGCGGCGGCTGGTCAGAAAGAGTCCGCCCAGGGAGCTTCAGTACTCGTTGGTGCGGCGGAGGGCCAGAGGGCGGCCGTCGGGGTCGGCGAGCAGTCGGTAGAGCGGGGTGACCAGGGCCGTCGTAGTGGGCGACAGACGCGGGGTGCGGTAGGTCCGCAGGCGGCCGGGAGGCCGGGGCCCCTGGCACCCGCCGTCGTACCACGCGTCCAACGCCGCGGCGGACTCCGCGAAGGCGCGGAAGGCCTTCACCGGGTCGCACAGTCCCTGCGGGTCAGCGCGGTCCAGGTGCTCGCAGGCCAGTTCGAGTCGCAGGTCGCGGGCGTAGGCGCGGGCGCCGTCGCCGAGACCTCCGGGGTCGCGTGGCTCACGGGGGTCGATCGCCTCGTCCACGACGGCGCAGCTCAACTCGGAATCGTGCGTCCAGGAACGGCGGTTGACGTTGTCCGATCCGACTGAGGACCACACGTCGTCGATGACGCAGACCTTCGCGTGGACGTACACGGGAGTCCCGGCGTGGTTCTCCACCGCGTAGACGGCGACACGGTCGCCGCCCGCGCGGCGCAGCAACTTCAGGGCGCTGATCCGCCCGACGAGGTTCATCGCCTGCGTCACCCGGCCGTCCTCGTCGGGATGGGCGGGAATGACCGCGATGAGGCGCAGCCCGGGGTGGGCGGCCAGTGCCTCGGCGAAGCACCTGACGACCTGGGCGGACCACAGGTACTGGTCCTCCAGGTAGATCAGCGAGCGGGCCCGGCGCATGACCTTTTGGTAGCCGCGGGCGATGCTGCGCTCGCCGTGCGGGGCGAAGTCGTAGCCGTGGACGCGGGCCGGATAGGTGCGCAGTAGTTGCACGGTGTGCGTTCCGCAGGGCTCCGGGTCGTCCAGCTGCGGAGGCAGCGTGTCCGCTGTGGTGTCCTCATGGTGCAGGAGTTCTCGCAGCCGCCCCAGCGGGCTGCGGCTGAGCGGAGCCGGGTCCTCCCAGCGTTCGCGGAAGTGGGCTTCGACATCACCGACGGCGGGGCCGTGGATCGCGAGCTGGACGTCGTGCCAGGGCGGACGCGACCCGTAGGCGGCGGCGAACGGCTGGCTGAGCGGGTCGCCCTGATGAGCGGTGTCGTCGCGGCGGCTGTGGCACAGGTCGATTCCGCCGACGAAGGCGACGTCCCGCTCGGGCCGTCCCGGGTGGCGCAGTACGACGAACTTCTGGTGGTGCGAGCCGCCGGGGCGCACCCGCATGTCGAGCAGGCACTCTCCGCCTGCCGCTCTGATCTCCTCACCGAGGTGACGGTTCTCGCGTTCGCTGAACTGGAAGCGGTCCAGATGAGAACGCCAGATCAGCCCCTTGACGATGACACCGCGCTCGGCTGCCGCACACAGCACCTGTCCGATCTCGCTGCCGGGGCCGTCGAGCCGTTCGTCGGGGTCGCCGCGCCAGTCGGTGAACAGCAGCAGGTCGCCCGGCTGTTGGGCGCGGACGGCCTTGAGCAGTTCACCGAAGTACACCGCGCCGTGGACGAGGGGACGTACCTGGTTACCCGTCGACCACGCCGTTCCTCCGGGCCGGCGGCTCTCCAGACGGGTCGCGGGGTTACCTCGCTCGCCGGGCGCCAGCAGCCAGTCGGCCAGCTTCATGGCCCCTCCCACGGGCAGCGCCCGGCAAAGCAGGCATGTCCATCAGTCATCTGTGTGCCCAGGACGCTGTCAGATGCTCCGGGGCGGGTATCTCGGCAGCATGGTTCCGTGAGGTCCGCGATGCGGAGGATGCCGTCCCCGCGGGGTTGCCGCCGTAGCGTCTGGACACGTCCGACGAGTAGCCCGCAAAGAAGTGCTGAAACCTCGCCGTCCCGGCCTGGGTCACCGTTTCGCAGGCGGCGCCGACGGGCCGGGGCGTAGGCACGAAGAGAACGAGCCCGATCTCGACGCCGATCAGGAGCCGCGGCCCCATCGGTGTCTGTGCGAGGCTGCGGAGCGTCGCGTCCACGCCCCCTTCCTCGCGGGGGGACCGGAGCCCAGGTCCCGGGCCGGCTCCACAGCAACCGGCGCGCGTCGGCCCTCACCCGCCTCGGCATCTCCGGCTACTGCACCATCAGCACCAGCACCTGAGACACCTCAGCAGCCACCTGCTGCCACTGAACACCAGGTGCACTGTCGGCCCTGAGACGCCGTCACCTGGACACGGCCGCGCCGTCCCGGCCCCAGTACGGCCCCTGGGCCTTGGCATCGACCCTCAGAACAGTCGCCCGGACGCCGAGCGACAACCTCGATCACCGATTCCGCCGCAGGTCAGATGGGGTACAGCTCCCCCGACCACCGCCGGACTCCAAACCCACGAGCAGCGGATTCAGTCCGTTCGGGCAAAGTTGACGATCCAACACCCAAAAATGAACGTTTCCGCAGGTCAGGGGCCTGCACAGGTGGGGCGGGTGGGACTCGAACCCACGGCCGACGGATTATGAGTCCGCTGCTCTAACCGGCTGAGCTACCGCCCCATAGCGGCGTGTCGCGTACAAGTGTGCGCGCCGTCTGCCGCAGCATAGCCGCTCATACGATCTCCTGCTTCGGATGGTCGGCTTCTGCGGACGTTCACGACCTTGAGGACATCAGCGCAGGCCCAGCGGTTCCCGCGGGCACGGAACGGACATGAAAAAGGACCCCCTCAGGGGTCCTCGTTCAGCATGCTCCCCCGACTGGACTCGAACCAGTAACCTGCCGGTTAACAGCCGGCTGCTCTGCCAATTGAGCTACGGAGGACCGAGCTCCCCCGACTGGACTCGAACCAGTAACCTGCCGGTTAACAGCCGGCTGCTCTGCCAATTGAGCTACGGAGGAATGCCTCGTTGCATCGAACGTACCTACCTGGGTATTCGCCAGGGGGCGCCCGCTCGCTGCGACACATACATTAGCGCAAGCAGGGGGGTGCTCCGCCAATCGGTACTCCCCGACGAGACTCCCCCCGAGGGAAGGTGGCCGCCATGCGCTACAAGCTCACGTTCGTCGCCGGGCTCGCTCTTGGTTACGTGCTGGGTACCAGGGCCGGACGCGAGCGCTACGAGCAGCTGAAGAAGTCCGCCCGCCAGGTCGCCCAGAACCCGGCGGTCCGCAACACCGCCGAGACCGCGGCCCAGCAGGGCCGTGTCTACGCCGGCAAGGCCTTCCACACGGTCAGCGAGAAGGTGGGCGACCGGATGCCCGACTCGGTGGCCGCCCGGGTCCGCTCCCTGCGCGAGCGCAACACCGACGGAGCAGCCGCGGACGACTGGGGCAGCAGCGACACGTAGCGGTCCTTTTCGGCGCGGCGGCCGGCACCCTCCAGGGGCGCGGGACTGTGACATATGCGGCTCCGCCGCGCGGGCGCGACCAGCACCGACGCGCCCGCACCGGCAGGACCGCGCGGACCGCTGCGGCGCCCTCGGCCAAACCACAGCGGCGCGTGCGGCAGAATTTCGGGTATGGGGATAGTCGCCGGGTTGGACAGCTCACCGGATTTCACTCGCATCGTGGTCTGCGACACGGACACGGGTGCGGTGCTCCGCCAGGGATACGCACCGCACCCGGTCGACACGCCGGACGGCGCGGCGCGCCCCAGCGACGTCGACCCGCAGGCCTGGCTGCTCTCCCTCGGTGAGGCCGCCGGCGGCGGTCTCCTGGAGGGCGTGCAGGCCATCGGCGTCTCCGCGCAGCAGAACGCGCTGATTCCGCTGGACGCCCAGGGCAACACCGTGCGCCCGGCGATCGTCGGCGGCGACCGGCGTGCCCAGGTCGCGGCGGCCGATCTCATCGACGCGCTCGGCGGCCGGGAGGCCTGGGCGCAGGCGGTGGGGTGCGTGCCGCAGGCCGCGCAGCCGGTGACCAAGCTGCGCTGGCTGGCGAAGGCCGAGCCGGAGAACGCCCGGCGGACCGCCGCGCTGCTGCAGGCCCACGACTGGCTGGTGTGGCAGTTGCTCGGGCGGCCGGTCCGCAGGACCACCGATCGCGGGGGTGCCTCCGGGACGGGGTACTGGTCGGCCGCCACCGGCGGCTACCGGTCCGACCTCGTCGAACTCGCCCTGGGCCATCAGGCCATGCTGCCCGAGGTGATCGGGCCCTCGGACGCGGCCGGTACGACCCCGGAGGGGCTGCTGATCTCCGCCGGGACCGGCGAGACCATGGCCGCCGCCTTCGGGCTGGGGCTGGGCTTCGGGGACGCCGTGGTGTCCCTGGGCGCGTCCGGGTCCGTGATGGCCGTGCACCCGGAGGCGCTCGCCGACACCTCCGGGATGATCACCTCGCTCGCCGACGCCACCGGGATGCACCTGCCGGTCGTGACCACCCTGAACGCCGTACGGACCCTGCGCGGGACCGCCGAGCTGCTCGGTCTCTCCGACCTGGAGAGCCTCTCCGACCTGGCGATGAAGTCGACGCCCGGCTCGCACGGGCTGGTCATGCTGCCGTACCTGGAGGGTGAGCGGACGCCGAACCTGCCGCACACCGCCGGGACGCTGGCCGGGCTGCGCCGGGAGTCCATGAGGGCCGAGCATCTCGCGCGGGCCTCGTTCGAGGGCATGCTGTGCGGGCTCGCCGACGCGCTGGACGTGCTGCGCGGCCGGGGTGTGGAGGTGCGGCGGATCTTCCTGCTGGGGAAGGCCGCCGAGCTGCCGGCCGTACAGGCGGCGGCGCCGATGCTGTTCGGCGCGCAGGTCGTCGTACCGCAGCCGGCGGACTACGCGGCGATCGGGGCGGCCCGGCAGGCGGCCTGGGCGCTCGGGGTCTCGCAGGGGGCCCTGGACCCGCGCACTCCACCCGTCTGGCAGGGTGCGGCGGCGCAGGTGCTGGACCCCGGGGACGAGATGGCCGTCGGGCAGGCGGTGCGGCAGCAGTTCGTGTCGGTGCGCGAACAGACCCATCCGGGGGCGTTTCGGGCGTAATCGCGCGCCCCCCGGTGCCGTAAGACATCCGCTGTCGGGTTAATCGGTTGAGGTAACGCGGGTGGAGTGTCGGACGATAGGGGCCTAGGGCAAGCGACACCGCCCTTCGGGCAAGCGACCCCGCCCCCACCGCCGACTCCGAGAGACGTAGCGTGCTCATACGACTTCTGCGGACCTATCTCAGGCCCTACAGGAAACCCATCTCCATCCTGGTGCTGCTGCAGCTCCTGCAGACCTGCGCCACCCTCTACCTGCCCACGCTCAACGCGCACATCATCGACAACGGAGTCGTGAAGGGCGACACGGACTACATCCTGTCCTTCGGTGCCCTGATGATCGGCATCTCCCTGGCCCAGGTGGTGTGCAACATCGGTGCCGTCTACTACGGCGCCAGGACCGCGTCGGCGCTCGGCCGGGATGTACGGGCCGCCGTCTTCGACCGAGTGCAGTCCTTCTCCTCGCGTGAGGTGGGTCACTTCGGAGCGCCTTCCCTCATCACCCGTACGACCAACGACGTACAGCAGGTCCAGATGCTGGTCCTGATGACGTTCACGCTGATGGTGTCGGCGCCCATCATGTGTGTCGGCGGCATCGTGCTCGCCCTCGGCCTGGACGTACCGCTGTCCGGGGTACTGGTCGCCGTCGTCCCGGTGCTGGCCGTCTCCGTGGCCCTGATCGTGCGCCGGCTGCGTCCGCTGTTCCGGGCCATGCAGGTGCGCCTCGACACGGTGAACCGGGTGCTGCGCGAGCAGATCACCGGCAACCGGGTGATCCGCGCGTTCGTCCGCGACGAGTACGAGCAGGGCCGGTTCGGGAAGGCCAACAAGGACCTGACCGACATGCAGCTGGCCACCGGCAACATGCTGGCGCTGATGTTCCCCATCGTCATGACGACGGTGAACGTCTCGTCGATCGCGGTGGTGTGGTTCGGCGCCCACCGCATCGACAGCGGTGACATGGCGATCGGCGACCTGACGGCGTTCCTCGCCTACCTGATGCAGATCGTGATGTCCGTGATGATGGCCACCTTCATGTTCATGATGGTGCCGCGTGCCGAGGTCTGCGCCGAGCGCATCGAGGAGGTCCTCGACACCGAGTCCAGCGTCGTGCCGCCGAGCGCGCCGGTCATCGAGCTGCGCCGGCACGGCCATCTGGAGATCCGGGGCGCGGGCTTCCGCTATCCGGGTGCCGAGGAGCCGGTGCTCAAGGCCGTCGACCTGGTGGCCAGGCCCGGCGAGGTGACCGCCGTGATCGGCTCCACCGGCAGCGGCAAGTCCACCCTGCTCGGCCTGGTGCCGCGCCTCTTCGACGCCACGGACGGCTCTGTCCTCGTGGACGGCGAGGAGGTCTCCGGGCTCGACCCGGAGCTGCTCGCCAAGACGGTGGGTCTGGTGCCGCAGAAGCCGTACCTGTTCGCCGGGACGGTCGCGACCAACCTGCGGTACGGCAACCCGGACGCCACCGACGAGGAGCTGTGGCACGCGCTGGAGGTGGCGCAGGCCAAGGGCTTCGTGGCGAAGCTGGAGGGCGGCCTGAACGCGCCCATCGCCCAGGGCGGTACGAACGTCTCGGGCGGCCAGCGCCAGCGTCTCGCCATCGCCCGGACGCTCGTGCAGCGCCCGGAGATCTACCTCTTCGACGACTCCTTCTCCGCCCTCGACTACGCGACCGACGCCGCCCTGCGCGCCGCGCTCGCCCAGGAGACGGCCGAGGCGACCGTCGTCATCGTCGCCCAGCGGGTGGCGACCATCAGAGACGCCGACCGGATCGTCGTACTCGACGAGGGCCGTGTCGTCGGCACCGGCCGGCACCACGAACTCATGGCCGGCAACGAGACCTACCGGGAGATCGTGCTCTCCCAGCTGACGGAAGCGGAGGCCGCCTGATGGCCGGGCCCATGGGACGCATGATGGCCGGGGGCGGCCCCGACCAGCGCTCGATGGACTTCAAGAACTCGGGCAAACGGCTTCTCGCCCGGTTCAAACCCGAACAGTTCACCATCTACGTGCTGCTGTTCTGCGTGGTCGCGAGCGTCGCCCTCAACGTGATCGGCCCCAAGATCCTCGGCCGCGCCACCGACCTGGTCTTCGCCGGTGTCATCGGCAAGCAGATGCACGCCGGGACCACCAAGGACCAGGTGCTCCAGGGCATGCGCGAGCGCGGTCAGGGCACCGTCGCGGACATGCTCAAGAGCACCGACTTCACCCCGGGCAAGGGCATCGACTTCGACCAGGTCGGCCACGTCCTGCTGTTCGCGCTCTGCACGTACGTCGTCGCCGGCCTGCTGATGGCGGTGGCGACCCGGATGGTCAACCGGGCCGTCAACCGCACGATGTACCGGATGCGGGAGGACGTCCAGGGGAAGCTGTCCCGGCTCCCGCTGTCGTACTTCGACAAGCGGCAGCGCGGCGAGGTGCTCTCCCGGGCGACCAACGACATCGACAACATCGGCCAGACGCTCCAGCAGTCGATGGGCCAGCTCATCAACTCGCTGCTCACCATCATCGGTGTGCTCGCGGTGATGTTCTGGGTGTCCTGGATCCTCGCCCTGGTCGCCCTGGCCACCGTGCCGCTGTCGTTCCTGATCGCGACCCGGGTCGGCAAGCGTTCGCAGCCCCACTTCGTGCAGCAGTGGCGCACCACCGGCAAGCTCAACGCCCATGTGGAGGAGATGTACACCGGGCACACCCTGGTGAAGGTCTTCGGCCGGCAGCAGGAGTCGGCGCAGCAGTTCGCCGAGCAGAACGAGGCGCTGTACGAGGCCGGGTTCCGGGCGCAGTTCAACAGCGGTGTGATGCAGCCGCTGATGATGTTCGTGTCGAACCTGAACTACGTGCTGGTGGCGGTCGTCGGCGGGCTGCGGGTGGCCTCGGGCGCCCTGTCCATCGGTGACGTCCAGGCGTTCATCCAGTACTCCCGGCAGTTCTCGATGCCGCTGACCCAGGTCGCCTCCATGGCCAACCTGGTCCAGTCGGGTGTCGCGTCGGCGGAGCGGATCTTCGAACTCCTCGACGCGGAGGAGCAGGAGGCCGACCCGGTGCCGGGCGAGCGTCCGGCGGAGCTGCGCGGGCGGGTGGCGCTGGAGCACGTGTCGTTCCGGTACGACCCGGAGAAGCCGCTCATCGAGGACCTCTCGCTGAAGGTGGAACCGGGCCACACGGTGGCGATCGTCGGCCCGACCGGCGCCGGCAAGACCACCCTGGTGAACCTGCTGATGCGGTTCTACGAAGTCTCCGGCGGCCGGATCACCCTCGACGGCGTCGACATCACGCGGATGTCCCGGGACGAACTCCGGGCCGGGATCGGCATGGTGCTCCAGGACACCTGGCTGTTCGGCGGCTCCATCGCGGAGAACATCGCGTACGGCGCCTCGCGTGAGGTCACCCGGGGCGAGATCGAGGAGGCGGCGCGGGCGGCCCACGCCGACCGGTTCGTCCGTACCCTGCCCGAGGGCTACGACACGGTCATCGACGACGAGGGCACGGGCGTCAGCGCCGGTGAGAAGCAGCTCATCACCATCGCGCGGGCGTTCCTGTCCGACCCGACGATCCTGGTGCTGGACGAGGCGACGTCCTCGGTCGACACCCGCACCGAGGTGCTGATCCAGAAGGCGATGGCCAAGCTGGCCCACGGGCGCACGTCGTTCGTCATCGCCCACCGGCTGTCGACGATCCGCGACGCCGACACCATCCTGGTGATGGAGAACGGCTCGATCGTCGAACAGGGCGCGCACACCGAACTGCTGGCGGCCGACGGGGCGTACGCGCGGCTGTACAAGGCGCAGTTCGCGCAGGCGGTGGCCGAGGTGGACTGACCGGTCGCGGCCCGAGCGGACGGCACGGCGGCCCCGCCCTCCCCGAGGGCGGGGCCGCTGCCTTCGGCCCCTCGCTCAAGTGGCCGAATACCTACTTGCCGCGATCCCATCGCCTGACGGGAACCGGCCACCCCCGGTCTCCCTACGCTGCCGGCGTGGGGAGGAAAACCGTAGTCGACGGGGCGGCCGGAACCTGGGCACCCGCCGTCGGCGAACACCTGACATGGATCCGCGAGGTCCTGGGAGAGCTCGACCTCCCGGCGGCGCGTCGCGACAAGCTGTGGTCGGCACTGCGGACCGTACAGACCCGTGCCGACGACCCCGAACTGCGCATCGCCGTCTTCGGCGAGGCGTCGAGCGGCAAGAGCACCCTGCTCAACGCCTTTCTGCGACGCCGGCTGCTGCCGTCGTCGGCGCGGGTGACCACCACCGTCACCACGGTGCTGCGGCATCACGACGGCACCGAGGGCCTGCGGCTGAGAACGGCCGACGGAACCGAACTGGACTGGCCGTCGGCGGCCTTCGACACCTGGGCCGGCGGGCCGGGCACGCCGGCCGCGGACGGTCTGGAAGCCGCGCTGGACCGGGTGCTCACCACCGACCTGGCGCTGCGCGTACGGGACCTGGAGGTACGGTCGCCGGTCCGGCCGCTGGGTGACGGCGTGGCGGTCCTGGACACCCCGGGGTTCAGCGTGACCGACCCGGGACACCGGGAGATGGCCGAGGCCGCCGTGCGCCAGGCGGATCTGGCGGTGGTGGTCGTGCCGGCCGTCGCGGCCATGTCGATGACCCTGGCGGACTTCCTGACCGGACCGCTGCTCAACCACCACGACCGGTGCGTCTTCATGGTCACCAAGATCGATCTCGTTGACGAGGGCGAACGGGACGACACCGTCGAGTTCGTCGCGGACCGGCTCAGGTCGATGGGCATCACCGAGCCGCTGCTGCTGCCCTGCGCGCCGGGCAAGGCCCTGCTGGAGACCGACGCGGCGGACGGCGGTCCGCGGCCGGTCGTGGACCACCCCGGTCACCTGGCCCGTTTCCGTGCCGTGGAGCAGCGGCTGGTGCGGCTCGCCGCGGAGCGGCGGGAGTCCGCCATCGCGGCCACCGTACTGACCCTGCTCTCCCAGCTGCTCGCGGCCGTGGAGGAGACCGCCGACGCCCAGCGCGCCGAGAACCGCCGCGCGCAGCGCGGACTGGCCGCCCTGTCGCTGCCGGACTTCCCGGGCTTCCTGGACGCCTGGACCCGGCGCGTCGTCGACCGGGTGAACACCGGCACGCAGTACGCCGCGACGAACGCCGCGGTCGGTTCGGGACGCTCCGGGCTGGACGCGAAGGTGGTCGCCGCGGTCGCCGACGAGAAGATCGACAACATTCGGGAGGCGGCCTCCGAGGTCTCCGGGATCGTCGGTCGCCACCTCAAGAAGGAGGCCAGGAAGACGGCCCTGGCCGCGGCCCGGCGGGCCGGTGAGCTGCTGGCCGCCGAAGCCGGCGAACTCGCCCGGGACTTCGCGGCGCAGTACGGCGCGCTCGCCGGTCTGGCCGGCGAGACACCCACCGCGCCGGTGGTCCCCGTGACGGACCTGGACCTGCCCGAACCGGATCTGTCCGACGTGGACGCGGCACTGACCGCGATGGGCGCCGAACTGGTCAGCGTCGGCAACTGGCGCACCGGGGGCGGCGCGGCGGCCGGCGCGGTCATCGGCAGCTTCATCGCCCCCGGGATCGGCACCGTCATCGGCGGCGCGCTCGGAGCCATGATGGGCACCCGCGGCCGGGACACCGCACGGACCCAGTTCCTGCAGAAGGCGCGCCCGATCATCGCCACCGCGTACACCGAGGTCGACGCTCTGCGCACGGTCTCGCTCCAGCGCATCGCCGAGGCGGTGGACGACAGTGTCGCGGCGCTCCGGCAGAAGTACGAGGCCGAGTTCAGCGACGAGATCGCCCGGCTCACCCTGGCCAACCAACGCCAGCGGGTCGCGTTGGACGCCGCCGTCGCGGCCGCCGAAGGCACCGCGGCCAGCGCCCGGAAGCGGCGTGAACGGGTCGCCGTCCTGCGCCGGCGCACCACAGGCACCGCGCACGCACCAAAGGAGTCGTAAGCCATGGACATACAGGCCGATCCCCAACAACCCACCGCCCTCACCCCACCACCGGCCACCGCCGACACCACCGCCGCCGCTCCGCCCGGCATCCAACAGGCGGCTTCCGACCCCACCCCCACCACCGCCAAGCCAACCGCACCCACCGCCGGACAGCCGGCCGTCTCGGTCGCCGAACCATCGGCCCTCTCCGACTCCGCCGGCAGTGCCGTTTCTTCGGCTTCCGGGTCCGCCGGTGGTGTTCTGCCTGTTCCCTCGCATGTCGCCGATGTCGGTGGGGACGCGCCCGGTTGGCTGCGGGAGGCGCAGGGGCTGGCGGAGCGGTACCAGCTGGACCGGATCGCGACGGACCTGGCGGCGCTGGCCGACGGGCGGGGCCGGCGGCTGTTCCGGGTCGCCGTGGTCGGCGAGTTCAACCGCGGCAAGTCCACCCTGGTCAACCGGCTGCTGGGCCGGGACCTGCTGCCGACCGGCTCGCTGCCGGTGACCCGGGTTCCGGTGGTGGTGCGTGCCGCCCAGGACGAGACGCTGACGGTCCGCTGGCCGGACGGCCGCCGCGAGCTGCGCCGTCTCGACGGTGACGGCGCGTGGGACGGCCTGACCGGGGTCGTACCCGAGGAGGGTTCCGGGACCGCGGGCGGAGCCCCGGAGCCCTCCGTGACACTCACCGTGGCCGACGGCTGGCTGGACGGCCTGGACGCCGAACTGGTGGACACCCCCGGGGTCAACTTCGGCAACGACGAGCAGCTGGACCAGGTGCGCGAGGTCGCCGCCGGCTGCGACGCCGTGCTGTTCGTCGTCTCCGCGCTGTCCCCGCTGGGCATCACGGAACGCAGCCTGCTGGAGGAGGAGGTGCTGCGCCGGCACATCCCCTTCGTCGCCGTCGTCGTCACGATGCTCGACCTGCTCGATCCCGAGGACCGGGCGGAGGCCCTGGAGGACCTCGGGCGCCGACTGGCCGGCCTGTCGAACCTGGGCGTGCTGGCCGCCCCCCGGCCCGGCGCCGGCGAGGCCGAGGTGGCCGCGCTGCACGCGCTCACCGAGGGGTTCGCCCGGCGGGACGGCCGTGCCGTGTGGCGCGACCGGCGGATCGCCGCCCAGATCGCCGACCACTGCGACGCGATGACCGCGATCGCGAGCCGGACGATGGCGCTGGACCGGCTCACCACGGACGAGGCCGCGGAAGCGGCGAAGAAGGCGCAGGCGGCGCGCGAGAACGAGGAGCGCCAGTGGGAGCAGCTGCGTATCGATCTGACCGCGCGCCGGCTCACCCTCACCACCCGGCTGCGGGAGTACGTGCAGAGCAAGCGCGACGGAATGATCGAACGGCTGCGCTGGGAGCTGGACCGGACCGGCGACCCGCGCGGCTGGTGGGAGCGGGATCTGCCGTTCCGGCTGCGCCACGAACTGTCCGTGCTGGCCAAGGAGTCCGAGCGGACCGTGCTGCTGCCGGCCCTCACCGCCGACAGCGGCTGGCTGGACGAGGAGGTGGCCGCCCGGCTGCCCGGCGCCCGGCCCAGCTGGATCCCGGCTGCGGGCGGGCTGAAGCTGTCCGTCGAGCCGGAGATCTCCGGCGACGTCTCCAACCTGTCCGGGGTCCGGCTGGCCACCCGCCTCGGTGCCCAGGGCGGGGCCATCGTCGGCTATCTGATCGCCGCCGCCCGCTCGGCGCCGCTGCCGATGATCTACGGCGCCGGTTTCAGCCTGCTCGGCGGGCTGCTCGCCGAGGCGTCCATCCGGGCCGCCACCGAGGCCCAGCGCAGTGAGGTGGACGCGCTGCTCGTCCGGGTCGTCGACGAGGCCACGACGGCCTTCCAGCGGCAGGCGGTCGAGATGCTCTCCGAGGTCTACGGGGACGTGTTCGAACAGCTCCAGCAGTCGCATCTCGCCTGGCACGACGCCTGGCGGACGGTGGCCGACTCCCGGACCGGAGGCGACCAGGACTGGGAGTCCCTGGCCCGGTCCGCCGCCGCCCTGGGCGCCCGCATCCGTGCCGGACTCCGGGCCTGACCCGCGGGCCGGGACCCCTCACCAGCTGCGGATCCGAATGAACCAGAGCTGATCAGAGTGAATCGGTACGGGTCAGAACAGATCAGAACAGAGAGGACGAACGGACCATGAGCACGGAAGAAGGCGGATACGCCGTCGCGGCGGCGCAGCGGCTGCGGCTGACCGGCATCTGCCGCCAACTCGGCAAGATCGCCGAACAGATAGGTGACAGCGGGGCGGAGAGCATGGTGTCCGCCATCCTGGAGCGGATGGACACCGACGCCTTCTACGTGATGGTCGTCGGCGACTTCAAGCGCGGCAAGTCCACCTTCGTCAACGCCCTGCTGGGCGCCCAGGTGCTGCCGGTCAAGGCGGTGCCCGCCACCGCGGTCATCACCGAGGTCAGGTTCGGCGAGGCCCCGGCCGCCCAGCTGTGGAAGGAGGACTCCGTCTCCCCGGAGTCCGTCGCCCCCGAGCGGCTCGTCGACCTCATCACCGTCAACAACAAGGCGCACGACCAGCGCAACCCCTATGTGAAGGCCGAGGTCATCTGGCCGCTGGAGCTGTGCCGCAACAACGTGGTGCTGGTCGACTCACCCGGCCTCAACGACCACGAGAGCCGTGACGAGATCACCCTCGGCTACCTCCGCAAGGCCGACGCGGTGATCTTCCTCCAGCATGCCATCGCCCCGATGAGCATGGACGAGTCCCAGTTCCTGACGACGTATCTGGACGCCCACGACCCGTTCTTCGTCTTCACCTACTTCGACGCCATCGACGACCACGAGCGGGAGGACGTCATGGCGGCGGCCCGCCACCGCATCACCGCCCTGCGCGGCGACGAGCGGGACCAGGGCCGGTTCTTCTTCGTGGACGGCAAGACGGCGCTGCGGGCCAGGATCGCCGAGGACCCGGCCGCCTTCCGGTCCTCCGGGGTGGCCGCGCTGGAGACGGCGCTCGAACACTATCTGGCCACCGAACGGCACAAGGTCAAGATCCTCGCCCCGGCCCGTGCGCTGAGCGGCCTCGCCCGTGAACTGGACCGCAACATCCCGCACGAGCTGGCGATGCTGGACTCGCGGAGCGGGGAGCTGGAGCGCCGCTGGGAGGGCGCCCAGCAGCCGCTGCGCGAACTCCAGGCCCAGGCCCGGCAGATCACCATGGAGACCGAGAACCAGACCCGGCAGCTCCAGGAACGGGTGGAGAACCTGCTCGGCGGCTTCCTGGCGGCGGTCGCGGACGAGGCCCCGGTCGTCGCGGCGGACGTCCCCCTCACCACCAAGCTCGGGATGAACCCGCTCAAGCTCAAGGAGCGTGTCGAGCAGATCGCCGGGGAGATCGCCGCCGGCACCGCCAAGCGGATCGAGGAGAAGGTGGCCCAGTGGGTGGCGGGCTCCCTGGAACCGGTGATCGCCCAGGACCTGGAGAAGCTCGCCGAGCGGATGAACACCGAACTGGGTTCCTTCGAGGCGCGTCTGGACCGGCTGCGGGTCGACCTCACCGGGGTGACCGGTGCCGCCGCGGCCGGTGAGCGTCAGCAGGAGCCGCCGCTGACCCGGTTCCTGGCCGGGGTGGGCGGCTTCGTCCTGGGCGGGGTGGCCGGCGGCATGATGGGCGCGCAGTTCGGCGTCAAGGAGGCGCTGCGCGCGCTGCTGCCGACCATGGCCATCGCCATGGTGTGGCTGTTCACCCCGTTCGGGCTCCCCACGCTGATCGCCGGGCTGGTCATCCAGGGCATCGTGCAGAGCAACATGGCGGGCGGCCGGCTGGAGACCAAGATGCGGGAGGCCGTGGGCCGGGAGATGGCCACCCAGATCCGGCTGGAGGCGCCCAAGCAGGCCCGCATCGCCGCCAAGTCCTTCGTGGACACGACCATGCGGCCCATCACGGAGGCCGTCAACAGCGGGCTGTCCTCCCGGATCGAGGAACTGACCCGCAGTGTGGCGACGGCCCAGGAGACCCGGGAACAGGGCGCGGAGGCGGTCGAACAGCGCCGCACCGAACTCAGGCAGCTGGAGGAGCAGCTGCGCCGCACCGGCGTGGACCTCGACGACGTGGTGGACGACCTGGTGAGGATGTGATGGCCCGTTACCGCAGGCGGCTGTGCCTGGCGGTGGACCTGCGCCACTACAGCCGCCACACCTACCCCGAGCAGCAGGACGCCCAGTACCGGCTCCGGCTCGTGGTCGAGCACGCGCTGCGCCGGGCCCGGGTCCTGCGGGTGCGGGCGCAGCAGCAGCTCCAGGGCGACGGCCAGCTGGTCGTCTTCCCGGCGGGGGTCGACGTCGTACGCGCGGTCCCGGCGCTGGTCCTCGGGCTACGCGACGGCCTCTTCCAGGCGAACCGGGCGCCCGGGCTGTTCGGCCGGCTGCGGATGCGGGCCAGTATCGGCCAGGGGGCGATATCCCGGGCCGACCGGGGTTACCTGGGTGACTGCGTGGTGCTGGTGAACCGGCTGGTCGACTCCGGTCCGGTGCGGCACGCGCTGGAAGCGGACCCCGCCAGCGACCTGGCGCTCGCCGTCTCGGACGGCATCTACCGGGACGTGATCCTGCCCCAGGCCCACGGGCTGTCGGCGGACGAGTTCCGCCGTGTCGACGTGGTCCTCCAGGACAAGGACTTCGCGTCGAGTGCCTGGCTGCACGTGCCGAGGTCGGCTCCGGCCCGGGACCTGGGGGCGGAGCAGGTGATCTGGGGTCACTCGCCGGGCCGTACCGCCCTGCGGGAGTTCGTGGTCCCGGCGCTGGGCGCGGCACATCTCGCGGCGACGGTGGTCTCGCAGAGCAGGACGCTGCGCGAGTGGGTGCTGCCGGGCGACCGCACCGCAGCCCCGGCGACCATGTCGGCGGCCACCGACCCCGACTTCGACGGCCCGGACGAGGAACGGCAGGGGGAGCCGTATCAGGGGGCCGGACACCATGCGGACCAAGGACACCACGGCGACCAGCGGGACCACGGGGACGGACATGCCGGGCAGCACGCGGACCCGCACCACACAGACCCGCACGACGGGCACCACTCCGACCCCTACGACCCGCACGACGGGCACCACTCCGACCCCTACGATCCGCACGACGGGCACCACCCGGATCCGTACCACCCGGATCCCCGGCATCCCGATCCGCACCACCCGGACCCCTACCACCACGACCCGGGCCGCTCCGACCCCGGACATCCTCCGGGTGATCCGTTCCACCCCCATGCCACGGGCGCCACGGACGCCACGGGGGGCCATCACCACTTCCAGCTGCCCGACTTTCCTCACGGTGGGCACTGAGCGATGACCGAACACGAGCGAACGGCGCAGGACCTGACCGCGGCGGTCGCCGCGCTCACCTCCTTCCAGCTGGTCACGCAGCAGGCGGACGCGAAGGCGGGCACGATGGTCACGGTGCATGTCGGGCTCGCCGCCGTCATCGCCACCCGGGTCGGGGACCTCGGCGCCCCGGCCCCGACCACACCGCTGGCCGTGTTCTTCTGGCTGGCCACCCTCGGCTACGGGCTCGCCTTCATCATGTCCGGCTATCTGCTGGTGCAGGTGATCCGGCCGCGCAAGGCCGGGCTGGCCGCGTCCAACCGGTTCTCGCTGGACGCGGCCGAGGGCGGCGGGGCCGACCCGGACCGGCAGCCGGTGACCGAGCTGTGGGCGACGGCCAACGCCATCGCCCGGATCGCCGAGCTGAAGAACCGTTATGCGGCCCGCGCCGTCATCTGGGTGTCCGCGATGGTGCTGGCGGCGGCTTCATGGCTGGTCCTGGCAGGGGCGGCACGGTGAGCGGCGAGGTGCCCCAGACCGTGCCGGCGATCCGGCTGAGCTCGGACACGTCCCGTACCAGGATCCGCCGGTATCCCGTCTCGATGACCGACTGCTGGCGCAGGGACCGTAGGACCCGGTGCACGCTCGGCTCGGAGGCGCCGACCAGCTCCGCCAGTTCGGGCTGGGTCAGCGCCACCCCTATCGAGATGCCGGTGTCCCCGGCCCGGCCGTAGATCCGGGCGAGCTCCCCCAGTACCCGGGCCACCCGCGTCGCGACCGCACAGCTGCCGAACTCCTGGCGGCGTCGGGTCGCCCAGCGGAGCTTTCCCGCCACGGCCCGCATCACGGCCTGGGCGGCGTCGTCGTAGAGCGCCAGGAACGCGAGGAATTCCTGGCTGCTGATCCGGTTGGCGACGCCCGTGCCGGACGCCACGACGGTGGCGACCCTGGGCTGGTCGTCGAAGCAGGCGAGTTCGCCCACGATGTCGCCGCCGGCCCGGACCGCCAGCAGCGCCTCCCGGTTGTCCTCCGTCATGGCCAGCACCTTGAACCAGCCGCTGAGCAGCAGGAACACATGCGAGCCCGATTCCCCCTCTCGCATCAGCCGTTCGCCGCCGGTGAAGCGCGTCGGTCGTCCTAAGGAGATCAGATGGTCGCGCGTCGGTGCCGAGAGTTCGCCCAGCAGGCTGCTGGCCGGCCAGGGATTCCTCTCCGCTCTCAGGGCGGATGCACTGCGCGCAGCGCCAGACGCCATAAACGAGCCCCCCTCGAATTGCCGTTCGTTTTCGGACACAGCGCCGGATTTCATTATGTGACGCTTATAACCGCCCTGTTCAGGAATTTGCTTTTTTGCGCAAGTGTGATGTCGTGTGACGCCACCGGACGGGAAGACCCCACCCGGACGGGTGGGGTCGGGGCCGGCTGCCGGGGGGGCGGCGGCGGGGTGGCGGTTCTCAGTCCAGGTAGCCCCTCAGCTGGTCCGCGAAGGCATGGTCCCGGAGCTTGTTGAGCGTCTTCGACTCGATCTGGCGGATCCGTTCCCGTGTCACGCCGAAGATGCGCCCTATCTCCTCCAGCGTGCGCGGGCGGCCGTCGGCCAGCCCGTACCGCAGTTGCACGACCTTCCGCTCCCGCTCCCCCAGCGTCGACAGCACCGCCTCCAGGTGCTCGCGCAGCAGCAGGAACGCGGCCGACTCCACGGGGCTCGCGGCGTCGCCGTCCTCGATGAGGTCGCCGAGGGCCACGTCGTCCTCCTCGCCGACGGGGGCGTGCAGGGAGACCGGTTCCTGGGCGAGGCGGAGCACCTCGCCGACCCGCTCCGGCGCGAGGTCGAGGTGGGCGGCGACCTCCTCGGGCGTCGGCTCGTAGCCCCGTTCCTGGAGCATCCGGCGCTGGACGCGCACGACCCGGTTGATGAGTTCCACGACATGCACCGGGACGCGGATGGTGCGGGCCTGGTCGGCCAGGGCGCGGGACATGGCCTGACGGATCCACCAGGTCGCGTACGTCGAGAACTTGTAGCCGCGGGCGTAATCGAACTTCTCGACGGCGCGGATCAGGCCCAGGTTTCCCTCCTGGACCAGGTCCAGCATGGTCAGGCCGCGGCCGACGTACCGCTTGGCCACCGACACGACGAGCCGCAGGTTGGCCTCGATGAGGCGGCGCTTGGCCATCCGGCCCATGACGACCAGCCGGTCGAGGTCGAGGGCCAGCTCGCTGTCGAGGTCCGGGGCGCTGCCCAGCTTCTCCTCGGCGAACAGACCGGCCTCGACACGGCGGGCGAGTTCGACCTCCTCGGCGGCGGTGAGCAGCGGGATACGGCCGATCTCGCGCAGGTACTGCCGGAACAGGTCGGAGGAGGGGCTGCCGTTGTCGGCGCGGGCGACGGCGGCCGGCTCGGGCAAGGGCTCGGTCTCGGGCTCGGACTCCGGGGGGTCGGCCACGAGTTCCTCCACGGCCGGGCCCTCGGCCTCCGCCGGCTGCTCCGTCTCCGTCTCGGGGTGGACAGCGACCCGGCTCTGCGGTGGCACGCCGGCATAGACGTCGGCATCGGCCTCCGGCTCGTCCGTGAGCGTGCTGTCGGTCTGGGTCAGGGTCTGGGTCTGCACGGGGGCGACCTCCAGGATGATCGCTGCCAGGGGGTACGGCAGCGGTACTTCGGGGACGGAGACGACGGCCTCGCCGCTGTCCGCCCCGTACGCGATGAGTGGAACGGCGGGGGTGTGGGACCCGTCCGGGACAGGCCGGCCGCGCTCCGAGGACTCAGGCACCGCCCCCCAGTGTGGGGTAAGACACATCGCCGCCACGAGGGGCGTGCGGTGACTTTTTGCGTCCGGTCCGTGACCGCGTGGTTATCCTGTCGGCCGCTCGAAGCTCACAGAGCGGCGACGCCGCGCTCCCGCAGCGCCTGCCCGTACTGCTGGAGCACCCACAACTCGTTCTGCACGGCCGCGAGTTGGGCCGGGTCGCCACCGCTGCCGAGGCGGGTGAGGGTGATCTGGATCTCGTGGATACGACGGTCCACGGCCCGGCGGCGGACGGTCACGAGCTGCTCGCCCGCGTAGTTCTCGTCGACCGTGCGGCGCATGATCGCCTCGACGGCGAGCTCGGTGACCATCGCGCGCACCGCGTCGTCGGGAGCCGACTCACGCACCCGGACCAGGTACTCCTGCGGATCCTGCACGCCCCACTCGGAGCCGCCCGCCTCCATGATGGTCTGGCGTACGGCCGCGTAGGGCGCGGCGGTGAACTCGTCGATGCCGTACGCGTCGAACGCCGGGGAGACCAAATCGGGCCGCTGGAGGGCGAGTTTCAGCAGCTCGCGCTCGGTGGCGTAGACGGCGTTGCGCAGATTGAGGGCGGGTCCCGAGACGGCCGGACGCGAGCCGCCGGTGTCGTACGACGGCTGCTGCGGGCCGCGCGCCGGGGTGGACCCCCTGCCGCCCTTGTCCCGTGCCCAACGGGCCAGCTGGGCCACCCGCTTGACCACGAACTGGGTGTCGAGGATGCCGAGCATGCCGGCCAGTTCGACGGCGACCTCGTGCTGGGCGCCGCTGTTCTTGATCCGGGCGACGATCGGCGCGGCCTCGTCCAGGGCGGCCGCGCGGCCCGCCGGGGTGTCCAGGTCGTAGCGGGCCACGATCTGGCGGAGCGCGAACTCGAAGAGCGGGGTGCGGGGTTCGGCCAGGTCGGCGACCGCCTCGTCGCCCTTGGCGAGCCGCAGCTCGCAGGGGTCCATGCCGTCCGGCGCGATGGCGATGTACGTCTCGGCGGCGAACTTCTGGTCGTCCTCGAAGGCGCGCAGGGCGGCCTTCTGACCGGCCGCGTCACCGTCGAAGGTGAAGATCACCCGGGCGCTGCCGTTGTCCATCAGCAGCCGGCGGAGGATCTTGATGTGGTCGCCGCCGAAGGCCGTACCGCAGGTCGCGATCGCGGTCGTCACCCCGGCCAGGTGGCAGGCCATGACGTCCGTGTAACCCTCGACCACGACCGCGCGGCTGGACTTGGCGATGCTCTGCTTGGCGAGGTCGATGCCGTACAGGACCTGGGACTTCTTGTAGATCGCGGTGTCGGGCGTGTTGAGGTACTTGGGCCCGTTGTCCGCCTCGTAGAGCTTGCGGGCGCCGAAGCCGACGACCTCGCCGCCGATGTCCCGGATCGGCCACATCAGCCGCCCCCGGAACCGGTCGATGGGCCCGCGCCGCCCCTCCTGCGACAGCCCCGACAGCAGCAGCTCCTTGTCGGTGAAGCCCTTGCCGCGCAGATAGCGGGTGAGGTGGTCCCAGCCCTGGGGGCTGTAGCCGACGCCGAAGTGCACGGCGGCGGCCTGGTCGAAGCCGCGCTCGGCGAGGAAGAGCCGGCCGGTCTCGGCCTCGGGGCTGGTGGCGAGCTGCTCCGCGTACCAGACGGCGGCGATCTTGTGCGCCTCGACCAGCCGGATCCGCTCACCGCGCTGGTGGGAGGGGTTGTACCCGCCCTCCTCGTACCGCAGGGTGATGCCGGCCAGCCCGGCCAGCCGCTCGACCGCCTCCGAGAAGGAGAGGTGGTCGACCTTCATCACGAAGGTGAGGGTGTCACCGCCCTCCTGGCAGCCGAAGCAGTGGAAGAGTCCCTTGCTCGGGCTGACCTGGAAGGACGGCGACTTCTCGTCGTGGAACGGGCAGAGTCCCTTGAGGTTCCCGCCGCCCGCGTTGCGCAGCTGGAGGTACTCGGACACGACGGCGTCGATCGGGACCGCGTCCCGTACCGCCTTCACGTCCTCGTCATTGATCCGTCCTGCCACGGATGAATTCTACGGGGGCGGACGGACAGTCCCGAGGCACGTGCGACGCGCCCCGCTGGGGGAGGAACTACGCGACCAGCCAGCCACGGCCCGCACCCGCGAGACGACAGATCCCGGCAGCCCCCTAGGCGAGCGATTCCAACGGCACATGCGGATCCGCCAGCGCATCCGTGTCCACCACGGCCCCCGAAACGACCAGCTTCTGGATCGGCTCTGTGACATCCCACACGTTCACGTTCATCCCGGCCAGCACCCGCCCCTCCTTCAGCCAGAACGCGATGAACTCCCGCTTCCCCGCGTCCCCCCGGATGACGACCTCGTCGTACGATCCGGCCGGCGCCCACCCGCTGTACTCCATCCCGAGGTCGTACTGGTCGGAGAAGAAGTAGGGCACCCGGTCGTAGGTCACCTCCCGGCCCAGCATCGAGCGCGCCGCCGCCGGACCGCCGTTCAGCGCGTTGGCCCAGTGCTCCACCCGCAGCCGGGTGCCGAACAGGGTGTGCGGGAAGGAGGCCACGTCGCCGGCCGCGTAGATGTCGGGGTCGGACGTCCGCAGCCGTTCGTCGACGACGATGCCGCCGCCGTGCGCCCGGTCGGCGATCTCCAGCCCCGCCGCCTCGGCGAGCCCGGTCCGCGGCGCCGCGCCGATCGCCGCGAGGACGTCGTGCGCCGGGTGCTCCTCGCCGTCGTCGGTGCGGGCGGCGAGCACCATGCCGTCCTGCCCGACGATCTCGGTGAGCCGCACACCGAAGCGGAACCGGACCCCGTGCTCCTGGTGCAGCTGGGCGAAGACGTTGCCCAGCTCGGGCCCGAGCACGCCGTGCAGCGGGGTCGGGCCGTGCTCGATGACGGTGACCTCGGCGCCGTACGTCCGGGCCGCCGCCGCGATCTCCAGGCCGATCCAGCCGGCGCCCGCGATGACGAGGTGTCCGTTGTCCCGGCCGAGGGCGGCGAGGACGCCCTTGAGGCGCTCCGCGTGCGCGAGGCGGCGCAGGTGGTGGACGCCGGCCAGGTCGGTGCCGGGAATGTCGAGGCGGCGGGGCTCGGCGCCGGTGACGAGCAGCAGCTTGTCGTAGCGGACGATCGTGCCGTCGTCGCCGAACCGGACGGTCCGGGCGGCGCGGTCGATCCGGTCCACGGTCTGGCCGAGGTGCAGCTCGATGTCGTTCTGCGCGTACCAGGCGGGCTCGTGCACGAAGACGCTGTCGCGCTCCTCCTTGCCGAGCAGGTAGCCCTTGGAGAGCGGCGGCCGCTCGTACGGGTGGTCGCGTTCGTCGCAGATCAGTATCACCCGGCCGCTGAAGCCCTCGGCTCGGAGCGTCTCGGCCGCCTTCGCGCCGGCGAGTCCGCCACCGACGATGACGAATGTCTGGTCCGCGTCGACCACTTGATGCCTCCTCGTAAGGGTGCCGCCACATATGCCACCCACATGCGCCGCACTGTGAGCCTCCCGCACGCAGCGTGATGCGGGAAGAGGGAGTGACCTCCACTGACGCGATCATGACCCGATCAGGCCACGGGAGGTCACGGAGGGTCACAAAATGTTCACTTGCGCCCCGTCAGCCTCGCATGGGACGACCGCGCGGAGGCGTCGGTGAGCGACGCGATCTGATCGACGATCACGCGTTTGCGGGAGTGGTCGTCGGCCGCCGCGCCGAACAGCGCCCGGAACTGCGGGTCGAGGCCGTCGGGGGCGCGGCGGGTCAGCGCCTCGGCGAGTTCGGCGACGACGACCCGCTGCTCGGCGCGGATCAGCTCCTGTTCGGCACGCTGCATGACGTAACGGTGCGCGATCGCCTTCAGCACCGCACACTCCATCCGGGCCTCGCGCGGTACGACGAGTTCGGCGCCGTAGCGGGTGAGCCGGCCGCTGCCGTACCTCTCGCGGGTGGCGGCCTCCGCGGCCAGGCAGAAGCGGCCGATGAGCTGGCTGGTGGTGTCCTTGAGGCGGGCCTGGGCGACCGCGGTCCCGTCGTAGCCGTGCGGCCACCACTCCTCGTCCTGGAGCCGGTCGAGGGCGGCGGCGAGTTCGGCGCGGTCGGTGCCGGCCGGCACGTATCTGCCGACGGCGACCGCGTAGATCTCCTGCCGTTCCGGTTCGGCGTGCAGGCAGTTGGGGTCGATGTGGCCCGCGTGCAGGCCGTCCTCGACGTCGTGCACGGAGTAGGCGACGTCGTCGGACCAGTCCATGACCTGCGCCTCGAAGCAGGTGCGGGTGCCCGGGGCCTCCTTGCGGACCCAGTCGAAGACCGGGCGGTCGTCCTCGTACACACCGAACTTCGGCGACGCCGGATCGGTGGGGTGCGCGCCGCGCGGCCACGGGTACTTGGTGGCCGCGTCCAGGGCGGCGCGGGTGAGGTTGAGGCCGACGGAGCCCTCGGGAGTGAACCGTTTGGGTTCGATGCGGGTGAGGAGGCGCAGCGACTGGGCGTTGCCCTCGAAACCGCCGCAGTCGTCCGCGAACTCGTTCAACGCCTGTTCGCCGTTGTGGCCGAAGGGCGGGTGGCCGAGGTCGTGGGAGAGACAGGCGGCCTCGACGAGGTCGGGGTCGCAGCCGAGGGCGGCGCCCAGCTCCCGGCCGACCTGGGCGCATTCGAGGGAGTGGGTGAGGCGGGTGCGGGGGCTGGCGTCCCACATCTGGCTGGTGTTGCCGGGGGTGACGACCTGGGTCTTGCCGGCGAGTCTGCGCAGCGCCCCGCTGTGCAGGACGCGGGCGCGGTCCCGCTGGAAGGCGGTACGGCCGGGACGCTTGTCGGGTTCGGGGGCCCAGCGGTCGGCTGACGCCGGGTCGTAGGCCGAGGTGGGTGCGGGTGCGGGGGCTGCCATGGTTCGACAGTACGGGGCGATAGTGACAAACGGATGTTTGGTGCGCCTGCTGCTCTGCCAAGTCGTGTTGTCGGGCGGGTCCGGGCGGGTGGGGGCTGGTCGCGCAGTTCCTCCCCCGGTCTCCGGCCGGGGAGGGGGACCCCCAGCGCCTCTGGAGGGGCGCGTTGCAGGGCCGCACCTTCCTCACGAGCCCCCTTTCAGGCGGCCGCGGCGACCTGCGTCCCCAGCGCACGCTGGTAACGGTGGAGAACCAGCTCGGCCATCGAGACGTGGGCTCCCAGTGGGGCCGACGCCAGCCACGGGGCGCGGCCCGCGCACTCTGTGGCGAAGCGGCCGGGGGCCGTGAAACAGGAGGCCACGGCGATGTGGCGGCGGCCCCGCGCACGCAGGGCGTTGACCGCGTCCGTGACCGTCGGGGTGGCCGCGGACGCGTAGCCGGGGAGGACCGGGACGCGCAGGCGGGCCGACAGGAGGCGGGCCGTCCGCCGCGTGTCGAGCCGGGACTCCGGGTCACGGGAGCCGGCCGCCGCCAGGACGACGGCGCTCGCGGGGCGGTGGTGCCAGCCGGCCTCCAGCAGGCGGGCGTGCAGGGTGTCGACGAGCAGGGGGTGCGGGCCGAGGGGGCCGGCGATGCGCGTCGGCGCCTGCGCTGCCGCCGCCGTCTCCGGGATGTCCCGCTTGACGTGGTGGCCGCGGCTGAGGAGGAGCGGGACCAGGACGGCCGGGGTGTCACCGAGGGCCGCGAGGGTGTCCGGGAGCAGCGGCTCGTTCAGCTCGATGTGCCCGAGGTGCACGGACAGTTCGGGGCGCAGCGCGCGCACCCGGTCCATCAGGGCCCGCACGGTGCTGAGCGCACGCGGGTCACGGCTGCCGTGGGCCACCAGGACCAGGGCGGGCGGGCCGGGGCGCGGAGGAAGGACGGACACGGTCATGACGGAATCCTCGCCGGGCGGGATTGCACCCCCGTTGCCTGACGGTCACGGGAGTTTTCGTACGCTTCACGGCACGAATCCGGCCGCTGTGAGCGAACCGGAACGCCTCGGCCTGCGTCCTCCAAGGTCGGAGCCGCCGGGGGGCCACGGGGAAGCCGAGGCGAAGTCGAGGGGGAACAACCGTATGAAGATCCGCCGACCGCGGCTGCCGCGCACCCGTACCGGCAGACGGCGCCTGGTGCAGGGCGTGATGGCCGGCTGCGTGCTGGCGCTGCTGCCGGCCACCTGGCTGTACGTGTCGACGGCCGACCGGCTGCACACGGTGGCGGACGTACCGCGCACCGACGTCGCGGTCGTCTTCGGCGCGGGCCTGTGGGACGGCGAGCCGTCGCCGTACCTCGCCCACCGGCTGGACGCGGCGGCGAAGCTGTACCGGGAGGGCCGTATCAAGGTCGTCCTCGTCACCGGCGACAACAGCCGCAAGGACTACGACGAGCCGGACGCCATGCGCACGTACCTCGCCGGGCACGGGGTACCGGAGCAGCGCATCGTCAGCGACTACGCCGGCTTCGACACCTGGGACTCCTGCGTCCGCGCTAAGAAGATCTTCGGTGTGGACCGGGCGGTACTGATCAGCCAGGGCTTCCACATCCGGCGCGCGGTGGCGCTGTGCGAGGCGGCGGGGGTCGAGTCGTACGGCGTCGGGGTCGACGACAAGCACGACGCGACCTGGTACTACGGCGGCACGCGGGAGGTCCTGGCGGCGGGCAAGGCGGCCCTGGACGTGCTCTTCGAGCCGAACCCCCAGTTCCTCGGAAGGAAGGAACCGGGGGTCGCCAAGGCCTTGGCCGCGGCGGCCGGCCGGACCAGCCAGACCAGCCGGCCTGGTTAGAAGGGCCAGGTCGGTCAGATCGACGAGGCCGGTCGGCTTCTCAGACCCGTCGGCCGGTCAGGAGCGCCGGCCGGTCAGGAGCGCCGGCCGGTCAGGAGCGCCGGCCGGTCGGGAGCGCCGGCCGGTCAGGGGAGCGCTGGCTGGTCAGGAGCGCTGGCTGGTCAGGAGCGCTGGGCAGCCTCGGCGTACGCGGCCGCAGCCGAGGTCGTGGCCGGTTGGTATGGACTGCCGCCGGTGGGGTGTGGGCGGAGCGTGGGTGTCTCGGCCCGGTCTTCGGCGGTGCGGCCGAGGTGTTCGAGGCCGCCGTCGGGGGTCCAGCGGCCGAGCGCGCCGGTGCGGACCATGGCGCGGCCCCCGCCGAGGAACGGATCGGGTGCGTACCACCCGGCGTTCCGTCCGCCGCCGAGGTGACCCGCCGGGACGCAGTCGCCGCCCGCCCACACCTCGCCGGTCTCGCCGACGGGCAGCGGCCGGCGGTCGGCGTCGAGGACGTACACCGTGGTGTTGGCGACGGGGCGGCCGACGGCCGGTCGCCCGGCGGCCGGGTCGTGGCGGCCCATGGTGCTGACGACGGTCGCCTCGGCCGGACCGCGGCAGTCGAAGAGGGCGGCCCGGCGCGACCAGCGGTCGGCGAGCGGACGCGGCGGGCCGGACTCCCCGGCGACGGCGACCGTGCGCAGCCGCGGGCAGGCGGCGGGGTCGATGCCGGACAGCACGGCCGGGGTGGCGATCAGGACGGTCGCGGTGCCGGCCGCGGCGGCGGGGTCCGCGCCACGGATGACCAGGGTGGCGCCACGGGTGAGGCAGCCGAGGATCTCCCAGGCGGCCGGGCCGGAGGCGATGGCGAGGAGTTGGGCCACCCGGTCGCCGGGGCGGATGCCGAGGCCGCCGGGTTCGGTGAGCAGCAGGTTGGTGAGGTTGCGGTGGGTGACCTTCACGCCTTCGGGGCGGCCGGCGGCGAAGAGGACGTGGCAGCCGTCGTCGGGGTGCGGGGGCAGGATCACGGTGGCCCGCTGGTACGGCACGGGGTCGTCGAGGGCGATGAGCCGGTGGCCGTCGGGGAGCGGGATGCGCGGGGCGTGTTCCTTCTGGGTGAGGATCACCCGGGTGCGGGCGGTGCGGACGACGTGGCCGAGCCGCTCCGGGGGCGTGCGGCCGATGTCCTGGGGGACGTAGGCGGCGCCCGCCTTGAGGACGGCGAGCAGGCCGACCAGCATCGGGATGGAGCGGCGGGCGAAGAGGCCGACATGGTCGCCGGGGCGGACGCCCTCGCGGACCAGGTGGGCGGCGAGGGCACCGGCGTAGCGGTCGAGTTCGCCGTAGGTGAGGGTCGCGCCGTGGTGTTCGGCGGCGACGGCGTGGGGGTGGGCGATCGCGTGCCGTTCGATCGCGCGGTGGACGAGCGGTTCGTGGACGGGTGCGCTGGGGCCGCGGCCGTACTGCCAGAAGAGGTGCTGGTCGCGGGGGGTGAGGTGACGCAGAGGCATGGCTCGGAGACCTCCTGGCTGCATGCGTGTACGTGGGGGGGAGGCCGGGTCCGGGTGCGGCGGGGGCCCGGACCGGGCCGTGGAGCGAGACGCCGAACGTCGTACGGGTGGTGCGTGGTGCGTGGTGCGCGGAGCTTCACGAACAGGTGCACGACTGTAGTCCGGCCCCTTGAAGTCTCAACGGTGACCGACCGGCCAACCCCGGCACGGAACAAGCCACATGGGCCGTACGGGGTCGCCGCGGCCCCGGCTACGGCGCGGCGGGGCCGGGCAGCCCGCGGGCCGGCCATTCACCGCCCTCGATACGACGGCCGTCCGCACGCAGCCGGGCGGCCACGGCGGCCCCCGCGAGGTACACCCAGGCCCGGACGGCGGCCCCGTCCCGCCGTCGCACGACGTCCCGCTCCACGCGCACGTACAGACCGCGCGGGTCCCCCGGCACGCACTCCTCCAACTCGTCGAGTTCCAGGAGGAGTCGGTCGTACGACTCCGGGCGGGCGGTGACCAGTTCGCCGAGCACGTCCCCGCCGGGTTCCTCGACGGCGTAGGGGTAGCCGGGCCCGTCGTACAGCACCGCGTCCGGGAGCCGACCGGGTTCCTCGGACACGGTCCGCCCCCGCAGGAACAGGTCGTGGTTGATTTCGCCGGGGCGGAGCGTGCCGTAGACGAAGAAGGGGAGGTGGCGGGGGTTCCGGGCGGTCACAGAAAGGATTCTCCACCCCCTCCACCTCCACACACATCTCCATGGAGGCGCTATGGACATGGATTGTCATGGCCTCTTAAATCGCTGTCGTCATCAGCGCCACCCCCCACGCCTCTGAGGCGCATCTCCAAGGAGATCGATGAGCCGGACACGGAACACCCGAGTTTCCCGTCTCGCCACGGCCGGCGTCGCCGCCACCACCGCGACCCTGCTGGCCGCCGCGCTCTCCCCCGCCGCCCACGCCGACGCGAGACCGACCCGGGCCACCGCGATCGAGAACGCGGCACAGGCGCTCGTCCAGTACGCCGGCACCCTCGGACTCACCTCCACCGAGGGCACCAAGGTCCGCGACGTGGTCGTCGACAAGAACGGCACCCAGCATGTCCGTTACGACCGCACCTACCGTCAGCTCCCGGTCCTGGGCGGCGACTTCGTCGTCCACCTGAAGCCGGACGGCGCCTACCGCAGCGCCGACCGGGCGACCCGGAGCAAGATATCCCTCGCCTCGATCGTCCCGGACATATCCGCCCCGAAGGCCGCCGACCTCGCGGTGAACGCGCTCCGGGCGGCGAACCTCGGCGACGCGCTGAAGCAGGTGAAGGCCCGGCCGGAGCTGGTCGTCGACGCCCTGCACGGCACCCCGAAGCTGGCCTGGCGCACCAACGCGGTCGGCAAGGACTCGCTCGGCAACCCGGTCGCCCGCACGGTGCTGACCAATGCCCGTACCGGCGCCCAGATCGACGCCTGGGACAGCATCGAGACGGCTACGGGCGACGGCAAGTCGCTGTACAGCGGCACGGTTCCGCTGGAGACGACGCTCTCGGGATCGACGTACAACCTCACGGACCCGACGCGCGGCAACACGTACACGGGCGACGCGGCCAACAAGACGGACCTGTGCATCTTCGGCATCTGCATCGTCCGGGCGCCGTCGACGGTGTTCACCGACACCGACAACCACTGGGGCACCGGGGCGACCTCGGACCGCTCCTCGGCGGCGGTCGACGCCCAGTACGGCACCAACGAGACCTGGGACTACTACAAGAACGTCCACGGCCGCACCGGCATCGCCGGCGACGGCAAGGGCTCGTACAACCGCGTCCACTACGGCAACAGCTACAACAACGCCTTCTGGGACGACAGTTGCTTCTGCATGACGTACGGCGACGGTGACGGGACCACCTTCGGCCCGCTGGTGGCGCTGGACGTGGCGGGCCACGAGATGACCCACGGTGTCACCTCCAAGACCGCGGCACTGACCTACTCGGGCGAGTCCGGCGGCCTGAACGAGGCGACCTCCGACATCCTCGGCACGCTGGTGGAGTGGTACGCGAACAACTCCGCCGACCCGGGCGACTACCTGATCGGCGAGGAGATCGTCCGCTCCGGCTTCGGCAAGGCGGCGCTGCGGTTCATGGACCAGCCGTCGAAGGACGGGAACTCGGCCGACTACTGGAGCTCGTCGGTCGGCAATCTCGACGTCCACTACTCCTCCGGCGTCGCCAACCACTTCGCTTATTTGCTGGCGGAAGGCAGCGGCGCGAAGACCATCAACGGCGTCAGCTACAACTCGCCGACGTACAACGGCTCGACGGTGACGGGGATCGGGCGGGACAAGCTGGGAGCCATCTGGTACCGCGCCCTCACGGTCTACATGACGTCCTCGACGAACTACGCGGGCGCCCGGACGGCGACCCTGAACGCGGCGAAGGACCTGTACGGGACGGGGAGCACCGAGTACAACGCGGTGGCCGCGGCCTGGAGCGCGGTGAACGTGAACTGACCCGCCGCGCGGGCGGATGACGGCGGCCGCCCCGGTGACCGAACCGGGGCGGCCGTCGCATACATCCCACACCAAGGGGAATACGGCAATTCAAGGAAACGCGCGATCCGGGAATACCGAGCACTTCCTGAGTGGATTCCATGGCGATGATGTGCAGTTTCGGTGACCGTCCGCGGAATTCCCGAACCCCTTTGCCCCAAGGACCACTTGCGGCAATTCACCGAGTGGACTAACTAGATAAATCATGAACTTGTTCAGCCGCCCCCACACGTCCCGCCGCACCCCCACGGTCCCCCCACGCCCGGCGGCCGCGCCGACCTCCCCCACCTCGGCCCCCGTCCTCCTGGACCCCGCCCTCGCCGCCCTCACCGGCGAATGGATCGTCGACCCGGCC
The DNA here is from genome assembly GCF_055580905.1 of Streptomyces sp. NPDC031497. Lineage (NCBI taxonomy): Bacteria > Bacillati > Actinomycetota > Actinomycetes > Kitasatosporales > Streptomycetaceae > Streptomyces > Streptomyces sp. NPDC031497. Next base: position 424,625 of record NZ_JBVIKO010000003.1, read on the forward strand.
CACAGCAGAATCGGTTTCTCGGTCCGGCACGCGATGGTGACGACGGTCCGCGGGGCCTTCGCCGAGTACAAGAGCCGCCTCTACTTCGACGGCCGCGACCCGTCCCGCTCCGAGGCGGAGCTGATCATCTCCACGCCGAGCGTCGACACGGGCGTGGAACAACGCGACGCCCATCTCATCGGCCGCGACTTCCTGGACGCGGCGACCTACCCGCGCATGCGCTTCGCCAGCACGGCGGTCCGCCTCAAAGCCCCCGACGTCTACGTCATGACCGGCGACCTCACCATCAAGAACACGAGCCGCCCGGTGGACCTGGAGCTGACCTACATAGGCAACGTCACGGACCCCTTCGGCTACCAGCGCGTCGGCTTCGACGGCACGACCACCATCAACCGCATGGACTGGGGCCTGTCCTACAACTCCCGCCTGGCGGAGGGCGGCGCGATGGTCAGCGAGACGGTGCGCTTGCAGTTCGACATCGCGGCGATCCGGATGACGCCGGAAGGGGGCTGACGTCGGACTCCTGCTACGCGGGCCGTGCGGCGGGGGCGGACTCTCCTGGGCGGAACTCCCGGTCAAGGTCGACGAGTCCGGCGCGGTGATCCGCCGGAACAGGCCCTGCAGACGCACATGAAGGCCGGCCCCCGCCGGTGACCGGGGCCGCGGCCGACCACGGGCGCCCTCCGACTCCGGGGACTCGTCATCCGCTAGGAAGGCGTTGCCGGTCCGAGGCGTCGGCGATGTGCTCGCTGTCGGCAGGCCGCTCCGCAGTAGCGGGCCGGGCGGCCGGTGGACCGGGCCTCGAGCCGGGCCCCGCACTCCTCGCACCGTGGCGCCGCGTGAAGCGTGCCAGGGGTGTCACGAAACACCGGCCCTTCCGTGACGGATACGGGACTCCGCAGGCTCTCCAGCGTCAGCCGCACCATGCGGTTGCCGCCCTTGCTGTCGCGGTGGGCAGCCCAGGTCGTCGCGCAGCCGACGGTGAGCGCGGCGACGTCGTCCGCGCTGACGTCGGTGCGGACCCCGCCGGCCCGCTGGGCCGCGCGGAGCAGTTCGTCGAGTGCCTGGCGGAACCGTCGCGCCGACGCGGCCAGGGCGGGGCGCGGCCAGCTCGTTTCCGTGGTCAGGGCGTCGCACGCGTGCCTGCGCCCGTGGGACGTGTCGACGACCTCCAGAAGGAAGCCGAAGAACGCCGCGACCGGGTCGGTGCGGGCCGCCCACCGTCGAGCAGCGTCCACTTGGTTGTCGATCTGCTGGACGAGTACGGCCTCCAGCAGGATCTCCTTGCTGGGGAAGTGCCGGTACACGGTGCCGGCGCCGACCCCCGCCTGCCGTGCGATCGCGCCGAGCGAGACGTCGAGACCGTGCTCGTCGAACGCCCGCGAAGCGGCGTCGAGGACCTTCGTGCGGTTGCGGCGGGCATCGGCCCGGCCGACGTCCTCGGGAGCTGCGGTCATGTCACGTAATCCCTTGTCCGCCGGACTCAACCGGGTGCAGCATTCCACATCGACCCGGGTCCAGCCCACCGTGCCCACCGACAAGCCCGGGGCGGAGGACGACATGACCACTGACCGCTTGGTCGTCGTGACCGGTGCGACCGGTCGACAGGGCGGCGCCACCGCACGCAGGCTCCTGGCGGCCGGCAAGCCGGTGCGCGCGCTCGTGCGGGACACGGCCGCTGCCGCCGCCAAGGCACTCGAAACCGCCGGGGCCGAGCTCGTGCGCGGCGACTTCGACGACCCGTCGAGTCTGCCTGCGGCGCTGGAGGGAGCAGCGGCACTGTTCGCCGTGCCGCCCGTGGCATTCGGACCGGATGGCTCCGACGTGGAACGGGAGTTCGCCCGGGGCCGGGCACTGATCGATGCCGCGGCCGCTGTGGGGATCGAGCACGTCGTGTTCACGGGCGTCGCGTCCACGCCGGGGCGCCCGGGTGGCTCCGAGGGGAAGAAACGCATCGAGGACCACCTGCGTGAGCGGATCCGGTCGGTGACCGTGCTGCGTCCGGTGCGCTTCATGTCGAACTATCTCGGGTCGACGCCCATCGGTCTCGACGGCATCGTCCGCGGCGTGCACCGGCACATCTTCCCGCCGGACGAACCAGTCCAGATCGTCGCGGTGGAGGACATCGCCGAATTCGCCGCGCTGGCCTTCGACCAGCCCGACCGGTTCGCGGGGCGCACTCTGGAGCTGGCCGGGGACGCCCCCACCCCGGCCGAGGCGGTCGCCGCGATCAGCGAGGCCACTGGTGCCACGGTGCGCTACGAGCAGATCACCCACGCCGAAGCCGCCGCACTCCACCCCGAGATCGCCCAGGCCCGGGAGCGCTGGGCGGCCGGATCGCGCTGGCACGCCGACATCGAGGCGCTGCGCATCATCCACCCCGGCCTGCGTACGCTCGCCGACTGGCTCGACGAATCCGGCGCCGCCCTGCTGCGGAAACGACTCCTCGAAACCGCCTAGTACCCCGGCTGTCGGTCCTGTTCTTGCTGGTGGGTGCCGGGCGCGAGCACGTCGTCGAGCACCTCCACGACGAGGCCGCGGCGCTGGTCGACGACGAGACCGGCGACATGAAGAAGGGCTCCCACACCTCGGTGTCCAGCGCGACACCCCGGCACCGCCGGCCGCCAGGAGGCCGAGTTCCGGTACGCGCCGACGACGACCTTGGACGGTCACCCGTTCACTCCCCACAGGGCCCGCCGTTCGTGTGTTTTTCATACTGGCCCCTTCGTAGGTCCCCTGACCTGCCCGAACTCCCCCGCAACCGCTGCCTCGGCCCCCCTCCGTGACACCCGTTCATCCCACACCTGACGGAATCTCAGGAAGCGGGCCCGGCCCGTTGGCTTTTACCTCGGAAGAGCAAGGGAGTGGGACGAGCTCGACGAGGGAGCACCATGCGACGCACTGTCCGTCCGCTGGCCGGGGCCGCGCTCGCCGTGGCCGCGGCCGGTCTCGGCGCCGCGCCGGCGTACGGCGGCAGTACCGGCGGCCTGGACGTCTACCCGTCGACCGCGACGGCGGGCGCCCAGGTCTCGGTGAACACGGCCGCCTGCGGGGAGAAGTCGTCAGCCGTCGGCGACGCCAGTTCGGTCGGCGCCGGAACGTTCACGCTCGCGCCCAGCACCCATGAGGGCGAGGCGATCGGCCAGTTCCAGGTGCCGCCCAGCGCGCAGCCGGGGACGTACGAGATCGTCGCGAAGTGCGCCGACGGGAACCGGCAGGTGACCGGCGACCTGGTGGTGGCACTCATGCCTGCCGCCGGCGGGCAGGTGCAGCCCCACGGCAGTGTGAAGACGGGGGTCGGTGGTGCTCTGGGCACCGACCCCGTACAGACCGCGGCAGGTGTGACGGCTCTGGCCGTCGCCGCCGCGGGCGGTACCTGGCTCCTGCATCGCCGGGCGAGAGGCGACGGGATCTGACGGACACCCTCCGCTGTCCGTCCGCCGGTACCGCACATCCCACCCCCTCCGGGTCCGACGCCCCTCGCGGCCCGGAGGGGGTAGGGGGTCAGGTTTGTTAGAGGCTGTCACTTTCGCGAGACCTCTCACTTTTGTTAGAGGTGGCGCCCCTGCTGCACCGGGTCGCTCCCGCTAGCCCCTCACCCCCGCGTTAGAAGCTCTAACCTCCGAAACAGGGGTTCGCATGCGCAAGATCGGGGACACCGCGATAGCCGCCGTAACCGTCATAGCGCTCGGCTCAGGCGTCTGGCTGCTCGGCCCCGGCTCCGGCCCGTACACCGCGCCGCCCCAGCCGTCCGCCGCCGAGGGCCGCCCCGACCCCGGCGAGGAACGCCTCGAAGCCCCGGCGCTGCCCCCGTCGCCGCCCACCCGTATCCGCATCCCCGCGATCCGTGTGAACGCCCCTCTGATGGGCCTCGCCCTCACCTCCGCCGGCAGCCTCGACGTCCCGCCCGCCGGCAACAAGAACCTCGCCGGCTGGTACGAGTCGGGCACCGCACCCGGCGAGACCGGGACCGCGATCATCGCCGGCCACGTGGACAACACCGAGGGCCCCGCCGTCTTCTACGACCTCGGCGCCCTCAAGCGCGGCGCGACCATCGAGGTGGACCGGCAGGACAAAGCCGTCGCCGTCTTCACGGTCGACGCGGTGGAGGTGTACAAGGCCCGGGACTTCCCCGACGAGAAGGTCTACGGAGCCGCGCGACGCCCCGAGCTCAGAGTGATCACCTGCGGCGGCGGCTACTCCCGGGCCACCGGCTACCAGGGAAACGTCGTCGTCTTCGCCCACCTGACGGGAAGCCGCTGAGGAACGACCGCCCAAGGCCGTGCCCCCGACCGGCCACCCCCGACCGGCCACCCCACCCCAGGCCGTACACCCGGCCGTACACCCGGCCTGCCATCCAAGGCCGTACACCCCGTCCGCGCCCCCGGCCGTCCGCCACCGGAGCACCCCGCCTGCACGCGCCCCGTCGGCGCGCCCCGCCTGCACGCACCCCGCCTGCACGCGCCCCGCCGGCCGCTGGGGCGCGCCACCCGCTCCCCCGCGTTTCCCCACCTCACAGCGCCCGTCGACGCGGCCCCAGACCCCTCACACCCCACTCCCACCCCCGAAGAGGGCAGCGTTCCGTGCGGGAAACAGGGGGGATGCGGCCGGGTAACGTCCGCCGCGCACGCTCCTGGGCATGACCTCGTATACGCGTGTGGCGGTGATCGGCGCCGGCCTCGGGACGCGCCCCGAGGGCCGGGGGCGGGAGATGTGCGCACCGCGCTCCTCCGGCCCGCACCACGGCCACGCGCCCGGCGAGGCCGAGGCACGCCCCGGCGACATCGGCGTACCGCTCGCCGTCGCCGCTCCGGGCGCGTTCACCCACGATGGAGGCTCCTGATGACCGCCACCCCGGGGGCCACCCCCACGATCGTGCTCGTCGGCCACGGGATGGTCGGGCAGCGTTTCCTCGAAGCGCTGGCCGAGCGCGGTCTGACCGCCACGCACCGCGTGGTCGTGCTGTGCGAGGAGCCGCGTCCCGCGTACGACCGGGTCGCCCTCACCTCGTACTTCACGGGCACCTCCGCCGACGAACTGTCCATGACCGACATGGAGTTCATCGACACCCACGGCATCGAGCTGTACCTCGGCGACCCGGCGGAGTCGGTCGACCGCGCGGCGCGGACGGTGACGGCCAGGTCCGGCCGGGTCTTCGGCTACGACACGCTCGTGCTGGCCACCGGCTCGTACCCGTTCGTGCCGCCCGTCCCCAACAAGGACGCCGAGGGCTGTTTCGTCTACCGCACGATCGAGGACCTCCTCGCGATCGAGGCGTACGCGAAGTCGAGGGCGACCGTGGGTGCCGTGGTCGGCGGCGGTCTGCTCGGACTCGAGGCGGCCGGCGCGCTGAAGGGGCTCGGACTCGCCGCGCACATCGTGGAGTTCGCGCCGAGGCTGATGCCGGTGCAGGTGGACGCGGGCGGTGGCGCGGCCCTGCTGCGCACCATCGAGGAGACAGGCCTGAGCGTGCACACGGGCGTGGGCACCCAGGAGATCGTGACGGACGACGCGGGCGCCGTCGTCGGCATGAAGCTGTCCGACGGCTCCGAACTCGCCACCGACATGGTGGTGTTCAGCGCCGGAGTGCGGCCGAGGGACCAACTCGCCCGGGACTGCGGTCTGTCGGTCGGCGAGCGCGGTGGCGTCGCCGTCGACGAGCAGTGCCGTACGGTGGACGACCCCCGGGTGTTCGCGATCGGCGAGTGCGCGCTGGCGGCCGACGGCCGGGTGTACGGCCTGGTGGCGCCCGGGTACGAGCAGGCGGCGACGGCCGCGGCCACCATCGCGCGGGACGAGTCCGCCTTCACCGGCGCCGACCTGTCCACCAAGCTCAAGCTGCTCGGCGTGGACGTGGCCTCCTTCGGCGACGCGCACGGCACGACCGAGGGCTGCCTGGACGTCGTCTACTCCGACGCCCGCTCGGGCCTGTACAAGAAGCTGGTCATCGGCCGGGACGGCACGCTGCTCGGCGGCATCCTGGTCGGCGACGCGGACGCGTACGGCACCCTGCGCGCCCTCACCGGGTCGGTACCGCCCCTTTCCCCGGAGTCCCTGGTGCTGCCGGCCGGTGCGAGCGGCGGCGCCCAGCTCGGGCCGTCCGCTCTCCCCGACGAAGCGGTCGTCTGCTCCTGCCACAACGTCAGCAAGGGCGCGATCCGCGGCGCGGTGACCGAGCACTCCTGCACCACCGTGCCGGAGGTCAAGAAGTGCACCAAGGCCGGTACGGGCTGCGGCAGTTGCGTCAAGGTCCTCGGCCAGCTGGTCACGGCCGAGCTGGAGGCGTCCGGCGTCGAGGTCGACAAGGGGCTGTGCGGCTGCTTCGCGCAGACCCGCGAGGAGCTGTACGAGATCGTCCTCGCGCTGCGCGTCAACACCTACCGGGAGCTGCTCGACCGTTACGGCCGGGAGGGTGCCCGGGGCGGCGACGGCTGCGAGGTCTGCAAGCCGGCGGTGGCGTCGGTCATCGCCTCTCTCGCTCCGGTGATCGGCGCGAGCGGCTATGTCCTGGACGGCGAACAGGCGGCGCTCCAGGACAGCAACGACCACTTCCTCGCCAACCTCCAGAAGAACGGCTCGTATTCGGTCGTCCCGCGCATCCCCGGCGGCGAGATCACCCCCGAGGGCCTGATCGTGATCGGCGAGATCGCCCGGGACTTCGGCCTCTACACGAAGATCACCGGCGGTCAGCGGATCGACATGTTCGGCGCGCGGGTGGAGCAACTCCCGCTGATCTGGACGCGGTTGGTGGACGCCGGTTTCGAGTCCGGCCACGCGTACGGCAAGGCGCTGCGCACGGTGAAGTCGTGCGTCGGACAGACCTGGTGCCGTTACGGCGTCCAGGACTCGGTGCGGATGGCGATCGACCTGGAACTGCGTTACCGGGGCCTGCGGTCGCCGCACAAGCTCAAGTCGGCGGTCTCCGGCTGCGCCCGCGAGTGCGCGGAGGCCCAGTCGAAGGACTTCGGCGTCATCGCCACCGCCAACGGCTGGAACCTCTACGTCGGCGGCAACGGCGGCGCCACCCCGCGCCACGCGGACCTGCTCGCCCAGGACCTCACCGACGCCGAACTGGTCCGCCTGATCGACCGCTTCCTGATGTTCTACATCCGTACGGCGGACCGCCTGGAGCGCACGTCGACCTGGCTGGAGCGGATCCCGGGCGGCCTGGACCATGTCCGTGACGTGGTGGTCGAGGACTCCCTCGGCATCTGCGAGGAGCTGGAGTCCCTGATGGCGGCGCACGTCGCCCACTACGCCGACGAGTGGGCGTCGACCGTCGCCGACCCCGACAAGCTCGCCCGGTTCGTGTCCTTCGTCAACGCCCCCGACACCCCCGACCCGGTCGTCGGCTTCGTGCCCGAGCGGGACCAGACGAAGCCCGACCTGCCCCTGCTGTCGATCGGCCTGCGCCCGGCCGAAGACGTTCTGGAAGGAAGCGCCCAGCGATGACCCTGGCACCCGAGACCACCGATCTGACGGTCCAACTCCACCTGGACGACGGCTGGTTCACGGTCTGCGACCTGAGCCGGCTGACCCCGGGACGGGGGGTGGCCGCGCTGCTGCCGGACGGCCGTCAGGTCGCCGTCTTCCGGGACCGCGCGGACCGTCTGTACGCGATCGACAACCGCGACCCCTTCGGCGGCGCGGCGGTCCTCTCCCGCGGCCTGACCGGCACCCACCGGGGCCGCCCGTTCGTCACCTCGCCCCTGCTGAAGCAGCGCTTCGACCTGGTGACGGGCCAGTGCCTGGACGACGAGGGGGTGCGGGTGGCCGCCTACGCGGTACGGGCCGTCGTACCGGAACCGCCGATACTTGACTGATCGTTCCGGATAAACCTAGGCTCCGGGCATGGCCAGGACCAAGGAGTTCGACCCGGACGCCGCGCTGCGGTCCGCCCTGGAGCTGTTCTGGCGGCGCGGCTACGAGGCCACGTCCATGGCCGACCTGGTCGCGCACCTGGGCATCGGGCGGGCCAGCCTCTACGCGACCTTCGGCAGCAAGCGCGACCTCTACCTGAAAGCGCTGGAGCGCTACCAGCAGGACCGTCTCCCGCCCCTGCTGCGGGACCTGTCCCGGCCGGGCCCGGCCCTGCCGGCCGTACGCGCGCTGATACGGCAGTACGCCGCCGAGTCCGCCGCCGACGACCTGCGCCTGCGCGGCTGCCTGGTCACCAACACGGCGGCCGAACTCGCCGCGCACGACCCCGCCGCCGCGCGCAGCGTCGAGCACGACTGGGACCGGGTCGAGACCGGCCTGCACATGACCCTGGCCCGGGCCCAGGCCCAGGGCGAACTGCCCGCCGACCGCGATCCGCTGGCCCTCGCCCGCACCCTGCTGGTGCTGCTCCAGGGCCTGCGGGTGGTGGGCAAGGCGTCGACGGACCCGGGCCGGGTCCGGGACGCGGCGGAGCAGGTGCTGCGGCTGCTGGACTGACGGACACCCCTCCGCACCGAGGGGTGTTTCTTTCTGACCTTATTCTGAACCGTACGTTCCAAAAAAGGGGAGATCACTCATGACCACCGGGAAGCGTTTCGCGGGTCGTACGGCTCTGGTCACCGGCGGCGGCAGTGGCATCGGCCGGGCCGTCGCCCTGGCGTTCGCCGCCGAGGGCGCGCGCGTCGTCGTGGCGGGCCGCCGTGCGCAGCCCCTCAAGGAGACGGTCGCGCTGATCGAGGAGCGGGACTGCGAGGCGCTCGCGGTCACGGCCGACGTCTCCCGAGCCGGGGGCGCGGAGGCGCTGGTGGCGGCTGCCGTCGAGCACTTCGGCTCACTGGACGTGGCGGTGAACAACGCGGGGATCTTCCGGGGCGGGGCACCACTGGCCGACCTTGCGGAGGCCGACTGGCACGAGCAGCTGTCGGTCAACGTCACCGGCGTGCACCTGGCACTGCAGGCGGAGATCCGCCGGATGCGCACCCAGCCGGCCGGCGGCGCGATCGTGAACGTCTCCTCCAACTTCGGTGTCCACGTCACCACCGCAGGGGCCGCCGCGTACTCGGCGACAAAGGCCGCGGTGACGGCGCTGAGCCGGGGTGCGGCGCTGGACCACATCCGGGACGGCGTCCGGATCAACGTCGTGAGCCCGGGGGCGACGGCCACGCCGATGTCGCTGCGCGCGGGCGAGACGGAGCAGGACCGTGCGGAACGGGCGAGGGCCACGCTCCCCCTGGCCCGCATCTCCTCGACGCAGGAGATCGCGGCGGCCGTGCTGTATCTGGCCTCGGACGACGCGGCGTCGGTGGTGGGCACCGACCTGGTGGTGGACAGCGGCGGCTCGCTGTAGCCCGCAGGCGCTCGCCGGCTCCCTAGAGCTCCTTGATCTCCTTCAGGACGGCGGCGCAGGAGACCCCGGTGAGTCGCTCCGACGCGTCCCAGAGGCGTTGCGCCATGGTGTCGTCGCGGGTCCAGGGCGCACGCCGGGAGGGGGCCGGGGTACCGCGCCACATCGCGATCGAGGGCCCGGTGAAGGAGTCGGGCCGCACGCCTGGGGCGGTGGCCGCGTACAGCGTGGGCAGCGCCCCGGCCTCGGCGGACTGCGCGAAGACGGCGTTCGCGGCGGTCATCACCCGCTCGGCCCCGCGCCGTCCTTCGGCACGGGGACCGGCGGTCTGCAGGTTGGTGGACGCGTACCCGGGATGGGCGGCGGCCGCGACGAGGTCGCCGCCGTGCGCGTCGACGCGCCGGGCCAGCTCGTGGACGAAGAGCAGGTTGGCGGTCTTGGACCGGCCGTAGGCGACCCAACGCCGGTAGCCTCGGGCGCTGTTGAGGTCGTCGAGGTCGACGTTGGCGAGGACGTGCATCATGCTGGAGACGGTGACGACGCGGGCGGCGGGGGTGCCCAGCAGGACGGGCATGAGCAGCCCGGTGAGGGCGAAGTGCCCGAGGTGGTTGACCCCGAACTGCGTCTCGAAGCCGTCCGCGGTCGTCCCGTACGGCGGCGCCATCACCCCGGCGTTGTTGACGAGGAGATCGAGGCGCCCGTACGGGAACGAACCGGCGAAGTCCCGTACCGAGGCCAGGTCCCCGAGGTCGAGCCGCCCGAACTCGATGTGCGCGTCGGGCACTTCGGCGGCCATCCGGTCCCCGGCCTCGTGTCCCCGCGCCTCGCTCCGGCAGGCGAGCACCACCCGGGCCCCCTTGCGGGCCAGCTCCCGCGCGGTGACGTACCCGAGTCCGCTGTTGGCCCCGGTGACGACGGCGACCCGGCCGGTGAGATCCGGGATGTCGCCGCTTCTCCAGCCGCTGCCGCGCATGAGGGCGCCCTCCACAGGTGGGGATCTGTGTCGCGGCCAGCCTACGAGGACGAGGCACGACAGGACACCGGACGCGGCCGTACGCCGGATGCCGCGTGCACGGCGTCGTGAGGCAGACGGGAATTGTCAGACAGGCCCTAGTCCTGAAGGTGTCCTTCCCGCATCCGGGCAACGTCCACGAGCCGGACGCGTTCGAGGCGTGGGAGGGCCGGGGAGCGGTCCTGCTGCACCGGCGGGACGACGCGCGTTTCGCCCTCCTGCTGGAACGGGCCCGCATGTAGACGCTGGCGGCGCTGCGGTCCGAGGACGAGACGGTGGTGACCGTCGCGGGCCGCCTGAACCGCCGTCTGGCCGTCCCGGCGCCGGCCGGGCTGCCCCGGCTGAGGGACCGCGCCGGCGCCTGGGAGACGGAGCTACGCAGGGACGCGGCGGAACTGACGCACGCGCTGCCGCCCCGCGTGGTGGACGCGGCCGTCGCCACCGCCCGCGAACTGGGCCCCGACCAGCCGGACACCCTGGTCCACGGCGACCTGCACGCGCGAAACATCCTGCGGGCGGACCGGGAACCGTGGCTGGCGGTCGACCCGAAGGGTTACGCGGGAGACCCGGCGTACGACGGCGGCACGCTGCTCAAGTCCCGTGCGTTGTCCCTCATGCGGGCCGACGATCTGCCGAAGACGGTCCACCGCCTCCTCGACGCCTTCGCGGAGGCGGCGGAACTCGACCGTGAACGCGTGGGCCGCTGGGCGCAGTTGCACGCCGTGCAGGCGGCGTTTGGGGGCCGCCGGCACGGCTTCCGTATCGCACGCGGCGGCCCCCAGCTGGACCGCATCACACAGTTCGCCGACGGCCTGGCGGAGTTGCTGGCCGCCTAGGGGGCACCCCGGCTCGTCACCGTCGTCCGCCGAACTCCCACTCGTGCACCTCTGTCTCCGCGTACCGGTGCGGAGCCAGGACGGCCCGCGCCCGCTCCGAGTCCGGCGCCCGGACCAGGGCCGCCGTACCCAGCCAGGTGGCCGCGTCGTCGGACAGCAACGGGCCGAAGGCGATCAGATCGTCGCGGTCGACGCCAGGCGGCAGGCCGGGGACGGCGTCGGCGTCGGCGTCGGCGTCGGCGTCGGCGCGCTGCGGTCCCAGGCCGAGCACCAGGTACCGGTTGCCGCCGGCCCGGCCGCCGGGGAACTCCCACATGGTGCGGCCCAGCAGGTTGCGCCACCGGCGCAGCAGCACGTCCCGGTAGACGCCGGCCTGGTAGTTGGGCTCGTCGAAGGCGAACGCGCGGGCAGCGACGGGATCCGGCAGATCGACGATGTGCACACTCCCGGTGAGTGTCTCGCCGCCGTCGCCGAAGGCCGGCCCGCGGGCGATCAGCTCCGCCTCGTACCGGTCCATGTAGGACCAGTGCGCCTCCACCAGCTCCCGGCGCAACGGCAGGGAATCGGCCCGGTCACGGTGGTAGCAGAAGAACTCCATGGCCGAGGACCCTTCCGCACCGCAAGCGGTGTCTCAACAGGATTCCGTCGAGTGTCGGCACGCGAAGGGTGCGGACGGCCCACAGACCGCGGGCGGTGAGGTCGCCGGTCCGGACGCCGTCCGCAGCAGGCCCCCGCAGGGATGCCCGGCACCGTCACCCCCCCACCACCCCGCACAGCAGCAGGTCGATGAGCCGGCTCGCCAGTTCGCGCTGTTCCTCGCTCGCCGCCATCAGACTGATCCCCCCGAGCGCCATCAGCACATCACGCGCATCGACCCCCGGCCGCGCCACCGGCGACGCCCCCTCCCCGGCGTCGAGCAGCCAGGCGATGGCGTCGACCAGCAGTGTCCGGGTGTGCAGCTTCTCGCTGTCGTCCGTCAGGATCACGCGCAGCGCGTCGGCCATCCCCTGCTTCGCCGCCATGAAGTCGATGAACCGCTCCATCCACGTCCGCAGCGCCTCCACCGCCGGCAGTGTCGCCGCCAGCTCCTCCGCCGCCTCGCACAGACGCTGCACCTCGTGCCGGTACACCGCCTCGATCAGCAGCTCCTTGGAGGGGAACCGGCGATAGAGCGTGCCGACACCGACGCCCGCCTGCCGGGCGATGTCCTTCACCGAGGCACCCGACCCCTCACGGGCGAACGCCTCGGCCGCCGCCTCCAGCAGCCGGTCCTCATTGCGCTGCGCATCCGCACGCAACGGCTTGCGGGACGGCGCCCCGCCTCCGTCGATTCCGGTCACCCTCGGCTCCCCTTCACCCGCACGACTTGCAAGCGGAACCAGTTCCGCTTACCTTCGGAAGGCGAAGCGGAACCAGTTCCGGATAAGAGCGTACGACGCCCCCTGCCGCCACGCCATGCCACGCCATGGCCGGTGATGCCGTGCCGCGCCATCGGGCTTCCCCGTACCAGTCCAGCCGATTCCACCCTCACCCCCTGGAGAGCGCCATGTCCCACAGCCTCGTCACCACCCCCTTCGGAGCACAGACCACCGCCGCCGAGGTGCTCCTCGGTCTCGACCTCGGCGGCAAGCGTGCCATCGTCACCGGCGGAGCCTCCGGTATCGGGCGGGAGACCGCGCGCGCCCTCGCCGCCGCCGGCGCCGAGGTCGTCATCGGCGTCCGCGACCTGGCGGCAGGCGCACAGGCCGCCGAGGAGATCACCCCGGCCGACGGCCCCGGCACGGTCCGCGCAGCCCTGCTCGACCTCGCCGACCAGTCCTCCGTACGCGCCTTCGCGAACGCCTGGCACGGCCCCCTGCACATCCTCGTCCTCAACGCCGGCGTCATGGCCACCCCGCTCCAGCGGACGAAGGAGGGCTGGGAGATGCAGTTCGCCACCAACCACCTCGGCCACTTCGCCCTCGCGACCGGCCTGCACGGCGCCCTGACGGCGGCCGGGGGCGCACGCGTGGTCGCGGTCAGCTCGGTCGGACACGTCAACGGGGACGTCCTCTTCGACGACCCCAACTTCGAGCGGCACCCCTACGACCCGTGGGCGGCCTACAGCCAGTCCAAGACCGCCAACGTCCTGTTCGCCCTCGAGGCCGCCCGCCGCTGGGCCGCCGACCTGATAGCCGTCAACGCCCTCAACCCCGGCCGTATCACCAGCACCCGGCTAGGCCGCCACATCGGCGACATCTCCAACAGCCCGTCCACCTTCGACCCCACCAGCACCGACGTGTCCTGGAAGAACATCGAGCAAGGCGCCGCGACCTCGGTCCTGCTCGCCGCCTCCCCGCTGGTCGAGGGCGTGACCGGACGCTACTTCGAGGACGTCAACGAGGCCGGCCCGCACCAGCCCGGCATCCGCCGCGGCGTCGCCGCCCACGCCCTGAACCCCGAGCACGCGACCCGCCTCTGGCAGCTCTCCACCGACCTGGTCACCACCACGCCAACAGTCCGAACCCTGCTCTGACCAGGGCGACAGTCCCACGACAGCCACACCCCGACACCCGCACAGCCCCGCCTCGACCCCCAGCCGCCACGGTCATCACGGCTGCTACGAAAACACCACCGCCACCGCCACCCGGAGTTTCTCCACGAACTCCCCCCGGTCCGCGACCCGGTGCTTCCACCCCTCGCCGGCCGCCTGGAGGACCTCCGCGATCTGACGGGGTGTGACGTTGCCCGTCTCCCGGCCGGAGTCGGCGATCGCCGTGGCGAGGGTGTCCAGGAAGGCGTCGCGGTGGTCGTCGTACATGCCGTGCAGCTGGGCGGTGCTGTGCTCCAGCAGGTCGTCGACGCCCTCGTTGAGGTGTGTGCCGACGTACCGGCCCAGGTTCGCGTCGAGCGCGGCCACCAGACGCGCGTCGAGATCCGCGCCGGGCGCGGCCAGCGCCGTACGGACGTCGTCGAGAGCCCGGTCCAGCTCCTGCCGCATGGTCTCGCGGAACAGCTCCTCCTTGCCGGAGAAGAGGAAGTACAGGCCGGGGCGGGAGATGTCCGCGGCCCGGGCCACCGCGTCCATCGACGTCTTGCGGTAGCCGAACGTGGCGAAAACGCTCAGCGCCGCCGCGAGCACCTGCTCGCGGCGCTGGATGTCCCCTCGGGTCGCGGTCATAGGCACACCATACCGACTGGGCGTGCTATACATGTTTTGTAGATTCTGTTTAGTGGAGTGAGAGCGAGAGAGCACATCATGAGCAAGACCGTTCTGATCACCGGCGCCTCGACCGGCATGGGCGAGGCCCTCACCTTCGAGTACGCGGCGCGCGGCTGGAACGTCGCCGCCACCATGCGTGACCCCGCCAGGGCCAACCAGGCCTTCGCCGGCCTCGACAACGTCCTGGTCACGCGCCTCGACGTCACCGACGCCGCGAGCATCGAGCAGGCCGTGCGGGAGAGCGTCGACCGGTTCGCCGCCGTCGACGCGGTCGTCAACGCGGCCGGCTACGGACAGGTCGGCGCCGTCGAGGAGGTCAGCCCCGCCCAGGTGCGGGACCAGTTCGAGACCAACGTGGTCGGCATCGTCCAGGTGGTCCAGGCCGTCCTCCCGCACATGCGGGAGCGCGGATCCGGCCACATCCTCAACATCGGCTCCATGGGCGGCCACGTCAGCCTGCCCACCATGGCCGTGTACTGCGCCTCCAAGAGCGCCGTGCAGAACCTGACCGAGGGACTGGCCAAGGAGCTCGGCCCGCTGGGCATCCGCGTCACCCTGGTCGAGCCGGCCGGCTTCGACACCAACTTCGGGACCAGCTCCAAGCTCCCGGCCAGGTCCGTCCCGGACTACGCGGACGCCTACGCCACCATGGCCGAGTTCGCCAAGCACGCGGTACGGGGCGACCTCACCAGCTCCATGGCGGCCGTGGCCGACATCACCGGCGCCGACGAGCCCCCGGTGCACCTGGCGGTGGCCACCGCCGGCCTGGAGATGGTGCGCGGCCACTTCGCCGAACTCCTGGAGGAGTACGCCCGTTGGGAGTCGGTCACCGCCACCACCGGCTGACGACCGCTCCCGCGGCCGGCGGGTCAGGCGACGCGCCGCAGCGCCTCCGGTGTGAGATCGGCGAGCGTCGGATACCCGTCGACGGCCATGATCAGGTCGGCCTCGGCCAGCAGGGCCCGCAGCACATGGACGAGGCCGGCTTCACCGCCGTACGCGAGACCGTACGCACAGGGCCGGCCGACACCCACGGCGGTCGCGCCCAGGGCCACGGCCTTGACGATGTCGGCTCCCGTCCGCACCCCGGAGTCGAACAGGACGGGCAGGCCGTCGGCGGCCTCGACCACGCCGGGCAGCGCGTCGAGGGCGGGCAGGCCGCCGTTGGCCTGGCGGCCGCCGTGGTTGGAGCAATAGACGCCGTCCACGCCGGCGTCCTTGGCCCGGCGGACGTCCTCGGGGTGGCAGATGCCCTTGAGGATCAGCGGCAGATCGGTGATCGACCGCAGCCAGGGCAGGTCGTCCCAGGTGAGCGGGTTGCCGAAGATGCCCGCCCACAGGGCGACCGTACCCTGCGGGTCCTCCTCCGGACTCCGGCCGCCGAGCAGGGCGCGGAAGACGGGGTCGCTGGTGTAGTTGGCCAGGCAGTTCCCGCGCAGCTGCGGGAAGTTGCTGGTGCTCAGGTCCCGCGGCCGCCAGCCGGTGATCCAGGTGTCCAGGGTGACCACGATCCCCTTGAACCCGGCCTGCTCGGCCCGGTGCACCAGGCTCTCGGCCAGCCCCCGGTCGGTGGGGGTGTAGAGCTGGAAGAAGCCCGGGGTGTCGCCGAACTCGGCGGCGACCTGCTCCAGCGGGTCGACGGTCAGCGTGGAGGCGACCATCGGTACGCCGGTCCGGGCGGCGGCGCGGGCGACGGCGAGATCACCGTGGCCGTCCTGCGCGCACAGCCCGATCACCCCGACCGGCGCCATGAACAGCGGCGCGGGCAGCCGCATCCCGAACAGGTCGACGGACAGGTCCCGCTCGCTCGCCCCCACCAGCATGCGCGGCACCAGCCCCCAGCCCTCGAACGCGCTGACGTTGGCCCGCTGGGTCCGCTCGTCGCCCGCGCCGCCCGCGACATACGACCGCACCGAGGGAGCCATCGCGGCCTGGGCCAACGGCTCCAGCTCGTCGTACGTCATCGGGAACCGGGGCGTCACCCCGCGCAGCCCATCGAGGTAGATCTCGTTCTGGTAGTCGGCGAAAGCCATGATCCAGACCTCCTTCACGCCCCCGCCCGCCGGATACGGGCCCTCGGGTCCACAATGAGAGAGTGACGCGGCACAGCCCCGAAACGCAGGATTCTCGCACTCCGGGCGCACTGACGCAGGATGCTGTCCCCTCCTTGCTGAGCGAGGACGAGCTGGCGCTGATCAACGCCCTGCAACTGCGTCCGCGCGCCTCCTGGACCGAGCTCGGGCGGGCCCTGGACGTCGACCCGGTCACCGTGGCCCGGCGTTTCCAGCGCCTCTCCGAGCAGGGCGCCGCCTGGGTCGGCTTCTCCCCCGGCCCACGCCTCCTCGAACAGATCTGTGTGGCCTACGTCGTGATCGACTGCGCCCCGGGAACCACGGCCCAGGTCGCCGAGGCCCTCGGCGCCCACCCCCACATGGTCACCATCGAACGCACGGCCACCGGCCACGACCTCCTCACCACGGTCGCCACCCGCGACCTGCCGGCCCTGTCCCGCTACACCCTCGACCGGCTCCCCCACCTGCCCGGCATCACCGCCGTACGGTCCCGGATCGTCACCCACATGTTCACCGAGGGCGGCCACTGGCGCATCGCGGCCCTGGCCCCCGCGCAACGCGCCCGGCTGGCACTCCCGCCACCGCCCGGCACCACCGCCGGCCCCGCCGCCGAGGCCCATCCCATCGACCGCGCCCTGGTCACCCACCTCGCCCACGACGGCCGCGTCTCCTACCAGACCCTGGCGCGACACCTCGGCGTCAGCCTCTCCACCGCCAAACGGCGCGTCGAAGACCTCACCCGCCGCGGCCTGCTCCGCTTCCGCTGCGACTTCGCCCGCCCCCTCGGCGGCTGGCCGGTCACCGTGACCTTCTGGGCGAAGGTGCCGCCCGCCGACCTCCCGCACATCGGCCAGTCCCTCATCCGCCTCCCCGAGACCCGCAACTGCGCGGCGATCAGCGGCCCCCAGAACCTCATCCTCCAGGCCACCCTCCACTCCCTCGCCGACATCCCCCGTCTGGAGGCCCAACTGGCCACCGCCCACCCGGCCCTGGACATCGCCGACCGGGTCGTCACCCTCCGCCAGGACAAACTCCTCGGCCGCCTCCTTGACCCCCACGGCCGCTCCACCGGCGTCGTACCGGCGGATCTGTGGGCGGAGCCGGCGCTCTGACGGCGGGACGCAGGGTCCGGGGCTGCTGTCGGTGGGCTGTCGTACAGTGCGGCGTGGTGGGGACGCGGAAGCCGTTCGAGGGGGAGCCTGCCGTGGATGTACCGAAGAAAGCGCGGGGCGGCGGGGTGCCGGGCAGTCCCGAGGAGATGATCGCGGAGGCGCGGAAGGCGTTCTTCGTGATGTTCGCGCTGCTCGCCGTCGTCTGGCTGGTGCAACTCGCCAACTACGCAGACCACTACGCCCTCTCCCGGGACTACGCCGTGGTCTCCGGCGACGTGGGCACGCTGCCCGACATCCTGGTGGCACCCCTGCTGCACTGGAGCTGGGCGCACATCGAGAGCAACTCCGGTCCCCTGTTCGTCTTCGGTTTCCTCGCCGCCTACCGCGGGGTGCTGCGGTTCCTGGGGCTGACCCTGCTGATCGCGCTGAGCAGCGGTGCCGTGGTCTGGTTCTTCGAGAAGGGCGACGTGGCGACGGTCGGCGCCAGCGGCCTGATCTTCGGGTACTTCGGTTACGTCGTCGTACGCGGACTCTTCGACCGGCACCTGATCGACACGCTGATCGGGATCGTCATGGGCGCCTCCTTCGCCTACCTCCTCACCGTGGCCGTGCCCGGCACACCGGGGGTGAGCTGGCTCGGACACCTCGGCGGGCTGCTCGGGGGCCTGCTGGGCGCCTGGCTCTTCCGGGACCGGCGTCCACGGGCCGGCACCGGCGAGGGAACCCCGCGAGCGGTGACCGGCGACGCCGCGCAGCCACGCTCCGACCTGTACAAGGAACTCGGCGACCTGGGGCTGCTCTGACGGCACGTCGTCCCGTACGGCGCCTGTGCTGTCAGCAGTCGATGTCGACCAGGGCCGGCCCGGACCGAGTGGGCCGGAGCGGGCGCCGCCGGTCCTCCGAAAACACCGCGGGTCCGCGGGCGCCGTGGCGTCCGCGGACCCGGGTGGTCGAGCAGCGGGCCGGGTCAGTAAGAGAACTGCTGGATCTGGCTGCCGTCGCCCGCGTACGTCCAGCCGGTCCGGGTCGCCGGGTCGAGCTGCATGACGCGCTCGCGATGGGTTTCGAGCCGGCCGTTGTAGGACCCGAACAGCGGGTACTCGACGCCGGTCACGGTGCGCACCGTCCGGCCCGTCTTGAGGTCGACGACGGCGATGCGGCCGGTGGCGTTGTTGTCGCCGAAGCCGTACTGCTGGAAGCCGCCCGTCGGCTTCAGGTCCGGGACCCGGAAGGCGAACAGTGCCAGGTGGTGCACGCCGTCGACGGCGAGCGCGAGGGGCGCCTGCGCCATGCCGAGACTCACCTGGTCCCCTGCGGGCAGCTGCGCGAAGTACCCGGTACCGGCGAAGTTGACGCTGAAGGAGTGGTACCAGGTTTCGTAGAGGTGGCCCTTCTGGTCGGAGGCGAGGTCGGTGGCACAAGGGGATCCCCCCTGGCTGCGGGTGACCGTCGCGCTGTCCAGGTCGATCGAGGCCACGGTGCCGGCCCCGACCGAGGCCAGGCAGTTGATGGCGGACCCGGACTTCTGCGCGGAGAAGACGCCGGTCGACTCGTCCACGTCCAGCAGGCCGTACGAGGTTCTCCCCTCCGAGGCGGGCTCCAGCTGGAGCGGCGTCCCCTGAGTGCCGGTCGCCGTGTCCACGGGCAGGACGAAGCCCGCACGGTCGCTCGAACGGTAGGCGAGCACCGCCGCACGGTGGCGCTTGGCGTCCACCCGCCCACCCGTCACGACGTACTGGTCGTCGATGCGGACGGGGCTGCCGACCGCGTCGCCGGTGCTCGTGTCGTAGGTCTCCAGCCACTGCTCGCCGGTTGTGGTCTGCTTGTGCAGGACCAGCGTGTGGTGGGCGGAGTCGACGCCGAACACCTCGTAGATGGAGCCGTACGCGGGGTCGCTCGTCAACTTGCGCCCATAGGTTCCGGTGGCGGCGTCGTAGTCGTACACCGAGCCTTCGCCGGTGGGGCTTTCGACCGCCGCGACGGACGTGCCGCCGGGGACGATCGCGAAGTCGGTCAGGTTGGTGCCCTCGGGTGTCGGTCCGTCGTCGTATGCCAGCAGTGACGTCGGCGAGGCCTGCCCGACGATCCGGCCGTGCCGGTCGACGGCGAACACGCGCAGGTCGTAGGCGATCGACGAGGGCAGCTTGAGCGCGAGGGCGTCGAGTGCCACCGTGCCTCGGGTGCCCGTCAGCGAGCGGTCGAGCGTGGCCGGGCTGTCCACCCCGTCGTGGTCGCGGGTGGTGCCGTTCTGGTTGCTGACCAGGTTGTACGAGCCGTACATGTTCGGCCCGGGCGCGGAGAACTCCAGCAGCGTGCCGGTGGCGCCCTTGACCTGCGATACGTCGTAGTGCACGGAGAACTGCGGTGCGGCCCGGTTGATCTCCAGCAGGTGACCGAAGTCTCCGGATGCCTTCGCGGCCAGGGTCGGCGCCGCCGGGCGTTGCGAGGGGTCACCGCCGTCGACCCGGATCGAGGCGAACTCGCCGTACGCCGGGCCGCCCCTGGAGCCGGCTGTGGGGTTCTGGAGGATGCCGATCCCGTAGATGCCGCCACCGGCGGAGAAGGCTCCGGCCGGGACGGTGACCGTGCCGCGAAGTTCCGTCAGCGGGGCGGTGTAGGAGGCGGAGAAGATGGGCGCCGCCGCGGGGTTCCAGTGGCCGACTCCCGACACGACCAACTTCGGCGAGCTGACGTTCCGCACTCCGGTGAGGTCGTAGCTCACCTGCACGGAGTGTCCCGCCTTCACCACGGGCCGGACCACCGGGGCGAGTGCCTCGGCGTACCCGCCGTCGGTGGGGCCGAAGGTCAGCTCGTGGGTGGCCGAAGCCAGCACCTGGTGGCCGTGGCGCGCCTCGAAGGTGAGCGAGACCTGACGGTCCGTCGTGGAGACGACCGGCAGTCCGGCCGCGGTCAGCATCTGCGCGGGGGTCAGCCGGATCGCCGGCACATCGGAGGTGAACTCGTGCTTCCCGATGCGCAGCGCGTAGCTGACGCCTTGCCGGTCGGACAGGCCGGTCACGTCGGCGCCGATGGTCACCGGTCCCACCAGGCCCTCCCCGGTGGCGCCGGCGCCCGTGCCCGGTCCGGCCAGGTCGATGTAGCCCGGGTCGGTGCCTTCGGTGTACGCGCCGCCGAGACCGCCCGTGGTCTGGCGATGCGCCACGGAGAGCCGGACGATGCGGGGCGTGCCGGTGTGGGCATGGCTGCCGTGCGCCTTGGCCAGGACCGCCTGCAGCGCGGCGGTGACGTCGAGTTGCGGGCCCACGTGCAGCGGCTGGTCGATCTGCGGCGGCGTGGGCACGGCCCGGCCGGTGCGCTCCAGCAGCGAACGGACGTCGTCGGGCGACGGGTGCTGTCCGGTCAGCCGGGAGGCCTGCAGGACGACCGCGGCGGCGGCCGCGATCTCGGGCGCGGACGCCGAAGTGCCGCCGTTGAGGACCTCCGTCACCGACTGCGCGGTCTGGCCCTGGTGTTCGAATGCGGGGATGCCGTCGCTGGGCGCCGAGACGTTCACGCGGGTGCCGAATCCCGAGGAGAAGACCTCGGAACCGTTGAGCCTGGTGGTCGCCCAGGTGCCGTTGGCCGACGCGGCGCCGCCGTTCTGCGGGGGAACGGACAGCGTGTCGTCGGTCGTGGTGCCGCCCGCGGCGATCGCTCCGGAGTCCAGCACCTTGCTCGGCGTGGACGACAGCTGGTCGTCGTCGATCCGGGTGGTGTCGGCGGCCTTGCGCGTGACGTCGGTCGCGGTGCTGCCGCCGTCGGGCCCGACGGCCGCGTTGGTGAACAGCCGGGTCCCGTCGTTCGACGAGACCACCACGGTGATGCCGTACTGCTGCACGATCGACGCGATCACGGCCTGCTGGACCGGGTCGTCCTCCAGGTAGCGGCCGGGGAGACCCGCAGCGTCGGTGCCGTAGCCGAGGCTGGCGGTGATCACGTCGGGTCGCGGCTGCTGCCGGGCCGCGGCCAGCAGCGCCACCGCGATCTGGCTGAACGTCGGCTGCTGCGGAACGACGAGCCGGTAGTCGGCACCCGGGGCGATGCCCAGCAGGTCGGAGGACCCGCTGCCCTGCATGCCCGGACGCTGCAGTTCGTGCGGAAGCGGCGCCATCACGGAGAAGTCCAGCAGCACCTCGCCCAGCGCAGAGTCCTGCCCCTGGGTCGATCCGGTCGGGTCGAGTGCGCCGGTCGCGTCCGCGGTGTAGGTGGGGATCAGGGGCATCGTGGGGATGTCCAGGTACCGCTGGCCGTTCTGGACGACGGTCGTCGGCCCGCTCGGGGCGAGGTCGGGCGTCTGCGCGTCGGTGAGGTCGCCGACCGAGACGTTGGTGATGGTCTCACCGGTGCCCGGCAGCTGGCCGAACTTCTGCTTCAACACACTGAAGGCGCCCGTCGCGTTGACGCCGCCGGCGTTGAGGAAGCTCTGCGCCGATGTGCCGAGAGCCGCGTTGCCGGGCACACCGTCGGTGCCGGTCGCACCGCCGCCCTGCCCCTTCTCCGACGAGCCGGCCTTCCCCGCCGCGGCGCTCGCCGAGGACGGCAGCGGCACGGAGCCGGTGTTCATGGGGGAGACGGTCTGGTCGGGCTCCGCGTAGACGACACCGGGTGTGGCGGCCAGCGCCCGGGCGGCCGCCGTGGCGTCGCCGCCGGCGAGCTGCACGACCTGGACCTTGGACAGGTCGATCGCCCCGGCGCCCAGCTTCGCCTGCGCGGCTGAGCGCAACTGCTTCGCCTGGGCGGCCGACAGTTGCGGAACCAGGGGCCGCATGGAGACCGCGTGGGCCCGCCGGAGCGCGGTGTTGACCGCGGTGTCCGAGGTCAACGGGGTACGGGCCCGCAGACTGCGCTGCTTGCCCAGCGACGTGCCCGTCACCTGGGTGGCCGAGCCGAGTACCACGAGGACCTGGTGGGGGCTGTTCTTCGCCGACTGCGCGGGCGTGGGCTTCAGGAACGAGCGCCACGGACCGAGCGCCGAGGAACCGGGTATGGAGGGCAGCGCGGCCCCCGTACCGGGCTGTGCCGCTGATGAGCTGCTGCCGAGCTGGGTCCTGACGGCCGGCGACCGGCCGGGATCAGTGGCCGCGGAACCGGACCCGGAGGAGCTGGAGGGAAGCGCGGCCGCGGGTATCGTTACGGCCGCGGTGATGGCCACGAGCGCGACACCGACGGCACCAAGCCGTCTGCCACGCGTGTGGGCATACGTCATGGGACACCTTTCTCAGGGAGCGGATCCGCGAGCACGGATCCACACCGGAAGGCTCTGCCCGCTCGAACGTGCACAGGACAGCGCCGACTTCAGCGTGAAAGATGTCAACCGCGACCGACGAAACACAAGGTTGAGAGGCCGGCGGATCCCTGCCAGGTGGCGGAAGCCGCCACGAAAATGGGCGGACGGTATGGAATTTGACGTGCTCGGGCTTGCGGAGGAAACAGAACACGTCTACGTGGCACTGGTCCGGCAGCCTCGCTGCACCTCTTCGGAGTTGGCCGATGTCTGCGGCATGCCCGCGACCACCGTGGGAAGACTGCTGTCCAAACTGGTCAAGGTCGGGCTCGCCGTGCAGGACACCGGACGCCCGTCACGCTTCACCGCGGCTCCCCCGGATGTCGCCGTCACCGCGCTGATAGACCAGCGCGAGCACAGGCTCAAGGAAGCACGAGCCCTGGTACAGCGGTTGACCGAGACCCACCGGGAGGCGGCCCGGATCAGCCAACGCGACATGGCCGTCGAACTGCTCACCAGCCGTGAGCACATCAACGCCACCGTACTCCGGCTGACTGTCGACGCCCGCCGCGAGGTGCGTGTGTGCGACCGGCCGCCCTATTTCGACGGCCCCGGCAGCAGTCTCGACAGCCAGCTTCAGCAGCAGCGGCGCGGCGTGATCTACCGGGTGATCTACGACCGCGAGGCGGTGGCCTGGCCCGGCAGGCTGAACAACGACATCGTGCCCAGCATGAAGGCGGGCGAGCAGGCACGGGTACACCCTGAGTTGCCCCTCAAGCTCGTCATCAGCGACGACCGGGCGGCCATCCTCCCCTTCAGCCTCGGACCTGGTGACCAGTCAGTCGCCTACCTGGTCCACCGCTCCCCCGTGCTCGTAGCCCTGGAAGCGCTCTTCGAGGCACAGTGGGAGCGCGCGGTGCCGCTGTCGGACGCCCCGCTGCCACCCGGCGACGCCACCACCGCGGCCGAATCCGAGGACGCGGAACCTGATGAGAAGACTCGGTCCCTGCTCGCCCTGCTCGCCTCCGGCCTCAGCGACACGGCCATCGCGCGCGCCCAAGGCTGGAGCGAGCGGACCACCCAGCGTCGCGTCCACCAACTCATGTGCCAACTCGGCGCGTCCACCCGCTTCCAGGCGGGCCTCACCGCCGCCCGACGCGGCTGGCTGTGAAACGAACACCAGCAGGCCCGACCCCCGCGCCCGCACACGTCGAGGGGACACGAATCGTCGACCCCACCCCGGGGCCGGCCGGCCGTGGCGGCGGATACAGGGTCCTGTATGACGCCGGGTACGAGATTGACCACATGAAAAGAGGGGTTGTTCGCCCGCGCCCCCACGGCTGAAGAGGTGAAGCTCCTACAGCTTCCAGCAGGTGCACCCGTGGTGGAGCTTCATCGAACCACCTACACGCTGATGGCACGGTGGTTGAGTTCGCAGTCGGACGAATTCAAGGTTCCTGACTCAGCCCGCGACCAGGAGAAGGAAGGCTCGCCGTGATCTCCGTACAGGACTGGGAGGACACTCAGCTTCTGTGGGACTACCAGCAGATGCACCACGAACCGCGCCCATGCTCGGTCGGCATCGGTCTAGGTAGTCACGATCTGGGAGTGGCTGACACAACCGTCGACCTGTACCAGCGCGGGATGATGCCGCTGATCGTCTTCACGGGTGCGCGACGCGCAGCGCACCCTTGGCGGGGACGGCTCACCCCGGCTCCGGGCGTGGCTCCATGCAACCGAGGCGGAATTGTGTGCGCACGCCGAAATGGTCGACGACTGTCATCGTGCGTTGGAAAAGGCTGCGAAGTGCATCCCTGAAGGAAGTGAAGACCGAGACCCCGACATGCTGAGCATCTTTCTCAATGGCTCACATCTCGCGCGGTGGCAGGGGAATGTTCTTGCCCTACTCGGCGACTCTGGCGCTGTGACCAGCCTCTATGACGCCTTGAAGGTGATGGACCCCACCTTTGTACGAGCAAGGGCCGGAACGCATGCGGATTTGGCACAGGCGCATTTGGCGCGAGCCGAGTACGACGACGCTCAGACCCACATCAGGCAGGCGCGGCTACTGGCGAGCCGCACGGGGTCCGTGCGGCAGCGCCGTCGCGTCGACCTGCTCAGTGAGCGGCTGTAGCCCGCTGCTTGCTCCGGGTGGCAAGGATGTGTAGCAGAGCAACAAGGGTGCCGGAACCCATGAGATCACCGCGTGCCATGAGCGCAGGAATATCCGCCAACGGCACCCATTCGATGTGTCCTGATTCTTCGAGGTCTGTCGGCGAGCCCACCTTTTCGGCACCGTAAGCGACGAAGATTTCGTGTGGTGAATCCACCATGCCGACCATGGGCTGATAGGTGACGACGTGCTCTACCGAATTCGGTCGCCAGCCCGTTTCCTCTACGACTTCCCGCAGTGCGGTATCCGCCGGCTCTTCCCCCGCGTCCACAATGCCGCCCGGTAGTTCCCAACCGAATCGCTGAGGAACAAACCGGTATCGCCACATCATCAGGACACGGTCTTGATCGTCGACCACAGCAGTAATCGCCACGTGTTGGAGCTTCACTACGTGGTGCTCGAAGCGCTCAACGCCGGGCGGCTCGACATCCCACAACTGGAGCTTGACCCACTGGTTGTCGTAGAGGTCGCGTTCGCCATGGATGCGCCACGGCTCTAGCCCCTCGGGTGTCTGTACGGTCACCCCACCTGGTACCCGGTACGAACTGCGGCCGCGAACCTCTAGGGACCCCTCGGAGACGAGACGGGCAAGCACCTGCCGAAGCGCCGTCCGGCCGATGCCAAGTTCCTCCGTCAGGCTGCGCTCGGACGGGAACTTGTCGCCGGCGCCGTACTGGCCTGAGGCAAGCCGTTTCTCGTAGCGTCTCGTAGACCTTGGTTGTCTTTGGGCCCATCCGCGGAGCACTCTCCAATCTCAAGTGGTGCGTACCAGTATAGGGGCGTCAGGCTCAAAGTGGTCGTATGTCTTTACCATTCGACACTTGATCAGATGCACTTGATTTTCGGGGACCGCCTCGTAGCCCCATAAGGACATCTTGGATTCGCTCCACCTCCTCTTCGTCTCCGAACTTTTCATGCACAGCTTTGGCAAGGCCGCGCAGCGTATCTTCGTATATGGATTTTTTCATCTCGCCTGAAGTGTAGCGGAAGAATGCAAGTGTCCTCTGATAGGAATAAGCCTCCTTACTCTCTGGTGGCATTCCATTGATAATCTTCGCAAGTCCGCGAATCGCAGTATTATGATCTCCTGCGCTACTCAGACTCTTACAGATGCAAACCATGTCATCCCGTAGCTGGCTTGATTTTGCCCAGACCGCTACCTCCTCGTCTGTGAATTGGGTCAGAAGCTGCGCTGTAGATACGATTTCTTCGGGGGTTCCCGATTTTTCTACCGCATGGACAAGGCAGTGCAGCTCTACAGGTAGCCGCACATCCCAAATTCTTTCATTTCTAGAGAATCGAATATCGAGGACATCACGCATAAGGCGTTCCGCTTCAATTACACGGTCCATGGTGACGAGCAAATCCGCATAGTCATGACGGACACATATTACCTCTTCATCGGTTGCTGAATGCGTAAGTTCCAGTTGTCGCATTCGCTCTTGGAACGTCCTGGCCGAATCATCCAACCTGCCCTGTTTTGCCAGATTCTGCGCCAGACAGCTCCTCATTGAATCGCAGAAGACTCGCCCCTCTGTTGGAATTTCGTCCAGCGTTTCGATAATGGCGCGGTAGTAGTTCTCCGCCTCGGGGTAACGCTCCTTTTTATCCAGCCAGTGACCCAGCAGGTGGAGTGTTTGCAAATCCACCATACCTGGGTTTTCTGACGCACTCACCGTTTCATAGAGGCGCTCCCACTCTACGTCGGATCGACTTTTCCCGTTTTTTTGTTCTTCTATAATTTGAATCATAGTGAAGTGGGTTCCCAGGGTGTACGGATTATCCTTCCCAAGCGTCTCTTGCCTAGCCTTCAAAACTCTCCTGAGCTCTATTTCCGCTTGCTTGTAATTACCTGTAGATGCGAGCGACTGAGCCCAGTTGTGATAGCTCATAAGCGTCTCTGGATGATCGGCACCAAGGGCTTCTTTGCATTTCTTGTAAAGGTCGCGGAACGCTAAAGGTTTGGCTTTCTCGCCAAAGGTAGCGAAGATGTACCTGTGCTGCGCTGCCAGGTGAAGAGGATCGGAGGATTGGAAGCGAGAAGCAAGAGAACGGAGTGCACTTGCTGCCTCCCCCAAGGAATCCCGCATGGCTAGGTGCATGTATGAGAAGTTGCGTAGACCAACCTCGACGAGAGTTCGGGAAATATTCTCATCGGGCGCCTCGGTGAAGCGAGTAAGCGTCATGATGTGTGGGTGCAGAAGGCCCCACCAGAAATGATTATCCCTATCTTCTGGTGCTCGCCGCGTCGCAAATTCGAGAAGCTCCACAGCTGTTCTTGTGAGATTTGCCTGTGTCTCGACATTCGCTGAGGCTAGGTGTCCTCGATTGACCTCTAGAACCAGACTGTGAACAGTGATGGCTGGCTGCGTTTCGTGACGCTCGGATTGGACTTCAGTAATATCCAGAAGGCTAAGCGTCTGGAGTGCCTCAATAACGAGCTCCAGTCGGTCAATACTGAAATCTACTGGAAAAGACTGGTGACGCTTCAACGTCTCGTGGTCTAGGACGTCTACCGGAATCGGGTGCGGACCGAACCGTGAAAGTAGACGCATAAACGTTCTCGCTTCGGGAAATCCTTGAGATTCCAAGAGGTCGAGACTGATTTCCCAAGTTTGACTGATTAGTCGTCTGTGTAGCTGCTCGGCGCCATTTGGATTCAGAGAACCTGTAGCTAGGCGGTCCAGGTAGTTGACCCCGGCCTCGTCTAGTGCTGTGAGGTATGAAGAGAAATCGCGCACCCGCGCTTGGTCTCTTCCTCTGCGCAGTAGGCCTGCCCCTCGCGTGGCACGACTCAACTGCGATCCTGCCAGGCGCAGAGCCAATGGCAGTCCCCCCAGTCTCGCCGAAAGATCTTGGGCTTCCTGCCTGGAGCCTGCTTGATTGGCCAGATCTAGAAGAACTTCAGCGCCTTCGCTGGGCGTGAGAGGATCAATCGAGTGGAGCTCTGCTGAGTTACCCCAAATTTCTGGATCCCCCAGGCGCGTGGTTACGATAGTGAGCCCGTTTCGGCTGGCGCGAAGCCATCCTGTAGCGTCCCCTGGGTGACTGTGCGAACTTCCGGCCAATTCCGGCTCGTCGACCTCGTCGAGAACTAGAAGCCAGGGTCTACGCGACGAATCCAGCAGTCGCCAAAGGAAGTCTGGTGCGTCACCTACTCTTTCCCAGGCTTCCTCGGTTTCCTCTCGGGTTGCGCCCAGCCTTCTGGCGACTTGGCGCATCGAGTTTTGCAGGTGTTCCTTGCTGGCTTTTATCCAGAACACGTCGAAATTTTGACTTCGAGCCTCTCTAGCCATACTCAGCGCTAGCGTGGTTTTTCCGCATCCGCCCAAACCATGGAGAACTATGAATTTGTCCGGTCGGCTTTTCAAGTGGCCGTGCAGGCGCGCCTGTACATCGGACCTTCCCCTGACATGCGGAGGTAGATTCCCCAAGGGTGGCTCAAGGGAAAGCATCTGAGCGGTAGGCGCAGAGTTTACTTGAGGTGTTTCGGATGAGTGAGCGGAATGGGAACGTTGCTCGTGCGTACCTGAGGTGCTCTGTCCTCCTGCGCTTCGACGGCTCTCTCGTTTTGCGGCGTATTCTGCTGCCTTAGCCCTCTCTTGCCGAGCTGCCCATTCGCTGCTGTAGGAGAGCCCACAGCATTCGAGGACCCTCTTCAGGGTCTGCTCGCTAGGGGCCCTACTGCCACTTAGAGCCTCAGACAGCGTGCTGGCGTTGAGCCCAGAGTCTTGCGCCAGATGGGCCGCTGTCCGGTAGCCCGCCGCACTCATGATCTCCCTGAGGCGCTCTGCCAGATTCCGTACCGCCTCAGGGCTGTGCTGATCGACTGGATTCAGTGCGCGACTCAAGGTCCCCCCCGGGAGCGCTTCGTTGCCTTCGAAGTTCCATTATTCGGGCGATACCGCTGGTCTCGCAATGATTCTTCGATCGAACTCCGGAACGACTGTTCGAAGATCGCCTCCAACGCCTACCAAGGTCTCATCGGCCAGCGATCGAGCCGCTGGCGGGAGGAGGGGACCGTGGAACTGGTGCATACGGCTATCGAGCATGCCTCCGAGATCGTCCTTGTTTGGAAGGTGATCCGGGGACTGACCCTCGCGGTGAGGGCTGGTGCGCGGATCAAGGCCACGCGGGTGATGGCAAGCGAGGAAAGGAGGGAACGGCGTAGCGTCGCCGGTGAGCCCACTACCTGTGCCACGTGTGGACGTGGCACGGACGGCGGAAGCGGCGAGAGCGCAGCCCGCGCTCATAGGCACTGGTCAGAAGACTGAACGCGGGGAGGCGGCAGGAAGACTGTAAGTCTGCCGGCTTACAGCATCGGGAGGGCACAACGAGGGCACAACGGCGTCACGCGGGCTCAACGGCAACCAACGCCAGCCAACGCCGTTTCACCTGGTCAGTGCCGTAGCTTGACAACCCCAGCAGCTCATGCACGAAGGGGCGGCACCCCCGCACAGGGTGCCGCCCCTCTCTTGCGTGCCGGGGCCGCCGTCCATCGGTCTTGAGGGTCGGGGACGGACGGCGGACCCGGGGTTCAGGGGAGGCCGGTCATCTCACCGGCCTCCGGTCGGCGGTGCCTCAGCGGTGGTCGCTGCCCGTCGACTGCGTCGCCGCCCGGCCCGCCTCCAGGCGGGCCACCGGGATGCGGAACGGGGAGCAGGAGACGTAGTCCAGACCCACCTCGTGGAAGAAGTGGACGGACTCGGGGTCGCCGCCGTGCTCGCCGCAGACGCCCAGCTTCAGGTCCGGGCGGGTGGCGCGGCCGGCCTTCGCCGCCGCTGCCACCAGGGAGCCGACGCCGTCCCGGTCGATGGTCTCGAAGGGGGAGACGCCGAAGATGCCCTTCTCCAGGTACGCGGTGAAGAAGCTCGCCTCGACGTCGTCCCGGCTGAAGCCCCACACGGTCTGGGTGAGGTCGTTGGTGCCGAAGGAGAAGAACTCGGCCGCTTCCGCGATCTGGCCGGCCGTCAGGGCGGCACGCGGGAGTTCGATCATCGTGCCGATCGAGAGCTTGAGGCTGGTGCCCGTCGCCGCCTCCACCTCGGCGATGACCTGGTCGGCCTCCTCGCGGACGATCTCCAGCTCCTGGACCGTGCCGACAAGGGGGATCATGATCTCGGCGCGCGGGTCGCCCTTGGCGTTCTTGCGTTCCGCGGCGGCCTCGGCGATCGCGCGGACCTGCATGGTGAACAGGCCGGGGATCACCAGGCCCAGGCGCACGCCGCGCAGGCCCAGCATCGGGTTCTGCTCGTGCAGGCGGTGGACCGCCTGGAGGAGCCGGAGTTCGTTCTCGTGCGGCTCCTGGCGGGACTCGGCGAGGGCCACCCGGACCGAGAGTTCCGTGATGTCCGGGAGGAACTCGTGGAGCGGCGGGTCGAGGAGGCGGACCGTGACCGGGAGGCCGTCCATCGCCGAGAAGAGTTCGACGAAGTCCTTCTTCTGGAGGGGGAGGAGGGCCCGCAAGGACTCCTCCCGGTCTTCCTCCGTGTCGGCCAGGATCAGGCGTTCCACCAGTTCACGGCGGTCGCCGAGGAACATGTGCTCGGTACGGCACAGGCCGATGCCCTGGGCGCCGAAGCGGCGGGCCCGCAGGGCGTCCTCGGCGTTGTCGGCGTTGGCGCGCACCCGCAGCCGGCGCTTGCGGTCCGCGAACGCCATGATGCGGTGCACCGCTTCGACGAGTTCGCCGGCGTCCTGGGCGCCCGCGTGCATCCGGCCCTCGAAGTACTCGACGACCGGGGAGGGCACGACCGGGACCTCGCCCAGGTAGACCTTGCCCGAGGAGCCGTCGATGGAGATGACGTCGCCCTCCTCGACCACATGACCGCCGGGGACCGTCATCCGCCGGCGCTTGGTGTCGACCTCCAGCTCCTCCGCACCGCACACGCACGTCTTGCCCATGCCCCGGGCCACCACGGCCGCGTGGGAGGTCTTGCCGCCCCGGGAGGTCAGGATTCCCTCCGCCGCGATCATGCCGTCGAGGTCGTCGGGGTTGGTCTCGCGGCGGACCAGGATGACCTTCTCGCCCGAGCGGGACCACTTGACCGCCGTGTACGAGTCGAAGACCGCCTTGCCGACCGCCGCGCCCGGCGAGGCGGCGATGCCGCGGCCGACCGACTGTGCCTTCGCCTGCTCGTCGAAGCGGGGGAACATCAGCTGGGCCAGCTGGGCGCCGGTGACGCGCTGGAGGGCCTCCGTCTCGTCGATCAGGCCCTGGTCGACCAGCTGGGTCGCGATGCGGAAGGCGGCGCCCGCGGTGCGCTTGCCGACGCGCGTCTGGAGCATCCACAGCTGACCGCGCTCGATGGTGAACTCGATGTCGCAGAGGTCCTTGTAGTGGTTCTCCAGCGTCTCCATGATCTGCATCAGCTGGTCGTACGACTTCTTGTCGATGTTCTCCAGCTCGGCCAGGGGGACCGTGTTGCGGATGCCCGCGACCACGTCCTCGCCCTGGGCGTTCTGGAGGTAGTCGCCGTAGACGCCCTGGTGGCCCGAGGCGGGGTCGCGGGTGAAGGCGACGCCGGTGCCGGAGTCCGGGCCGAGGTTGCCGAAGACCATCGAGCAGACGTTGACGGCCGTGCCGAGGTCGCCGGGGATGCGCTCCTGGCGGCGGTAGAGCTTGGCGCGGTCGGTGTTCCAGGAGTCGAAGACCGCGCGGATCGCGAGGTCCATCTGCTCGCGCGGGTCCTGCGGGAAGTCCCGGCCCGCCTCCGTCTTGACGATCTTCTTGAACTTGGTGACGAGCTTCTTGAGGTCGGCCGCCTCCAGCTCCGTGTCGACGGTGACCTTCTTGGCGTCCTTCGCCGCGTCCAGGGCCTCCTCGAAGAGGTCGCCGTCGACGCCGAGGACCGTCTTGCCGAACATCTGGACGAGCCGACGGTAGGAGTCCCACGCGAACCGGTCGTCGCCGGCCTGCTTGGCCAGGCCCTGCACGGACTTGTCGGAGAGGCCGATGTTCAGGACCGTGTCCATCATGCCGGGCATGGAGAACTTCGCGCCGGAGCGGACCGAGACCAGGAGGGGGTCGTCGGCCTGGCCCAGCTTCTTGCCCATCCGCTGCTCCAGCGCGTCGAGGTGCGCACTCACCTCGTCACGCAGTGCCGCCGGTTCCTCGCCGCTGTCGAGGTAGACCTTGCAGGCTTCCGTCGTGATCGTGAAGCCAGGGGGAACGGGGAGCCCGAGGTTGGTCATCTCGGCGAGGTTCGCGCCCTTGCCACCCAGGAGGTCCTTGAGGTCCTTGTTTCCCTCGGTGAAGTCGTAAACGAACTTCGCTACGTGGGGTTCTTTGTTTTCCGACACGGGTCTCGACTCCCTGAAGGACGCGGTGGCTGCCCTGACGGCGAGGAACATACCCAGATCGAAGGCACCTGGGTACGTCTACTCGCGTGTCATGCGCCCGTAACCAACCGTCCGCCACCGGATCGAAAGTCAAAGCTTGGCAAGCCGAGACGGGCGGATGTTTTCACTTCTTGAACGCAAGACCGCTCAGGGCCGCACTATTTCGCTCAGATGAGCGGAGTGACTGCACGTCTGATTTCGATCGATGAACGATCAAGGGGTGGCACCCAGTGCCACCCCTTGGAGAAGTGCAGTCGCTCATGATCCGCTCATCTGAGCGCAACCCTTATCAAGGGTGGCGAGAATCACGCTGCCACAGACGCCGGGATTTCACCATGCGGACATGGAATGGACGCGGAAAGCGGACGGAAACAACCGCGTCATCTCACCGGTGACAGCGAGGTCGTCGCGTCGGTGACAGCCCTGCCTCCTGCCGGTGACAGCCCTGGCGTAGCGCCGGCAACAGCCACACCGTCACGCGAGTGACAGCCACGCCGTCACGCGAGTGACAGCCACACCGCCCCACCGGCGGCAGCCTGGCCGTCCCACGAGTGACAGCCAGGCCGCGTCCCACCGGCGGCAGGCGCCTCACATGCCGAGGGCCAGCAACCGCTCCTCCACCCGCTCCGGCGCGTACAGGTGCTCCACGACCAGCGCCCCGGCGCCGATCACCCCGGCCCGGTCCCCCAGCTGCGAGGTCACGACGTCCAGGTGGGCGGTGGAGCGGGGCAGCGCCCGCTGGTACAGCAACTCCCGCACGCCGGTGAGGAAGGACGTACCCGCCAGATCCCCGGCGATCATCAGCACACCCGGGTTCAGCAGGGTCACGACCGTCGCCAGTACGTCCCCGACCCGGCGGCCGGCCTCCCTGGCCAGCGCCGCCGCCTCCGGATGGCCCGCGGCGAGCAGATCGCGCACATCTGAGCCGGAGGCCGCCGGAACCCCGGCCTCCGCCAGCCGCCGGGCCACCGCGCCACCGCTCGCGACGGCGGCGAGGCAGCCGTACGAACCGCAGCGGCACTGCGCCTCGGCGCCCACCCGGATATGGCCGATGTCCCCGGCGCCGCCGTCGATGCCCCGGTAGATCGAGCCGTCGACCACCACCCCGGCACCGATACCCGTCGAGACCTTCACCAGCACGAACGCCGAGCAGTCCGGGTGCCTGGTGCGCTGCTCGCCGTACGCCATCAGGTTCGCGTCGTTGTCCACCAGGACCGGGACCCCCGGCGGCGCGCCCGTGTGCTCGGTGAACGCCCTGGCCATGCGGCCGCGTATGTCGTAGCCGTCCCAGCCGGGCATGATCGGCGGTTGCACGACCCGGCCGGTCTCGGTGTCGACCGGGCCCGGTACCGCGAGGCCGATCCCGCACACCTCCGCCGCCAGGTGGCCGGCCTTCTCCAGCAACTCGGCGAACCAGCGGCCGAGTTCGGTGAGTACGGCGTCCGGGCCGTCCTGGATGACCAGCGTGCCGGAGTGTTCGGCGAGGATCTCGCCGGTCAGGGAGAGGACGGCGGCCCTGGCATGGCGGGTCTCCAGGTCGGCGGCGAGGACCACCGCGTGCGCGTCGTCGAATTCGAGGGTGATGGAGGGGCGGCCGCCCAGCGGGGAGTCGACGGGGCCGCCGGCGCCCTCGCGCAGCCAGCCCGCGCGGAACAGCCGGTCCAGGCGCAGGCCGACGGTCGCGCGGGAGAGTCCGGTGGCCTGCTGGAGGGCGCCGCGGGTCACGGCCCGCCCACTGCGCACCAGCTCCAGCAGTTCGCCCGAGCTCGCCTGTCCGCCGCCCTTGCCGGTCCTGCCGGGACGTCCGGTCATGCGCACCCCCTTGTGTTTCTCAAGCTTGCATTACATATTGAGTTTTGCGTGTTAAATAGACGTAACCCTACGGTAGCCACAGCCAAACCCGGTCGGCCGGACGTCTTCGGGGAGCCCCGAGTGGATCGCACTGCCCAGCTCACAGCCCATGCGCTCGGTTCCGGGATCGCATACGATCCACCCTCCATGCGCGCCCCCGGTACCACCGGCTCAGGGTCCCTGCACGTCAGAGCCGCACGTGTGCTCGCCGACAACTGGACCGGCAGTTCGACCGTGCCGTCGCGGAGCCTGTACCCGCACCAGTGGTCCTGGGACTCGGCGTTCGTCGCGATCGGCCTCAGGCACCTGTCGCCGCTGCGCGCGCAGACCGAGCTGGAGACGCTGCTGGCCGCCCAGTGGGCCGACGGGCGGATCCCGCACATCGTGTTCAACCCCTCCGTGCCCCTCGACGCGTACTTCCCGAGCCCCGACTTCTGGCGTTCCTCGACCGCGGGGCGTGCCGCGGGCGCCCCCCGCACCGTACAGACCTCCGGGATCGTGCAGCCGCCGGTGCACGCGCTGGCCGCCTGGCTGGTGCACCTCGCCGATCCCGGCCTGTCGCGGGCGCGCGGCTTCCTGGCGACCGCCTATCCCCGGCTCGCCGCCTGGCACCGCTATCTGCTGCACCGGCGGGACCTCGGCGGCGGCGGTCTCGCGTCCGTCGTGCACCCCTGGGAACAGGGTATGGACAACAGCCCCTGCTGGGACGCCCCGCTGGCCCGCGTCGCGCCCGCTCCGGCGCGCTCCTTCCACCGCTCCGACCTGGACCACGGCGCCGCCGAGGACCGGCCGACGGACCTGGACTACGGGCGGTACGTGCGGCTGGCGACGGAGTACCGGGACGCCGAATACGCCGACCGGCGGCGGGAGTTCGCCGTCGAGGACCCGGCGTTCAACGCGCTGCTCATCGCCTCCGAGCACGCCCTCGCGCGGATCGCCCAGGAGTTGGGGGCCACGGGGACGGCACGGCACGCGCGCGCGGAGCGGCTGACGGCGGCGCTGGTGGACCGGCTGTGGGATCCGGAGCGGGAGATCTTCCTCTGCCGGGACCTGCGAGGCGGTGGCGGACTGATCCCCGAACGCGGGGTCTCGGGCCTGATCCCGCTGATCCTCCCGGAGTTGCCGCGCGAGATCGCCGCCGCGCTCGTCCGGACGCTCAGCGGCCCGCACTTCGGCACCGGCACCCATCTGGTGCCCAGTTACGACCTGCTCGGCGCGGCCTTCGACCCGCACCGGTACTGGCGCGGTCCGGCCTGGGCCAACACCGGCTGGCTGCTGGAGCGGGGGCTGCGCGAGCACGGCGAGCGGGAGCGGGCGGACGCGCTCGGCGAGGCGGTCGTACGGACGGCCGGTGCGACCGGGTTCGCCGAGTACGTCGACCCGTACACGGGCGAGGCGTGCGGCGCGACCGGGTTCAGCTGGACGGCGGCGCTGGCGCTCGATCTGCACCACCGGCGGCACGCACCGCACGACGAACACCGAAAGCTTCAGAAGCGCCAAGAGCGTGAAGAGCGTCAAAGTATGGACAAGAGCTGACAAAACGGGGTGTCTTCGACGGACACCGCACGTTCGACCTGGGGAACAGAGGAGGGGACCGGGGATGACGGACCGGCATCATCTGCTCGTGCACGGCGCGACGTTCGCCGCCGTGGACGACCGCGGAGACATCAGCGGCGTGCGGGGCGGCGGTTCCCCGGACGGGTTATTCGTACGGGACGCCCGGCACCTCAGCCGCTGGCAGCTGACGGTCGACGGGGCGCTGCCCGAGGTGCTCACCCCGGTCTCCGGCGGGGACGGCACCCGGTGCGTGCTGGTCCCGCGCGGCGGCCGCCAGGAACCGCCCGCGCACACCCTCTTCCGTGAACAGGCCGTCGGTGACGGCTCGTTCGCCGAGTCCCTGCGGGTCACCAGCAACCGTCCGGTGCCGACCACGATCCGCCTCGCGATCACCGCCGACGCCGACTTCACCGACCAGTTCGAACTCCGCGCCGACCACCGCACCTACACCAAGTCCGGCGCCGTACGCTCCCGCCAGGTCCTCGACGACGGAGTGGAGTTCGGCTACCGCCGGGGCGAGTGGCGGTCCTGTACGACGATCACCGCCGAGCCGGCGCCGGACGGCGTCGAGGAGACCGGGACCGGCGCCCGGCGCCTGGTGTGGACGCTGGAACTCGCCCCGCACGGCTCGGCCGAGCTGGTGGTACGGGTCATCGGGCGCCCGCACGGCGACCGGCGGGCCCTGCGCGTGCCCCGCGACCCGGCCGCACTGAACGAGCAACTCCTCGCCCTGGAAGGGGAGTTCGTGGAGGGCGTGGCCTTCCCGACCGGCTGGCCGGAGCTGGCGGCGGCCTGCGCCCGGGGCCTCTCCGACCTCGCCGCGCTCCAGGTGCCGGCCACCGGCCCGGACGGCGAGGAACTCAAGGTCCCCGCCGCGGGCGCCCCCTGGTTCCTCACCCTGCTCGGCCGCGACGCCCTCATCACCTCTCTCTTCGCCCTCCCCTACCGGCCCCGGCTGGCCGCCGCCACCCTCCCGGCCCTCGCCGCCACCCAGGCCACCGAGGCCGGCGCACGCTCCGTGGCCCAGCCCGGGAAGATCGTCCACGAGGTACGGCACGGGGAGCTGGCCCACTTCGGACAGGTTCCGTACGGCCGTTACTACGGCTCCGTCGACGCCACCCCGCTCTTCCTGATCCTGCTGGGCGCGTACGTGGAACAGACCGGGGACACCGGCATGGCCCGGCGCCTGGAACGCAACGCCCGCGCGGCCGTCGGCTGGATGCTCGACCACGGCGGGCTGACCTCACGCGGCTATCTCGTCTACCGCGCCGACAAGGGCGGGCTCGCCAACCAGAACTGGAAGGACTCCCCCGGCGCGATCTGTTCCGCCGACGGCAGCCGGCCGGTGGGCACCGTGATGGCGGCGGGCGCGCAGGGATACGCCTACGACGCGCTGCGCCGGACGGCGTGGGTGGCACGGACGGTGTGGGCCGACGAGACCTACGCGGCGCTGCTCGAACAGGCCGCCGCCGATCTGCGGGACCGGTTCCAGCGCGACTTCTGGATGCACAGGTCCGCCTTCCCCGCGCTGGCGCTGGACGGTGAGGGCCGGCAGGTCGACGCGCTCGCCTCGGACGCCGGGCATCTGCTGTGGTCCGGGCTGCTCGACAAGGAGTACGGGGAGGAGGTCGGACGGCGGCTGCTGGAGCCGGACTTCTTCTCGGGGTGGGGGGTACGGACGCTGGCCGCGGGGCAGGCGGCGTACCACCCGTTGTCGTACCACCGGGGATCGGTGTGGCCGCACGACAACGCGCTGATCGCGTTGGGGCTGGCGCGGTACGGGTTGCACGACGAGGCGCGGGCCGTGGCACACGGGCTGGTGGACGCGGCGACGGCCGGCGGGCACCGGCTGCCGGAGGTGCTGGCCGGGTACGGGAGGGACACGCATCCGGAGCCGGTTCCGTATCCGCATGCGTGTGTGCGGGAGTCCCGGTCGGCGGCGGCTCCGCTGGCGCTGCTCACCGCCGTGGGCGGTGCGTGAGGGACTGAGGGTTCGCCGCGGGCGGGTGGGGTTGTCCGCGTGCGCGCGGCGGAGCCGCATATCGGCACAGTCCCGCTCCCCGATCGGAGCGTTGTATTTGCCCCTTGTTTGCCGAAAGACCTGAACAGGGGGCTTGTGTGAGCCGTACGGGAAGGCGGCGGGCCCGGATCTCCTCGGCGTTGGCCCGCCGATTCCGTTTCACGGGTCTCGCACGGAAGGACCTCCGGGTTGCCTCAGCACACGAGCATTCGCCAGTCATCGGACACGCCCTCCGGGCCGTCCGAACGCGAGGGCGCACCGGAGGAGTCCGAGGCCCTGCCGTCCGAGCGGAAAGCAGCTCCCGAGACCCCCGAGCCTCCCGCGGACGCGGCTGCGGAGACGGCGCCCGCGGAGCCCGAGGAGACGGTCGAGGAGACAGCCGTGCAGAGCGCAGCCCCGGACGCCGGCCCCCCGGAATCCGAACCGGATTCCGAACCGGATTCCGCCGCCGGACCCGAGCCCGAACCGGCTTCCGCACCCGAACCGGAACGGGCGCCCGGCGCCGCAGCCGAGCGGCCGGCACCCGCCGCCGAATCCACCGACGCCCAGTCCACTCCCGAGTCCGACTCCGCTCCCGGCGCCGGCGCCGCATCCACAGTCGACCCGGAAGCCGCATCCGACACCGGGCCGGAGGCCGCACCCACCGCCGGGCCGGAATCGGCGTCCACCGCGAACTCCGAAGCCGCACCCGCCACCGACCCGGGAGCCGCACCCACCGCCGGGCCGGAATCGGCGTCCGCCGTCAGCTCCGGAGCCGCGTCCACCGACCCGGAAGCCGCACCCGCCGCCGGACCGGAGGCCGCGCCCAGCGCCGAAGGCGGTAGCGAACCCGCCGCCGGGTCCGCCCCGGACGCTCCCGCCCCCGCCACCCCCCGCCGTCGCGGCTGGGCCCCCTGGAGCGGGCGGGTTCGGGGCTGGCGGGAGGCTCATCCCGGCGCTGCCTCCGCGCTGTCCGTCGGTGTCAGCGTGCTGTGCGCCGCGCTGGTGATCGCCGCGCTGGTGATGCCGAACACCGTCGTCGGGCTCGGGCCGGCGAAGTTCGTGCGGATACCGTCCGAGGGGATCATCGCGGCCGCCGTCGCGCTGGCGCTGCCCCGGCGGCCCCGGATCGTGCTGGCCGCGGTGTTCGGCGTCGTGCTCGGTGCGCTGACCCTGATCAACTTCCTCGACATGGGGTTCAACGAATACCTCGGCCGGAGCTTCAACGCCATCCTGGACTGGAGCCTGCTCAGCGACGCGGAGTCGTACCTGGAGGACACCCTGGGCAAGACGGCCACCGTCGCGGTCAGCGTCGGTGCCGTCGTCCTCGTGCTGCTGCTGTTCGTGCTGCTCGCCCTGGCGACGGTACGGCTGAGCAACCTGCTGGCCCGGCATCCGGGACGGGCCACCCGGGGCACGCTGATCGCGGGTGTCGTCTGGATCACCTGCTCCTCCTTCGGCCTCCAGATCGCCGGCGGTGTGCCGCTCGCCTCCGACCGCACCGCGACCGCGCTCGAGATCAAGGCCCGCCAGGTGCGGGACACCCTGCACGACGAGGCGGAGTTCCAGAAGGTCGCCAAGGTGGACGCCTTCGGGAACACCCCGGCCGACCAGCTGGTGCCGGATCTGCGCGGCAAGGACGTGATCTTCACGTTCATCGAGAGCTACGGCCGGAGCGCCATCGAGGACCCGATCATGGCGCCCGGTGTCGACAAGACGCTCGACGCCCAGACCGAGTCACTCACCAAGGCCGGTTACGCCGCGAAGAGCGGCTGGCTGACCTCGGCGACCTACGGCGGCAGCAGCTGGCTCGGGCACTCCACGACCATGTCGGGGCTGTGGGTGAGCAACCAGCAGCGCTACCGGACCGTCATGGCCAGCGATCACCTCAGCATCACCAAGGCGTTCCAGAAGACCGGTGACTTCGACACGGTCGGCGTGATGCCCGGCATCCAGAAGGGCTGGCCGGAACAGAGCTACTACGGCCTCGACAAGGTCTACAACGCCTTCCAGCTCGGGTACAAGGGACCCAAGTTCAGCTGGTCGACGATGCCCGACCAGTACGCGCTCCAGCAGTTCCAGGACCGGGTGCACAGCAAGCAGCCGGCCGACGGCAAGTCACGGATGTCGTTCCTGATCCTGACCTCCAGCCACCAGCCGTGGGCGCCGATCCCGAAGATGGTGCCGTGGGACCAGCTGGGCGACGGTTCGGTCTTCGACGCCATCCAGAAGGCCGGCAACAAGGCCTCCGACGTGATCGCCGACACCACCAGGTCCCGCCAGGAGTACGGCAAGTCGATCGAGTACTCGGTGACCGCGCTCACCCAGTGGCTGGAGCGGTACGGCAACGACAACACGGTGCTCGTCTTCCTCGGCGACCACCAGCCGATCGCCCGGGTCAGCGGCAACCACGCCAGCCGTGACGTGCCGATCTCGATCGTCGCCAAGGACCCGAAGATGCTGGACGCGATCAGCTCCTGGAACTGGACCGACGGTCTGCGCCCGGCGCACAACGCCCCGGTGTGGAAGATGAGCTCCTTCCGCGACAGGTTCCTGACGGCCTACGGCTCCACGCCGCACCCGAAGACGAACTGAGCGCTCCGCCGGTTGCGCGGTTCGTTCACCGCGGGCCGCTGGGGGCTGGTCGCACCCACGCGGCGGAGCCGCAGGTCGACACAGCCCCGCGCCCCTTGCAGGGCACTCAGCCGCCGGACGTGTCCAGTTCGGCGTCCTCTGTGATGCCCGCGCAGTCGTAGGGGTCCTTCAGCCAGCCGTCCGGCAGCACCACCCGGTTGTTGCCGGACGTACGGCCGCGGGGCCCGTCGGCGCCCGTGGGCCAGGGCTGGTCGAGGTCCAGCTCGTCCAGGCCGGCGCGGAGTTCCGCCAGGGACGACGTGATGGCGAGGCGCTTGCGCATCTCGCTGCCGACCGCGAAGCCCTTGAGATACCAGGCGACGTGCTTGCGGAAGTCGACGACTCCCTTGGCCTCGTCGCCGAGCCACTCGCCGAGCAGCGTGGCGTGCCGGACCATGACCTCGGCGACCTGGCGCAGGGACGGGCGCGCGATGTCGTCGTGACGGCCCTCGAACGCGGCGACCAGGTCCGCGAACAGCCACGGCCGGCCCAGGCAGCCGCGCCCGACCACGACTCCGTCGCAGCCCGTCTCCCGCACCATCCGCAGCGCGTCCTCGGCCGACCAGATGTCGCCGTTGCCGAGGACCGGGATCTCCGGGACGTGCTCCTTGAGGCGGGCGATGGCCTCCCAGTCGGCGGTGCCGCCGTAGTGCTGGGCGGCGGTGCGGCCGTGCAGCGCGATCGAGGTGACACCCTCCTCGACGGCGATACGGCCGGCGTCGAGGTAGGTGATGTGGTCGTCGTCGATGCCCTTGCGCATCTTCATGGTGACCGGGAGGTCGCCGGCGCCGCTCACCGCCTCGCGCAGGATCGCGCGCAGCAGGTTGCGCTTGTAGGGGAGGGCCGAGCCGCCGCCCTTGCGGGTGACCTTCGGGACCGGGCAGCCGAAGTTCAGGTCGATGTGGTCGGCCAGGCCCTCCTCCGCGATCATGCGGACGGCCTTGCCGACGGTGGCCGGGTCGACGCCGTACAGCTGGATCGAACGCGGCTTCTCGGTCGCGTCGAAGCGGATCAGCTGCATGGTCTTCTCGTTGCGCTCGACCAGCGCCCGGGTCGTGATCATCTCGCTGACGAACAGCCCCTTGCCCCCACTGAACTCTCGGCACAGGGTGCGGAAGGGCGCGTTGGTGATCCCGGCCATGGGGGCCAGGACGACCGGCGGCCGGACGGTGTGCGGGCCGATCTGGAGCGGGGTCGTGGGCTCGGGCATTCCCCCATTGTCCCGTATGGCCCGCGGTGCTCGGCCGGCCTGTGGACAACCGCCCCTTCCACACCCTCCGTCACGATCATGTAGCACTCATTAGTTAGACGCACTATCGACATGGGCGTACGATGGAGCGCATGCCCGAGCTGAGCCCCCGCCGACGCATGCTCGTGCTCGCGATCTGCTGCATGAGCCTGCTGATCGTGAGTCTCGACACGACCGCCCTCAATGTCGGCCTGCCGTCCATGCAGCGCGAACTGCACGCCTCGACGGCCGGTCTGCAGTGGACCATCGACGCCTACACCCTGGTCCTGGCCTCGCTGCTGATGCTCGCGGGGTCGACCGGCGACCGGGTCGGCCGCAAGAAGGTCTTCATGACGGGCCTGGTCGTCTTCTCGATCGGCTCGCTGCTCTGCTCCCTGGCCCCGAACCTCGATTCGCTGATCGCGTTCCGGATGGTCCAGGCGGTGGGCGGCTCGATGCTCAACCCCGTGGCCATGTCGATCATCACCAACACCTTCACCGACCCGCGTGAGCGGGCCCGGGCGATCGGGGTCTGGGGCGCGGTGGTCGGCATATCCATGGCCGCCGGACCGCTGGTCGGCGGCCTGCTGGTGGAGTCGGTCGGCTGGCGCGCGATCTTCTGGGTCAACCTCCCGGTCGGCCTCGCCGCGCTCCTGCTGACGCTGCGGTTCGTGCCGGAGTCCCGGGCGCCGAAGGCCCGCCGGCCCGACCCGGTCGGCCAGGTGCTGGTCATCGCGCTGTTCGGCGCGCTCACGTACTCGATCATCGAGGCCCCGACGGCCGGTGCGGGCACGGTCCTGCCGTTCGCCGCGGTGGCCCTCGTCGCCCTGGCCGGCCTGCTCTGGTACGAGCCCAGGCGTGACGAACCCCTGATCGACCTGCGGTTCTTCCGTTCGGCGCCGTTCAGCGGCGCGACCGTGATCGCGATCAGCGCGTTCGCCTCGCTCGGCGGCTTCCTGTTCCTGTCCACGCTCTACCTGCAGAACGTGCGCGGTCTGGACGCTCTGCACGCGGGCCTGTGGATGCTGCCGATGGCGGTCCCGATGTTCCTGTGCGCCCCGCTGGCGGGCCGTCTGGTCGGCAGCCGGGGTCCGCGCCTGCCGCTGGTGATCGCCGGTGTCGCGATGACCGCGAGCGCGGTGCTGTTCGCGGCGTTCGAGGCGGAGACTTCCGACACCACCCTCTTCCTCGGCTACGTCCTCTTCGGCATCGGCTTCGGCTTCGTGAACGCGCCGATCACCAACACGGCGGTCTCCGGCATGCCGAGGTCCCAGGCGGGCGTCGCGGCCGCGGTCGCCTCCACCAGCAGGCAGCTGGGCCAGACCCTGGGCGTCGCGGTGATCGGCGCGGTACTGGCGTCCGGGATCGGCTCGACGTCGTACGCCGGCACCTTCGTGGGCGCCGCCCGGCCGGGCTGGTGGATCCTCGCGGGCTGCGGCCTCGCCGTCCTGCTGCTGGGCGCCCTGACGAACGGCCGCTGGGCCCGCGCCACGGCCGAGCGGGCCGCGCAGCGACTGGCGGCACCGGAGATCCGCGAGGCCGTGGGGTCGGCGGAGCGGGTCTAGGTGTGCTGCCCCGTGAGGTCAGGGACACGACTGGCGGGCGGCTGGCCCTTCCATGCGGTGTGACCGCGATGATGGTTGTAGTGATGTAGCCATATATCGAAGGCGTCGCGTCGTTCCTGCTCGCTGCGATAGGGCCGGGCATATGCCCATTCATCGAGCAGGGTTCGGTTGAAGCGTTCTACCTTGCCGTTGGTTTGGGGACGGTGGCGGCGGGTGCGCTTGTGAGTGATTCCTGCGGCGAGCAGTGTTTGGATGTTGCCGAGCTTCTTGGTGCGTTGCGGTGAGGCATGGGCTTTTCTCGTTCTGCGCAGGAAGCCGCGCGGGCTCGTGAGAATTCGGACGGCAAAACAGCGAAACCCGCACGCAGATCGGCCTGTTGAGAACCGTGGGCGTGCGGGTGCGGGCTTGGGGGTGCGGCGTCAGGCGCCAGTGAGCTTGTGGGAGGTGCCCATGAGGTGCCGGGTCGTCGTGGCGTCCAGGACGATGGGGGTGCGCTGCTCGAAGCGGCCCGGTTTGCCCCAGTAGACAGGGGTGCCGTGCCAGTCGTCGTGGCGGACGGCTTCGACGACGTTGCGCGCGGA
The DNA here is from genome assembly GCF_055580905.1 of Streptomyces sp. NPDC031497. Lineage (NCBI taxonomy): Bacteria > Bacillati > Actinomycetota > Actinomycetes > Kitasatosporales > Streptomycetaceae > Streptomyces > Streptomyces sp. NPDC031497. Next base: position 468,295 of record NZ_JBVIKO010000003.1, read on the forward strand.
GGTCTCGACGGAGTCGAGGGCGAGCGGGCCGAGGACCTTCATGGCGGCCCGCATGTACCAGGGGGCGATGCGCATGATGTCGGTCTTGGCGGAGCCCGCGTTGATGACGCCGGCGGCGAGGCCGGGTTCGGCGCGGGTGAGGTGGGCGGCGTAGTGGTGGTTGGCGAGCTGGACCGCCTTGCGGTCGCGGCCGAGGGAGAAGGGTGCGAACTCGGGGAACCGGGCGAAGTCCATCTCGTTGGTCGGCGGGATCGCGGCCGTCATCATGAGCACGGCCGGCTGCTCGGCCTGGCGCAGGGCGGGCAGCAGAAGCTGTGTGAGCTGGTAGCGGCTGAGGTAGTTGATCGCGAAGAACGGGTGGAGGCCGTCGGCCGTGCGGCTCTCCTCGAAGGTGAACACGCCGGTGGTGTGGACGAGGGCGTCGATGCGGTCGTGCTGGGCGAGGAGGTGGCTCGCGGCGTCGCGGACGCCGTCGTGGGTGGAGAGGTCGCCGGCGATGAAGGATGCCCGGTCGGCGGCGGCGCCGAAGGAGGCGAGGGCGGCCTCGCCCTTGCGCGGGTCACGGCCCAGCAGAACGAGCCGGTGGCCGTGGCCGAGGAGGTCGCGGGCGGCCTGGAGGCCGATGCCGCTGTTGCCGCCGGCTATGAGGATGGTCTTCATGATGCTCCGGGGAATGTGGGCGAGGGTGGGCGGCCGCCGGGTCGGTGAACGCGTGGCCGTGAGACGCCTGTTGTCGGGGTGCGGGGGTCAGGTGCCGATGGTGTGCTCGGCCTGGGTGCGGCTGGTGTGCAGGTTCCAGTAGTCGAGGGCGATCTCGTCGGGCGCGCGGTGGGGGACGCCTTCCGGGGCTTCGGCGGCGATCATGAGGTTGATGGCCACGTTGGCCGCGTAGATGCCCTCGCCGGCGAGGGTGTTGTGCAGGTTGATCGCGTAGTTCCGCTGGCCCGCCTGGGCGATGTTGATCGTGGCGAGCATCGGGTACGGGTCGATCGCGCCGCCGCCGGTGGTGAAGAGCAGGGTGCCGGACTTGGCTTCGAGCATCCCCGGCAGCACCGTCTGGACGGCGGCGACCGCACCGTAGAGGAGGCTGTCGATCTGCGGGCGCAGGGTCTCGACGGTCACCTGCCTGGGTGTGGTCATCGACAGGCCCGCGTGCGGGGAGAACTCCAGGACGTCGATCCGTCCGAACCGTGCGATCGCCGCTTGGAGCGCCTGGGTGAGGTGGGCGGGATCGCCCGCATCGGCGGGAAAGGCTTCCGCCGTGATCCCTTCTTCAGCGAGGTCGGCGACCAGGGCGTCGAGCTTGTCCTTGGTGCGGGAGATCAGGGCGATGTCGAAGCCGTGGCCTCCGAAGACCTTGGCGATGGACAGGCCCAGGCCCGGTCCGGCTCCGACGATGGCGATGGTGGGCATGCGAAAACTCCATGGGGGCGGCGTCGTCCCGGCCGGTCGGCCGGGTGAAAACGGGGGTATGCCCGGGGTCAGTGCTGGTCGGAGGTGGTGTCGGGCCAGTCGGTAGGCAACGGCGCTTGAAGGGCGGCGAGCATGCGCTGGGAAATGGCACCGAGCTGACGCTGCTGCGCTTTGGTCAGTGGGTCGAAGATCAGCTGACGCACCGCATCGACATGGCCGGGGGCGGCGGCGACAACCTTGTCCATGCCGTCGTCGGTGAGGGTGGCCAGGGTGGCGCGACCGTCCGCGGGGTCGGGGTGGCGCCGCATCCAGCCGCGCTTCTCCAGCCGGATCACCACGTTGGACAGCCTGGAGAGCGTGCTTCCGGCGTACTGGGCCAGCTCACTCATCCGCAGGGTGCGGTCCGGCGCCATCGACAGCGAGGACATCACCACGTAGTCGAACTGTGCGATGCCCGCATCCCGCTGCATCCGCGCCTCCAGGGCGGCCGGCAGCTGGGTCAGCACATAGGCGAATGCGTACCACTGCTGCTGCTGGTCGGCGTCGAGCCAGCGCGGATCGGTGGTCTCCGGTTCCTCTTCCATACCCTCACCATACTCCAAGCATGGAGTAAATAGCTAAGCTATTTACTCTTAGCTTGAAGTATTGGAGCGCTATGGTTGCTACAACCTTGAAGTTACTGAGTGGAGTGATGTATCGATGAACGCCTTCTTGTGGATCCCCCTTGCCGGTCCCGCACAGCAGGCAACGACTCCGCGCTCCGCTTCAGAAGAGAGCACCTGCCATCGGCCCGCCGCGCACGGTGGCGCGGAATTCACCCGGTCGGCGGAGCGCGGAACTCTCCCGCTCTGATCCTGGCCGGCCGGGGCGTACGCCGGGCGACATACCGGCTCAGGAAAGTTCGGGCAGTTGAAGTTGCATCAGCGGGGCGTACTGCTGGCCGGCGTAGCAGTCGCTGTCGTGCAGGTCCCCCTGGACGCAGGGGCGCGGCAGAGAGACCTTGACCGCGAGGGCGAGAGGATGGTTCACCACCAGGATCTCGTCCTCGTCGGCGTTGAAGAGCCCGGCGAACAGGGTGGGGTTGAGGATCCCGGTGTCGGTGAGCGCCTCGTAGGTGTGCTGGTCGTGGCACATGAAGTCGAAGGTGAGGGTGAAGGGCCCGGCGTTCTTGGAGCGCACGAGGGAGCAGTAGTCGAGCAGCGTGGCCATGGTCAGACCTCTTCGGTGGTGGTGCGGAACAGTTCGGTGGGCGTGACGCCGGTGGCGACGTGGTTGAGGGTGAAGCGATAGAGCGGGCCTCGGTCCGTCTCCGGCGGCGAGTAGGGGTAGGCGAGGGTGGACACCAGGCCGTCGTACTCGGGGATGGGCAGGTGCGAGGAGGCGTGGGCGACGAACGTGGAGATGGCGTGGGCGGTGTCCTGGTCGGGTGCGGTGACGGTGATCAATACGCCGAGTTCCTGCGGCTGCAGGGGGCTGGGTTCGGTGCCGGCCAGGACCGTTCCGGTGCCGTAGAGGCGGTATTCGATGTCGACGGTGTCCGGGTCGACCCGGCCGTCGAACACGTCGAGGATCTTGGTGTCGAAGTACTTCTTCGCCATCGGCAGGAGCTCGGGGAGACGCTCGATGACGACCTTGTCGCGGACGCCGCCGACGATGACGGTCTGATAGCCGACGAGTTCGGCGCCTTCGAGCTTGTTGGTGTAGCCGTCGGCCTCGAGGTAGCGGGCCCCGCTGACGCGCACGGTCCGCTCGTCGACGGCTTCGTAGGTGGCGTGGGTGGTGTCGAGGGTGCCGGAGGGCTCGGCGATGCGGAACGGGTCGGCGTTCTCGTACAGCGTGTGTGCGGCGACCGAGCGCGGGGTGAGTCGGCTGCCTTCGGCGAGGGTCGTCACGTCGAAGTGATCGTCGCGCAGGGTCACCAGGAGACCGTTGGCGTCGGGCGGGATCGCGCAGGCGGCACCGCATTCGACGGTCTTGGCCATGTGCCAGGTGAGACCGGGGTCGGCACCGTGCATGTGGGGCAGGGCCGCGAACAGGGCGGTGTCGCTGGCCCGTCCGGCCAGGATGACGTCGCAGCCGTCGCGCAGGGCTTGCTGAATGGGTTCGACGCCCATCATCGCGACGGTGTGGCTGCGCTCGAACAACTCCCGCTCGATGAGGGGGGCGTGGGCGAGCGGTCGGATGCGGCCCTGGTCGTACAGATGCTGGAGGCGCTCTGCCGGTTGGTCGCTGTAGATGAGGCCGAGCTTGAAGTGCAGGTTCTCCTCGGCGGCGATGGTACGGGCCAGGTCGGCGACCAGGTCGACGCCGTCGTCGCGTCCGCTGGTGCCGCAGGAGCCGATGATCAGCGGTACTTGGAGTATTTCGCGGGCCCGGAGGAGCAGCCGCAGGTCGCGGGTGACGGCCTGGGCGGAGAGTTTGGGGGTGCCGGAACCGAGGGCGGCGGGGCCGGAGTCGGTGGAACCGGCGTCGCAGGCGATCACGTGCGGGCCGGCGGCCACACCGCGATCGAGGGCGGTGGTGTCGAAGCCGGCTCCGAGGGCTCCGGTCGGGGCGAGGATGCGCAGGTCCATGCGGGCTTCCTTCGGGTGGGGTGGGGTCAGGAGGGGGCGGGGGCCGTGCGGGAGGCGCGGCGGGCCACGAGGGTGAAGACGGCGAAGGTGACGGCGCCGAAAGCGGCGGCGTTCAGGAGCATGTAGCGCCAGCCGGTGAGGTCGACCATGACGCCGAGGAGGGCGGGGCCCAGCGCCATGCCGGAGGCGGAGGCCACCGTGTACAGGCCGGTGTAGGCACCCAGGACACGGTTGCTGGGCGCCAGGCTCCACAGGGCGACCAGGCCGTTGACGGAGAAGACGGCATAACCGATCGAGGCGATGGCCACGGAGACGGCGGTGAAGGCCGGGGTGGGAGCGGCGAAGCCGACGAGCAGGCCCGCCACGAACAGGGCGATGCCGTAGCGGATCATGCGGAGCTCGCCGAGCCGGTGCGAGAGGTAGGCCAACGGCACGACGCAGATGAGGAACGCGATGGCGCCGGGCAGGGCGATGCCGCCGGCCGCGCCCCGGGACATGCCCAGGACCTCGGTGCCGTACGGGGTGGTCAGCGAGCGCAGCGCAGCCCACATGCCGGCGAAGCAGAAGATGCCGGCCATGAGCAGCAGCCGGACCCGGCTCGGTTCCCGTACCAGGTCCTTGAGGACCGCCCACGGCGAGGAGAACGGGTCGGCCTGCTCGGCGGCGGTGTCCTCGCGGCGCAGCGCAGCGGGGTGTCGACGGCCCAGGAAACGGTAGGACAGGACCACCATGACGATCATCAGGAACGGTGGGATGGCGAAGGCGGCCTTGAGGCTGTGGTCCACCACCAGCAGGCTGATGAGGGCCGAGACGATGATGGTGAGGCTGACGCCGGCCTTGATGAACCCCTGGGCCTTGCCGCGCTGCCCGGGCGCGACGTAGTCGGACACCAGCGTCTCGGTGACGCCCTTGAAGGAGTTGGCGGTCAGGCCGAACGCGAAGATGCAGAGCATCAGCATCGGCAGGCTGGTGGCCCACGGGATCAGTGCGAAGGGCACGGCCGCCACGCACGCCCCGGCCACCACGATGGGCCAGCGTCCGGTGGGGCGCCGGGCCAGCCGGTCGGAGATCAGGCCCATCCAGGGCTGGACGATGACGCCGAGCCCGGTGTCCAGGCCCATGGTCAGGCCGATCACGGCGGCGGAGGACACGAAGTTGCGCAGTTGGGCGGGGACTTGCGCGTCGTAGAAGTTCCACACCGACTCCTGGGCGAAGATCGCGAGGGCGACCCACAGGACGGCGGTCCCGTTCATGCGCGCCGGACGTCCGGCCGCGAGGGCGGCCTCGAGCGCGGCCGGTGCAGATGCCGAGGCGGGGGGCTGGGGTGGTTCGTCGTGCAGCATGGCGGCTCCTGTGCCATATGCTATAGCAACATGGCGGTCGGCTCGCCGACGACCTCCCGAGGGGCCGGCGGGCAGGCAGCTGAAGGAAAGGGGTCAGGTGGTGGACAGCTGGACGAGTGCGGCGCGGTGGTGGGCGGCGGCCAGCTGTTCGGCACGGTCCTCGTCGCGCTCCAGAAGGGCGTCCAGCAGAGCGCGGTGCTCTCGGTAACGACTGCGGAAGCTGTCGGCCCGACCGGGGGCCAGCTTCACGGTCAGGTCGAGGCGTTCCTCGTCGCTGAATGCGCGGGCCTGGGCCAGCAGGCCCTCCAGCACCGGATTGGCCACGCACGCCTCGACCCGGTGGTGGAATTCGCGCAGCAGCCGGAACACGGCGGTGACCTGGTCGGCCACCGGAGCGTCGACCCCCTGGTCGGCCAGTGTCCGCTCGATCCCGGCGACCAGGTGGTCGGCGCGGTCCAGGAGACCGACGAGTTCGGTCAGCTGGGCGGCCGTGGCGTTGCGGGCCGCGAGCCTGGCCATCAGGGCGGACAGGCGGACCTCGGCCTCGACGATCTCGCTGCGGGCGGCGGCGGAGTGGTCGGCGATCCGCAGCGCGCGCGGGCCGACGCGCTCGACGACCTTCTCGTGCACCAGCTGGCGCAGCGCCTCCCGGATCGGGGTGGGGCTCACTCCCAGACGAGCCGCGAGGTCCCGCTCGGTGATCTTCTCGCCCGGCCGCAGGGCGCCCCCGCGGATCGCGTCGCGCAGCCGCCGGTAGGCCTGGTCGGCCAGCGAGGTCGTCTCCATGGGGCCGAGGGTGTCCTTGGTCATGCCGCCAGACTGACTCCTGCTATAGCAAACAGTCAATGGGTTCATTGCTGATTCCTTATGGGGAGGTTGCCACGACGCGTCCCTGACCACCACGCGGTCCGTGCGATCAACGTGGTGGCGGCAGGGCGGGGAGCGTGACGGTGACGGTGGTCCCTGAGCCGGTGTGCGAGGCGATGCGCACGGTGCCGTGGTGGGCGTGGACGACCGCCTGGACGATGGCCAGGCCGAGTCCGGAGCCGCCGCGGGCCCGGCCGCGGCCGGCCTCGGCCCGCCAGAACCGGTCGAACACGCGGGAGAGGTCCTTCGGTGCGATCCCGGGCCCCTGGTCGGCCACCCGGATGACGGCCTCGCCGCCGGACGACTCGAGGAAGACGTCGATCGGGGTGCCGGCCGGGGTGTGCTGGACGGCGTTGCCGACGAGGTTGTTGAGGACCTGCTGGAGCCGTGGGGCGTCTCCGCGTACGTGGACGGGCGCGTCGGCGTGCAGGTGGATGGTGCGGTCCGGGGCGACGACGCCGGCGTCCTCGACCACGTCGGTGGCCAGGCGCCGCAGATCGACGCGCTGTGCTTCCAGGGGGCGTCCGGCGTCCAGGCGGGCGAGCAGGGAGAGTTCCTCGACGAGCAGGCGCATACGGCCGACCTCGCCGTCGACCCGTTCCAGGGCCCGGTCGAGCTCGGCAGGGGTGGTGAGGCCGCCCTGGTGGTAGAGGTCGAGCCAGCCGGAGACGGTCGCAAGGGGGGTGCGCAGTTCGTGGGAGGCGTCGGCGGCGAAGGCACGGATGTTGTCCTCCGCGCGCGCCTGGGCGTCGAAGGCGGCGTTGACGGCGGTGGCCAGGCGGTCGGTCTCGCTGCGGTCCCCGTAGGTGGGCAGGCGTTCCTCGCGGGCGCCGGAGGCGATGGCGTCGGCGGCATCGGCCATACGGCCCAGCGGCCGCAGGCCGAACTTGAGGATCAGCAGCCCGGTGGCGACGGCCAGGGCGAGGGTGACGCCGACGATGGTGGCCTGGCTGGAGACGAAGTCGGTGACGGTGGCCCGGTCGATGTCGGTGCGCACGGTGAGGATGACCGCGGAGGCGGTGACCTCCCCTTCGGATGTCCTCACGGTCAGGCCGCTGGTGGGGATGCGCAGTGCGATCAGGTCGGGCACCGAGGGGTCGTCCTTGATGGTGACGACCTGGTCGAGCCGGCCGGCGGTCAGGCCGTTGATCGCCCCGGGTACGCCGTCCCCCGCCTGGTCGGCGACCGTGCCGTCGGGTCCGATGACGGTCATGCCGAGGATGGGCGAGATCAGAGCGGACAGCTGGGTTCCGTTGACCGTCTGGGGGCCGGCGGCGAGTAGCCGGTGGACGCGGTCGCCGGATGCCCGCAGGGATGCCTCTGCCCGGTGATCCAGGTAGTGGCGCAGGGTCACGGCGCCGGCGACGGAGTTGCCGATGAGGCCGGCGGCCAGCAGGACGAGGACGCCGATGAGGATCCGCCCGCGGATGGTGGCGAGCCGGCGGGGTCTGAGCGACGAGAGGCACGGTCCTTTCATGAGGCGTGCCGCCGCAGGCTGTAACCGATGCCGCGGACGGTGTGGATGAGGGGTTCGCGGCCGTGGTCGAGTTTGCGGCGCAGGTTGGACACGAAGCGTTCCACCACGACGGAGTCACCGCCGAAGTCGTACTGCCAGACCGCCTCCAGAATCTGCGAGCGGGTCATGACATGGTCGGGATGCGAGAGCAGGTAGCGCAGGAGCCGGAACTCGGTGGGTGACAGGTCGACCGTGTCACCGCCGCGGTGGACGGTGTGGCGTTTGTCGTCGAGTTCGAGGTCGGCGTAGCGCAGGATGCCGTCATCCGCCGCGGCACCCGCGCTGCCGCGTGAGCGGCGGATCAGGGCCTGCAGACGAGCGGCGACTTCGACGACGCTGAAGGGCTTGGTGACGTAGTCGTCACCGCCGAGCCTGAATCCCCGGACACGGTCCTCGATGGCATCCCTGGCGGTCAGGAACAGTACCGGCACAGTGACACCGCGCGAGCGGATCAGCTGCAGCACCTCGAAGCCGTCCCCTCCGGGCAGGCCCACGTCCAGAACCATGACGTCCGGGGTGCGTTGCGCGAGATGCGTGAGAGCCTGGGGCACGTTCTCGGCGAGCTGGACGTCGAAGCCCGCGAAGCTGAGAGCCGAGGCCATCAGGTCGCGGATGCCGGCGTCGTCCTCGACGACGAGGACCGTGTCCGGGGAGTTCATGAAGAGACGTCCTGCCGGGGGCTGAGGGGATAGACCACGGGGGCGGATACCGGTTCATTCTCGTCCAGGTGTGCCCCTTCCACATCCAGGTCGGGCAGCCACTTGTCCAGGCGGCGCGGCAGCCACCACGCGCGGTGGCCCAGCAGCGACATGACGGCCGGCACCAGCGTCATCCGGACCGCGAACGCGTCGACGAGGACACCGACCGCCAAGGCCAGCGCAATCGGCATGATCGCTGGATCGTGGCCCAGCAGGAAACTCGCGAACACGGCCACCATGATCAGCGCCGCGGCGGTGACCACCCGGGAGGCGTGCCGGGCCCCGCCGATGATCGAAGCGTGGGCTCGCCTCGTCTTCACGTACTCCTCGCGCATGGCCGAGACCATGAAGACCTCGTAGTCCATGGCCAGGCCGAACAGCACGGCCATCACGATGATGGGCACGAAGCTGGCGATCGGCCCGGTGGAGGGCACACCGAGCGCTCCGGCGAGCCAGCCCCACTGGAAGACGGCGACGATCGCGCCGAAGGACGCGCCGACCGACAGCAGGAAGCCGACGGTGGCCTTGACAGGGATGGCGACGGAACGGAACGCGGCCATCAACAGCAGGAGCGAGAGTCCTACCACGACGAGGGCGAACGGCAGCAGGGAGGCACTGAGCTTGTCGGAGACCTCGATGCTGACGGCGGTCTGGCCGGTGACGGCGATGTGGCTGCCGCTCTGTGCCGCAAGCGGGGTGACCCGGTCCTGCAGCCGGGTGACCAGGTCGCTGGTCGCGGGATCACGCGGCCCGGTGTCGGGAATGACCTGGACACGCGCGGCGGCGCCGTCGCCGGAGTAGTCGACGGGGGTGATGCGCGCGATGCCCTTGACGGTGGCCAGGTCCTTGGCGACCTTCTGGCCGGTGGCCTTGAGAGTGCCGGACGGCGCATCGGTGACCAGCACCACGAGGGGGCCGTTGGCGCCGGGGCCGAAAGCGGCACCGATCTTGTCGTAGACCTGGCGCACAGCGGTCGACGCCGGTTCGCTGCCGTCGTCGCTCAGGGCGAGCTGGAGCTGGGTGGCGGGCACGGCGAGCGCGGCCAGCGCCAGGGTGACGGTGACGACCGCCCGCCACGGACGGCGCACGACTGCCCCGACCCAGCGCGCCCCCATCGAGGGCCTGGCGGCGGGATCCTGCGAGCTGCGCATCCGGCGTACGGCCCGTGAACCCGGCTTCGGGCGCAGCCTCTCCCCGGCGACTGCCAGGAGCGCGGGCAGCAGCCCCAGTGACATGGCGACCGCGACGGTCACCGCCGCCGCGGCGCTCAGGCCCATCGAGGTGAGCACCGGAACCCCCGCCACCGTCAGACCGGCCAGCGCGACGACCACGGTCAGACCGGCGAACGCCACCGCGCTCCCGGCGGTCGCGGTCGCACGGGCCGCGGCATCCTTCACGCTGCGGCCCTGTGCCAGCTCGGCGCGGTGGCGCGAGACGATGAACAGGGCGTAGTCGATGCCTACCGCGAGGCCCAGCATGACGGCGAGCGTCGGGGCGTTGTCCGAGACGCTCAGGACCGAGGACAGGCCCATCAGCCCCGTCATGCTCGCCACGACCGCGAGCAGAGAGGTGACCAGCGGCATTCCGGCGGACAGCAGGGAACCGAAGGTGATCGCCAGAACGGCGAGCGAGACGAGTACGCCGATCCCCTCCGTCGGCCCCACCGGGGGCTTGGACTGCTTGTAGGCGTCGCCGCCGAAGACCACGTCGATGCCTGCGGCGCGGCTGCCGGCCGCCGTGTCCCTGAGGGCATCGAGGTCGGCCTGGGGAACATCCTGGTCCTTGGCCGTGGAGAACTGGACCTGGGCGACAGCCGTCCGCCCGTCCGGCGACACGGCTTGGCCGCGCAGCGGGTCACTGACCGACGTGACACCGGGCACGGTGGCGGCAGCGGTCAGCGACTGCTTCAGCGCGGTGACCTTGGCCGGGTCTTTGAACGAGGTGCCCGTCGGCGCCTCGAAGACGATCTCCGCGCTCTGGTGGTCGGACGACCCGAAATGCCGGTCCATCCTGGTCAGGGCGCTCTGGGCGGCCGATCCGGGGATGTCCGACTTGGAGTCGAAGCTCCCCGCGAAACCGACTCCCAGAGCGGCAGTCGCAGCGACGACGAGCAGCCATACGGCCAAGACCGTACGGCGACGGCGTACCGCGAACACCCCCCATCGGTGCAGCAGTACAGCCATGATCACGGTCCATTTCCGTCGAGAGGCGTCAGCGAAGCCCTCAGCAAAGCTCTGCCGCTTGACGGTTCTGCCTGGCACAACCTGACGATTCCTTGACGGTTCCGGCTTCGCCGATCGCTTCGCGTTCTCGCCCGCCGTTGCGGCAGCCGTGTTGGGCAGACCGTGATCTGCGACGGTGTCGCGGGGAGGGGAGGCGGTTTCCGGCTTCAGGGACGGCAGGGCGATCCCCGCCGCCGTCAGCGCTCCGCGCAGTACGTCGACCGCCTCGACGGCCGTGTTCGGCACCGACGCCCAGAACCTGGTCAGCCGCGCCCGCCGGGCCCTCCGCCCGACCTGACGGACGGCGCACGCCCCGGGCGGTTCACAGGGCCTTGCCCGGGTTGAGGATCCCGTGCGGGTCGAAGGCCTGCTTCAGGCGGCGTTGCAACGCGTGTGCGGCCGGGCCGAGTTCGTCGGCGACCCACTGTCTCTTGAGGACGCCGACCCCGTGTTCGCCGGTGAGGGTGCCGCCCAGGCGCAGGGCCAGCGCGAAGATCTCGCCGGCCGCCTCCCAGGCCGCGTCCGGCAGCCGGTCCAGGGCCGGGTCGACCACGATGATCGGGTGCAGGTTGCCGTCCGCCGCGTGGGCGATGGTGAAGACGGGCACCTGGTGGCGGGCCGAGATCGCGCGGATCTCACGGGCCGCCTCGGCGAGCCGGGAGCGGGGTACCGCGATGTCCTCGATGAGGGGACGGCCGAGGCGCTCCAGCGCGGGGAGTGCCTGGCGGCGGGCGGCGAGCAACGCGTCCGCCTCGGCCGGGTCGTCGGTCGTCCGCACGCTCGTGGCCAGCGGCACGAGCAGGTCCGCCACCGCTCGCGCCTCGGCGGCCGCCCCGACGCCGTCGCACTGCACGATCAGCAGGGCGGCCCCGCGCTCGCGCAGGGCCGGGTCGACGGCTTCCAGCACCGGTCCGTCGACCAGTTCCGCGAGGGCCGGGACCACCCCCGCCCGGGCGATCGCGTACGACGCCTGTGCCGCCGCCTCGAAGGTGGCGAAGTACGCGGCCAGTGTCGCCGTGGCGGCGGGCAGCGGACGCAGCCGGAGCGTCGCCGAGGTGATCACCGCGAGGGTGCCCTCCGAGCCGGTCAGCAGCGCGGTGAGGTCGTATCCGGTGACGCCCTTGACGGTACGGCGACCGGTGGCGATCACCGTGCCGTCCGCGAGGACCGCCTCCAGGCCCAGCACGCTGTCCCGGGTCACGCCGTACTTGGCGCAGCGCAGCCCGCCCGCGTTGGTGGCGATGTTCCCGCCGATCGTCGACAGTGCCGCGCTCGCCGGGTCGGGCGCGTAGCGCAGTCCGTGCGCGCCCGCCGCGCGGTCCAGCTCCGCCGTGATCACGCCCGGTTCGACGACCGCGAGCTGGTCCTGCGGGGACAGTTCGAGGATGCGGTTCATCCCGGACAGGTCCAGGACCAGGGAACCCTCGCCGGCCGTCGCCCCGCCGGACAGGCCGGTGCCCGCGCCCCGGGCCACCACCGGCACCCGCAGGGCGTGCGCGTGCCGGAGGGTCACCGTCACGTCCTCGGTGCGCCGGGCGCGTACGACGGCCAGCGGCAGCCCCTCGGGGCGGGTGCCGGAGCGGTCGGTCGTGTGCGCGGCCAGGGTGCGGGGGTCGGTGGCCAGCCGGTCGGGCGGCAGGTCGCGGGCGAGCAGGCCGAGCAGCCGGGCGGGGGCGGTGGTGGTGGTCGAGGTGGGGTCTGCGACGGTCACGGGTTCAGGGCCTTCGTTCCGATCGCCAGGAGGGAGATGTCCTCCTGGGGCGCGTGCACCGGCGCGCACTGGATGTCGCGGAAGTGCCGCTCCAGGGGGTTGCCCCGGGCCAGGCCGGGGTTGCCGAGCAGGCGTACGGCCAGTTCGACCGCACGTACCGCGTGCCGGTCGGCCAGCACGCGGGCGCCGAGGGCCTGTTCGGGGGTGTACGCCGGATCGGCCGCGTCGACCCGGGCGGCCCCGTCGAACACCAGCTGTTCGGCGGCCGTGAGCAGGACCTCGATCTCGCCGGCGGCCCTGCGGAAGCGTTCCGTACGGGCCACCGGGTGCCCGAGGTTGGCGGGCACCCGCGTCCGCGCGAACGTGTGGAAGAAGGCCTGCGCCGCCCGGGCCACGCCCAGGTACAGCGCCGCCAGCGGCAGGTGCAGGGACGCGCCCGCGCGGTTGTCCTGCTCGGCGGCGGGGCCGTGCGGGCCGATGCCGATGACGTGCTCGTACGGCACCTCGACGCCCCGGAACGTCACGTCGTGGCTGCCGCTCGCCCGCAGCCCCAACTGGTCCCAGCGGCCGGTGATCCCGATACCGGGTGAGTCGCCCGGCACCAGGAAGGTGCCCACCCTCGGCTCCGGTTCGTCGGTCGTCGCCCACACCAGGAACCAGTCCAGGCCCTCCGCGCCGGTCACGAACCTCTTGGTGCCGCTGATCGACCAGCCGTCCGGGGTACGGCGGGCGAGGGTGGCCGGCAGGCCGCCCCGCGCGGGCGAGCCGAGTTCGGGCTCCACGCGCGCGTGGTTGAGGAGAACGGGCCGTTCCCCGGACTCCTTCAGCACGCGCGCGTACAGCTCTTCCGGCCAGTGCGGGCGGGCCGCCTGCCGGGCGTGGGTGGCGAGGGTCATCGCGGTGATCAGGGCGACGGACGGGTCGCCCCGGCCGATGGTGTGCAGGATGCGTGCCGTCTGCTCGACGCCGGCGCCCTGGCCGCCGTACTGCCGGCCGATCGTCGCGGTCAGCCAGCCCGCCTCGTGGACCAGCTGGAGGGACGAGGAGGGAAACGCGCCGGAACGGTCGTGCTCGGCCGCCAGTTCGGCTATGCGGTCGACGGTCACAGGGCCTTCCTCAGGTCGGTGTTGAGGGCAGTGGTCCAGAAGGACTTCACGTCCAGGTGCGTGGAGAGGGCGCCCAGCTCCGTGAAGGCGTCGGCCACCTTCTGCTGGGAGGCGACCGCCGTGTCGTCGACGGTGCGGGCCCGGGTGGGGCGCTGCTTCTGCTGGGCGGCCAGGTCCTGTTCGGCCTGGGCGATGGGCTGGTGGGTGTTCTGGGCGACGACCTTCGCGAAGTCGGCCTCGCGGCCGTCGCGGACGTAGGCGTACGCCTTGCTGATCCGGGCGATCAGGTCGGCCGCCGCGGCCTTCTGCGCGGAGCTGCCCAGCACGCTGTCGCGGGCCGACCAGAGGAAGTTGCCGGACAGGATGTCCGCGCCGGAGCCGACGGTCGTGGCGCCCTGCTGGTGGGCGGTGATGATCGAGGTGCCGTAGGAGGCGAAGGCGTCGATGCTGCCGCCGTTGAGGGCGGCCAGGCCGTCGTTGGGGAGGAGGGGCTTGGCGTCGATGTCGGACCATTTCAGGCCCGCCTGCTTCAGCAGCTCGTAGAGGAAGTAGTGCGCGGTGGTGTTCTTGACGTAGCCGACCTTCCTGCCCTTCAGGCCTGCGATGTCGGTCACCTTAGAGTCCTTGGGGACGACGACCTCCTGGTTGAGGGTCGAGCCGCGCTGGACGGCCACGACCTTGAAGTTCGGTCTGCCGTCGGCGGCCGAGAAGACCGGCGGGATCTCGCTGGAGGCGGCGAGGTCCAGGGCTCCGGCGCGGACGGCCTGGAGTTGCTGGTCACCGCCTTGGAACACGCTCCACTTCACCTTGTAGGGGGTGTCGTCGAGGTGGGCGAACTTCAGTACCGCCTCCTCGACCTTCCAGCCGGTGGCGCCGACGCGGAGGGTGACGTCGTTCTCGGAGTCGGCCTGCGCGTTGCCGCCGCAGGCCGCGGCGAAGGGCAGCAGGAGGGCGGTGAGCAGGGCGGCGGGCGCGCGCAGGGCGCGGTGCAACAACACGGGGTCTCCATGGGTGCTCGCAGGTGGGGTGTCAGGCGGCGTGGGCGGTCGCGGCGCGGTGGGCCAGTTCCTGGCGGACCAGGGGGAGGATGTACCGGGCGTAGTCGATGGCGTCGTTGAGCGGGTCGTAGCCGCGGATCGACAGCAGGTCGCAGCCGATGTCGACGTAGTCGAGGAGGGCCTGGGCGACCGTCTCGGGGGTGCCGACGAGGGCGGTGGAGGCGCCGGCCGCGTTGGTGGCGACCGCGGGGGCGGTCCACAGGCAGCGGTCGTGGACCTCGCCGCGCTCGGCGATGTCCAGCAGCCGCTGGGAGCCGACGTTCGCCGGACGGCCTGTGGTGCGGTAGTGGCGGAGCTGTTCGGTGGTGCGGGCCTGGTCCTTGAGGACGCCGAGGGTGCGGTGGGCCTTCTCCCAGGCGAGTTCCTCGGTGGGCGCGATGATCGGGCGGAACGACACCCAGATCCGGGGGTGCGGGCGGCCGGCCGCGTCGGCGACCGCGTTGACGGCGGCGATCTGCTCGGCCGTCTCCTTCAGCGGCTCGCCCCACAGGCCGAAGATGTCGCCCTGCTGTCCGCCGACCCGGTAGGCGTCCTGGGAGGAGCCGCCGACGGAGATCGGGACCAGGCCGTGCACCGGCTTCACGTCCGAGTGGTAGCCCTCGAAGGTGAAGTACTTGCCGTGGTGCGAGACCGGGCCGTCGGCCTGCCAGACCTTCCGGAGGATCTGGATGTACTCGTCCGAACGCTCGTACCGCTGCGCCTTGTCGAGGTAGTCGCCCTCGCGGTGCTGCTCCTCGTCACTGCCGCCGGAGATGATGTGGAGCGTGAGGCGGCCGTCGCTGATCCGGTCGAGGGTGGCCAGGGCGCGGGCCGCGTGGGTCGGGAAGATCACGCCGGGGCGGTGGGCGAGGATCGGGCGGACGCGTTCGGTGTGGGTGGCGACGAACTGGGCGACCTGGAAGGCGTCCGGGGAGGCCGAGTGGTAGGCGACCAGGGTGTGGTCGAAGCCTCCGTCGTCCAGGGCGCGGGCGTACCTGCGCAGGTGGTCGACGTCGAGGCCGGTACGGCCGGCGGCGGCGGGGCCGGAGGCTCCGGCGTCGGTGTGGACGGCGCTGATGAACTCGACGGGCATGGTGGACTCCTGTGTCGTAAAAGTCACTTGAGGAGAGAGGTGTCGGCGGACTTCGCCACGTCGACGTTCGGGTCGAGGACGCCGATGCCGTTCATGAGGTCGGCGACGCCCTGCACGGTCGTGTTCACGTCGGAGGTGACCGGCAGCACCTGGCTGTACGCGGCGGAGGCGAGGGTCCTGGCGACGGTCGCGTCGGCGCCGTTGCGCTGCTCGATGGCCTTCGCGTACGCGTCCTGGTGGGTGCTGGTCCACTTCAGGGCCGTGCCGAGCCGCTTGAGGAAGTCCGACAGCGCGGCCTTCTTGGACGGGTCCGCGAGGGCCTTCTCGGAGGCGTTGACGAAGCCGATGCCGCTGACCCGGCCGTCCGCGCCGTCGACGAGCAGCCTGCCGCCCTGTTCCAGGCCGACGGCCTGGTAGACGCCGAAGGTCGCCCAGATCTTCACCTTCCCGGAGGCGAAGGCGGCCTGCGCGTCGGTCGGCAGCAGGTACTGCACCTGGACGTCCTTGTAGCTGAGCCCGTTCTGCTTCAGCACGTTGGCCAGCAGGTACTCCGAGACGCTGCCCCTGGCCGAGGAGACGACCACCTTCTGGCCCTTGAGATCCTTGACGCTGTCGATGCCGGAGTCCTTGCGGACGACGATGCCGACGTGCGTGCCGTCGTTCTTGAGGGCGGCGATGTTCTTGATCTTCACCCCGCCGCTGAGCGCCTGCAGGGCGGGCAGGTCGGCGGAGTAGCCGGTGTCGGCGGCGTTCGCCTGCACGGCCTGGTAGAGCGGGGCCGCGCCCTCGAACTCGGCCCACTTCACCTTGTACTTGGCACCCTTGAGGGCGTCGGAGGCGGCGATGATCGTCTGGAGGGTCTTGGCCTGGTCGCCGATGGTGAGGGTGACCTGCCGGCCGGCGAAGGTGTCCGCCGAGGAGTCGGCGCCGCAGGCGCTCAGCGCCAGCAGGGCGGTCATGCTCAGGGCGGCGGCGGCGATTCTGCGGATCACGACGGGGTTCCTTCCAGGGTGCGGGTCACGCCGAGCCAGGTCAGCAGGCGGGCGCGCAGGGTCACGAACTCGGGGGTGGTCAGGTCGCGGGGGCGGGGCAGGTCGACGGTGAGTTCGTGGGCGATACGGCCGTCGTCCATGACCAGCACCCGGTCGGCGAGCAGCAGGGCCTCCTCCACGTCGTGGGTGACCAGCAGGACCGCGCAGCCGTGCGACTGCCAGAGTTCGGCGACGAGCTGCTGGACCTTGCCCCGGGTGAGGGCGTCCAGGGCGCCGAACGGCTCGTCCAGCAGCAGCAGTTCGGGCTCCCTGACCAGGGCGCGGGCCAGCGAGACGCGCTGGGCCTGGCCGCCGGAGAGGGTCTTCGGCCACACCCCGGCGCGGTCGGCGATGCCCACCTCGTCCAGCGCCTTCGCGGCGAGCGCCCGGTCGGGGCGGCCCGGCAGGCCGAGGACGACGTTGCGCCACACCTTCAGCCAGGGCAGCAGCCGTGGCGACTGGAACGCGGCACTGCGCCGCGCGGGCACGGTCACCTCGCCGCCGATCTCGTCGTCGAGCCCGGCGAGGATCCGCAGCAGCGTCGACTTGCCGCACCCGCTGTGCCCGAGCAGGGCCACGAACTCGCCCTCCCGGAGGTCGAGATCGAGATCGTGCAGGACGGTGTTGCCGTCGAAGGACCGGGAAAGTCCGCGTATCTCCACGCTGTTGGCCATGACGCTCACGCCTCGCCCTCGAAGTTGGCCCGCCAGGTCAGCAGCCGGCGCGACAGGATCCGTACGGCGAAGTCGCAGACCAGCCCGAGCAGGGCGTAGACGACGAGGCACAGCACGATCACGTCCGTGCGGAAGTACTGCTGGGCGTTGCTCATCAGATAGCCGAGGCCCGCGTCCGCGTTGATCTGCTCGGCGAAGACCAGCGCCAGCCAGGCCGTCGACAGGGCGTACCGGAGCCCCACGAGGGCGCCGGGCAGCGCGCTCGGCAGGATCACGTACGTGATGAGGCCGAGCCGGCCGAGGCCCATCATGCGGGCGGCCTCGACGAGTTGGGCGTCGGTGGAGCGGATGCCGCCGTAGATGTTGAAGTACAGGGGGTAGGTGACGCCGAGTGCGACCAGGGCGATCTTCGGGGTCTCCTCGATGCCGAACCAGACGATGAACAGCGGGATCAGACCCACCCAGGGGATCGCCCGGAACATCCCCATCGAGGAGTCGATGACGTCCTCGCCGAGCCGGAACAGCCCGGCCAGGAGGGAGAGGACGAGGGCGACCGTGGCGCCGATGAGGAAGCCGATGGCGGCCCGGCGGCCCGAGGCAGCGATGGCGCGGGGCAGTTCGCCGTCCTTGGTCAGGTCGACGGCCTGCTTGATCACGTCGACCGGTGAGGCGAGCACGGACTCCGGGAGGATGCCGGTGGCCGAGGCCAGGAACCAGAGCAGGACCAGGCCGACCGGTCCGGCGGCGCGCCGCACGGACCGGGGCACGGTCGGCCGACGGCCCTGCCGGACGGTGCCGCGGATCGTGACCCGCCCGGCCGTGGGCGCGACCTGCGGCGCGGGCACGGCGGCCTCCAGCGACTCGGTCGTCATGAGGAACCCCTCACAGCGGCGGGCGATCCGGCCGGCAGCGGTTCGACCGGCAGAGATCCGGACGCCAGAGACTCGACCGGCAGAGATCCGGCCGGCAGGGATCCGGCCGGTAGTGGTCCCGTCGCGGTCGGGCGGTCGGGATCCGTGGACCATGCCGACCAGGAGCCGGGGAACAGGACCGCCTCGAACCCGGCGATCTCCAGTGCGGCGATCTGGTGGGCGGCGGTGACCCCGGAGCCGCAGTACACGCCGATCCGCGTGGCCGCCCCCGCGCCCGCCTTCTCGAACCGCTCGCGCAGCGCGCCGGCCGGCCGGAAGGTGCCGTCGGCCGCGAGGTTCTCGCCGGTCGGCGCGGACACCGCCCCCGGGATGTGGCCCGCCCTGGGGTCCACCGGTTCCACCTCGCCCCGGTACCGCTCACCGGCACGCGCGTCCAGCAGCAGCCCGGTGGCGGCGAGTTCGGCGGCGCCGTCGGCGTCCGTCACGGGCAGCGCACCGGCCCGGAGCACGATGTCGCCGGGCGCCGGAGCGGCGGGGATCCCGGTCTCCAGCGGCAGTCCGGCCGCCCGCCAGGCGCCCAGGGCCCCGTCGAGGAGCGTGACGTCGGTGATCCCCGCGTACCGCAGCAGCCACCAGGCCCGTGCGGCCGCCGTGTTGCCCAGGTCGTCGTGGACCACGACGGGCCGGCCCCGCCGGACACCCCAGCGCCGTGCCGCCGCCTGCAACCCGGCGAGGTCGGGCAGCGGATGCCGGCCGCCCTGCGGCGAAGGCGGCGCGGCCAGCTCGGTGTCGAGGTCGACGTACACCGCGCCCGGGATGTGGCCGTCGGCGTAGTGGTCGCGGCCGTGCGGGTCGCCCAGCGCCCAGCGGACGTCGAGGACGGTGGGCGCCGGGCCGGAGTCGAGCAGCTCGCGCAGTTCGGCGACGGTGGTCGTCACCCGGCGGCTCACGCGAGGCCCTGCGCGATCAGGGGCAGCTCGGGTGAGAGCCGCAGCCGTTCCAGGAACAGCACGACGGTGGCGGCGGCCGTGCGGTGCAGGGCGTCGTTGAGGATGTCGTGGCGGCCGTCCGTGAACTCCACCAGGTGCGCCGGGGAACCGGCGTAGGCCGCGCGGGCCGCCGTCAGGGGGCTGACCACGTCGTCCTTGCCGTGCAGGGCCAGCACCGGCACCCGTACCCGGTCCCACGGCAGGTCGGGGAGGTCGGGGGTCTCGTCGAGGGCGCCGCGCCGGAAGGCGGGATCGCCGGTCAGCCGGCCCTGGTGGGTGGGGCAGCCGGTGCGCGCCTCGGCCTCCGTCTCCCAACCGCCCGCCGCCCAGGGCCCGGTGGGCAGTCCGGCCAGGATCAGGGCGTCGACGCCGGGGGCCGGTTCGGCGGCCAGCTGTACGGCGTACCGGGCGCCGGTGTCCGAGCCGACCAGCACCTTGGGGCCGGGCAGTGACTCGTCCGCGAGGAGTTTGGCGGCCTGGTCGAGGACCGTCGGATCAGCGACCGGGTCGCCGAGGGCGCGGACGCGGTAGGCGTCGAAGGCGAGCCGGCGGCCGAACCGCTCGTACACACCGCCGTGTTCGCCTCGGCCGGCCAGCACGATCAGCGTGCCGCGTGCGGCGAGGCCTTCGGGTTCGTCCCAGGAGAAGGGCATGAGGGGGCAACTCCCGTTCCGGAGCAGGGGGAAGAGCAGGCAAGAGAAGGCAAGAGAAGGGAAAAGAAGGGGAGGAGAGGGGAAGAGGGGGAGGAGGGGCGGCCGTCACCGGCACGTGTCAGCCACGCGGCAGGCCTGGTGGGGGCGGCGGGAGGACGCGCGTACGCGCGGGTGATTCAGCGACAGCGGGCGCTGCACGCCACGCCGAAGTCGATGACTCGGCGCTGCGTCAGAAGGGCAGCCGTGGCGGTCGCGTACATGCGTCCATCATGACCGGCGGTGACCGAACGCGTCCAACGATGATTCCGCATCGAAACCGATCAGGGATCGCGATCGGTTGGCTGAACAGCTACCGTCACCGGTATGTCCCGCCCCGTCCTTGACATCGTGGCCCTGCGCAGCCTGACCGCGGTGGCCGACTGCGGCGGCTTCCACCGCGCCGCCCGCGCGCTCGCCCTCAGCCAGTCGGCGGTGAGCCAGCATGTGCGCAGGCTGGAGAAGACGCTGGGGCACCCCGTGGTCGAACGCGAGGGGCGCGGCACCCGTTTCACGCCCGAGGGGCGCCTGCTGCTCGAACAGGCCCGGCGGATCCTCGCCGTCCACGACGAGGCCGTGCGCGTGCTGCTGGACACGGACGGCGACACGGTCACCATCGGCTCCACCGAGCACGCGGCCGACCAGTTCCTGCCGCGCCTGACCGCCGCCGTCCAGGAGGTGCGGCCCGGCTGCCGGGTCCGCTACCGCATCGACCGCTCCGCGCGGCTGGTGGAGGCGGTCGAGCGGGGCAGTGTCGACGTGGCGGTGTACGTCACCGAGGCCGCCGCCACCGAGGGCACGCCCGTCGGCGGACTCCCGCTCTCCTGGCACGCCACCCCCGGCTGGCAGCGGCCCGACGCCCCCTCCCCCGTCCCGCTGGTCGCCATCGAGGAGCCCTGCGCCATCCGCCACCGGGCCATCGCCACCCTCGCCGCACACGGTGTCCCCGCCACGGTCGTCGGCGACGCCGGCTATCTCGCGGGCGTCCTCGACATCGCCCGCACCGGCCAGGGCGTCGCTCTCATCGCCGCGGTCGGCGCGGCCCCGGACGGCCTGACCCGGTACGGCGGACTGCCCGCCGTCACCCCCATCCCGATGAGCGCCCTCGCCCGCCCCGGCGCCGACCCCACGACCGTACGGGCCGCGTTCGCCGCCGCGCGGGAACTGCTCGGCGGGCCGGACGCGGCCCCGGGCGTCACGGGGAGTGGATAGCGCGGCGGTGGCGGGCGAGGACGGCCTCGCGCAGGGCGCCCAGGGCCAGGGCCTGGAGCAGCGCCGACACGACGATCATGCCGACGAAGAACCGGTTCGGCGCGTCCGCGTCCCAGGCCGTCCCGCCGATCGCCGAGACGAGCGGGAACGCGGGAAAGGTGACCACGGGCGCCCACAGCCAGGCGTAGTCCGTACCGGGGTCCGCCCCCGGGAGGGAGCCGACGGCGGCCTTGGCGATGACCACGGCGACCAGGCAGAGGTAGGCCGCCGAAAGGCGGTTGGCACACATCAGACGGACCAGTCGGACAAGGGTGCGGGCAGGGCCGGATTCCATCGTCGTCTCCCCCGGGGCCAGTCGTCGTTTCCTCTCCCCTCCTGCATGGTCGGGGCAGGACGGTCCCCCGGTCCTGAGTATCCGTACTCAGTTGACCGAACGAATTCCCGTAATCCGGTCAGGAGTTCGCCGTCACGGCCGACGCCAGCGCGTACAGCTTCTCCAGCCGTTCCCGGGACTCCTCGTCCGTCGGCGTGTAGGTCACCATGCGCGCCCCGGTCTCGCGGGTCAGCCACAGATCCGTGTGGTCCAGGGAGAGAAAGCCGACGTACGGGTTGAGGAACTGCTTGGTCCGGGTGCGCGGGTCCACCACCTCGTAGCGCTCCCAGTTCGCGCGGAACTCCGCGGACTCCGCCGTCAGTCGCTTGACCAGCATCTTCCAGGCGGGCTCGCCGAGATGACCGGCCATCGAGGCACGGAGTTTCGCGGCCATCAGACGGCGGGTCTCCTCCAGGTGCACGATCGAGCGGCGCCACTCGGGGTGGGTGTAGACGAGGATCATGCAGTTGCGGTCCTCGGGCGGGACCGCTTCCAGGTCGCCCATCAGACGGGCGTAGGTGCGGTTGTAGGCGAGGATGTCGTACCGGCTGTTCTGGATGCAGGCCGGGAAGGGCTCCAGGGCGCGCAGCATCTCCCGCATGGCCGGGGTGACGCCCGTGCAGCTCGCGGCCGGGGTCGGGTCGACGGCGCCGGCCAGCTGGAAGAGGTGGCTGCGCTCGCTCGCGTCGAGCAGGAGGGCGCGGGCCAGGGCGTCCAGGACCTGCACGGAGACCTGGATGTCCCGGGCCTGTTCGAGCCAGGTGTACCAGGTGACGCCGACCGCGGAGAGCTGTGCGACCTCCTCGCGGCGCAGGCCGGGCGTGCGGCGGCGGGTGCCGTGCGGCAGGCCCACCTGCTCCGGGGTGATCCGGTCGCGGCGGCTGCGCAGGAACGCGGCCAGTTCGCTGCGCCGGATGCCCGCGCTCCGTACCACCGGGGCCACCGGGACCGCAGGGGCCGCCGTCTCGTGCGCCATGGTCGTCATGCCTCCAGCCTGCCTCGGACCGCATCCTGTTTCCAGGTACTTCTTCTACCAGGATAAGAAGACTCTGGTACCAGTCTGCGCGACGCAGCAGGCTCATGGCCATGACCGAAACCGTCACCACTCCGGCCGTGCGGTCCCCGTCCGCGGCACCCGCGCTCGGCGGCCCCGGACTGTTCACCGTCCTGCTGGCCGCGGCGCTGCCCCTCGTCGACTTCTTCATCGTCAATGTCGCCCTGCCCACCATCGGAACCGATCTGCACGCCGGCGAGGCGGTCCTGGAACTCGTCGTCGCCGGGTACGGCGTCGCCTACGCCGTGCTGCTCGTGCTCGGCGGCCGGCTGGGCGACCTGTTCGGGCGCCGCCGGCTCTTCCTCGCCGGCATGGCCGCCTTCGGGCTGACCTCGCTGGCCTGCGGACTCGCGCCCGGCGCCTGGTCGCTGGTGGCCGCCCGGGTCGCCCAGGGCGCCGCGGCCGCCGCGATGCTCCCGCAGGTCCTCGCCACCATCCAGGCCGCCACCAGCGGCGGCCGCCGCGCCAAGGCCATGAGCCTGTACGGCGCCACCGCCGGTCTCTCGATGGTCGCCGGGCAGATACTCGGCGGGGTGCTGGTCGCCGCCGACATCGCGGGCACCGGCTGGCGCGCCGTGTTCCTCGTCAACGTGCCGGTCGTGGTCGTCGGGCTGGTCCTCGGCGCCCGGTTCGTGCCGGAGACGCGCTCGCAGAAGCCCGAGCCCGTCGACGGACCCGGCACCGTACTGCTCGCCCTCTCCCTGCTGACCCTGCTCGCCCCGCTCACCGAGGGCCGGGCGGCGGGCTGGCCGCTGTGGACCTGGCTGTCGCTGGCCGCGTTCCCGGGGGTGGCGTCCGCCTTCTACGCCGTGGAGCGCCGCGCCGACCGGGCCGGCCGTACCCCGCTGGTCCCGCCGAGCCTGTTCGAACTCGCCTCGCTGCGCCGCGGTCTGGTGATGATGGTGCCGTTCTCCATCGGCTTCAGCGGGTTCATGTTCGTGATCGCCGTGGGCCTGCAGAGCGGGGAGCGGATGGACCCGGTCCCGGCGGGGCTGGCGCTCGCGCCGATGGCCGTCGCCTTCCTGTTCGTGTCGCTGGCCGGGCCGCGGCTGATCGCCCGGTACGGCAGCCGGGTGGTGACGGCCGGCTCGGTGCTCCAGGGGATCGGCATCGTCCTCATCACGCTGGCCGCCTGGCGGGACTGGCCGCACCTGGACTTCACCGGGCTGCTCCCCGGGGTCGCGGTCGCCGGTGCCGGTCAGGCGCTCCAGCTCCCCAACGTGCTGCGGCTGGTGATGTCGGAGGTGCCGGCCGCGCGGGCCGGCGTCGGCAGCGGGGTGATGGTCACCACCCAGCAGTCCGCCCTGGCCCTGGGCGTGGCCACGCTGGGCACCCTGTTCCTCTCCCTGGTCCCGCACCACGGCACCCGGGACGCCCTGGTCATCACGCTGCTGGTGCAGCTGGGCCTGGTGGTGCTGACCGGACTGCTCAGTCTGCGGCTGCCGCGGACGGTGGGCTGAGCGGACCTCAGCCCGCGGGACCGCCCAGTTCGAACCACACGTTCTTGCCGGTCCCCAGCCGGGTGGTGCCCCAGCGCCGGGCCAGCCGGTTCACCAGGAACAGGCCCCGGCCGTGCTCCTCCTCGGGCGACGCCCGGCGCAGCCTGGGCAGTTGCGGCACGTCGTCGCCGACCTCGCAGCGCAGCACGTCGGTGCGCAGCAGCCGCAGGCTGATCGGGCGGGAGGCGTGCCGTACGGCGTTGGTGACGATCTCGCTGACCAGCAGCTCGGCGGTGTCGGTGAGTTCCTCCAGGCCCCAGCCGGCCAGGGCCTGCCGGGTCAGCCGGCGGGCCCGGCCGGGGCTGCCGACCTCCGGTTCGAAGGTCCAGTAGGCCACGTCGCTCGGCGCGATGCCGTCGAAGCGGGCGGCGAGCAGCGCGATGTCGTCGTCCCGGTCGCCCGGCCCGAGCATGTCGAGGACCTCGTCGCACAGCGCCTCCAGCGGGGGCGGCCGGTCGGGGCCGGTCAACTGGGCGGTGGCGGCGAGCCGTTCGCGCAGCTGCTCGATGCCGGTCCACACGTCACGCAGCCGGGACTCGACCAGGCCGTCGGTGTACAGGAGCAGGGTCGCCCCGGCGGGCGCGTCCAGCTCGACCGCCTCGAAGTCGATGCCGCCGACGCCGATCGGGGCGCCGGGCGGCACCGCGAGGACCTCCGTCTTGCCGCCGGGGTGCAGCAGGATCGGCGGCGGATGCCCGGCGTTGGCGACGGTGATGCGGTGCGAGACCGGGTCGTAGACGACGTACAGGCAGGTCGCCATGCGGTCGGTGCCGAGCCGTTGGGCCTGCTCGTCGAGGTGGTGGAGCACCTCCTGCGGGGGCAGGTCGAGGCCGGCCAGGGTGAGCGCGGTGGTGCGCAGCTGGCCCATGACGGCGGCCGAGGTCATGGAGTGCCCCATGACGTCGCCGACGACGAGGGCCACCCGGCTGCCGGGCAGCGGGATCGCGTCGTACCAGTCGCCGCCGACGCGCGCGGTCTCGGCGGCGGGGAGGTAGCGGACGGCCAGCCGGACGCCGGTGGGCCGGGGCAGGGAGTGCGGCAGCATCGCGCGCTGCAGCCGGTCGGCGATGAAGGCCTCGCGGCTGTACAGCACCGCCTTGTCGACGCCGAGCGCGGTGTGGGTGGCCAGCTGGGCGGCGACCAGGAGGTCGGCGGGCTCGAACGCCGGGCGTTCCGGGCGGCGCAGGAAGACCACCGCGCCGGTGACCCGGCGGCGGCCGCGCAGCGGGGCGAGGATCGCGTGCGTACCGGCCCAGCCGTTCAACGCGCTGTCCTCGCCGACGAGTTCACTCAGCGCGGCCCGGGTGGCCGGGTCGTCGGCGAACACCGGCCGGACCCCGCGCAGCACCTCGGCGAGCGCGCCGCCGGGCACCACCTCGCTCCAGTCGGCCGCGTCCAGGTCGTCCTGCTCGTCGTCCACGGTCTCCGCCGGCCAGACCAGGCCTTCCGCGCCGGGGCCCTTGATCCGGTCGGTGCGGCGCAGCCGCAGCACGGCGGGGCCGTTGGGGCGTTCGTCGCCGACCGGCAGCGGGTCGCGCAGATAGACGAGGGCCGCGTCCGAGTACGTCGGTACGGCGGCCCGGCACAGGCCGAGCACGATCTCGTCGGTGTCGAAGCCGCGGGCGATCCGGCGGGTGGCGGCGCCGACGTAGCGCAGCCGGTCCTCGTCCGGGGCCTTGGGCAGGGCGGCGGGCCGGGCCTGCGGGGCGCCGGTGTCCTCGTTCACGCCGAGCGCGGCCTGTGCCGCCAGCGCGTCGGCCAGGGCGATGTCGTCCACCACGAAGTCCTCCCGGTCCATGCGCCGCAGGAACACCGCCACGCCCACGACGGCGTCGGGCGCGCGCAGCGGGGCGAGCAGGACCCTGTTCCCCTGCGGGAGACGGGAAGCGGTCCCCAGCAGCTCGCGGAGGGCCTCCTCGACGTCGTCCGGACCCCTGCCGTGTGCTCTGCCGCACCGCAGGAATCCGGCCAGCACGCCGTCGGACGGCACCGGGGCGACGGCCGGCGGTGTGCCGCCCATCAGGCCGCCGAGTTCGGCCGGCAGTCCGTCCAGGCGCAGGCGCAACGGGCCGTCCGGGTCCCGCCGTTGCTCGGCGAGGTAGACGAACACCCCGTCCGCCAGGTCCGGGACGGTCGACAGGCACAGCTCCCTGACGACCTGGGCCGCGCCCTCGGCGCGAGCGATCCGGCGGCCGGAGACGGCCAGGAAACGTTGAGGATCCGGCAGCATCGCCTCTCCGTGCCGGTGGCCGCTTCAGCTAAGGTCGCTCTCATCTTGAGCCTTGGTCAATGCCGTGTCCAGGGTTTCCGCCGGTACACCAAGTCGGGCTCGTGGTCGGAGGGTTGGTCCGGCAGCCCGGATGTACACCGGGAACGTCCTGTCCAGCGGCGGGAACCCGGCCGGCCGGACACGGCTTGGCCAACTAGCTGTGAAGAAATCCCCGTTGATGTTGATCGTGCTGCACACTCCTTGCGTCGACACGTGCCGAACGGCAGATCGGGCACCGACTCGGAGGCGTCATGTCACAGATCGACTCGAGCAAGGTCAGCCGGTGGGACCAGCACGGGCGGGAACACACGGTGCGGGTGGAGCGCACCGGCATCCAGCGCACGATCAGGTGTGACACCTGCGGCTGGCGGCAGAGCGCGCAGTTCCTGCCCTGGCTGAAGGCGGAGGAGCATCTGGCCGAGGCCCACCAGGCCACCGTGGACCCCGCGGGAGCCCAGCCCTCCCGATGAGTTTCCGCCGGTGCGGGAGTCGTACACCCGACCGCACCCGACGGAAGGACGACCGATGACCGAGTCCCCGCTCCATGCCGCCCTGCGCCGCCATGTCGACGGCGGAACGATTCCCGGGGCCGTCGGGCTGGTCGCCCGGGGTGCCGACGTGGAGGTCGTGACCGTCGGGGACGTGGATGCCGAGGGGTCCGCGCCGATGACCCGGGAGTCGATCTTCCGGATCGCGTCGATCACCAAGCCGGTCACCGCGGCGGCGGTGCTGATGCTGGTCGACGAGGGGCTGATCGGGCTCGGCGACCCGGTGGCCGAGTGGCTCCCCGAGCTGGCCAAGCCGGTGGTGGTCCGGACGCCCGCGAGCCCCGTCGACGACGTCGTGCCGGCCGACCGCCCGGTCACCGTGGAGGACCTGCTCAGCTTCCGCGCCGGCTGGGGCCTTCCCGACGACTTCGCGCTGCCCGCCGCGCAGGCCCTGTTCGCGGTGCAGGATCACAGCCGCCCCTTCCAGGACTGGCCGGACCCGGACACCTGGCTGGGCCTGCTCGCCCAGGTGCCGATGCTGCACCAGCCGGGCGAGGCCTGGCTGTACGGCACCTCGTCCGCCCTGCAGGGCATCCTGGTCGCCCGGGTGTCGGGCCGTACCTTCCCGGACTTCCTGGCGGAGCGGATCTTCGAGCCGCTGGGCATGCGGGACACGGCGTTCGAGGTGCCGGCGTCGAAGCGGGACCGCTTCACCTCGTCCTACGCCCCCGCCGAGGACGGCACGCTGCGCCTGACGGACACCCCGGACGGCGACTTCAACCGCGTGCCGCGCTTCCCCTCGGGCGGCGGGGGCCTGGTCTCCACGGCCGACGACTGGCTGGCGTTCGCCCGGCTGCTGCTGAACGCGGGCGTCGCCCCGGACGGCCGCCGGCTCCTGTCCGCCACCTCGGTCAGCCGGATGACCACCAACCATCTGACGGCGGCCCAGCGGGAGCGCGCCACCCTCTTCCTGGAGGGCCAGGGCTGGGGCTACGGCGGCCAGGTCGACGTCACCCCGGCCGACCCCTGGAACGTTCCCGGCCGCTACGGCTGGGTGGGCGGCACCGGCACCACCGCGCACCTCGTCCCGGCCACCGGCACGGTCACGGTCCTGTTGACACAGACGGCCATGACGGGTCCGACGCCGACCCCGTTGATGCGGGACTTCTGGCGGGTCACCGCCTAGCTCGCGCGTTACGCCGTTCGGGTGAGCTTCCGGACAGGAATCACAAGGTCAGAGCACCCGTTGCCACCTGCGGTCTTTACCGAATCCGAGGGTGGTGCGCACCGCTTCCGAGAGCGCCCGGGTCGCCGCCCGGCGCGACCCGGCCAAGCCTTGAGAGGTCCCCCCGTCCCTCGACAGGAGTACTTCCATGCACACCACCCAGCGCCAGATCTCCCGAGCCCTCGCCGCCGGTGCGCTCTCCGTGGCCCTGCTGTCGGCCGGTTCCGCCGGGGCTTTCGCCACCGAGGCCAAGCCGACCCCGTCGCCCACCATGAGCGCCAGTCCGAAGCCGAAGCCGAGCCCGACCACCATGGCCTCGATCTCGGTCAAGGCGAACACGACCTCGGTCAAGCCCGGTGACTCCGTGACCCTCAGCGGCCGCACCTCCGGCCTGAAGGTCGGCTGGCCGCTGGTGCTCCAGCACCAGAAGGGCGGCAAGTGGATCCCGCTCAAGGCGACCGCGAAGGTCAAGAACGGCAGCTCCTACTCGCTGACCGCGAAGCTCAGCAACCCGGGCACCGAGCACCTGCGGGTCTCCGCGGTCGGCAAGAAGGTCTACTCCCCGACCGTGACGGTCAAGGTGAGCTGAGGCCGCGCAGCAGCAGGTCCACCATCGAGGCGAAGTCCGCCTCGGCCTCCGGCCGCACCCACTCGCGGGCGTAGCCCGGGTCGTGGAAGCGGCCGGTGGCCTGGAAGACGACCCGGGCCGCCGCGGCGGGGTCGGACACGGTGAAGACTCCCGTGCCGGCCCCGTCCCGGAGGATCCCGGCGAGCTGTCCGGTCAGGTCGTCGAGGTGCTCGGTGACCGCCGGGCCGTTCTCGTCGACCAGCACCATGTAGGTCGCGAACAGCTCCGGGTCGTCGCCCGCCTTGCGGCGCTTGGCGTCGAAGAGCGCCCACAGCCAGTCGCGCAGCCGCTCCCGCGGAGCGCGGTCCGCGGCCGCGATGCCGGACAGCTGTTCCGAGGTGCGGTCCAGCCACCGCTTGGTCACCGCCTCGCGCAGCGCCGCCTTGGTCCGGAAGTGCCGGTAGACACTGCCGTGGCTGACGCCGAGCGCGCGGGCCACGTCCACCACGGTGGCCTTGGCCGGGCCGTGCCGGCGCAGCACCTCCTCGGTCGCCTGAAGGATGCGCTCGGCGGTCAGGGCCGGGGTCGGGGTCGGGGTCGGGGACGTCGCTGCCATGGCCTAGACGGTACCCGGCGCCGCGATCAGTGCTCGGTGCCGAGATGGCTCATCTGCGCGGCCGGGTAGCGGGTGCCGGCCGCCGCGTCCGCCGGTACCGCCTCCTCGATCGCCGCCAGGTCGGCCGCGTCCAGCGTGACGTCCAGCGCGCCCAGCGACTCGGCGAGCCGCTCGCGGGTGCGGGCGCCGACGAGCGGCACGATGTCCTCGCCCCGGGAGAGCACCCAGGCGATGGCGATCTGCGCGACGGTCACGCCCTTCTCGTCGGCGATCTTACGCAGCGCCTCGACGAGGTCGAGGTTGTGCCGGAGGTTCTCGCCCTGGAAGCGGGGCGAGTAGGCCCGGAAATCGCCCGCGCCCAGCTGCCGGTCGGGGGTGAAGTGGCCGGAGATCAGGCCCCGGGAGAGCACGCCGTACGCGGTGATGCC
Organism: Streptomyces sp. NPDC031497; assembly: GCF_055580905.1. NCBI lineage: Bacteria > Bacillati > Actinomycetota > Actinomycetes > Kitasatosporales > Streptomycetaceae > Streptomyces > Streptomyces sp. NPDC031497. The sequence goes on from NZ_JBVIKO010000003.1 coordinate 497,861, forward strand.
GATGCCCAGCTCACGGGTGGTGGGCAGGATCTCCCGCTCGATGTCGCGGGTGATGATCGCGTACTCGATCTGCAGGTCGGAGATGGGCGCGGTGGCGGCGGCCCGGCGGATGTTGGCCACGGAGGCCTCGCTGAGGCCGATGTGCCGGACGTATCCCTGCTCGACCAGTTCGGCGATCGCGCCGACCGTCTCCTCGATCGGCACGTCCGGGTCGACGCGGGCGATCCGGTAGACGTCGATGTGCTCGACGCCGAGGCGCTGGAGGGAGTAGGCCGCGAAGTTCTTCACGGCCTGCGGGCGGCCGTCGTAGGCGTTCCAGCCGCCCGCCGGGTCGCGCAGGGCGCCGAACTTGACGCTGGTCAGGGCATTTTCACGGAGGGCGGCGGGGGCGGTGCGCAGGGCCTCGCCGACCAGCATCTCGTTGTGGCCCATGGCGTAGAAGTCGCCGGTGTCGAGGAGCGTCACGCCGGCGTCGAGGGCCGCGTGGACGGTGGCGATCGACTCGGCGCGGTCGGCCTCGCCGTAGAGGGCGGACATGCCCATGCAGCCGAGGCCGAGGGCCGAGGTGCAGGGGCCGGTGGTTCCGAGGGAGCGCGTGTGCATCGTCATGACTCCACCCTGACATGACAGCTGACAGATTTCAATATCTGTCATTCCATACCCGCCACCGGACGCCGCGACGCCCCCGTTTCTGGTCCAGACCTATTGACGAGAGGTCTGGACCACGAGCACTGTCATGGCTACGACACCTCGCCGCACCCCCACCGGGAGGATCCGTATGCTCCGCCGCGCCCTCAGCCTGCTCGCCGCCGCGCTGGCGACCGCCGCACTCACCCAGCTCCCCGCCGCCGCGCCCGCCTCCGCCGCCGACACCTGCGCGGTGAAGTCGCGGCCCGCCGGGAAGGTCCTACAGGGTTACTGGGAGAACTGGGACGGCTCCGCCAACGGCGTCCACCCGCCGTTCGGCTGGACCCCGATCACCGACTCCCGGATCGCCGCCCACGGCTACAACGTCGTCAACGCGGCCTTCCCGGTGATCCGTTCCGACGGAACGGCCCTGTGGGAGGACGGCATGGACGCGGGCGTGAAGGTGGCGACGCCCGCCGAAATGTGCGCGGCGAAGGCCGCCGGCCAGACCATCCTGCTGTCGATCGGCGGCGCGGCGGCCGGCATCGATCTCAGCTCGTCCACCGTGGCCGACAGGTTCGTCGCGACGATCGTGCCGATCCTGAAGAAGTACAACTTCGACGGCATCGACATCGACATCGAGACCGGCCTGGTGGGCAGCGGGTCGATCACCCAGCTCTCCACCTCGCAGGCGAACCTGGTCCGCATCATCGACGGCGTCCTCGCCCAGATGCCGGCGGGCTTCGGCCTGACGATGGCCCCGGAGACGGCGTACGTCACCGGCGGCAGCATCACCTACGGCTCGATCTGGGGCGCCTACCTGCCGATCGTCAAGAAGTACGCCGACAACGGCCGGCTGTGGTGGCTCAACATGCAGTACTACAACGGCAGCATGTACGGCTGCTCCGGCGACTCCTACTCGGCGGGCACGGTGGCCGGCTTCACCGCCCAGACCGACTGCCTCAACAAGGGCCTGGTCGTGCAGGGAACGACGATCAAGGTGCCGTACGACAAGCAGGTGCCGGGGCTGCCCGCACAGTCCGGCGCGGGCGGCGGCTACATGTCACCGACCCTGGTCGCACAGGCCTGGAACCACTACGGCACGTCCCTCAAGGGCCTGATGACCTGGTCGCTCAACTGGGACGGCTCGAAGAACTGGACCTTCGGCGACAACGTCAAGGCGCTGCAGCACCGCTGAGCAGAGCCACCGAACCCAAAACGCCCACCCTCCAGCCGACGAGTCGGCTGGAGGGTGGGCGAAAAGCGGCGGGACCCCGGACCTAGCAGCCCAGCAGGCGCCCGGCGAGGTACCCCTCGATCTGGTCCAGCGAGATCCGCTCCTGCTTCATCGAGTCACGCTCGCGGACCGTGACCGCGTTGTCCTCGAGCGTGTCGAAGTCGACGGTCACGCAGTACGGCGTACCGATCTCGTCCTGGCGACGGTAGCGGCGGCCGATCGCACCGGCGTCGTCGAACTCGATGTTCCAGTTCTGCCGCAGGGCGGCGGCCAGCCCCTTGGCCTTCGGGGACAGCTCGGGGTTGCGGGACAGCGGCAGCACCGCGACCTTCACCGGCGCCAGGCGGTGGTCCAGGCGCAGCACCGTGCGCTTCTCCAGCTTGCCCTTGGCGTTCGGCGCCTCGTCCTCGACGTACGCGTCCAGGAGGAACGCGAGCATCGCGCGGCCGACACCGGCCGCCGGCTCGATGACGTACGGCGTCCAGCGCTCCCCGGCCTCCTGGTCGAAGTAGGAGAGGTCCTGGCCGGAGGCCTTGGAGTGGGCGTTCAGGTCGTAGTCGGTGCGGTTGGCGACACCTTCCAGCTCGCCCCACTCGTTGCCGCCGAACTGGAAGCGGTACTCGATGTCAGCGGTGCGCTTGGAGTAGTGGGAGAGCTTCTCCTTCGGGTGCTCGTACCACCGCATGTTCTCCTCGCGCAGGCCCAGGCCGGTGTACCAGTTCCAGCGCTGCTCCATCCAGTACTCCTGCCACTTCTCGTCCTCGCCCGGCTTGACGAAGAACTCCATCTCCATCTGCTCGAACTCGCGGGTGCGGAAGATGAAGTTGCCGGGCGTGATCTCGTTGCGGAAGGACTTGCCCATCTGCGCGATGCCGAACGGCGGCTTGCGGCGCGAGGTGGTCTGCACCTGGGCGAAGTTGGTGAAGATGCCCTGCGCGGTCTCCGGGCGCAGGTAGGCGACCGAGCCGCTGTCCTGGGTCGGGCCGAGGTGCGTGGAGAGCAGACCCGAGAACTGCTTGGGCTCGGTGAACTGGCCCTTGTTGCCGCAGTTCGGGCAGTTCACGTCCGCCAGACCGTTCTCCGGGAGGCGGTTGTGCTTGGCCTCGTAGGCCTCCTCCAGGTGGTCGGCGCGGAACCGCTTGTGGCAGGCGGTGCACTCGGTCAGCGGGTCCGTGAAGGTGGCGACGTGACCGGAGGCCACCCAGACCTCGGGGGCCAGGATGACGGACGAGTCGAGACCGACCACGTCCTCGCGCGACGTCACCATGTAGCGCCACCACTGGCGCTTCAGGTTCTCCTTGAGCTCGACACCGAGCGGCCCGTAGTCCCAGGCGGCCTTCTGGCCGCCGTAGATCTCACTGCAGGGGAATACGAAGCCACGGCGCTTGCTCAGGCTGACGATGGTGTCGATCTTGTCGGCGGCCACGGTGCTCTCTTCATTACGACGACGGGCGACGAAGCGAGATGCTTCAGAGCGAATGCTTCAGGTTACCGGCGGGGGATCCCCCTCGACCAAATCGGTCCCCCATGACGGACAGACCACCCAGGGCTTACCGAGGCCTTACCGCTGCTTGTTGACAACGGTTTCCATATTTGTTGAAAATGAGTCTCATGAACGTACGACGACGCCTCATACCCACGGCCGCCGCGACCACCGTCACCGCACTCGGCATAGCGACCCTCTCCGCGTGCGGCGGCGACGCCACGGCGGCCCAGACCGGCAGGTTCGACGTCGTCGCGTCCTTCTACCCGATGGCCTTCCTCGCCGACCGGATCGGCGGGAACCACGTCCACGTCACCAGTCTCACATCACCCGGCCAGGAACCGCACGACCTGGAGATCAGCCCCAAGCAGATCATCGGGATCGAGAAGTCCGACGCGGTCCTCTACCTGAAGAACCTCCAGCCCTCCGTCGACGACGCCGTCGCCCAGTCCTCGGTGAAGACGAAGATCGACGCGGCCTCCCTGACCACGCTGGAGCAGCACGGTAACGAGGCCGGCGGCCACGCGGCCTCCCACGACACCTCGAAGAACGAGGAGCTGTCCGGCCTCGACCCGCACATCTGGCTGGACCCGGTGCGCTACGCCCAGGTCGCCGAGGGGGTGGGCAAGGCCTTCGAGAAGGCCGACCCGGACCACGCGGCCGACTACCGGAAGAACACCGCGGCCCTGGTCAAGAAGCTGGACGCGCTCGACACCCGGTTCAAGAACGGTCTGGCGAACACCAAGTCCAAGGTCTTCATCACCACCCACGCGGCCTTCGGCTACCTCGCCGAGCGCTACGGCCTGACCGAGGAGGCCATCAACGGCCTCGACCCGGAGTCGGAGCCGAGCGCGGCACGCGTGAAGGACCTGGAGACCATGGCCAAGGCCGACGGCGTCAGCACCGTGTTCTACGAGACGCTCGTCAGCGACAAGACCGCCAAGACCATCGCCGCCGACGCCGGACTGAGGACGGACGTCCTCGACCCGATCGAGGGCATCACCGGCAAGTCCCGCGGCAAGGACTACTTCGCCGTCCAGGAAGCCAACCTCAAGGCCCTCCAGACGGCCCTGGGCACCAAGTGAGCGGAGACGAGATGACCACCGGCGAGCCCGTCATATCCCTGCGCGGTGTCACCGCCGAGCTGGGCTCACGCCCCGTGCTGCGGGGCATCGACCTCACCGTGCACCGCGGTGAGGTCGTCGCGCTGCTCGGCGCGAACGGCTCCGGCAAGTCGACCGCGATCCGCACGATCATCGGCCAGGTACCGGCCGACGGCGGCGAGATCACCCTGTTCGGCACCCCGCGCCGCACCTTCCGCGACTGGTCCCGGGTCGGCTACGTGCCGCAGCGCACCACCGCCGCGGGCGGTGTCCCCGCCACCGTCACCGAGGTCGTCTCCGCCGGCCTCCTCTCCCGCACCCGCTTCGGCCTCTTCCGCAAGGCCGACCACCAGGCGGTACGGGACGCGCTCGGCCTGGTCGGGATGGCGGACCGGGCCAAGGACAACGTCGAGGCGCTCTCCGGCGGCCAGCACCAGCGGGTGCTGATCGCCCGCGCCCTGGTCGCCCGGCCCGAACTGCTGATCATGGACGAGCCGATGGCGGGCGTCGACCTGGCCAGCCAGGAGATCCTCGCGCGGACCCTGCGCGAGCAGGTCGAGCAGGGCACCACGGTCCTGCTGGTCCTGCACGAACTGGGCCCGCTGGAGCCGCTGATCGACCGCGCGGTCGTGCTCCGCGACGGCTGTGTCCTGCACGACGGCCCGCCGCCGCGCGCGGTCGGCCAGCACGCCCTCCCCGGTCACGACCACGTACACCCCCACGAGCACGCGCCGATCCGCACGGGACTGCTGAGCTGATGGACTTCCTGAACTACGCCTTCATGCAGCGGGCCCTGCTCGCCGCCGTCCTGGTCGGCCTCACCGCCCCCGCCATCGGCATCTACCTGGTCCAGCGCCGCCAGGCCCTGATGGGCGACGGCATCGGCCACGTGGCCATGACCGGCGTCGGCCTCGGCTTCCTGCTCTCGACCTCCCCGGTGTGGATGGCCACGGCCGTCTCCGTCCTCGGCGCGATCCTGATGGAGCTGATCCGCTGGTACGGCAGGACCCGCGGCGACATCGCCCTCGCGATGCTCTTCTACGGCGGGATGGCCGGCGGCGTCATGCTGATCAACCTCGCGCCGGGCGGCTCCAACGCCAACCTGATGTCGTACCTCTTCGGCTCGCTGTCGACGGTGTCGGAGTCGGACGTGACCGCGATCTGCGTGCTGGCCGCGTTCGTCCTGCTGGTCACCCTCGGTCTGCGCCGGCAGCTGTTCGCGGTGAGCCAGGACGAGGAGTTCGCCCGGGTGACGGGCCTGCCGGTGCGGGCGCTGAACCTGCTGACGGCGGTCACGGCCGCGGTCACGGTGACGGTCGCGATGCGGGTGGTGGGCCTGCTGCTGGTGTCAGCGCTGATGGTGGTCCCGGTGGCCGCCGCCCAGCAGCTCAGCCGGAGCTTCGCGGCCACGTTCGCGATCGCCGTCGCGATCGGTGTGACGGTGACGATCGGGGGCACGATCACGTCGTATTACCAGTACGTTCCGCCGGGCGCGACGATCGTGCTGCTGACGATCGCCGCGTTCATCGTGCTGAGCCTGCTGGCCGCACCGCTGGCCCGGCGACGCGCCCGCGCGGCCGCCGCGCGACGGCCCGCCGGGGATCCGGCGGAGTGCGCGATTCCGGCCGGCCGGCAGGCCGCCGACGAGGTCGGCGTCTGACCGCGCACAGTCCGGGCTGGCACAATGGCCCGGCAGAAGCAGTGTTTGTGAGGAGGCAACCGGTGACGACCGCTGGACCGCCCGTGAAGGGCCGCTCGACCCGTCAGCGGGCAGCCGTGGCGGCGGCCCTGGACGAGGTCGAGGAGTTCCGCAGCGCGCAGGAACTGCACGACATGCTCAAGCACAAGGGCGACTCGGTGGGCCTCACCACGGTCTACCGCACGCTCCAGAACCTCGCCGACGCCGGCGAGGTGGACGTCCTGCGCACGTCCGACGGCGAGTCGGTGTACCGCCGCTGCTCCACCGGCGAGCACCACCACCACCTGGTCTGCCGCGTGTGCGGCAAGGCGGTGGAGGTGGAGGGCCCTGCGGTGGAGAAGTGGGCGGAGGCGATCGCGGCGGAGCACGGGTACGTGAACGTGGCGCACACCGTGGAGATCTTCGGTACGTGTGCGGACTGCGCGGGGTGCGCCGCGGGGTGAGCCGGTTGCCCGGGCGCGGCCCGATGGGGGTTGCTCGCGCCCACGCGGCGGAGCCGCACATCGATACAGCCCCGCGCCCCTTCCGGGGCGCTGCGGTCGCGTCAGCCACACAGCTGCGGGCAGGCGTGCCGGTCAGCCCCTCCCGAAGCAGCGCTCCAGTTCGTTCAGGTCGTAGAACTTGCTGTTCTTCTTGATCGGGTGGCAGCCCGCCTTGAAGGCGATCTCCTTCTCGTTGTAGAGCATCCGCACCAGGTAGTCGTCGCCCTTCCGGAAGACGTCCCACTGGATGTTGGAGGCCAGGGAGGCCACCTCGGCACCGCGCCAGGGGTTGTCGGCGTAGGTGTACGTCCGGCCCGGCGTCGCGGCCTTCTCGCTGCCCGGCAGCCCCATCAGCGCGGCCAGCGGGATGATCTCCTCGGCGTGGGTGAAGCGGAGCTCGGCGCCCAGCGTGCTGGTGCCGTCCCGCTTCGCCTCGACCTGCTTGAAGAGGTCGTCGAGGAGGACGCCCGCCATCTTGTAGGTGATGTCGCTGTCCGAGAAGCTCGGGCCCTTCTCGTAGAAGTCCTCGGCGTCACCGAGGTAGCCGAACCAGGCCGCGTCGCGCGGGGCGATGTAGCGGTCGAAGTCCCAGCCCTTGCCCTCCGGGCTCTCCTCGCTCATGGCGGGCGCGATGGCGTAGAGGTTGTAGACGGCCTGGGCGGCGGTGATGTCGGAGGCGGTGGTCGAGAACTCGCCGTCGACGACGCGCCGCACGAACGCCGGCTTGAAGATCCTGCCCAGCACCCGGGCGGCCGCCTTGTGCGAGGCCGGCTGGTCGGTGACCGTCTCCAGGGTCGAGGCCAGCCGCTCGTCGTTCGCCAGCCACTTCTGGTAGTCGGCGCCGCCGGCGGACTTGTGGAAGTAGAGCAGGTCCTTGTCGACCCGGGCGGTGCCGAGCGAGGCCTTGAGCGCCGGGTCGGCGTCGGTGAGGGCGGTGGAGAAGACCGTACCGCTGTCGACCGCGCGGCCCTGGCCCGAGCTGACGACGTCGATCTTCTCGCCGTTCCTGGCGATGGACGAGAAGAGGGAGGGCAGGCGCTTCTCCAGGCGGACGGCGGTGGCGCGGAGTTCGTCCTTGCCGCGGCCGCTGAGGTTGCCGTACCCGACGGCGCTCATGGCCGCTTCGAGGGCCTGCACGTCCGGGCCGAACTCCCTGCCGAGCTTGGTGAGTTGGCCGTCCGCCTCGGCCTGGTTCCAGAGCGCGAGGATGATGTCGCCGTCCTCGCCGTCGGTGGCGGAGCGGGACCCGTGCCGGGAGACGTTCTCGGTGAACACGGCGGTGTACCCGGCGGGCGCCTGCTGATAGGTGCGCGGGTTCTGGCCCGGGGAGTACACGGCCTTGGTGCCGTAACTGTCGCGGTGGGTGAGCCCGTTGTCCGCGGCGTGCGCGGGCAGTGCGGTGAGGAGCAGGGCGCCCAGGGCGAGGACAGGGGTGACACGCTTCATGAGGGACCGTTCCAGAGGCGGGAGACCGGGAGGTGGCCAGGCATGATCTCCCGCATCCTGGACGGCTCGCGTGAACGGCGGGTGGCCGTCAGTCGCCGGGGTGGTTGCCCTCCATGGCCAGCAGTTCCTCGTTGGGGATGGCGCCGCCGAACCGGCGGTCCCGGGAGGCGAATTCGAGGCAGGCGCGCCACAGGTCACGGCGGTCGAAGTCAGGCCACAGGACGTCCTGGAAGACCATCTCGGCGTAGGCGCTCTGCCAGAGCAGGAAGTTGGAGGTGCGCTGCTCGCCACTGGGGCGCAGGAACACGTCCACGTCCGGCATGTCCCCGTAGTACATGTGTTTCTGGATGGTCTTCTCGGAGACCTTCGACGGGTCGAGGCGACCCGCCTTGACCTCCTCGGCGATGGCCTGCACGGCGTCGGCGATCTCGGCGCGGCCGCCGTAGTTCATGCAGAAGTACAGGGTGAGCAGGTCGTTGCCCTTGGTCTGCTCCTGGGCGACCTGGAGCTCCTTGGCGACCGACTTCCACAGCCGGGGCATCCGGCCCGCCCAGCGCACCCGGATGCCGAGTTCGTCGAGCTGGTCGCGGGTCTTGCGGATGAAGTCGCGGTTGAAGTTCATCAGGAAGCGGACCTCTTCGGGCGAGCGCTTCCAGTTCTCGGTGGAGAAGGCGTAGAGGGAGATGTTCCGGACGCCGATCTCGATGGACCCCTGGAGCACGTCGAGGACGCGCTCGGCGCCGACCTTGTGCCCCTCGGTGCGCGGCAGCCCGCGCTCCTTCGCCCAGCGGCCGTTGCCGTCCATGACGATGGCGACATGGTTCGGGACCAGTTCGCCCGGGAGCTTCGGCGGGCGGGCACCGGACGGATGCGGCTCGGGCGTCCTGTACTCGCGGCGCCGGCTCCCCAGGATCCCGCGTACGACCATGTGCTTCTCGTCTCCCTCTAGCTCTTCTCTACGTACCTGAGCGAGCGCAGCCCCCGCTCCAGGTGCCAGTGCAGATAGGCGGACACCAGCCCGCCGCCCTCCCGGACGTGCCGCGCCTCGGCCGCGTCCGCGGTCTCCCAGTCTCCCGTAAGCAGGGCGCCGAGGAGAACCAGGGTCTGGGGCGAGGGTACGACGCTGCCGGGCACCCGGCAGTCGACGCAGACGCTGCCGCCGGAGGCGACCGAGAAGAAACGGTTCGGGCCGGGCATCCCGCACTTGGCGCAGGAGTCGAAGCTGGGCGCGTAACCGTTGACGGCGAGGGAGCGCAGCAGGAAGGCGTCGAGGACGAGGTGAGGTGCGTGCTCGCCGCGGGCGAGGGTCCTGAGCGCCCCCACCAGCAGCAGGTACTGCTGCACGGCCGGTTCGCCCTCGTGGTCCGTGAACCGCTCGGCGGTCTCCAGCATGGCCGTCCCGGCGGTGTACCGGGCGTAGTCGGTGACGATCCCGCCGCCGTACGGCGCGATGGTCTCGCTCTGGGTGCACAGCGGCAGCCCGCGCCCGATCAGCTCACTCCCCCGCGCGAAGAACTGCACGTCGACATGGGAGAACGGCTCCAGCCGCGCCCCGAACTTCGACTTGGTCCGCCGCACCCCGCGAGCGACGGCCCGCACCCGGCCGTGGCCGCGGGTGAGCAAGGTGATGATGCGGTCCGCCTCGCCGAGCTTCTGGGTCCGAAGGACGATGCCGTCGTCGCGGAAGAGACTCATCGCGCACCTGCCCCGGCCGGCTGGGGGCGCGGCCCGCGGCGCGGCCGCGGTCGGATGCCGTGGCCCCCGCACGGCCGCAGCGTGATCCGGTCCGCCTCACCCGGCTTCTGGGTGCGCAGCACGATGCCGTCGTCGCGGAACAGGCTCATGCGCCCATTCTGCCCTGCCGTGGCACGGGACCGGTCCGGACCGGAACCTTCAAGGCACCTCGCCGCGGCTGCGGGCGTTGGCGTGGGCGGTGGCCGCGCTGAGCCGTTCGGCCTGGGTCGCGGTCCGTACGGCGTCCGGGTGGGCGTCCCACTCGCGCCCTCCCCCGTACGGCCTCAGCTGCACATAGGGGCCCTCGTGCCCCATGACGATGCCCAGCCGTCCGGTACGGGTGTCGACGGCGCAGGAGCCGACGGGGAGGTTCTTCGCGTTCACCTCACCTGGCTCCCCCGCCACCGGGAATTTCACGCTTCGCATCACTGAGGTGGCGCTGCGTGCCTAGACTCGGCCGGAGTCTGTCCCGGACGCCGGCGCGGGCGGCTACAGCAGCCCCGCTCCCGCCAGGAACTTCCCCACGCACTCGGTCTCCGCCTCCGACAGCGGTACCTGCGGTTCGGCCGTGGCCGGGCAGCCGATCACCCCCCGCAGGTGCAGCGCCGTCTTGAACGCTCCCAGCGCCGCCGAACTGCCGCCCATCCGGGCCGGGTCCCCGACGCCGGTCATCCGGAAGAGCCCGCACAGCCGCTCCTGTTCCGCCCGCGCCCGCTCCCAGTCACCGGCCCGGCAGAGCCGGTGGAGACGGACATAGCCGTCCGGGTCGACGTTGGCGAGACCCGGTACCGCCCCGTCGGCACCCAGCGCGAGGGCCGAGTCGACGGTCAGCTCGGAGCCCGTCAGCGCGCTGAAGCGGGGCAGGTTCCGGCTGCCGGTGACGACCTCGCGGAAGCCCGCCAGGTCGCCGCTGGAGTCCTTCAGCCCGGCCAGCACCCCGTCCGCAGCCAGCTCCAGGACCAGGCCGGCGGGGAGCTTGGTGTGGACGGCGACCGGGATGTCGTAGGCGATCACCGGGACGGGCGAGCGGCCGGCGACCAGACGGAAGTGGCGGGCGATCTCCGCGGGGTGGGTGCGGGTGTAGAAGGGCGCGGTGACGACGACCGCGTCCGCGCCGGCGGAGGTGACGGACTCGACGTGGTCCAGGACCCGGGGTGTCGTCATGTCGATCACGCCCGCCAGCACCGGGAGCCGCCCGGCCGCGTGCGTCACCACGGTCTCGGTGACCAGCCTGCGCTGCCGGTCCGTCAGATACGCCACCTCCGACGTCGAACCGAGGACGAACAGGCCGTCCACCCCGGCCGCCACCAGATGGTCGACGAGCCTGCGCAGGGACGGGACGTCCACCTCGCGGTCCGGTGTCAGGGGGGTGCAGACGGGCGGTACGACACCGGACACCATCTTCTGACCGTTCCCCTCCGGGGCGCTGGAAGCCGGAGCGCGTCCCTTCGGCTCACGGGTGTGGGGGGTGGGCAGGGTCATCAGGTCTCCCTGGGCAGGCGGTGGCTCGGCTGGTCCTCCTCCAGTGGATGGTGACAGCGGTAGCGGTGAGCGGTGCGTGACGCGGCCGTGAAGTCAGGCATGCGGACGGCACACTCGTCGTCCGCCTTCCAGCAGCGGGTGCGGAACGGGCACCCGGACGGCGGGCGGGTGGCCGAGGGCACCGGACCGGTGAGCGGGATGGGGTCGATCGGGCGGAGCAGGCCGGGGGTGGCCGAGAACAGGGCCCTGGTGTACGGGTGCCGGGCGTGCCCGGTGACCTCGGCGGCCGGGGTCTCCTCGACGATCCGGCCCAGGTACATGGTGATCACCCGGTCGCTCATCCGCCGTACCGTCTGGATGTCGTGGGAGACGAAGACCATGGCGAGGCCGAGCCGCTCCCGCAGGTCGAGGAGGAGGTTGAGGATCTGGGCGCGGACCGAGACGTCCAGGGCGCTGGTCGGTTCGTCGGCCACCACCAGGTCGGGGTCCAGGGCCAGCGCCCGGGCGATCGCCACCCGCTGCCGCTGGCCGCCGGAGAGCTGGCCGGGCAGGGCCTCGGCAAGGGCCCGTGGCAGACCGACCAGGCCCATCAGCTCCCGTACCCGCTCCTCCCGTTCGGCCCGGGTACCGCGCTCGTGGACGTCCAGCGGGTCGCGGAGGATACGGCGTACCGGCAGCCGGCGGTTGAGGGCCGTCGACGGGTCCTGGAAGATCATTCCGGTGCCGGCGCCGACGGTCGACCGGCGTTCGGCGCCCGGCATCGCCCACAGGTCGCGGCCGTGGAAGGAGACCGTGCCGGCGGTCGGCCGCTGGATGCCGACCAGCACCTTCGCCAGCGTCGACTTCCCGCACCCCGACTCGCCGACCACGCCGACCGTCTCGCCGGGCGCCACGGTGAGGTCGGCGCCGGTCAGCGCGTACACCCGGTCCCGGCCGAACACGCCCCCGCCGCGAGCCCGGTGGACCACGTGGACGCCGGACAGCTCCACCGCGCTCATGTCACCGCCTCGGTGCTCGCCAGGTCGACGGCGGGGTGGTGGCAGGCCGCGGTGTGGACGCGGGAGCCGACGAGGTCCGGTGCCGTCGTACGGCAGACCTCGCTCGCCACCGGGCAGCGGTCCGCGAAGCGGCAGCCGGCCGGGAAGTCGGCGGGGGACGGCACCACGCCCCTGATCTGGGTCAGCCGCTCGGCCCCGGACTCCAGTGACAGCACGCTGCCGAGCAGGCCGCGGGTGTAGTGGTGGGTGGGGGCGGCGACCAGTTCCGCGGTGACGCCGGTCTCGACGATCTGTCCGCCGTACATCACCACCACCCGGTCGGTGACGTCCGCGATCAGGGCGAGGTCGTGCGAGACGAGGATCAGCGCGAAGCCGAGTTCCTCGCGGAGGCGCAGGAGGAGTTCCATCACCTGGGCCTGGACGGTGACGTCGAGGGCGGTGGTCGGTTCGTCGGCGATGATCAGGCGGGGGTCGCGGGAGAGGGCCATCGCGATCAGGACGCGCTGGCGTTGGCCGCCGGAGAGTTCGTGGGGATAACTGCGGAGGGTGCGGGTGGGGTCGAGGCCGACGAGGGCGAGCAGTTCGGCGGGGGTGCGGTGGCCGCCGCGCCGTGTGAGCTGCTTGAGCTGGGCGTTGACGGTCATGGAGGGGTTCAGGGAGGACAGGGCGTCCTGGTAGACCATCGCGAGTTCGTGGCCGAGGAGGCGGCGGTGGGGAACGGTCAGATCCACGGGCGGCTGCGGGTGGGTGGGGGCTGGTCGCGCCCGCGCGGCGGCAGCCGCATGTTCCACACGGCCCCGCGCCCCTTTCGGGGCGTACCGGATCTGCCCGCTGACCTGTGCCGTCTTCGGCTGCAGGCCCATGATCGTCAGTGCGGTGAGCGACTTGCCGCAGCCCGACTCCCCCACCAGGCCCAGGACTTCGCCCGGGTACACCTCGAAGCTGATGCCGTCGACGATGTTCACGCCCCGGTGGCGGTCGGGGAAGCCGATGGCCAGCCGCTCCACGGCCAGTACCGGTCGCCCGTCCGAAACGGGGGGCCGGGCGCGGGCGCGGAGCCGCTCGCCCGCCTCCGCCAGGCCGGGCAGCTCCAGGACCTCGCCTCGGTCGACGGTCTCCACCGGATCGGCTCCCGTCGGCTCCACCTCCCTGCCCGCCGGTGACGCCCACGCGTCCGAGACGCCCTCGGAGAGGATGTTCAGGGAGAGGACGGTGAGCAGGATCAGCAGGCCGGGGAAGAGGGTCGCCCACCAGCCTCCGGTCAGCACCATGTTCTTGCCGTCCGCGATGACGCTGCCCCAGGACGGGTCCGGGGGCCGGACGCCCGCGCCGATGAAGGACAGGGACGCCTCGAAGACGATGGCCTCGGCGACCTGGACCGTGCAGAAGACCAGGACGGGGGCGGCGCAGTTGACGGCCACATGGCGGAGCACGATGTGCGGGGTGCGGGCGCCGATCACGCGTTCCGCGGTGACGTAGTCCTCGCCGTACTGGTCGAGGACGTTCGCCCGGACCACGCGGGCCACCGGCGGGGTGAAGAGGAAGGCGATCGCGCAGATCAGGACCGTGATGCCGCCGCCGAAGACGGCGACCAGGACGGCGGCCAGGGCGATGCCGGGGAACGCCATCACCACGTCCAGGCAGCGCATCAGGGTCTCGTCGACGGCCTTGCGGGAGGTGGCCGCGAGGGCGCCGAGCAGCGCGCCGGCGACCAGGGCGAGACCGGTCGCGCCGAGGCCGATGGCCAGGGACCAGCGGGCGCCGTACATCAGCCGGCTGAGGATGTCCCGGCCGAGGCTGTCCTGGCCCATCCAGTGGCCGGCGGAGGGGTGCCCGGTGCCGTCGGCGGGGGCCTGCTGGGCGAGGGGGTCGTCGGGGGCCAGGAGGGGGGCGAACACCGCCACCAGGACGATCAGGGTCAGGAAGGCGAGGGCCGTCTTCGACAGCGGGGACAGCCTGCGCAGGCGTACGCCGGGGCGGGCCAGGGCGGTGGTGAGGGCCGCGCGGGTGAACATCGTCATGTCGCCTCCCTCAGACGGGGGTTGACCAGCAGGTAGAGGACGTCGATGACGAGGTTGACGACGACGAAGCCGGTCGCGGTGGTGAGGACCACGCCCTGGACGACGGCCGGGTCGCCGTTCTGCACGGCGTCGATCATCAGCTTGCCCATGCCGGGCAGGGCGAAGATGGTCTCGATGACGACGGCGCCGCCGAGGAGGTAGCCGACCCGCAGGCCGAGCACGGTCAGCGGGTTGACGAGCGCGTTGCGCAGGACGTTGCGGCCGACCACGACATGGGGCGGCAGGCCGCTGCCGATCGCCGTGCGGACGTAGTCCCGGTCGAGTTCCTCGACCACCGAGGTGCGGACGATCCGGGTGAGCTGGGCGGCGACCGGGAGGGAGAGCGCGAGGGCGGGCAGAGCCATGGTCCTCAGCCAGCCGGTGACGGAGTCCTCGGGGTTGATGTAGCCGCCCGACGGGAACCAGCCCCGGTCGACCGCGAGGTACTGGATCATCAGCAGCGCCAGCCAGAAGGCGGGGGCGGCGACCCCGATCAGGGAGAGGACGCGGATGACCTGGTCCGGCCAGCGGTCCCGGTAGATGGCCGCGGTGACGCCGCCGGTGAGGGCCAGGACGACCGCGATGCCGAGGCCGAGGAAGGTCAGCTGGAGGGTGAGCGGCAGGGCGGTGGCGACCTGTTCGAGGACCGGGGTGCGGGTGAGGGCGCTGGTGCCGAGGTCGCCGTGGAACAGGTCGCCGACGAAGTGGACGTAGCGCAGCGGCAGGGGGTCGAGGAGGCCGTTGCGTTCGCGGAAGTCGTGGAGCTGTTGCGGGGTGGGGTTGGCGCCCTGGAAGAACGCGGACGCCGGGTCGACGTCGGAGAAGCGCATCACCAGGAACACGAACAGGGCGATGCCGAGCAGCAGCGGCACCAGCAGGACGACGCGGCGCAGCAGGATGCGCAGGACGGCGTTCATGCCGTCAGGCCCACTTGGCCGTCAGGACGTTGATGCCGGGGTAGGGCTGGGCCCTTATGCCGGTGAGTCTGCGCGGGTCCCAGGCGGTGATCAGCTCGTTGTGGACGACCGGGTAGAGGACGGCCTGTTCGGCGACGACGTCGATGTAGTCCTGGATCATCGTCTGCTTCTTGTCCGGGTCCGGTTCGCGGGTGGCCGCGTCCATGTCCTTGAAGAGCCGTTTCGCGACAGCGTTGTCGGCCCATCGGGCGTAGCCCATCCAGAGGTTCTCGGGGCCGTAGTTGTAGTGCATGATCAGGTCGGCGTCGAGGCCGAACTGGTTGGGGTTCGAGACGGCGGCGACGACCTGGTAATCCTGTTTCTGGTCCATCTTGGTGAACACGGCCGTGGTCTCCTGCGGGGACAGGGTCGTGGCGACGCCGATCGCGTCCCAGGACGACTTGATGGTGGGCAGGCAGTCGACGATCCAGCTCACGTTGACGGCGAGGATGTTCACGTGGAGTCCGCTGACCCCGGCGGCCTTCAGGAGCGCCTTCGCCCGGTCGGGGTCGTAGTCGTAGACCGTCTTCGCCCTGCGGTAGCCGGGGTTGGTCTCGTTCAGGAACGAACTCGCCGCCTTTCCGTGGCCCTTGAGGGCGACCTCGATGATCTTGTCCGTGTCGATGGCGTGGTGCAGGGCCTGGCGGACCCGGACGTCGTCGAAGGGCTTGTGCCGGGTGTTGAACATCAGGAACAGGTTGTTCATCCCGGCGCCGCCACCGACCGACAGTCCACCCTGTTCGAGGCGGGTGATGTTGGCGTAGGGGATGTTGTCGGAGATCTGAGCGCCCGCGCCGACGCCGGAGATCCTGGCCACGCGTGAGGCCGCGTCGACGATGGTCAGCCAGTTCATCCGCCGGAAGGCGGGCTTGCGGGGGCCGTTGTAGCCGTCGTACGCGGCGAAGGTGGTGTTCGACTTCGGGTGGTGCCCGGTCTGCCGGTACGGTCCCGAGCCGACCGCCAGTCCCTTGATCGCGTCGTCCCAGGCGCCGGGCCGGGAGAACACGTGCTCCGGCATGATCTTGGCGAGGGTGAGGCGGGCGATCCCGTCCGGGAAGGGGAACCTGAGGACCAGGTCGACGGTCCGGGCGTCGATCCTGCGGGCCTCCTTCAGCCAGTTGGCGAAGAAGCCCTTGGCGAGGGTCTGGGTGCCCGGGTCGAGGATCCGGTCGAAGACGAAGACCACGTCGTCGGCGGTGACCGGTTTCCCGTCGTGGAAGGTGGCGTCCGGGCGCAGGGTGAACCGCCAGGTGGTGGCGTCCGGGTCGGCGGGCAGCCGGGTGGCCAGCGCCGGATAGGGGGCGCGGGTGATGGGATCCGTGTCGGCGAGGCCCTCGTAGATGTGGTTGTTGGCGGCCATCGCGAACGCGGACGCGGTCTGGGTCGGGTCCCAGCTGCCGTCGTTGCCGTAGCCGATCACGGCCGTGAGGGTGCGGTCGGTGCCGCTGCCGCCGAGGTCGATCGTGGACTTGGGTCCGCAGGCCGTCAGCGCCGTCAGCGAGGCGGCCGCACCCAGGGCGCCGGCGTGTTTCAGGAACGTCCTGCGGCCGTGGGTCGCCTCGTCGCGCACGGTGCCTCCAGCGTGGGGGAAAGGAGACGTCGGACGTCCTGTGTAAGCGCGACCATAAGAGGGCGTTTGGGGGCGGTCAAGGCAGCGCACACGAATGGCGTAAATCGCCAGAGGTCGGACCAATGGCGATGCGAGAGGACAGCGGAAAGGGCAGCGGCGCCGGCCACCGGGGAGGTGGCCGGCGCCGGAGGGGCTATGCGGGAGCGGTCAGCTGGGCGGCCACCGCGGCGCCGTCCAGCCACACGTTCTCCCGGGAGATCCTGCCGTCGCGGAACTCGAAAACATGCAGGATCCGGAAGGTGATCCGGCGGCCGTTGCCCGGAATCCCCAGGAAGGAGCCCGGGACGGTGCCCGTCATCACGTTCTCCATGGTGACGGCGTCGTCGGAGTAGTAGGTGTGGGTGCGCTCCTCGCTTTCGGTGCGGAAGTCCTTGCACAGCTGCCGGTAGAAGTCGAGCGCCGCCGGGATGCCGTGCTTCGGGCCGTTCGGGTCGCCTACGACGTCGTGCTCGATGTCGTCGGTGTACACGGCGACCGAACCCTCCGGGTCGCCGCGCTCCTCGGCACTCAGATGCGCCTGGATCAGCTCTTCCATCTCGGCGGTGGTCATGGAGCCCATGGTCGGGAGCCCCCTCTCTCGTCACGCCGCGCGCCCTTCGGCAGAGCCCGCGGCCCCCGTAGTGAGACAGTGCTACCGTAATGAGAACAGTTTCTTACTACAAGAGGGGACTCTCATCATGGAGGGGAGTGAAGGGAGCACAAGGGGCGCGCAGGACGGCCGGCGCAACCAGAAGCTGCGCACCCGCCGGGCCCTCGTCGACGCGGCCGCGGAACTGCTCCGCGAGGGGCGCACGGTGACCGTCGCGGAGGTGGCCGAGGCCGCCCGGGTCTCGACGGCCACCGCCTACCGCTACTTCTCCAGCCCCCAGGAACTGCTCCGGGAGACCCAGACACTGCTGCGCAGCCCGGACGTCACCGCCGACCTGCCGGCCGACCCCGCCGAGCGGGTCGACGCGGTGATCTCCCGGGTCGCCGACATGCAGCTGACGAACGAGCCGGCCTGGCGGGCGATGCTCGGCGCCAGCCTGGAGAGGTACTTCAAGCAGAACGACGGCCAGGAGGCCGGGCAGCACGAGGGCCAGGAGCCTGCCGGGCAGGCAGCCGGGCAGGCAGAGGGCTTCCCGGTCCGGAACCGGACCCGGCTCGACCTCTCGCGCACCGCGCTGGACCCCCTCGCCGCGGCCCTCCCGCCCGCCGCCCTGCGCCGGCTGACCATGGCCCTCACCCTGGTGTACGGCGTGGAGGCCCTGGTCTCGACCCGCGACGTCTGCGACCTGGAGCCGGCGGAGGCGAAGGAGGTCATGCGCTGGGCGGCACAGGCCCTGCTGGACACGGCGCTGCGGGAGGCGGCGGGGTGAGGCGCTCCCCCAGGAGCATCTCCCCGAGGACTGCCTCCCCGAGGGCTGCTTCCCCGAGGACGGTCAGGCGGTCCGGGGCGGGCAGGGAAGCTAGGGCAGCGTCTTCTCGTAGGACCCGTCCTGGTCCGAGTCGTAGACGAGCTTTCCGCTCCAGTCGTAGCCCCGGAGGCGGGGCGCCTCGGTGACCTGCCGGTGCAGGGTGCCGGTGGCGACGAACCAGCCGTGGTCCAGCACGGCCTTGCTCGTGCTGCCGCCGTAGGTGACGGTCACCTTGCTGACCGAGCTGCGGTAGCCACCGATGACGCCCCACCGGAACGGCAGCTTCCAGTGGCCCTTGTCGAGATACGACTGCTGGTACAGCTTCCCGGCGTTGATGTCCGGGACCACGGCCACCAGGGAGTCGCCGAACGGGTTCCCGACGCTGGTGTTCAGCCCCTGCGCCTCGCCGCCCTTCACCGTGCAGATCAGCCGGGCCGGCGTCGGCTTCTCGCGCACGGCGACCACGGAGATGCCGTCGCCCGGTGCGTTGGAGTCGCCGGTGCTCTTCATCGCGAGGATGATCCGGTAGTCGGCGGCGGTGCCGAGGTCGGTGTGGCCGGGATCCCCGGCGACCCGGTTCGCCTTGTCGTAGGCGATGCACTTGCCGAGCCCGGCGGCGGCGTTCTCGTAGGTGACACCGTCGAGGAGCTGCCCCGCGGTGGCGGGCCGCGCGGGGCCCGGCACGGACGGCGTGGACGGTGCGGACGGCGTCGGGCGCGCGCTGGTCCGCACGGACGGCTCGGGCCGCGCCGGGCTCATCGCACCGCCGCCACCGCCCCCGATCGCGTACGCGCCGACCGGCACCACCGCCAGGGTCGCCAGCGCCACCCCGGTCACCCCGAGACGCCGCCGCCGGCGCTCCAGCACGCCCCGCCGCCTGATCTCCGGGTACGGCACCGGTGGCGGCCTGAGTGCCGACGCGTCCCCCGCCAGCAGCGCCCGGACCCGGTCCTCGAAGTCCGGCTCGGCCTCCGCGCCCTGCTTCTCGCCGCTCACCTGGTGCCTCCCTGTCCGGTTCCCGCGGGGCTCATGGTCTGCGCGAGCCCCGGAAACGTACGCAACTTGGCCAGGCCCTTGGACGCCTGGCTCTTGACCGTGCCCGGGGAGCAGCCGAGCACGTCGGCGACCTCCGCCTCGGACAGGTCCTCCCAGTACCGCAGCACCACCACCGCGCGCTGCCTGGGCGGCAGTTCCGCCAGGGCGGCGAGCAGCGTGCCGCGCTCGTCGGCCCGGGAGACCGCGTCGTCGTGCTCCGCGCGCTCGGGCGGAGCGGCGGTCAGCGACTCGGTGACCCGCCGTTTGCGGAACCGGTCGCTGTTGCAGCTGACCAGCATGCGGCGCACGTACGCCTCCGGGCGGTCGGTCCCGGAGACCCGGCGCCACGACCGGTACGCCTTCGCCAGCGCGGTCTGCGTGAGGTCCTCCGCGTGGTGCGGGTCGCCGGTGAGCAGATAGGCGGTCCGTACGAGATGGGACCACCGCGCTCTGACGAATTCCTGGAACTGGGCCTCGAGTTCGGCCTGCATCAGCCACCCCCTCGCCCTCCAGACCACCGGCCGGCCCGATTCGGTTGCCCGGTTCACGACAACGGCAGGCCCACGGCCACGACCGGTGCACGACGGCGGCCGGTTCACGGCTACGGCCGGTGCACGGCGGCGGCCGGTGCACGGCGGTGGCCGGTGCACGGCGGTGGCTCACTCCTGGGGTGCCGCGACCCGCCGGAACTCGATCGTGTCGTACGCCGTCCGCGTCCCCGTCTCGTACAGCACCCCCACCGTGCTCCTGTCCACCTGGACCAGGTCCGAGTAGGCGGCCTTCCGGCCGGACAGGGTGAGGAGCTTGTCGAAGCTGATGCCCTCGTCCGTGCTGGTCCACAGGGCCATGGCCTGGCGGGCCGTCGGGATGGAGGGGGCCGAGAAGAGCAACGGGGCTCCCGTGCCATGGAGTTGGAGGACCGATCCCTCGACCACCGGGACCCGGCGCAGGGTCGGCTGGACGGTGTACGGCGCGTCCAGGGTTTCCGCGCCGTCGCTCGACCAGGCGTCGAGGCGGTTGCCGGGGCTGGTGCCGTTCTGGTCGCGGGCGTTGAAGTAGAGGCGGCCGTCGGGGAGTTGGGCGGCGGTCGTCTCGTTGGCGTTGTCGCGGCCGGTGTAGGAGTCGTCGACGAAGCCGAGGTGCCAGCTGCGGCCGCCGTCGTCGCTGTAGATCGCGTGACCGCCGTAGTACCTGGCCTCCCGGCCGGTGTCGGAGGAGCCGGGGCGCGGTGGGCCGGAGTGGTCGGCGGCGACGACCAGGCGGCCGCGGTGCCCTCCCTCGGTGACGGCGACGGCATGGCCGGGGCCGGTGGCGTACCAGCGCCAGCCCGAGGGTTTCACCTGGGCCGTGATCTCCCGCGGGGCGGTGAAGGACCGGCCGTCGCTTCGGCTGCGCTGCACGAACACCCGGCGGCTCTGCTCCTTGGTGACCTGGCCGCGCATGATCTGATCCTCGCTCACCGAGCCGTCGTTGTAGGAGGTCACCAGGACGATGTCGCCGGTGCGCGGGTCGACGACGGGTGCCGGGTTGCCGCGGGTGTTCCCCTTGCCGTCGGTCACCACCTGGAGCGGGCCCCAGGTGCAGCCGCCGTCGGAGGAACGTCTCAGCACGACGTCGATGTCACCGCTGTCGCCGGCGGTGGTGTGCCGGCCCTCGGCGAAGGCGAGCAGGGTGCCGCGCCAGGTGCGGACGACGGCCGGGATGCGGAACTGGGGGTAGCCGCCCTCGCCGGAGACATACGGCACCGAGGACTCACAGGTGGCCGCCCAGGCCTTGGGTTCGACGGCGAACGCCCCGAGCAGCAGGGCGGCGGCGAGGGAGATCCGGCTCACACAGGTCACAGGAGACACATGGCTCACCCTTCCATGTTCCTCCCCTCCGCCTTCATCGCATCCCCGCAACGGCCGAACGGGTCACGCGGTTTGGCACACCGTCAGGTCCCGTACCGGGCCGGCCGGGGGCTGCGGGGAACGTATGGGTCATGCCCCGCGGGCGGCTCGGGAGGGCGTCCGGGCCGTGCCCGAGGCACTGGCCGGGAGGATGCGCGGGTCGTGTTCCGCCCTTGGCTCAGGAGGGGGTGCGGGCCGCTGCCAGCAGGCGGGTCACGTCGTCGGCGCAGATGGTCAGGGCCGCGCCGACCGTGCCGAGGACCTCGCGTTCGGCGTTGGTGTACGGGCCGTCGGCGAGTGCGATCCGGGCGGCCTGGAGGAGCAGGGACTCGCGGCCGGCGGGGGCGAGGTGCGGGGCCAGCGGGTCGAGGGCCTCGTGCAGCTCTATCGCGAGGCTCGCCCCGCACGGCTGTCCGAGGAGCCGGCCGGTGTCGGCGGCGAGCGCGTCGACGAGCGCGCTCAGCTGTTCCTCCGTGACGTCCTCGAAGCCGGCCGCGCGGACCGTGGCCGCGGCCGTCTCCAGGGCCGTACGGGCACAGGCGCCGCCCGCGGCGAGGAGGGCGAGGGCGACGGTGTGCACGGCGTCGCGGAGCATCGCCGAGAAGCGGGAGGTGGTGGGGTGGTCGAGGACGTCGGTGCCGTAGTGGTGACGGCAGGCGGCGCACTCCACGACGGGCCCGGTGGTGCCGCGCGGCAGCACGGGTACGCCGAGCAGGGTGAAGCGGCGGCGGCCGGTGAGCCGCTGGTAGTTGCGGTCGCCTCCGCAGCCGGGGCAGAAGAACTCGCCGTCGCCGACGGGTGTCCATGCGGTGCGGGTGCCCAGAATGCGGGCAGGCCTGGTGGTTCGGCCGTCTCGTCCCCGTACTGGCAGCACGTCGCACCTCCTTAACGCCGTGGCAACATCGCCACCGCTGGCGTGATGTTAGCCACATCGGTGAGGTGGAGTCAGTACCCCGTACGAGACCTTTCCGTGACCTCCACGGTCGGATGGCCGGTAAACGACGGGGCCCCGATCGCCGTACAGCGCGATCGGGGCCCTTAAACCGCCGGTCAGAAGGGTTATCGCGTCGCGCGGTTGACGGCGGAGACGACCGCCTTCAGCGACGCACGCGTCGTGTTCGCGTCGATGCCGATCCCCCACAGAACCTTGTCGTCGATCGCGCATTCGATGTACGAGGCGGCCTGCGCGGAGGCGCCCTCGCTCATCGTGTGCTCCTGGTAGTCCAGGAGCCGCACGTCGATGCCCAGACCCTGCAGCGCGTCGAAGAACGCGGAGATCGGGCCGTTGCCGGAGCCGGTCAGGACGGTGTCCTCGCCGTCGACGGTGGCCTCGACGGTGAGGGTGTCCACCCCGTCGGTGTCGGTGGTCGACTGCCCCGTCTTCACCTGGATACGGCCCCAGGGGTTCTCCGGGTTCGGCAGGTACTCGTCCCGGAAGACCGCCCAGATGTCGGAGCCGGTGACCTCGCCGCCCTCGGCGTCCGTCTTGGCCTGGATGAGCTTGGAGAACTCGATCTGCATCCGGCGCGGCAGGTCCAGCTTGTGGTCGTTCTTCAGGACGTAGGCGATACCGCCCTTGCCGGACTGCGAGTTGACCCGGATGACGGCCTCGTAGGAGCGGCCGACGTCCTTCGGGTCGATCGGCAGGTACGGCACGGCCCACTCGATGTCGTCGACGGTGACGCCCTTCGCGGCCGCGTCGGCCTCCATGGCGTCGAAGCCCTTCTTGATGGCGTCCTGGTGGGAGCCGGAGAAGGACGTGTAGACCAGGTCGCCCACGTACGGGTGGCGCGGGTGGACCTCCATCTGGTTGCAGTACTCCCACGTACGACGGATCTCGTCGATGTCGGAGAAGTCGATCTGCGGGTCGACGCCCTGCGAGAACAGGTTCATGCCGAGCGTGACCAGGTCGACGTTGCCGGTGCGCTCGCCCTGCCCGAACAGGCAGCCCTCGACGCGGTCGGCGCCGGCCATCAGCGCCAGCTCGGCGGCGGCGACGGCGGTACCGCGGTCGTTGTGGGGGTGGATGGACAGCACGACGTGCTCGCGGCGGGAGAGGTTGCGGTGCATCCACTCGAAGCGGTCCGCGTGCGTGGACGGCGTCGAACGCTCCACGGTGGCGGGCAGGTTGAGGATGATCTCGCGGCCCGGACCCGGCTGGTAGACGTCCATGACCGCCTCGCAGACCTCCAGCGCGAAGTCCAGCTCGGTGTCGGTGAAGATCTCGGGGCTGTACTGGTAGCCGAACTCCGTCTCCGGGCCCAGCAGCTTCTCGGCGTACTCCATCACCAGGCGGGTGCCGTCGACGGCGATCTGCTTGATGTCGTCCTTGGAGCCGCGGAAGACGACCCGGCGGAAGACCGGGGCGGTGGCGTTGTACAGGTGGACGGTGGCCCGCCGGGCGCCCTTCAGGGACTCCACGGTCCGCTCGATCAGGTCCTCGCGGGCCTGGGTCAGCACGGAGATCGTGACGTCGTCCGGGATCGCGCCCTCTTCCTCGATGATCGAGCGTACGAAGTCGAAGTCGGTCTGGCCGGAGGCGGGGAAGCCGACCTCGATCTCCTTGTAGCCCATCTTGACCAGCTGGTCGAACATCCGGCGCTTACGCTCGGGCGACATCGGGTCGATCAGGGACTGGTTGCCGTCGCGCAGGTCGGTGGAGAGCCAGCGGGGAGCGGCGGTGATCCGGTTGTCCGGCCAGGTGCGGTCCTGGATGTCGACCTGCTCGTAACGGCCGTACTTGCGCACCGGCATGGTGGTGGGCTGCTGGCGGTTCGCCATGATTGCGGGGCTCCTCAGGGTGTCCGGAAGGACGGCCGACGACGCAACGCGAAGCTCCGCGGGGAGGGAGTCGACCTGGACTACAGGCCCTCGCCGCGGCAGCTAAGAAGAAGCAGCCCGAAACGCATGATGCTCCGCATGCTAGCCGAGCCCCCTCCGGACGCGGGGCGCCGTATCAGTATGCGGGACCGCTGGGAGGAATGGGACAAAAAGTGCGCCATACCACTCCTGCTCACGGAGGGTGGTCAATTGTCACCGTATTTCACCAATCATGGTTGCGGGTAGTGACAGCGATATAACTCAGTGCGATGGTGCGGTCCATGACGACCAACGGGGGCCACAGGCCCGTCTTCTGCACCATCGTGCCGCCGCACATCCTCGACCACCTCGCCACCCACGAGGACCGGGAGCTCGCCGACTCCGCGCTGCGCACCCTCCAGCAGGACGCCGCACAGCGCACCCGCCGCCGGATCACCACGGTCCGCGGCGCCGTCGCCCCGACGGCGACGGCCGCCACCGGCACCCCGCACCGCACGGTCTACGACGCCGGGCACGGCACCGACCTGCCCGGCACCAAGGTCCGCGACGAAGGCTCCGAGCCCGGCCAGGATGCCAGCGTCAACCGCGCCTACGCCGGCCTCGGCGCCACCTTCGAGCTGTACCTGACGGCGTTCGAGCGGGACTCCATCGACGGCGAGGGGCTGCCCCTCGACGCGACCGTGCACTACGACGTCGACTACGACAACGCCTTCTGGAACGGCGAGCAGATGGTGTTCGGCGACGGCGACGGGCAGATCTTCACCGACTTCACCAGCTCCGTCGACGTCATCGGCCACGAGCTCACGCACGGCGTCACCCAGTACACCGCCAACCTGGAGTACTACGGCCAGTCCGGCGCCCTCAACGAGTCGGTCTCGGACGTCTTCGGCTCGCTCATCAAGCAGCACTCCCTGAGCCAGAGCGCCGACCAGGCTGACTGGCTGATCGGCGAGGGCCTGCTCGCCCCGGGCGTGCGCGGCGTGGCCCTGCGCTCGATGAAGGCCCCGGGCACGGCGTACGACGACCCCCGCCTCGGCAAGGACCCGCAGCCCGCGACCATGGCGGAGTACGTGAGGACCAACCGGGACAACGGCGGGGTGCACATCAACTCCGGCATCCCCAACCACGCCTTCTACCTCCTCGCCAGTGCGCTCGGCGGCAACGCCTGGGAGCGGGCCGGGCTGATCTGGTACGACGTGCTGACCGGGGGCGAAC
This sequence comes from Streptomyces sp. NPDC031497, assembly GCF_055580905.1. Taxonomy (NCBI): domain Bacteria; kingdom Bacillati; phylum Actinomycetota; class Actinomycetes; order Kitasatosporales; family Streptomycetaceae; genus Streptomyces; species Streptomyces sp. NPDC031497. Next base: position 523,154 of record NZ_JBVIKO010000003.1, read on the forward strand.
TGCGATCGGACGCCCGCTTCACGGACTTCGCGAAGCTCACCGTGGCGGCGGCCAAGGCCCGCTTCAAGGAGGGCGAGGAGACCGAGGCGGTCCTCAAGGCGTGGGCGCAGGTGGGTGTGCAGACCGGCTGATCCCGTACTACACAGGGACCCATGCGTATTCAGGTGAGGCGTACGGGCGGGTTCGCGGGTATCGAGCGGCGGGCCGAGGTGGACACCTCGGGGCGGCCCGACGCCCATGAGTGGCAGGTCCTGGCCGAGCACGCGCTGGCGGCCGGCCGGGGCACGCCGCCGCCCGGGGTGCCGGACGGGTTCGCGTACCGGATCACGGTGGACGGGCGGACGGTGTACGCGGCCGACCCGCGGCTGACCTCAGAGCAACGCGAGCTGATCTCACGGGTGTTGAAGGAGGGCGCCTAAGCGGCACCGGTAACGGGTAGTTCACGTCCGGACGTTGACTTCTGTTACTGGTGGTAAGGATGATCCCGGCCATGGCGACTGACGCGGTCCATCCGATACCCGGTCTCCCCGGTCTTCCGGGTCTCCCCGACGGCTTCCTCTGGGGTGTGTCGACCTCGGCCCACCAGATCGAGGGCGCGGCCGACGAGCGCGAGCCCTCCGTGTGGGACGTGTTCTCGGCCGAGCCGGGCCGGATCAAGGACGGCTCGACGGCGGCGGTGGCCTGCGACCACTACCACCGCCACCGCGAGGACGTGGCCCTGCTGGCCGGCCTCGGCGTGGACGCGTACCGCTTCTCGGTCTCCTGGCCGAGGGTGCGCTCGGCGGGCGGCCTGGACTTCTACGACCGGCTGGTGGACGAGCTGTGCGCGGCGGGCGTACGGCCGGTCCCGACCCTCTTCCACTGGGACCTGCCGACGGCCCTCCAGGAGAAGGGCGGCTGGCTGGAGCGGGACACCGCCGCCCGGTTCGCCGACTACGTCGCCACGGTCGCGGACCGGCTCGGTGACCGGGTCAAGAAGTGGATCACCCTCAACGAACCCGCCGAACACACCCTGTTCGGCCACGCGCTGGGCGCCCACGCCCCCGGCGAGCAGCTGATGTTCGACGCGCTGCCGGTCGCCCACCACCAGCTCCTCGCCCACGGCCTGGCCGTACGGGCACTGCGCGCGGCCGGCGCCGCCGACATCGGCATCGCCAACTCCCACGGCCCGACCTGGCCCGCCTCGCAGGAACCGGCCGACCTGGAGGCGGCCGCCTTCTACGACCTCCTCCTCAACCGGCTGTTCGCGGAGCCGATTCTGCTGGGCGAATACCCGGAGGGCATGGGCGACCTGATGCCGGGCGATGTCGCCGCGGACCTGAAGGTGATCGCCGAGCCGCTCGACTGGTACGGCGTCAACTACTACGCCCCGACGAAGGTGGGCGCCCCGCAGGGCGCCGAGATCGAGTTCGGCGGACTCACCCTCCCCGCCGACCTCCCCTTCTCCGTCCAGGACATCGAGGACGTGCCGGTGACGGACTTCGGCTGGCCGGTGGTCCCGGAGGGCCTCACCGAACTCCTCACCGGCTTCCGGGACCGCTACGGCGACAGACTCCCGCCGATCGTCATCACCGAGAACGGCTGCTCCTACGAGGGCGTCGACGACCAGGACCGTATCGCCTACCTGGACGGCCACATCCGTGCGCTGCACCGGGCGGTGGAGGCCGGGGTGGACGTGCGCGGCTACTTCGTCTGGTCGCTGCTCGACAACTTCGAGTGGGCGGAGGGGTACGCGCGCCGCTTCGGTCTGGTCCACGTGGACTACGACACCCAGGCGCGGACGCCGAAGTCGTCGTACGGCTGGTTCCGGGACCTGATCCGGGCACAGAGATCCCAGGCGCAGAGCTCCCAGGCGCGGGGATGACGACGACGCGGGCGCCGGCCGCGCTGGCGGAACCGGCCGAGCGGGTCGGCCGGGGCTGGACGTCGGCGCTCTCCCTCGCCAACGGGGCGATCTGGGTGGGCTGGTACGGCCCCCTGCAGATCCTCCTCGCCTCCCAGGCCAAGGACTTCGCGCCCGGTTCCGGGATGTCGAAGGAGACGATGCTGGCGTGGGTGACGGGCGTCGGCGCGGTGGTGTCACTGGCGGCGAACCCGCTCTTCGGCGCGCTGTCGGACCGTACGACATCCCGCTGGGGCCGCCGGACGCCGTGGATCGTGGCCGGCACGGCGGGCGGGGCGCTGTCGCTGCTGCTCCTCGCGGGCGCCGGCGGCATGTGGACGATGATGCTGGGCTGGTGCCTGGTCCAGCTGACGCTGAACGCGGCCTTCGCGGCGGTGACGGCGGCGGTACCGGACCGGGTGCCGAGGGGCCAGCGGGGTTCGGTGGGCGGCTGGCTGGGGGCCGCGCAGATCCTCGGGGTGGTCGGCGGCACGGGGCTGGCGACGGCCGCCGGGGGTGTCGGGGCGGGCTATGTGGCGTGCGCGGTGTTCACGGCGGTCGGCGTGCTGCCGTACGTGCTCCGCTATCCGGATCTGCGGCTGGCCCCGGAGGACCGGCCGCCCTGGTCCCGGCGGGGCTTCCTGGCGGGCTTCTGGCTGAGCCCGCGCCGCTATCCGGACCTGGGCTGGGCCTGGCTGACCCGGTTCCTGATCAACCTGAGCAACGCGCTGGTACTGCTGTACCTGCTCTACTACCTGCGGGACCGCCTGCACTACCACGACCCCGACCAGGGCGTCCTGATCCTGACGGCGGTGAACGGGCTGACGCTGATGGCGACGGTCGTGGTCGGCGGGGTCTGGTCGGACCGGGTGGGCCGGCGCAAGCCGTTCGTGGTCTGGTCGGGGATGCTGATGGCGGCGGCGACGGCCCTGCTGGCGGCGTGGCAGACCTGGCCGGGGGCGATCGTCGCGGCGGCCTTCCTGGGCATCGGCTTCGGCGTGTTCACCTCGGTCGACTTCGCCCTGATGACGGACGTCCTGCCGAAGGCCCTGGACCGCGGCAAGGACCTCGGCGTCATCAACGTGGCCAACGCCCTGCCCCAGGTCGCGGCGCCCGCCCTCGCCGCACCGGTCGTCACGTACCTGGGCGGCTACCGGGTGCTCTACCTGGCCGCGGCGGTGATCGGGCTGGCGGGGGCGTGGCTGGTGGGGCGGATACGGGGCGTCGACTAGCCGCTCACAGGGCTCCGGCGTCGCGGGCGGTCCAGACGCTCGGGTAGATCGGCCGGAAACCGAGATCCCGGCGGATCTTCTGGGTGGACATGATCCCGAACCAGGGGTCGGGGTCGGTGCGGGTGTGCGGGTCCGCGGGCACCTCGACGCCGTTGAGCTGGTGCAGGTCCACGGCCGTGACGGGGGCGTCGTCGGCGATGTTGTAGACCGGGCCGTCCACCGCCGGTGCGTACAGGAGGCGCAGCAGCCCCTGCCCGACATCGGCGTGGTGGCCCATGTGCAGCCGCTGGGTCGGTGCCCAGCGCGCCGCCCAGCGCAGGGAGTCGGCGAGGTGGGGGTCGCCCTCGCCGTAGACGAAGGGCAGCCGCCCGATCCGGACCTCCATGCCGCCGTCCAGCGCGAGCAGCTCCCGCTCGGCGATCGCCTTGGACTCCGGGTAGACGCCCCACATCTCACCGCCGGGCCGGCTCTCGTCGTCCTCGGTCAGCGGGCGACCGCGCCCGGTGCCGTACACGAGCCCGGTACTGACCTGCACGAACCGCCGTACGCCGGCGCCGAGCGCGGCCCGCCCCAGTGCCACCGCCGCGTCCCGGTTGACGGCCCGCGCCTCCTCGTCCGGCACCCCGCGGAAGGCGGCGGCGACGTTCACCACGGCGTCCACCCCGGCGACGGCCTTGCCGAGCGCCTCCTCGTCCCGCAGGTCGCCGACGACGACCTCGGCGCCGAGACCGGCGAACGGCTCGCCGCGGGCCACGTCCCGCACGAGCACGCGCACCCGCTCCCCGGGCCGGGTCTGGGCGAGCAACCTGGGCACGAACCGGCGCCCGACCTGTCCCGTGGTACCGGTGACAAGAGTGATCATGGCTCTCTCCTTCTACGCCTTCGCTCTGACGCCACCACCCTCGGCTTCCTCGGACCCCGCCGGGAGAGACCTCCCGATCAGGGGACCCGCAGTCCCTGGATATACCGGCCGCCCCGGGCCACCCTGGAGGGGTGAACCGCCCCGAACTCGCCGACTTCCTGCGCCACGCCCGCACCCGCCTGGACCCCGCCGACGTGGGCCTGGCCCCCGGCGCCCGCCGTCGCACCCCGGGCCTGCGCCGCGAGGAGGTGGCGTCCCTGGCGGGCATGTCGGCGGACTACTACACCCGCCTCGAACAGTCCCGGGGCCCGCGCCCCTCCCGCCAGATGCTGACGGCGATGGCCCGCGCGCTGCGCCTGACGGAGGACGAACGCGATCACCTGTTCCACCTGGGCGGCGAGGAACCCCCGCGCCGGGAGGCGACGAGCACGCACGTCCGTCCCGGCCTCCTCCTGGTCCTGGACCGGCTGCACGACGCACCCGCCAGCGTGATCACCGACCTGGGCGAGGTCCTCGCCCAGAACGCCCTCGCCAGGGCCCTGTACGGCGATGTCTCGGGCCGCCCGTCCCGTGATCGCAACGTGGTCCGCCGCTTCTTCCTGGACCCGGCGTCCCACACCCTGTTCCCTCCGGAGGACCGGCCGGTGCGGGCCCGCGAACACGTGGCGAACCTGCGCGCGGTGGCGGCGGCCCGCCCGACGGACCCGGAGCCGGGCGCGCTGGTGGCCGAACTCCGCGCCCACAGCCAGGAGTTCGCCGACCTCTGGGCGCAGCACGAGGTCTCGGTACGCCGGGCGTCGGCAAAACGCTTCCGCCACCCGGCCGTCGGCCTCCTGGAGTTGGACTGCGAGGTCCTTCTCTCCGCCGACCACAACCAGCTCCTCGTCATCCACACGGCCCGCCCGGGCACCGAGTCCCACGAACGCCTGCAACTGCTACGGGTGGTGGGACTGCAGGACATGACACCGAGCCGCACTTGACCCACCCGATACCTTTGCCGGGGCGGACGCACGACGAGTGAAGAACCGCAACGGGGGTTGCGGGTTATGGCGGGGTATCGGCCGGCGGACTGGCATCCACTCGACCTCGACCGGGACCCGACCCCGGGCGATCCGCAACGCGTCCGCTCGCTCGCCACACAGCTGCACGACTTCGCCGACGACGTCTCCGACGCCCTGCGCCTGGTCAAGGGCATGGCCGGCGAGGACACCGTCCTGCAATGGGCCGGCAAGTCCGCGGACGTCTTTTCATGCAGCCCGACGGGGGCTACGACTACTTCCTGAAACAGTTGAAGGAGTGAGTGCGCGGTGAGTGACGTGTTCTGGTCCGCTCCGCAGAGCAGAGCCGTGTGGGAGGCCCTGCCGCAGCCGGTGCTGGAGGCTGTCGGACGGTGTGACGCGGAGCGGCTGGACGTGGAGCGGGCGCGGGTCGCGCCGCATCTGCGGGAGCGGATCACCACGCCCGTGTACTCGGTCGCGGACCGCTTCGCGTCCTGGGAACGCCTGGTACGCCGGATGGAAGCCGGCCGGCCGGGCGGTGACGACTACTACCCGATCAGCGCGTACGGCAACGACCTCGACTCCCGGGACAGCCTGGACGAGGTGAGGGACGCCCTGCCCGCGGCGGCACGCGAGGGTGCGCTCGGCAAGCTGCTGGCCGAGCTGGACGCCCGCTTCGACGCGGCGAGCGTTCCTGACCCGGAGGGTTCACTGCGTCCCTGGGTACGGCCGACGAAGGACCACGCGCAACTCCCCGACCGATGGTCCCGCAAACCCCTGCGCACCCCTTGGGACGACTGAGGGGACCGCCGCCCCCTCAGAACCCCAGCCGCCGCAACTGCTTCGGATCCCGCTGCCAGTCCTTGGCCACCTTGACGTGCAGGTCCAGGAAGACCGGAGTGCCGAGCAGGGCCTCGATCTGCTTGCGGGACTTGATGCCGACCTCCTTCAGGCGCGTGCCCTTGGGGCCGATGATGATGCCCTTCTGGCTGGGGCGTTCGATGTAGAGGTTGGCGTGGATGTCCAGGAGGGGCTTGTCGGCGGGGCGGTCCGGGCGGGGGAGCATCTCCTCGACCACGACGGCGATGGAGTGCGGCAGCTCGTCGCGGACGCCTTCGAGGGCCGCCTCGCGGATCAGTTCCGCGATCATGACCTGCTCGGGCTCGTCCGTGAGGTCGCCCTCGGGGTAGAGGGCCGGGCCCTCGGGGAGGAGCGGGACGAGGAGGTCGGCCAGCAGGTTCACCTGTTTGTCGCCGACCGCCGACACCGGCACGATCTCGGCCCACTCGAAGCCCAGCTCCTTGCCCAGCTGGTCGATGGCGATCAGCTGCTCGGCGAGGGTCTTGGAGTCGACCAGGTCGGTCTTGGTGACGATCGCGATCTTCGGGGTCTTGCGGATCCCGGCCAGTTCCTTGGCGATGAAGCGGTCACCGGGGCCGAGCTTCTCGTTCGCCGGCAGGCAGAAGCCGATCACGTCGACCTCGGCCCAGGTGGTGCGGACCACGTCGTTGAGGCGCTCGCCGAGCAGGGTGCGCGGTTTGTGCAGGCCAGGGGTGTCGACCAGGATCAGCTGGGCGTCCGGCCGGTGCACGATGCCGCGCACCGTGTGCCGCGTGGTCTGCGGCTGGTTCGCGGTGATCGCCACCTTCTGCCCGACCAGAGCGTTCGTGAGGGTGGACTTGCCCGCGTTGGGGCGCCCGACGAAACAGGCGAAGCCCGCCCGGTGGACGGCCTCCGACGATTCCGACGGCTCGGTTGACTGGCTGCGAACGCTCATGCCCCCCATTCTCCCTGATCCACGACACCCCGCCGCACCGTGAGAATTCGGTAACCCCGTCGCAACGAAACGTCACGGAAACACAGCCGTACGCGACCGGAAACGCGTTCCGGTGAATCTCTGACGAGCCCCCACGACGTTGGAGACGCCCGTGATCCTCTCCGCCGCGCACGCCGACACCGGCGACACCGCCTGGCTGCTCGCCGCCACCGCCCTGGTCCTGCTGATGACCCCGGGCCTGGCCCTGTTCTACGGCGGCATGGTCCGTACGAAGAGCGTCCTCAACATGCTGATGATGAGCTTCGTGTCGATCGCGCTGGTGACGGTGGTGTGGCTGGCGGGCGGGTACTCGCTGGCCTTCGGGGAGGATGCCGGGGCGGGGCTCGTCGGCGGGCTGCGGTATGCCGGGATGCACGGGCTCGGACCGGACAGCGTGCAGGGCACGGTCCCCACCCTGCTCTTCGCCACCTTCCAGCTCACCTTCGCGATCGTCACGGCCGCGCTGGTCAGCGGCGCGGTCGCGGACCGGGCGAAGTTCGGCGCGTGGCTGGTGTTCGTCCCGGTGTGGACACTGCTGGTATACGTTCCGGTGGCGCACTGGGTGTGGGGCCCGGGTGGCTGGATCCTGCACCACCTCGGCGCCCTGGACTTCGCCGGCGGCCTCCCCGTCGAGATCACCTCCGGCGCCTCCGGCCTGGCCCTGTGCCTGGTCCTCGGCCCGCGGCTCGGGTTCAAGAAGGACGCCATGCGCCCGCACAACCTGCCGATGGTGATCCTGGGCGCCGGTCTGCTCTGGTTCGGCTGGTTCGGCTTCAACGCGGGCAGCGCGCTCGGCGCCAACGGTCTCGCGGCCGCCGCCTTCCTCAACACCATGGCCGCCGGCTGCACGGGCCTGCTGGGCTGGCTCTTCGTCGAGCAGAAGCGGGACGGCCACCCGACCACCCTGGGCGCGGCCTCCGGCGCCGTCGCCGGCCTGGTCGCGATCACCCCGTCCTGCGGCTCGGTCTCGCTGCCCGGCGCGCTGGCCGTCGGCCTCGCCGCGGGCGTGGTCTGCTCGTACGCGGTCTCCTGGAAGTTCAGGCTGAACTACGACGACTCCCTCGACGTCGTCGGCGTTCACCTGGTCGGCGGAGTCATCGGCACCCTCCTCATCGGCCTGTTCGCGGAGCGGGCCATGACCGGCGGCGCCGAGGGCCTCTTCTACGGCGGCGGGCTCGCCCAGCTCTTCAAGCAGGCGGTGGCGGTGGTGGCCGTGGCGGCGTACGCCTTCACCGTGACGTACGGCCTCGGCAGGCTGCTGGACAGGACGTTGGGCTTCCGGGCGAGCGAGGAGCAGGAGCACACCGGCCTGGACCTTACGATGCACGCCGAGACCGCTTACGATCACGGGGTCCTGGGCCACGGCGCCCCGGTCAACGCGTCCCTCCTCCCCTCCGCCCAGAAGGTCAAGAGCCAGCCATGAAGCTCGTCACCGCGATCGTCAAGCCCTACCGACTGGAGGCGGTGAAGACCGCTCTCCAGGAGATCGGGGTGCACGGCCTGACCGTGACCGAGGCCAGCGGGTACGGCCGGCAGCGCGGCCACACCGAGGTGTACCGCGGTGCCGAGTACCAGGTCGACCTGGTCCCCAAGGTCCGGATCGAGGTCGTCGTCGAGGACGCCGACTCCGAGCCGACGATCGAGGCGATCGTCAAGGCCGCGCGGACGGGGAAGATCGGGGACGGGAAGGTGTGGGCACTGCCGGTGCAGACGGTCGTACGGGTGCGGACGGGCGAGCGCGGCCCCGACGCCCTCTGAGCAGCCGCGGCAGACCGCGGCCCCGGCGGGCCCGGGCGAGCAGCACGCCGCCCGCCACCCCGGCGGCGAAGGCCAGCCCCACCACCAGCCACGGCAGGGCGAGGAACGACGTGCTCGCCGACTCCTCGGTGCCGGTCGCGCTGGCCGTCAGCGTCACGTCCCCCCAGTCGAGTTGGGGCGCGTCCCGCCAGCGCGCGGTGAGCCGCACGCGCTCCCCCGGCAGCAGCTCGGAGGGGATCCCGGCGAGGTCGCGGCTGAGCAGCGTACGGCCGAAGAGCCCCTCGGCCCGCAGCCGCACCCTGGGGTTCAACGTGACGTTCCCCGTGTTGTGCAGGGTGTAGGAGACGGTGGCCGTGCTGTCGCCGAGGCCGGGCACGAGCGGCTGGTGGTGGGCGAGGTGCACGTTCTCGACGGCGACGGCCGGCAGCGTCGGCCCGCTCACCCGCAGATAGACCCGGGCGCCGACGGCCCGCCGCACACCGAGCGCGAGGGAGCCGGCCCCCGGATCGACACGCTCGTCGAGCGCCACGATCGCCCCCGGATGGTCACCGGGTTCGGCGCCCGCGGGCACCCGCAGGGTGAAGGGAACGGTGACCGTCTTGTGCGGTGGCACGGTGACCCGCGTCTTCGCGATGCTCGCCCAGGCCCCCACCCCCCGCATCTTCTCCTTCACCGTCCGGACGGCGAACCCGCCGTCCCGCGCGGTGTTGTAGGCGTCGGCCGCGTACAGCCGGAAGGTGAGCGGTTCGCCGGTCTTGTTGGCGACGGCCACCTTGTCGGTGATCGTCTGCCCGGGGTCGAGGGAGAGATAGAAGTACGGCCGCGCCGCGATCCTGGAGGCGACCGGGTAGACGGACCAGCTGCCGTTGTCGGCGGCGTGCGCGGGAGCCGCCGTGCACAGGAGTCCGAGGAGCAGGCTCAGGAGGAGGACATACGGCTTGACGCGACGCATGGGTGCGGACCCCCGGTCGGAAGCGGGTCGGGTGACGACCGGGTCCTTCATCAAGGCCCGGTCGCCACAGAGGAGGTGGCTCAGGTGAGCGTCAGGGTCAGGACTCCGGAGTACGAGCCCGGGGGCGTGAACGCCGGTACGTCCAGGGAGAGTCCGGCGCCGACCGTGAACTCGCCGCCGGTGGCCGTGGCGTCCGGGGTCGACGCGAGGGTCGCTCCGGAACCGCCGACGGCGCCCGCGGAACCGGCCGCACAGGTGCTCGGGCTGCCCGCCTTGGTCGCGCAGGACGGGGTCCAGCTGAGCTTCCCGGCGTCGATCTTGGCGCCGGGGCCGGTGAAGTCGGTGACCTTGCCGGTGAGCGACCAGCCGGCCGGACCGCCGCGGAAGTCCTTGACGGTGACGGTCTGCAGCGCACCGGTGGACGCCCCGCCCTGACCGAAGTCGACCGCCGACAGCGCGACGGAGTCCCCGGCCTGGGACATGGACAGGGTTCCCGCCTTGACGGTGGTCGTCAGCTTCTGGCTGCCGTCCGGTACCGGCGTGGTGTCGTTGACGACGTAGGCGGCCGGACCGGCCCCCGCCGTGTCGCTCCACGCGCTGCCCTCGTACGCCACGATCCCGGTCGTCGTCTTGTCGTTGACGGTGATCGGGGCGCTGAAGGAGCCGTCGGAGCCCGCGGTCGCGGTGGCCGTGTCCGCGGTCTGGCTGGTCCCGGACCGCCCGGCGAGCGTGACGGTCGCGCCGGGTGTGAAGTTCTGCCCGCTGACGGTCACGCTGTCACCGGGGTTCCCGGAGGCCGAACTCAGGCTGATGGCACGGTTGTTGACCGGGGTCGAGTCGGTCGCCGTGACGGTCTCCGACACCGGGGCGGGCGGGTTGGTGACCGTGCAGGGGGTGTCCAGCTCCAGGATGTAGCTGGTGTGGATGTTGTAGTCGCCGGGCGAGAGCGTGATGGAGCCCGGCGAGGTGACCGTGAAGGTGCCGGTCATGGAGAACGACGGGAAGGTCCCGTAGCCGGGCACCGGGTCGTTCTTCTTCGGCCCGGTGACCGTGACGGCCCCGGTCTGCGCGCCCCCCAGCGTCACCTTCCCGGTCGGCGTCATGATGTCGGCCGGCAGGGCGAGGGCGGTGGGGTTGTTGGCGGCGGGCGTGACCACGGTGTAGGTCACCGTGACCGTGTCGCCGACCTTCGGGGTGGTGTCGTCCACCGAGATACTGGCGGTGGTTGTGCCGTCGATCGGCGGCAGGCCCGCGACGGCGGGCGGGATGCAGTGCGTGGCGAAGTCGACGTTCGTTCCGGCGGCACCGGCCGGACAGGCCAGCGCGCCCCCCGTCGTGACCGCGAGCGCGGTCGCCCCGAACAGTGAGATCCAGCGCCACCGTCGGGATCTTCGTGATCTTGGGGGTGAACCCATGGAAGCCCCCTCCTGAGGGATGCGGGCGCAGCGGCTCCTCTGCGCCGACAGGGGGCCATTGATGTGGAGGGCGCGTGAGAAGTCAATGGAGATGCCGCAGAAACCTGACGGTTCATCAGCTTCTGCGGCATCCGGAACGGACCCGTCAGCACGCTCAGAAGACGAACGGGCCCGGAGACTGGGCGGCGCTGGACGTACAGGTGACGGTGATACCGAAGATGACCATCTTCAGCGAGCCACCGTAGAAGTCGAGGCTGTCGCCGGAGGCGACGGTGCCGGGCAGCGGGCCGACGGTGACGGCGCTGCCGGCGGCCATGGCCGGGTTCACGGTGCCGCTGAAGACGACGTTGCTGCCGGTGGAGTTGGCCATGGTGAGCGTGGAGGCGATGGAGTTCGCCGACAGGGCGAGCGGGGTGGTGATCGCGCTGGAGGTGAGCGTGAGGGTGGCCGAGGTACCGCTCTGGGTCGCGGTGAGGGTGGCCGCGCCGCCGCCGAAGATGCCGCAGCTGGCGGTGACGGTGGCGGTGGTCGGGGTGACGGCGGCGGCCGAGGGGGCGAAGGCCAACGCCGTGGCGGCGAGGGCCCCCGCCGCGAGTGCCGCACCGGTGGTCAAGCGTTTCATGGAGATCGGGCTCCCTTCCCGTTACGTGGGAATGCCATGTGGGGATGGCGACCCCGGTCCGGGTGGATGCGGGCACACCGCGGGGCGCCGATTCCGACGCCCCGCCCAGATCTGACGGTCCGTCGGAACTTACGGTCCCATTGATACGCGAGAGACGCAGACCGACAAGGTTGAAATTTGGCCGACTGCGACGGGGCGGGGGCGGAGGCGCCGAGGGGGTGGCGGTCAGGCATGTGGTTCAGTGCGGCTGAGTGGGGGCTTGTCGCGCGGTTCCCCGCGCCCCTTCGGGTGGGAGCAGTGGGGGTGCTTTTCGAGGGCGCCGTCTCGATGCACGCGATCGTGGCGCCCCGAAAGGGGCGCGGGGAACTGCGCGACCAGCCACAGCGGCGCCGCACCCGCCTCCAGTCAGCCAACCCCCACCCTTCCCTCGACGGAGTCAGAGAACGCCTCGCTTCTCAGCGGAGCGAGTCGGATGGGTGGGTGGGAAAGCTACGCGGGGACAGTGAGCCGTACCGCCCCGTCCGGCCCCGCCAGCAGCACCGGCGTCCCCGGCCCCCCGAGATCCCGCACCGCCGCCAGGTCCCCCGCGTCAACCCCTTCCGCGCCGCTCACGACCGCCGCCGCCTCCAGCGACTCCGCCCCCGACGCCACCGCCATCGCCACCGCCGTCCGCAGCGCGCTCAGCTTCAGCGAGGCCAGCTCCACGGTCCCCGCCACATACGTCCGTCCCGTCGAGTCCCGTACGGCAGCCCCCTCGGGCACCCCGTTACGGGCCCGGGCCGACCGGGCCAGGGTGACGATCTTGCGGTCCTCGGGATCAAGCGCGCTGCTCTCGGTCATGCCCCGAGCATACGAACAACTTGACTGGGTCAGGCACCCCGGTCACCGCGTCACGCCCGGTCCAGCCGCAGCCGCTCCGCTCTCGGCAGGCCGGCCACGACGAGGTCGTACGAGTCCTCGATCAGCTCTTTCACCAGGCGGTCGGGGAGGCCGCCGTCCACGGTCACGGTGTTCCAGTGGCGCTTGTTCATGTGGTAGCCGGGGATGATCAGGCCCTCGTGGTCGGCGCGCAGCCGGACCGCGTCGTCGGGATCGCACTTGAGGTTGACCTTCAGCGGGCGGGCGTCCATCCAGCTCAGCGCGAACATCTTGCCGAGGACCTTGAAGACCGAGATGTCCGGGTTGAACGGGAAGTCCTCCTCGGCCGCGTTGAAGGAGAGGCAGAGGGCGCGGAGCCGGTCGGGGGTCACTCGGGCTCGTCCTTCGGGTCGTCGGCCACCGGCACCGGCTCCACCAGCACCGTCACGATCTTGTTCCGGCGTCCGGCGGCGGCCTCCGCGGTCAGGGCCAGCCGCCGTCCGTCGGGGAGTTCGACCTGGGCGGCGGCACCCGCGATGGGCACCCGGCCGAGCGCCTTGGCGAGCAGCCCGCCGACGGTCTCCACGTCCTCGTCGTCGTACTCCTCAAGGCCGTACAGCTCGCCGAGGTCGGTGATGTCGAGGCGGGCGGTGACCCGGTAGCGGTCGTCGCCGAGGTCGGTGACGGGCGGGAGTTCCCGGTCGTACTCGTCGGTGATCTCGCCGACGATCTCCTCCAGGATGTCCTCGATGGTGACGATCCCGGCCGTGCCGCCGTACTCGTCGATGACGACGGCGACGTGGTTGCGTTCCTTCTGCATCTCGCGCAGCAGGTCGCCGGCGTTCTTGGTGTCGGGCACGAAGAACGCGGGCCGCATGGCGGTGGAGACCAGGTCGGACTCGGCGTCCCGGCTGATGTGCGTCTTGCGGACCAGGTCCTTGAGATACACGATGCCGACCATGTCGTCCTCGCTCTCCCCGGTGACGGGGATACGCGAGAAACCCGAGCGCAGGGCGAGGGTGAGGGCCTGGCGGATGGTCTTGTACCGCTCGATGACCACCAGGTCGGTGCGCGGCACCATGACCTCGCGGACGAGGGTGTCGCCCAGTTCGAAGACCGAGTGCACCATCCGGCGCTCCTCGTCCTCGATCAGGGACTCCTTCTCGGCGAGGTCGACCAGGGCCCGCAGTTCGGCCTCGGAGGCGAACGGGCCGCGCCGGAAGCCCTTGCCGGGGGTGAGGGCGTTGCCGATGAGGATGAGGAGATACGGGATCGGGCCCATGATGCGGGCCAGCGGCAGCAGCACGTACGCGGCGGCCGTGGCCGTGTTCAGCGGGTGCTGCCGGCCGATGGTGCGCGGGGAGACGCCGACGGCGACGTACGACACGAGCACCATCACGCCGATCGCGGCGAGCAGCGCCTCCCAGGTGGTGGGGATCTCCTGGAGGCAGGCGTAGGTGACCAGGGCCGCGGCGGCCATCTCGCAGGCGACGCGGACCAGCAGCGCCACGTTGAGGTAGCGGGTGGGGTCGGCGGCGATCTGGGCGAGCTTGGCGCTGCCGCGCCGCCCGGACTTCACGGCCTCCTCGGCGCGGAAGCTGGAGACGCGGGCGATACCGGCCTCGGCGCAGGCGGCCAGCCACGCCACGACGACCAGGGCGATCGCTCCGGCGACGATCTGCGGACTCATACGAGGACGACCACCCGGCTAGGAGACCGTCGGCGCCGGGGAGGGACCGGTCAGGCCCTTCTCCCCCCGCCAGCCGTCCACGATGGCCGCCTGCAGCCCGAACATCTCGGCCTTCTCGTCGGGCTCCTCGTGGTCGTAGCCGAGCAGGTGCAGCACGCCATGGACGGTGAGCAGCTGGAGCTCCTCGTCCATGGAGTGCTGGGTGTCGGCCTCGGCCCCCTGCTTCGCGGCGACCTCCGGGCAGAGCACGATGTCGCCGAGCAGCCCCTGCGGCGGCTCGTCCTCGTCCTTCGACGGCGGCCGCAGCTCGTCCATCGGGAAGGACATGACATCGGTCGGCCCGGGCAGGTCCATCCACTGGATGTGCAACTGCTCCATGGCGTCGGCGTCCACGACGATCACCGAGAGCTCGGAGAGCGGGTGGATGCGCATCCGTGCGAGCGCGTAGCGGGCGATGTCGAGGATCGCCTGCTCGTCGACCTCGGTTCCGGACTCGTTGTTGACGTCGATCGACATGGCGCTGTGCTTGTCTACTTCCCCTTGTGCGCGGACTTCGGACGGCCGCCCTTGGGCGTGCCGTTCTCGGTGCCGTGCTCGCTGTCGTACTGCTCGTACGCGTCGACGATACGGCCCACCAGCCGGTGCCGTACGACATCGTGGGACGACAGCCGGGAGAAGTGCACGTCCTCCACACCCTCCAGGATGTCCTGCACCTGGCGCAGACCGGACTTGGTCCCGCTGGGCAGGTCGACCTGGGTGATGTCACCCGTGATCACGATCTTCGACTCGAAGCCGAGCCGGGTGAGGAACATCTTCATCTGCTCGGGCGAGGTGTTCTGGGCCTCGTCGAGAATGATGAAGGCGTCGTTGAGCGTACGGCCGCGCATGTACGCCAGCGGCGCCACCTCGATCGTCCCGGCCGCCATCAGGCGCGGGATCGAGTCCGGGTCGAGCATGTCGTGCAGCGCGTCGTACAGCGGGCGCAGGTACGGGTCGATCTTCTCGTAGAGCGTGCCCGGCAGGAAGCCGAGCCGCTCACCCGCCTCGACCGCCGGCCGGGTCAGGATGATGCGGTTGACCTGCTTGGACTGCAGGGCCTGCACCGCCTTGGCCATGGCCAGGTAGGTCTTGCCGGTACCGGCGGGGCCGATGCCGAAGACGATCGTGTGCTTGTCGATCGCGTCGACGTACCGCTTCTGGTTGAGGGTCTTGGGGCGGATGGTGCGGCCGCGCGAGGACAGGATGTTCTGTGTCAGAACCTGGGCCGGGGTCTCCTCCGGTCCCTCCCCGTTCTCACTCGCCCGCAACATGGCGATCGAGCGTTCCACTGCGTCCTCCGTCATCGGCTGTCCGGTGCGGAGCACCAGCATCATCTCGTCGAACAGGCGCTGTATGAGGGCGACTTCACGGGCATCGCCGACCGCGCTGATCTCATTGCCCCGGACATGGATGTCGGCCGCCGGGAAGGCCTTCTCGATCACGCGCAGCAGGGAGTCGCCGGATCCCAGCACGGTGACCATCGGGTGCTGGGCGGGAACCTCGAACTGAGCTCGGGCCTGCTGCTGCGCGGGAGTCTGAGCTGTGGGTGTCTGAGTCATGGGCCGGCGCTTAAGGCCTGCGGTTCCTCCTCATCACGGCCGCGTAGCTGAGGGCGGCCTCGCGATACCAAGCGTACGACGCGGGGCTGACAACGCCGTAGGCCTTTTCGCGGGGAAAGGCGCCCCGGATGCAGCCGTGAGCCCTGCATGCGCTCCTGCACGCCGGGGCAGAATCCGGGCCGTCACTGCCCTACGTGGTCGTGGGGCCGCGTTCGCTCCACGCCACCTGTACGTACAGAAAGCAGGTAGCCGTGCTGGTGCGTCTGCCCACGTCGGTGTCCGAGGCCCGGGAATGCCTGGCCGAGGGGGCGATACCAGTCGGCGGTGCGACCCTGATCTGGGCCGTCTGGCAGCGGGACGGCTTCCCGGAACAGGCGGTCTCCCTGCGGAAGGTGCCGGAGGCGACGGCGATCGGGGACGGGGTACTGGGCGGCGCGGTGCTTCTGCACCAGGTGGACGACCGGGTTCCCGAGGTGCTGCGGAAGGCGGCGAAGGGGGTCGGCACGGGGTCGGTACGCCGGACGGCGACGGTGGGCGGGAACATCGCCGGGTCGAGTCTGCGGGATCTGCTGCCGGCGGCGATCGTGCTGGACGCGTGGGCCGAGGTGCTCACGGCGGACGGGGTGGACGAGGTGGACCTGTCCGAGGTGGCAGCCAAGTCACCGGTGCTGCTGGCGCTGCGCTGGCGGGAGCCGGTGAAGGGCGTGTACGCGAAGGTGGCGGACCCGGCGGGCGGCGAGGTACCGACGATCGCCGCGGCGGCGGTGGACACGGAGGGTGTGCTGAGGGTCGCGGTGCGGGAGGGGTATGTGGTGAGCAGCGGGAGGGTGGGGGCCGAGGGGGGCGGGGTGGAGGAGCTGTTCGCCGGGGCGTTGTCGGGGGTTTCGGAGGCGGGGCGGGAGTTGGTGCGGGAGCAGGTTGCCGGGGTGCGGGGAGAGTAGGCCGGGGCCGTGCGGGCTTCGTCGTCGGCCGCGGGCCGGTGGGGGCCGATCGCGCAGTTCCCCGCGCCCCTTACGGGGCCCGTCGTAGCTGCGGGCAGGCGTGCCTCCCCCGTGCCTCAAGGGCCTGGGAGGTGCCCCCAGGGGGCACGGGTGGGCGCTGGGGGTACCCCTCTGGGGGAGGCACCGGGCCGACGCCGTGAGCGAAACCCCCCGCCCCAGCCCCCACGCACCCGCACCCTCGGAGGTCACCCCGCGCGCCCGAACCCGATCGTCGGCACCGCCCTCCGCAGAGGCCACGGCCTCACCTGGTCCTCCTCCGGCACCAGGCCCTCCAGGAACGCGTAGCGCCGCAGCGCCGCCGGGTCCTGGCCCGGCACCGACTGGACCTTGCGCCACCACGCCCCGATCTCCGACCAGCCCGGCGCGGACAGCGAGCCGCCGAAGTCCTGGACGGAGAGTGCCGCCGTGAGGCCGGCGAAGGCGAGACGGTCGGCCAGCGGCCAGTCGGCGAGCGTGCCGGTGACGAACCCGGCGACGAAGACGTCGCCCGCGCCCGTCGGGTCGAGGGCCTCCACGGCGATCGCCGGGACCTCCGCGGACTCCCCGGTCCGCCCGTCGACCGCGTAGGCCCCCTCCGCCCCGAGGGTGACGACGGCGAGGGGTACGTACTCGGTGAGGGCATGGGCCGCGGCGCGCGGGGAGTCGGCGCCGGTGTACCGCCGCGCCTCCTCCGCGTTCGGCAGGAACGCCTCGCAGTGTTCGAGATCGGCGAGCCCGGCCAGGTCCCACGCGCCGGTGTCGTCCCAGCCGACGTCCGCGAAGATCCGGGTGCCCTCGGCGGCGGCCCTGGCGATCCAGGGGTTGCGTTTGCCGGGCGTGAGGGAGGCGACGGCGGCACGCGCGTGGGCCGGGTGGCCGGGGGCGTTCTGCTGCCGGAACAGGGTGTCGGCGGGCGGCTCGTGGCCGTGCGAGACCATGGTCCGCTCGCCCTCGTACGCCATGGACACGGTGACCGGCGAGTGCCAGCCGCGCACGGTCCGCGACGGGGAGAGGTCGATGCCCTCGCCCTGTTCGAGGGCGTCCCAGCAGTACTCGCCGTAGTGGTCGTCGCCGAAGGCCGCCGCGAGGGAGGTCTTCAGGCCGAGCCGGGCGAGTGCGGTGGCCATGTTGGCGATGCCGCCGGGGCTGGAGCCCATGCCCCGGGCCCAGGACTCGGTGCCGCGTACGGGGGCGGAGTGCAGGCCGGTGAAGATGATGTCGAGGAAGACGGTGCCGGTGAGGTAGACGTCCCAGGGCGGATCGTCCGGCGTGCGCAGGCCGGCCAGCGGGTCGACCTGCGCGGCGCAGTGCGGTCTTGTTGCTCCTCTGTCGTCGTCGAGGTACTCCGGTTCCTCTCCGGCGAACGCGTTGGACGCGGTCACGGTGCGCTCCCTGGACGTGGTGCGGATCCGGCCAGTCTGCACCATGTCGGGACAGCGGCGGCGGCTCTCGCCGTACGACCGCCCGAACGAGCACCGCTGCCAGCGCGGCACGGCCGCTGTGGTTCACCCCGGCTCGGCCACCGGCATCGCTCCCACGAGGTCGAGTCCGGTGGTCAGCAGGGCTTTGAGGTCGGCGAGGTCGGCGGCCGAGGGGTCGGTGAGCGGGGCGCGCACCGGGCCGACGGGACGGCCGCGCAGCCGGGCCGCCGCCTTGACGAGGGACACGGCGTATCCGGGGACGCGGTCGCGGAGTTCGACGAACGGCACGTAGAAGTCGCGCAGCAGCTTGTCGACCGTGCCGTGGTCGCCGGCGTCGAGGGCGGCGAAGAAGGCGTCGGCGATCTCGGGGGCGAAGGCGTGCACGGCGGAGGAGTAGGCGGGGACGCCGACGGTGGCGTAGGCGCGGGCCTGGATCTCGGCGGTGGCGGCGCCGTTGAAGAAGAGGAAGCCCTCCGGGGCGGCGAGGGTGAGCCGCTGGAGCCGGTCCAGGTCGCTGTGCCCGTCCTTGAGCCCGATCACGCCGGGGATACCGGCGATACGGGTCAACGAGTCGGCCGTGAAGGCGACCTGTCCGCGCTGGTAGGCGATGAGCGGAAGGGATGTCCGGGCCGCGATCCGCTCCAGCTGCGCGACCAGCCCGTCCTGCGGGGCGGCGACGAGATAGTGCGGCAGCACGAGCAGGGCGTCGGCGCCGGCCTCCTCGGCGACCCGGGCGAACCGCACGGCCTGCGCCCAGCCGTACCCCACCCCCGCGACCACGGGCACGCGGCCGGCGGCCTCCTCCACGGCGACGGCCACGACCTGCCGGTACTCGTCCTCGTCCAGCGAGAAGAACTCCCCCGTCCCGCAGGCCGGGAAGAGCGCACCGGGCCCGGCGGCCAGCTGCCCGCCGACGTACTCCCGGAATCCGTCCACGTCCAGGGACTCGTCGGCGTGAAAGGCGGTGAGCGGGAAGGACAGCACCCCGCCCGCCATCCCGTCCCGCAGCCTCCGCACCACGTCCTCCGGCTGTCCGGCCACCGAATCCATCTCCCTATGTAGACGTCATCCACGTATAAGAACCAAGACTAGATATGCGAACGCCCCCCGTCAACGGCGCACGACGCCCCACCCCTCTACGATCTGCACATGTCCGAGACAGCAGGCGTCCGCGAGGTGAAGTCAGCGGCGCGCACGGTGGAGCTGCTGGAGCTCCTCGCGGCCCGCGGCGACCGCCCGGCCCGCCTCCAGGAACTGGCGGACGAACTCGGCGTCCCGCGCAGTTCGATGTACGCCCTGCTCCAGACGCTGATCACACGGGGCTGGATCCGCACGGACACGACCGGCTCGCTCTACGGCGTCGGCATCCGCACCCTGCTGACCGGCACGACCTACCTGGACTCCGACCCGCGCGTCCGCCTCGTCCGCCCCTACCTGGACGAGGCGTCCGGGACGCTGGGCGAGACCATCCACCTGGGCCGCCTGGACGGCCCGAACGTGGCGTACCTGGCGACCCGGGAGTCACACGAATACCTGCGCACGATCAACAGGGTGGGTCGCCGGCTGCCGGCCCACGCGGGCGCCCTCGGCAAGGCGCTCCTCGCGGAACGCCCCGACGAGAACCTCTCCGAGGGCCCCTACGAGCCGCTGACCCCCCGCACGCGCACCACGCGGGACGCGCTGGCCGCCGACCTCGCCGGGATCCGAGCCCGCGGCTACGCGATCGACCGCGAGGAGGCCGTCACCGGCATCGCCGGCTTCGGCTTCGCCCTGCGCTACGACGCCCCGGCCCAGGACGCGATCAGCTGCTCCGTACCGGTGACCCGCCTGACCCCGGAGCACGAGGCGGAGATCGTGTCGGTGATGAGAGAGACCCGGGCCAGGATCGAGTCGGCAACAGCCCCCGGCGGCACGGTCAACTGGCGCTGACCACAACGTCTCCGTCCAGGGGCGCGACAACACGTCAGCAAGCAACTCCGCAGCCGACCCGGGCACACGGGACCTGTCAGCACGCGGCTCCACAGCCGACCCAGGGGCGCGGGGCCGTATCGATATGCGGCTCCGCCGCGTGGGCGCGACCAGCCACCCGCGAGCCGCACCAGCGACGCTGCCGAACCCCTACGGCGCGCGGCGCTGCTACCCCTCCCCCCACCCCCCAAACAGAACATGACCCACATCACACCCCCCGCCCTTCTTCCGCCCTCCCCCGCTTGATACAAATTGCCCGCGCGTTCCTGTCCGTCGACGGCCTGCGCCCAACCCCCCTCCTCCGTCGGTCCTTTCGCATGCCCTGGGAACGCCCGTGTTCGCCCGCACCACCCCCTGGCCCCTCGTCGCCCTTTTCACGGCCGGGTACCTCGCCCCGTACCTCCTCCCGACCACCGTCGGCAGGCTCGAATCGGGGCTTCCGATCTCCGCCACCCAGGCAGGCGCCATCGGCAGTGCCCTGCTGCTGAGTTCCGCCGCGGCCGGCTTCCTGCTGGCGTCCCGCGTGGACCGCGTCGGCCCCCGCGCCCTCGCCCGCGCAGGCCTCCTCCTCACCGTCCTCGGCTACGGCGGCGCCGCCCTCACCACCCACGTCCCGGCCGTCGTGGCCGGTGCGATCATCGGCGGCTTCGGCTCCGGCACGGTCACCGCGGTGGCCGCCACCGGCATCGCCGCACAGCGGGACCCGCACCGCACCACCACCCTCGGCCTGCTCGGCGTCTCCGCCCTCGCGGGTGCCGTCTATCTGACGGTCCCGCACCTCGGCCCCGGCCACGCGCAGCCCCTCGCCGCGATCGCGCTCACCGCGCCGGCGGTCTGGCCGCTGACCTCCCGGCTGTCCCCCCGTACCGCCCCGGCCCTGCCCTGCACCGCGACCGGCTCCCGCCTCCCGCACCTGCGCTCGGGTCTGCTGCTGGCCGCCGCGATGCCCTGCTGGTCGGCCGCGCAGAACTCACTGTGGGGCGTGAGCGGCCGGATCGGCCTGACGCAGGCGCATCTGAGCGAGGTGACCGTCGGCGTGGTGTTCGCGGTGGCGCTCGGCGCCGGTCTGCTGGGCGTGGTCGGCGCGGGCGCGCTCGGCCCGCGGCTCGGGCAGGCCCTGCCGATCGGTCTCGGCACCGCCCTGATCGCGGGGTGTATCGCGCTCAGCGCGTCCGCCACGGACCTGACGACGTTCGCGTCCGGCGAGATCGCCTGGAACCTGCTCTATCCGGTCGTCCTGTCGTACGTCATCGGCCTGGCCGCCGCCCTGGACCCGCGGGGCCGCTGGGCGGTGCTGGTCGGGTCGGCGTCGTCGCTGGGGACGGCCGTCGGCCCGATGACCGGCAGCCTGCTGTCGGCCCGGGCCGGTTTCCCGGCGATGGGGACGGTCCTGGCGGTGGGTCTGCTGGCGGTCGCGGTCCCGCTGACGGCGGTGGCGCTGCGGCGCAGGACCACCACCGTCACGACGACCCACCCGGCGCTCACCGACGAGACGGTACGGCTGGACGTCGCCGCCTAGCCGAACTCGTAGGCGTCCACCTCGGCGAGGTACCGGGCCCGCAGCTCCTCGTCGTCCTCCAGGAAGGACGCGAGGAAGGAGTTGCGGGCCAGCTCCCGCAGCCGCTCCTCGGACAGGCCCAGGGTGTCGGCGACCGCGCGGAAGTTGTCGTCGGCGTACCCGCCGAAGTAGGCCGGGTCGTCGGAGTTGACCGTGCACAGCAGGCCCGCGTCGAGCATCGCCGGCAACGGATGCTCGGCGAGCACGTCGACCGCGCGCAGCCGCACGTTCGACAGCGGGCACAGCGTCAGCGGGATCCGCTCCCGCACCAGACGGGCGACCAGGTCCGGGTCCTCCATGCAGCGCAGCCCGTGGTCCACGCGCTCCACCCCGAGCACGTCCAGCGCCTCGGTGATGTAGGCGGGCGGCCCCTCCTCACCGGCGTGCGCCACGCGCCGCAGCCCGAGGTCGGCGGCGGCCTCGTACACCTCGCGGAACTTGGCCGGCGGGTGTCCGACCTCGGCGGAGTCCAGCCCGATCCCGATGATCCGGTCGAGGTGGGGCCGTGCGGCCTCCAGTGTCTCCAGCGCCGAGTCGGCGGACTCGTCCCGCAGGAAGCACATGATCAGCCGGGTGGAGATCCCGTGGTTCTCGGCGCTTCGGCCGAGTGCCCGCCACAGCCCGTCCACGACCGTGCCGAGCGGCACGCCCCGGGCGATGTGCGCCTGCGGATCGAAGAAGATCTCGGCGTGCCGCACACCCTGCGCGGCGGCCCGGCCCAGATAGGCGTTCGCGAGGTCCTCGAAGTCCTGCTCGGTGCGCAGGACGGCCATGAGCTCGTAGTACAGGTTCAGGAAGGACTGCAGGTCCTTGAACCGGTAGGCCTCGCGGAGGGCGTCGGTGTCCGCGTACGACAGCTCTACGCCGTTGCGCGCGGCGAGCCGGAACGCCAGCTCCGGCTCCAGGGTGCCTTCGATGTGGAGGTGCAGTTCAGCTTTGGGGAGGGGCATCAGAGCATGGTACGGCCGTTTCACCTGCGCTTCGGAACCGGCACTCGGAGCAGGTCGTAGGCGACGGTCAGCTCGCCCTGGTAGCCGGCGGCCCGCGCCTGCCGCTCGAACTCCTCGGGTTCGGAGTAGCGCTGGCTGAAGTGGGTCAGCACGAGGTGTCGTACGCCCGCGTCCCGCGCGACGGCCGCCGCCTGCCCGGCGGTCAGATGGCCGTGTTCCGCGGCGAGTTCGGCGTCCTCGTCGAGGAAGGTGGACTCGATGACGAGCAGGTCGCAACCCTCGGCGAGCGCGTGCACGCCGTCGCAGAGCCGGGTGTCCATCACGAACGCGCACCGCTGCCCGCGCCGCACCTCGCTGACCTGGTCGAGGGTGACGTCCCCGAGGACGCCGTCGCGCTGGAGACGGCCGACGTCCGGGCCCTTGATGCCGTGCGCGGCGAGCCGTTCGGGCAGCATGCGGCGGCCGTCGGGCTCGACCAGCCGGTAGCCGTAGGACTCGACCGGGTGGGACAGCTTCCTGGCCTGCAGCGTGTACGACGGGGTGACGGCGAGGTCGCCGTCCGCGTCGACCGGGACCTCGGTGATGCCGACGGTCTCCCGGTAGGCGGTGGCGTACCGGAGCCGGTCGAAGAAGCGCTGCCCGGACTTCGGGTAGTGCGCGGTGACCGGGTGCGGGACCTTGTCGAGGTTGACGCGCTGGATGACCCCGGCGAGGCCGAGACAGTGGTCGCCGTGGAAGTGGGTGACGCAGATCCGGTTGAGGTCGTGCGCGGCGACCCCGGCCCGCAGCATCTGCCGCTGGGTGCCCTCGCCGGGGTCGAAGAGGATGCCCTCGCCGTCCCAGCGCAGCAGGTAGCCGTTGTGGTTGCGGTGCCGGGTGGGAACCTGGCTGGCGGTGCCGAGGACCACCAGTTCACGGACGGACACGGTGACTTGCCCGGGTTATCCGGGCGGCCACTGCAGGCCGCGGCCGCCGATGACGTGCGCGTGGGCGTGCCAGACGGTCTGGCCGGCGCCGCTGCCGGTGTTGAAGACGATGCGGTAGCTGTCCAGCTTGTCCTCGTCGGCGACGGCCTGCGCCTCACGCAGTATGTCGGCGGCCACGGCGGGTTCGCCCGCGGCGAGCTCGGCCGCGTTCTTGTAGTGGACCTTGGGGATCACCAGGACGTGGGTGGGTGCCTGGGGGTTTATGTCCCGGAAGGCGACGGTGGTGTCCGTCTCCCGGACGATCGTCGCGGGGACGTGACCTGCGACGATCTTGCAGAAGAGGCAGTCGTCCTGGGGTTCCCCTGGCATGCGGTTTCCTTCCTGGGCACCGTGATCGATCTTCCGGGGCATCGTATCGCCGTCGGGTACTCGTCCGGTGGGGGCTGAGCGCTCCCACGCGGCGGAGCCGCACACCGGTGCGGCCCCGCGCCCCTTGGGCGGGACCTGGCGCCCCTCGTCAGATCGGCAGCGTCGGCGGCACCTTCGCGGGCGTCGTCTCCAACGCCTCCAGGGCGATCCGCACCGCCTCGTCCAGTTGCGGGTCCCTCCCCGCAGCCCAGTCCTGGGGGGTCTGGACGACCTCCACGTCCGGGTCGACGCCGTGGTTCTCGACGCCCCAGCCGTAGCCCTCCAGCCAGAACGCGTACTTGGGCTGGGTGACCAGGGTGCCGTCGACCAGGCGGTAGCGGCTGTCGATGCCGATCACGCCGCCCCAGGTGCGGGTGCCGACCACCGGGCCGATGCCGAGCGCCTTGATCGCCGCGTTGACGATGTCCCCGTCCGAGCCGGAGAACTCGTTCGCGACGACGACCACCGGGCCCCGGGGCGCGTCGCTCGGGTAGCTGAACGGCCGCATGCCGCGCGGCAGGTCCCAGCCGACGATCCGGCGGGCCAGTTTCTCGACGACGAGCTGTGAGGTGTGCCCGCCGCGGTTCTCCCGGACGTCCACGACGATCCCCTCGCGGGCCATCTCCACGCTCAGGTCGCGGTGGATCTGGGCCCAGCCCGGCGCCTGCATGTCCGGTACGTGGAGGTAGCCGAGGCGGCCGCCGGACAGCTCGTGCACATGGGCCCGGCGGTCGGCCACCCACGCGTGGTAGCGCAGCGGTTCCTCGTCCGCGACCGGGACGACGACGGGGTGGCGCAACTCGCCGCCGCCCGTGGGGGACACGGTCAGTTCGACGGCCTTGCCGGCGGTGCCGACGAGGAGGGGGCCGGGTCCGGTCACCGGGTCGACGGAGCGGCCGGCGACGGCCACGATCGCGTCGCCGGGGCGTACCGCGACGCCGGGTGCGGCGAGCGGGGAGCGGGCGCCGGGGTCGGAGGTCTCGGCGGGCAGGATCCGGTCGATGCGCCAACTGCCGTCCGGGTGCCGGGAGATGTCGGCGCCGAGGAGGCCCTGGCGGGCGCCGCGGCCGTAGCCGCCGTTCGGGGTGACGTAGGCGTGCGAGGTGCCGAGTTCGCCCTGGACCTCCCAGAGCAGGTCGACCAGGTCGTCGTGGGTGGCGACGTGGTCGACGAGCGGGCGGTAGCGGTCGAGGACGCCGTCCCAGTCGACGCCGCCGAGGTCCGGCCGCCAGAACTGGTCCCGCATGATGCGGCCGGTCTCGTCGAACATCTGCCGCCACTCGGCGGCCGGTTCGACGG
This sequence comes from Streptomyces sp. NPDC031497, assembly GCF_055580905.1. Lineage (NCBI taxonomy): Bacteria > Bacillati > Actinomycetota > Actinomycetes > Kitasatosporales > Streptomycetaceae > Streptomyces > Streptomyces sp. NPDC031497. The sequence goes on from NZ_JBVIKO010000003.1 coordinate 548,347, forward strand.
TCTGCCGGACCCGGGACAGGTCGACGGTGATGTTGGTGTCGCTGTCGTCGTCGTTCGAGGCACGCCGGTCGCTGGGTACCACCTTGAGCTTGCCGTCGGCCCACAGCAGGACGCGTTTGCCGTCGCCGCTGACCTCGAAGTGGTCGGCGTCGGAGGCGAGGTACTCGATGCGCTGCTGGGCGAGGTCGTAGCGTTCCAGCTCGGTCTTGGGGTCGGGGTCCTCGGGGTGGGCGCGGGAGGCGCCGAGCACGCCGCGCACCGGGTGGCGCAGCCACAGGACGCCGTCCTTGGCGGCGCGCAGCCCGGAGTAGCGGCCGGCCTCGACGGGGAAGGGCACGATCCGGTCGGCGAGGCCCTCCAGGTCGATCCGGGTGGCCGGGGTGCCCTCGGCGTCCGGGGTCTCGTCCTTGTCGGGGGTCTCGAAGGGGCGGCCGTGCCGCTGCGGGCCGAACGGCGAGGGGGTGGTCGCGGCCAGGGTGATCAGGTGCGGCCGGTCGCCGACCACGAAGGCCAGGTCGAAGACGTGCTCGTCGTAGACCGGGTCGAAGGAGCGGGTGGAGAGGAAGGCGAGGTGTTTGCCGTCGCGGGTGAAGACGGGGTCGTAGTCCTGGAAACGCAGCGGGGTCGCCTCGGTGACGGTGAGGTCGGTGGTGTGGGCGACACGGAGCTGGGCAAGCCCGCCGGCTCCGGGGTGGGACCAGGCGAGCCAGCCGGAGTCGGGCGAGAACGCCAGCCCGGAGACGTCGCCGTCCTCGCTGCGGTCGACCTCGCGGACCTCGCCGGTCTCGCGTTCGACGAGGAGCAGCCGTCCGTCGTGGGCGGCGACCGCGACCCGGCCGCCGTCGGGGGCGACGGCGAGGTCCAGGACCCGGCCGAGCTGTCCGGCGGCGAGCCGGCGCGGGGTGGAGCCGGGCACGGCACCGGTGGCGGGGGCGAACTCCAGGGCGTCGTCGCCCTCGGCGTCCGTCACCCACACCACCCACTCCTCCGCGTCCGCGCGGAAGGTGACGGGCAGCCGGGCGCGCACCCCGGGCTGGGCGGCCAGCGCGCGGGCCGGCCCCGACCGGTGGGTCACCCAGTGCACGCCGCCGCGCACCAGGACGGCGCTGCCGCGCGCGGTGTGGTCGGGCGAGGCGGAGCTGAACCAGCGGGCCGCGTTGACCGGGCGCGGCTGCCGGTCCACCCGGGACCCGCCGAGCCGGATGTCCAGCCGGCGCGGTTCGGCGCCCTCCAGGTCGTCGAGGAGCCAGAGTTCACCGGCCGAGGCGTAGACGACCCGGTTGCCGTCACCGGCCGCGTGCCGGGCGTAGAAACCCCCTAGGGGGGTGTGCCGGCGCAGGTCGGAACCGTCGGCGAGGGACGAGTACAGCGCGCCGGTTCCCTCGTGGTCGGAGAGGAAGGCGATCCGGTCGCCGGCCCACACCGGGTGTTCGAGGTTCCCGTCCAGCTCCTCGTGCAGCCGGACGAACTCCCCGGCACCCTCCCCGTCGTGGCCGTCCCGGTCGATCCACAGCTTGCCCGCCGTACCGCCCCGGTACCGCTTCCACCAGGCCGCCTCCCGGCCCATGGGCGCGGACAGCAGCACGGTGTGCGGCCCGAAGGCGACATGGCCGACCGGGCCGTACGGCAGGACGGTGGACGGTCCGCCGTCGAGCGGGACGGTGCGGGCCCAGCTGCGCCGGAGGCTGGACTGGCCGTAGGTGCTGATCGCGAGGACCTGCCCGTCGGCGGTCCAGCCGCGCACCTGGGTGCGGGAACTCCCCCAGTGCGTCAGGCGTTCGCTGCTGCCGCCCTCCACCGGGGCCGTGTGCACCTCGGGGGCGCCGTCGCGGGTGGAGGTCCAGGCGACCGTGGTCCCGTCGGGCGAGATGCGCGGCGTCGTCACGGGGACGTTGTCGGCGCTGACCCGCCAGGCCCGGCCGCCGTCCAGGGGCGCGAGCCACACGTCGTCCTCGGCGGTGAAGGCGACCAGGTCGCCGTGGACATGGGGAAATCGGAGGTAGGACCGCGGTCCTGTCGCTGCACCCTGAGTCACCCGCTCAGCCTATGCATCGCGACCCGATCGCGGTGGCCGATTTCGATCACTTGCCCTGCACCGGCCGGCACTGGGGGTCGCTCTGGCACCAGACGGTCTTCGTCACGGTCACGGTGGCGCCCGGCTGCTGCCCGTAGGTGGGCGGCCGGTAGGTGCTGTACGCCGGTCCGGGCGTGGCGTCGCAGTCGCCGAGGCCGTTCACCCGGAACCACTCCTTGCCGCCCACCTTCGCGACGAGGTTCCCGCGCACACAGGCGCCGCTGACCGCCTTGGTGACCCGTCCGGTGACGGTGATGTCCCGGCCGTCCTTGGTCCTGCCCCGGCAGTCCACGGAGACGACGGTGGTCGCCGAGGCCGAGGGCGTCCTCGGGGCCGACGAGCCGTAGTTGCCGGTGCAGGTGAGCCAGCTGACGTCGACGTGCTGCCGTTTCAGCTCGGCGGTGGCGGTCCGGTCGGTGGTGTACGCGACGGTCGCGGAGTTCAGGTCGGTCGGCTGACAGCCCACCACACCGCCCACGGCGACCACCGCGAGCCCCGCCACGGCCGCCGCTCTGGTCACGCTCGCCCGGCGCGTCACGCGCGGCCGGCGCCAAATCGGCCTCAATGCCCCCATGGAGGGCAGCCTGCCACCGTCGGCTCCGTGACGGTAGGGGGCATACGGCCACTCACGTGTTCGGAGAGGTCCCCCTGGCGGCCGACGGGTTCCTCAGGTGCGCAGCAGCAGCCACTCCTGGAGTTCCACCAGGTTGCCCTCCGGGTCCTTGAGGTGGGCGACGCGCATGCGTTCCGTCATCGGCGCCGGCCCGTGCACCAGCACCGCGCCCCGCGCGGCGATCTGCTCGCAGTAGGCGTCCAGGTCGTCGACGCGCAGCACCACCAGCGAACGGTGCCCGGTCGCGGTCTCCCCCAGCTCGCCCAGCACTTCGGCCATCATGGCCCGGTCCTGGAGGGCTATCCCCGCCGACCCGGCGTGCGGGCTGAACTTCTCGTACGGTCCCTCGCTCGCCCCCGACTGCGGCTTCAGCCCGAGCACCTCGGCGTAGAAGCGGTAGCAGGCGGCGAAGTCGGAGACCAGGAGCCGGACTTGGGCGAGTTCCACGGCGCGTTCCCCCTGAGGTGTCGTACGGGTCAGGACCAGCGGCCGGTGCGGCCCAGCAGCAGGGCCGCGGCCGCGGTGCCTGCGGTCGATGTGCGCATCACGGTAGGTCCCAGGGTGTACGCCTTCGCACCCGCCTCCTCGAAGAGCGCGAGCTCGTCCCGGGCGACGCCCCCTTCGGGCCCGACGACGAGCACGATCTCGCCCTCGGCGGGCAGTTGGGCCTCGGCGAGCGGGTCACTGCCGTGCTCGAAGTCGGAGTGGAGCACGGCGGCCAGGTCGGCTCCGGCGAGCAGTGCGGCGACCTGCTTGGTGGTCGCCGCGTCCGCGATCTCCGGGAAGCGCACCCGGCGGGACTGCTTGCCGGCCTCGCGGGCGGTGGCCCGCCACTTCGCGAGGGACTTCAGGCCCCGGTCGCCCTTCCACTGGGTGATGCAGCGGGCGGCCTGCCAGGGCACGATCGCGTCGACGCCGACCTCGGTCATGGTCTCCACGGCGACCTCGCCGCGGTCGCCCTTGGGCAGGGCCTGGACGACGGTGATGCGGGGAGACGGCTCCGGCTCCTCCGAGATCGACGTCATGTGGACGATCAGCCGGTCCTTGCCCTCGGCGGCCCGTACGACGCCCTCCGTCCAGCGGCCGCGCCCGTCGGTGAGGATGACGTCCTCGCCGGGCTGCAGCCGCTTCACGGAGACGGCGTGCCGTCCCTCGGGCCCGTCCAGGACGACCTCGCCGCCGGAGAGGTCGGGTTCCACGAGCGGGTCGAGCACGAACACCGGGGCGGTCACCGCCTGCCCCCCTCGTACCCCTCGTACCCCTCGTACCCCTCGTACCCCTCGTGCCCCTCGTGCCCCTCGTACCCCTCGCGCCCTTCGGCCTTGCCCGACAACGCTGTCGACGCGGCGGCGAGTTCCGCCGTGAGGGTCTCCACCAGCTGCCCGGCGGGCAGCGGGCGGGCCAGCCGGTGGCCCTGCCCGGCCCACAGGGCCATGCCCTGCGCGTCCTCGGCCTTGGCGGCGGCCTTGCGCAGCGGGGAGGTCAGGTGGTGGACCTCCGGGTAGGCGGCGGGCGCGTACGGGCCGTGCTCGCGCATGAAGCGGTTGACCAGCCCCCGGGCGGGCCGCCCGGAGAACGCGCGGGTCAGTTCGGTCCGGATGAACAGCGGGTCGGTCAGCGCCCGCTTGTGCAGGTCGGTGGCGCCGGACTCGGGGGTGGCGAGGAAGGCCGTACCCAGCTGGGCGGCGCTCGCCCCCGCGGCCAGCACGGCGGCGATCTGGCTGCCGCGCATGATGCCGCCGGCGGCGACGACGGGGATGCCCACCGTCTCCCGTATCTGGGCGACCAGCGACAGCAGCCCGATCCCGGAGCCCTCGTTCTCCTGCACGTCCCGGTGGGTGCCCTGGTGACCGCCGGCCTCCACGCCCTGGGCGATCACCGCGTCCGCCCCGGCCCGCTCGACGGCGAGAGCCTCCTCGGCGGTGGTCGCGGTGACGAGGGTGAGGGTTCCCGCGCGGCGGAGGGAGTCGAGGACGTCCTTGCCCGGGACACCGAAGTGGAACGAGGCCGCGGCCACCGGGTTGTCGAGCAGCACGGCCAGCTTGGCCTCGTACCCGTCGTCCCGGCCGCTGTCGGGGTCGCCCAGCTCGGTCTTGTACCAGGCGGCCTCACCGGCCAGCTGATGCGCGTAGATCTCCACGGCCCCGGCCTCGGCGTACTCCGTCTGCGGCATGAAGAGGTTCACCCCGAAGGGACGGCCGGTCAGCCCCCGCAGCTGCTTGATCTCCTGGTACATCCCGTCGGCGGTCTTGTACCCGGCGGCCAGGAACCCCAGCCCGCCCGCCTCGGACACGGCGGCGGCGAGCTGCGGCACGGAGACCCCGCCCGCCATGGGGGCCTGCACGATCGGAAGGGGAAAGAGATCGGTCAGCGCGGAGGACATGACGGCATGTTGTCACGTCCTTTGAACAAGACCGAATCGGGCCGTACCCCTGGCACATGCCAGACATGTCCGGGCAGCGAAGGGGCCGCGCCCCCGCACGGCGACCCGCCGGCGCCCGTACGACGGGCCGCCGGCGCCCGCCGACGGGTCAACGCCCGTTGAACGCGTCCTTCAGCCGGCTGAACAGTCCCTGCTGACCCGGCTGGAACTGCCCCGTCGGCCGTTCCTCGCCGCGCAGCTTCGCCAGCTCGCGCAGCAGCCGCTCCTGCTCGGGGTCGAGCTTGGTCGGGGTGGTCACCTCGACATGGACGATGAGATCGCCGCGCCCGCCGCCGCGCAGATGCGTGACACCGCGCCCGTGCAGCGGGATCGACTGCCCGGACTGCGTGCCCGGCCGGATGTCGACCTCCTCCATCCCGTCCAGCGTCTCCAGCGGCACCTTCGTACCGAGCGAGGCCGCCGTCATCGGGATGGTCACCGTGCAGTGCAGATCGTCGCCGCGCCGCTGGAACGTGGAGTGCGGCAGCTCGTGGATCTCGACGTACAGGTCACCGGCGGGACCGCCGCCGGGCCCGACCTCGCCCTCACCGGCGAGCTGGATCCGGGTGCCGTTGTCGACACCGGCCGGGATCTTCACGGTCAGCGTCCGCCGCGACCGCACCCGCCCGTCACCGGCGCACTCGGGACACGGCGTCGGCACGACCGTACCGAAGCCCTGGCACTGCGGACACGGCCGCGAGGTCATGACCTGGCCCAGGAAGGACCGCGTCACCTGCGAGACCTCACCACGGCCCCGGCACATGTCGCACGTCTGGGCGGAGGTGCCCGGCGCCGCGCCCTCACCGTTGCAGGTGTTGCAGACGATCGCCGTGTCGACCTGGATGTCCTTGGTCGTACCGAAGGCCGCCTCGTCGAGCTCGACCTCGATCCGGATCATGGCGTCCTGGCCGCGCCGCGTACGCGACCTCGGCCCGCGCTGGGACGCGGTACCGAAGAACGCGTCCATGATGTCCGAGAAGTTCCCGAACCCGCCGGCCCCGAAGCCGCCCGCGCCCGCGCCGCCGCTCTGCGAGAGCGGGTCGCCGCCGAGGTCGTAGACCTGCTTCTTCTGCGGGTCGGAGAGCACCTCGTAGGCGGCGTTGATCTCCTTGAACCGCTCCTGGGTCTTCGGATCCGGGTTGACGTCCGGGTGCAGCTCGCGCGCGAGCCGACGGAAGGCCTTCTTGATCTCTTCCTGCGACGCGTCGCGGCGCACGCCGAGAACGGCGTAGTAGTCCGTGGCCACTTACGACTCCGCCAGGATCTGTCCGACGTACCGTGCCACCGCTCGTACCGCTCCCATCGTTCCCGGGTAATCCATGCGGGTCGGTCCGACCACGCCGAGCTTGGCGACTGCCTCGCCGCCCGAACCGTAGCCGACCGACACCACGGACGTTGAGTTGAGTCCCTCGTAGGCGTTCTCGTGACCGATGCGTACGGTCATGCCCGAATCCCCTGCCTCGCCCATGAGCTTGAGGAGGACGACATGCTCCTCCAGGGCCTCCAGGACGGGCCGGATCATGAGGGGAAAATCATGTCCGAAGCGGGTGAGATTGGCGGTGCCGCCGATCATCAGCCGCTCCTCGTTCTCCTCGACGAGCGTCTCCAGCAGGGTGGAGAGCACCGCCGAGACAGTGCCGCGGTCCTCGGCCTCGAAGGCGTCCGGCAGGTCCTCCACCAGCCGGGGCACGTCCGAGAACCGGCGTCCCGCGATCCGGCTGTTGAGCCGCGCCCGCAGATCCGCCACGGACGTCTCCCCGAAGGGCGCCGGGCAGTCGACCATCCGCTGCTCGACCCGCCCGGTGTCGGTGATCAGCACCAGCATCAGCCGGGCCGGCGCGAGCGCGAGCAGCTCCACATGCCGCACGGTGGACCGTGTCAGCGACGGGTACTGCACGACCGCGACCTGCCGCGTCAGCTGCGCCAGCAGCCGCACCGTCCGCGCCACGACGTCGTCGAGGTCGACGGCGCCGTCGAGGAAGTTCTGGATGGCCCGCCGCTCGGGCGCGCTCATCGGCTTGACGCCGGCCAGCTTGTCGACGAACAGCCGGTAGCCCTTGTCGGTGGGGATCCGCCCGGCGCTGGTGTGCGGCTGGGCGATGAACCCCTCGTCCTCCAGGGCGGCCATGTCGTTGCGCACGGTCGCCGGGGAGACCCCGAGGTTGTGCCGCTCGGTCAGCGCCTTCGACCCCACCGGCTCCTCGGTGCCGACGTAATCCTGGACAATGGCGCGCAATACCTGAAGCCTGCGTTCACTCAGCATCCAGCGCCACACCTCCAGAAAGTCGTCCCCGCGGCCTTTCGGGTCTTTCGCCTGGCACTCTGCGATCCCGAGTGCCAACGTCCCCGGCCCAGTGTACGGCCGCCGGGTACCGACTGGGCAAGGTCGGTGAGGACCCGGGGCGTTCTGCCGCTAGCGTCGTGGTGTGACGGTGACTTGGGAAGAGCTGGGCTGGGAGCGGGTGGCCGAGGGGGTCGGCCGGTGCCGGCTGCCGGGCTGGGACTGCACGGCCGGGCTGGTCCTCGGGGCGGGACCGGTCCTGATGGTGGACGCCGGGTCGAGCCTGGCGGAGGGCGCGCGGTTGCGGACGCAGGCGCAACGGCTGGCCGGACGCCGTGTGACCCATCTCGCGCTCACCCACCCCCACTTCGACCACGTCTTCGGCACCCCGGCGTTCGCGGGCGTGGACGTGCACGCGGCGGCGGGCGCGGAGGCCGTCTTCACGCACGGCCGCGAGGCGCTGCGCCTGGACGCGGTCCGCAACGGCCTGCCGGCCCCGGAGGCCGAGGAGGCGGCCGACGCGCTGCCCGTGCCCCGCCGTCCGGTCTCCGGCGAGTGGACCCTCGACCTCGGCGACGGCCGCCGGGCCCTGCTGGCCGACGTGGGCCCCGGCCACACCTCCCACGACCTCGCGGTCCTCGTCCCCGGCGTCCCCGGCGTCCCCGGCGACCCGCCGGTGGTGTTCTGCGGCGACCTGGTGGAGGAGTCCGGCGACCCCCAGGCCGGCCCCGACGCCGTACCGTCCCGCTGGCCGGCCGCCCTGGACCGCCTGCTCGCCCTCGGCGGCGAGGACGCCCGGTACGTGCCCGGTCACGGAGCGGTGGTGGACGCGGAGTTCGTACGACGGCAACGCGACGCCCTGGCCGCCCGTTTCGGCGTGTCGTGACCACGCCGCCGCCGCTTCTCCTATCGTCATCCGAATGCGCCAGTACTCCGCCGACCTGACCCCGCCGTGGAAGAAGCCGAAACCGGCCCCGGAGGTGGCCGCCGAACCCGGCCTGGTCGTCGAGGAACCCGGCACCGGGTTCTGCGGCGCGGTGATCCGCTGCGAGGCGGGCACGGTGACCCTGGAGGACCGCTTCGGCAAACACCGCGTCTTCCCGCTGGAACCGCGGGGCTTCCTGCTGGAGGGCCGGGTGGTCACCCTCGTACGCCCCACGTCCGCCGCCCCCGCACGCCCCGCCCGTACCGCCTCCGGGTCGGTCGCCGTCCCCGGCGCACGCGCGCGCGTGGCCCGCGCCGGCCGCATCTACGTCGAGGGCCGCCACGACGCGGAACTGGTCGAGAAGGTCTGGGGCGACGACCTGCGCATCGAGGGCGTGGTCGTGGAGTACCTGGGGGGCGTCGACGACCTCCCGTCGATCGTGGCCGAATTCGCACCGGGCCCGGACGCGCGCCTCGGTGTCCTGGTGGACCACCTGCTCCCCGGCACGAAGGAGTGGCGGATCGCCCAGTCGGTCACCGGCGCACACGCCCTGGTGGTCGGCCACCCGTACATCGACATCTGGGAGGCCGTGAAGCCCGCGGCCCTGGGCATCGAGTCCTGGCCGCGCGTCCCGCACGGCCAGGACTGGAAGACGGGCGTGTGCCGGGCCCTCGGCTGGCCCTCGGACAACACGGGCGCGGTGTGGCAGGCGATCCTGGCCCGGGTGGGCTCCTACAAGGACCTGGAACCGGAGCTGCTGGGCCGGGTGGAGGAACTGATCGACTTCGTGACGGCCCCGTAGCCGCGCCCCTCGCCCCCGGCCCCGTCAGTCCACCAGGTCCCTGACCACCGCGTCCGCCAGCAGCCGCCCCCGCAGCGTCAGCACGGCCCGGCCGTCCTCGTACGGGCCGGTCTCCAGCAGCCCCTCCCCCAGCGCCCGCCGCGCGGCCGCCAGCCCCTGCTCCTTCAGCAGCGACAGCGGCACCCCCTCGCGCAGCCGCAGCTCCAGCAGGATCCGCTCCACCCGGCGGTCCTCGTCCGTGAGGACCTCACGCCCGGCCCCCGGTGACCGCCCCGACGCCAGCGCCGCCGCGTACGCCCCCGGATGCTTGACGTTCCACCAGCGCACACCGCCCACGTGCGCGTGCGCGCCCGGTCCCGCGCCCCACCAGTCGGCGCCCCGCCAGTACAGCTCGTTGTGCAGGCAGCGGGCGGCCTCGGAGGTGGCCCAGTTGGACACCTCGTACCAGTCGAAGCCCGCCGCGGACAGCATCTCCTCGGCGATCAGATAGCGGTCCGCGTGGACGTCGTCGTCGGTCATCGGGACCTCGCCCCGGCGGATCCGGCGGGCCAGCTGCGTGCCCTCCTCGACGATCAGCGCGTACGCCGACACATGGTCGGGGCCGGCTCCGAGCGCCGCGTCGAGCGAGGCCCGCCAGTCGTCGTCGGACTCGCCCGGCGTGCCGTAGATCAGATCCAGGTTGACGTGCTCGAAGCCGGCCGCGCGAGCCTCGGCGACACACGCCTCGGGGCGCCCCGGGGTGTGCGTGCGGTCCAGGACGCGCAGCACGTGCTGCCGTGCGCTCTGCATGCCGAAGGAGACCCGGTTGAAGCCGCCCTCGCGCAGGGCCGCCAGATACGCCGGGTCGACGGACTCGGGGTTCGCCTCCGTCGTGACCTCCGCGTCGGCGGCCAGACCGAACTCGTCGCGGATCGCGCCCAGCATCCGTACCAGGTCACCGGCGGCCAGCAGCGTCGGCGTGCCCCCGCCCACGAACACCGTGCGGACCTCGCGCGGGTCGTCGCCCAGGACCTTGCGGGCCAGGCGGATCTCGTCGATCAGGGTGTCCGCGTAGTTGTCGCGGGAGGCGAGGACACCGCCGGTGCCGCGCAGCTCGGTCGCCGTGTACGTGTTGAAGTCGCAGTAGCCGCAGCGGGTCGCGCAGTAGGGGACATGCAGATAGAACCCGAGGGGGCGGTCGGCGGCACCGGCCAGCGCGTGCGCCGGGAGCGCGCCGTCGTCGGGGACCGGCTCGCCGTCGGGAAGTGCGGAAGGCATGTCCCCCATTGTCCCGTACGACGACGGTTACTCCGCCTGGAGGACCAGCAGCGCCAGATCGTCCTCCGGCTGCCCGCCGCCGAACTCGTGCACGAGCCGCCTGATGCGCTCGGCGATCAGCTCGGCGCTCAGGCCCGTGCAGCCCGCGAGGGCCCGCGCGAGCCCGTCGCCGTCGTCGAACTGCCGGGAGCCCGAGCGGCGCTCGGTGACCCCGTCGGTCACGCACAGCAGGCTGTCGCCGGGCCCGAGCTCTATGGTCTCGCTGGTGTACGTCTCGTCCTCCACGACCCCCAGCAGGGTCTGCGGCCGGGCGGCGGTGCGGACCACGCCGTCGGGACCGAGGAGCAGCGGCAGCGGATGCCCGGCGGAGGCGAGGGTGCAGCGGATGCCACCCGTCTCCAGGGGGGTGAGTTCGCCGTAGAGGAGGGAGAGGAAACGGGTCTGCGGGCCGTCGCCCGGCGGCAGGGTACGGCCGCCGCCGGCGACCAGGGCGCGGGCGGCGGCGTCGGCGGCCTCGGTGGCGTCGTCGAGGAGGAGCTGGTTGAGCCGGTCGAGGACGTCGGCGACCCGGTACCCCTCCCGGGCGAGCAGCCGCAGCCAGGGCCGGGCCAGGCCGATGACGACGGCGGCCTCGGGGCCCTTGCCCTGGACGTCGCCGACGGCGAAGCACCAGCGGCCGTCGCCGGCCGGGAACAGGTCGTAGAAGTCACCGCTGGGACCGCCCTTGTCACAGGGCTCGTAGACGAGCGCGCTGCGCACGCCCGGGATCTCGGCGACCGCACCCGGCAGCAGCCCGCGCTGGAGGACGGCGCTGATGGTGGCCTGGCGGGCGTACTGGCGGGCCGCGCCGATGGCGAGGGCGACCCGGCGTCCGAAGTCCTCGACCAGGCCGGTGATCTCGTCGGGGAAACCGGCCGGGCCGGAGCGTCCGATCACGAGCGTGCCGAGCGGACGGCCGCCCGCGATCAGCCGGTAGGAGAGCGCCGAGCCGCGGGCGCCCTGCGGGCCGAGCGCCTCGCCGGGCCAGGGATACGACTCGGGCCGGGACCGTAAGCCGTCCTGCGCGCACGGCGGGTCCTTCTCCAGGGCGCGGCGCAGTTCCTCGATGCGGTTCTCGCTGCCGTGCCAGACCCGGGCCAGCCGCGGGCCGCCCGCGCCGTTCGCGTCGCCCCAGCCGCCGGACCGCACCGTCGACTCGTCCTCCAGCCACACCGCGCACCAGTCGGCCAGCCGCGGCACGATCAGCTGGCCGGCCAGCGCGGCCACCAGGTTCTCGTCGAGCTGCCCGGCGAGCAGGTCGGAGGCCTCGGCGAGGAACGACAGCACGCCTCTGTCCAGCCAGTCCCGGTCCCGGTCGAGGCGCTGCGGCTCGGGCGCGAGGATCTCGGCCACCTTCAGCTCCTGCTCGTCGGGGAGCGTGCCGCCGTGCCCGGTCAGGCGCGCCCACACCGTCTTCGCGCCGACGCGGTAGGTGACCCCCCAGGACTCGGCGAGCGAGGCGACCAGGCGCAGCCCGCGCCCGTACTCCGGGGTCTCGTACGGCGTCTCGCCCGGGTGGTCGCGCGGGGCGCGGGAGGGGTGGTGGTCGGTGACCTCGACAACGAACGCCGTCTCCTCCCGCGCCTCCTCCAGCCACCAGTCGACCTCGATGTCCGTGCCGGCGTGCACGACGGCGTTGGTGACGAGTTCACTGACGACCACCATGGCGTCCTCGGCGACCCGCTGTCCCGGCTCCAGCAGGCCGCAGTCGGTCCACTCGTCGAGGCAGGCGCGCACCAGCGCGCGGGCGGAACCCGGCGCGAGGGGGCTCCCGGGCAGGGTCGCGCGCCCCTGCGCGTACGCGCCCGCGCTCTCGTGCGCGGGCGCCTCGTCGCGCGCAGGCGCCTCACGGACCCGGGAGACGGTCTCCCGTTGCGTGGGTATGGCCCCCATGTCGAGCTCCCCGAGCAGTTCGGACGAATACATCCCGATCGATGCGGACAGAGTGACAGACTGACTGCGCCCATAAGCACCGAGTTACCGAAGTGGGCCGCCATGAGTGAGAACAGTGCTACACGTGTGCTCGAAGACGGACAGAAACCGGAACAACTCCGAGCATCCGAACTGCGCCCTCTGCTCGCCGCGCTGACCGCCGCCCGGGACGGCGACTTCACCAAAGCGCCCGAGACCGGGGAGGGGATGGTCGCCGAACTCACCGCGGTCTTCAACCAGATCATGGACCGCAGCGTTCACTTCAACTCTGAAGTGCAACGCGTGAAACGCGAGCTGGTGCGCCACGGCCGCCTCGACGAACGGCTCTCGGCCAGCCCCGGCCAGGGCGCCTGGACGTCCCGCGTCGACGACGTCAACCAGGTCCTCGACGCCCTGGTCGCCCCCGCGGCGAACGCCACGCGCGTCCTGGACGCGGTGGCCGGCGGCGATCTGACCCAACGGGTCGATCTGCACGACGGCAGCCGCCAGTTACGCGGCGACCTGCGCAGACTGGGCCGCGCGGTGAACAAGATGGTCGACCAGCTGTCCCTGTTCACCGGCGAGGTGACCCGGGTCGCGCGCGAGGTCGGCACCGAGGGGCGGCTCGGCGGCCGGGCCAAGGTGCAGCGCCTGTCCGGCAGCTGGCGGGACGTGACCGAGGCCGTCAACACCATGGCGTCCCGGCTGACCGCCCAGGTCCGAGACATCGCCCTGGTGACGACGGCGGTGGCGCGCGGCGACCTGACCCGCACGGTGACCGTCGAGGCGACCGGTGAACTGCTGGAACTGAAGCTCACCGTCAACACCATGGTCGACCAGCTGTCCGCGTTCGCCGACGAGGTGACCAGGGTCGCGCGCGAGGTCGGCACGGAGGGACAGCTGGGCGGCCGGGCCCAGGTGCGGGGTGTCTCCGGCGTCTGGAAGGACCTCACCGACAACGTCAACTTCATGGCGTCGAACCTGACCTCACAGGTCCGCAACATCGCCCAGGTGACGACAGCCGTCGCCAACGGCGACCTGTCGCAGAAGATCACGGTCGACGCCAAGGGCGAGATTCTCGAACTGAAGTCGACGATCAACACGATGGTCGACCAGCTGTCGGCGTTCGCCGACGAAGTCACCCGCGTCGCCCGTGAGGTGGGGACGGAAGGAAACCTCGGCGGCCGGGCGCAGGTCAGAGGCGTGTCGGGCGTCTGGAAGGACCTCACCGACAACGTCAACTTCATGGCGGACAACCTGACGAGCCAGGTCCGCAACATCGCGCTCGTCTCCACGGCCGTCGCCCAGGGCGACCTCGGCAAGAAGATCACCGTGGAGGCGAAAGGCGAGATTCTCGAACTGAAATCAACCATCAACACGATGGTCGACCAGCTGTCGGCGTTCGCCGACGAAGTCACCCGCGTCGCCCGCGAAGTCGGCACCGAAGGAAACCTCGGCGGTCAGGCGCAGGTCAGAGGCGTGTCCGGCGTCTGGAAAGACCTCACCGACAACGTCAACTTCATGGCGCTGAACCTGACCTCACAGGTGCGGAACATCGCCCAGGTGACGACAGCCGTCGCCAACGGCGACCTCTCCAAGAAAATCACCGTCGACGCGCGCGGCGAGATCCTCGAACTGAAGGACACCGTCAACACGATGGTGGAGCAGCTGCGGGCCTTCGCCGACGAGGTGACCCGCGTGGCCCGCGAGGTCGGCACCGACGGCCGGCTGGGCGGCCGCGCCCAGGTGCTCGGCGTCTCCGGCGTCTGGCGGGACCTGACCGACAACGTCAACTACATGGCCGACAACCTCACCTCACAGGTGCGCAACATCGCCCAGGTGGCGACGGCCGTGGCCCAGGGCGACCTGTCGAAGAAGATCGACGTGGACGCGCGCGGCGAGATCCTCGAACTGAAGACGACGATCAACACGATGGTCGACACCCTGTCGTCGTTCTCGTCCGAGGTGACCCGCGTGGCCCGCGAGGTGGGCTCCGAGGGGCAACTGGGCGGCCAGGCGCGCGTGGAGGGCGTGTACGGCACCTGGAAGCGCCTGACGACCAACGTCAACGAACTCGCCCTCAACCTCACCACCCAGGTCCGCGCGATCGCCGAGGTCGCCTCGGCCGTCGCACAGGGCGACATGTCCCGCTCGATCACCGTGGAGACGCAGGGCGAGGTCGCCGAGCTGAAGGACAACATCAACCTGATGGTGGCCAACCTGCGCGAGACGACCCGCGCGAAGGACTGGCTGGAGTCCAACCTGGCCCGGCTCGCCGCGCTGATGCAGGGCCACCGGGACCTGATGGAGGTCGCCGACCTGATCCTGCGCGAGCTGACCCCGCTGGTGAACGCCCAGTACGGCGCGTTCTTCCTGGCCGACCCGGACGAGGACGGCGCGGCCGTGCGCACGGCCGTACCGGCGAAAGGCATGGCGTTCATCGCCGGCTACGGCTCCGCGCAGGGCGCGATCGTGGAGACCGGCGGCCTGCCGGTGCACGGCCTGGTCCGCCAGGCCGCCCGCGAGAAGAAGCGGATCCTCGTCGAGGAGGCACCGCCGGACTACATCAAGATCAACAGCGGTCTCGGCGAAGCGGCGCCGACGACGATCGTCATCATCCCGATCCTCTTCGAGGACAAACTCCTCGGCGTCATCGAGCTGGCCTCCTTCTCCCGCTTCTCCGACGTCCACCTGGCCTTCTTCGACCAGTTCGTCAACACCATCGGCGTGGCCATCAACACGATCATCGCCAACTCCCGCACGGAGTCCCTGCTCGGCGAGTCGCAACGCCTGGCGATGCAACTCCAGGAACGCTCGGACGAACTTCAGAAACAACAGGCGGAACTGCAACGCTCGAACGCGGAACTGGAGGAGAAAGCCGCTCTCCTGGCGACTTCTTCCCAGTACAAGTCGGAGTTCCTGGCCAACATGTCCCACGAACTGCGCACTCCGCTGAACTCCTTGCTGATCCTGGCCCGGCTGCTGTCCGACAACCCGGACGGCCGTCTCTCCGACCAGGAGGTCCAGTTCGCGACGACGATCCACCGCTCGGGCTCCGACCTCCTCCAGCTCATCAACGACATCCTGGACCTGTCGAAGATCGAGGCCGGCCGGATGGACGTACGCCCCAAACGCCTGCCTCTGATCAAACTCCTCGACTACGTCCACGCCACCTTCCGCCCGCTGACCCTGGACCGGGGTCTGGCCTTCGAGGTGGCGGTCGGCGAGGACGTACCGCGCGAGATGTACTCCGACGAACAGCGCCTCCAGCAGATCCTGCGCAACCTGCTCTCCAACGCGATCAAGTTCACCGCCAAGGGACGGGTGGAACTGCGCGTCGACCGGGTGAAGGACCCCGACCAGCACTACGTCCGCGGCAGCGACGAGGTGATCGCCTTCGAGGTGACGGACACCGGCATCGGGATCGCCGCCGAGAAACTCCCGGTGATCTTCGAGGCGTTCCAGCAGGCCGACGGCACCACGAACCGCAAGTACGGCGGCACCGGCCTCGGCCTGTCCATCAGCCGCGAGATCGCGGGCCTGCTCGGCGGCCGTATCGTCGCGGCGAGCGAACAGGGGAGGGGCTCGACGTTCACGCTGTACGTCCCCGTCGTCAGCCCCGGTCACACGGCGGCCGGCCCCACCCCGGAGGACCACACCCTGCCGGTGCCCGGCCCCGCCCCGGCCACCACCCCCGACACCGACGACTCCTGGCCGGCTCCGGCCAAGCTGGAGGCGTGGCAGTCCGGCCGCGCAGGCCGGATCCTGCCCGGCCGGCGCGTCCTGATCATCGACGACGACATCCGCAACGTCTTCGCGCTCACCCATGTCCTGGGCCGCGTCGGCATGCCCGTGCTCTACGCGGAGAACGGCCGGGAAGGCATCGAGACCCTCGAGCGCAACCCGGACGTCGAACTGGTCCTGATGGACATCATGATGCCGGAGATGGACGGCTACGAGACCATCGCGGCCATCCGCCGCGCCCCCCGCTGGACCGGCCTGCCGATCGTCGCGCTCACGGCGAAGGCGATGCCCGGCGACCGGGAGAAGTCCATCGCACGCGGCGCCAACGACTACGTACCCAAACCCGTGGACGTCGACCGGCTGCTCACCGTCGTCTGCGCACTCCTGGACCCCGACAGCACGGAAGGCGGCGAACCCGCCGACGAGGAACGGACGGGGCGATGATCGCTGACGAGCGGGCCGGCATCCTCCTGGTCGACGACATGGAGGACAACCTGATCGCGCTGGAGGCCGTGCTGGGATCCCTGAACGAGCCGATAGTACGCGCGCGTTCCGGCGAGGAGGCGATGAAGGCCCTGCTGCGCCGCCGCTTCGCCGTGGTCCTCCTCGACATCCGCATGCCGGGCATGGACGGCTTCGAAACAGCCGCGAACATCAAACGCCTCGACCAGACGAAGGACGTCCCGATCATCTTCCTGACGGGAGCGGAGGAGGACGCCGGGTACGCGTTCCGCGGTTACGCGACAGGCGCGGCGGACTATCTGACGAAGCCCTTCGATCCGTGGGTGCTGCGGGCGAAGGTCAACGTGTTTTTGGAGCTGCACAGGAAAAACCAGCAGTTGCAGGCTCTGCTGACGCGAGAACAGGCGGATTTCAGCGAGTTGAGCAAGCGACTGGCCGTCCTGGAGGACCACTTGTCCGCAGACGGTCCGCTGGACGCGGCGGCACTGCGGGCCGAAGTCGGTGAGCTGCGTCAGCTGATCCGACCGCAGGGGCGCGGGGGACTGCGCGAACAGCCCCCACGCACCAGCACCTGACGACGAAACCCCTACGCCTCGCGCGTCCCCGCGTACATCTCGTCGATCAGGTGCTTGTACTCCCGCTCCACAACCGGCCTCTTCACCTTCAGGCTCGGCGTGATCTCCCCGTGCTCCACATCCAGGTCCCGGGGCAGCAGCCGGAACTTCTTGATGGTCTGCCAGCGCTGCAGCCCCTCGTTGAGCTCCTTGACGTATCCGTCGACCATCTCGACGGTCGCCGGCGCGGCCACCACCTCGGCGTAGGACTTGCCGTCCAGGCCGTTCTCCTTGGCCCATTCCAGGATCGCGACCTCGTCGAGGGCGATCAGAGCCGTGCAGTAGTTCCGGTCGGCGCCGTGGACGAGGATGTTGGAGACGTACGGGCAGACCGCCTTGAACTGTCCCTCGACCTCGGCGGGCGCGATGTACTTGCCGCCGGACGTCTTGATGAGGTCCTTCTTGCGGTCGGTGATCCGCAGATAGCCGTCGGGGGACAGCTCACCGATGTCACCGGTGTGGAACCACCCGTCGGCTTCGAGGACCTCCGCGGTCTTCTCGGGCAGCCCGTGGTAGCCCTGCATGATGCCGGGGCCGCGGAGCAGGATCTCCCCGTCGTCGGCGATCCGTACCTCGCAGCCGGGCAGCGGCTTGCCGACCGTACCGGTGCGGTAGGCCTCGCCGGGGTTCACGAAGGACGCGGCGGAGGACTCCGTCAGACCGTAGCCCTCGAGGATGTGCACACCGGCGCCGGCGAAGAAGTAGCCGATCTCGGGGGCCAGCGCGGCGGACCCGGAGACACAGGCCCGCAGCCGCCCGCCGAAGGCCTCCCGCAGCTTGGAGTAGACGAGCCCGTCGGCGACCTTGTGCTTGGCGGTGAGCCCGAAGGGCGCGGTGGCGGAGCCGGTGCGGCGGAAGTTGTCCTGGGTGGCCTTGGCGTACTCGCGGGCGACGTCGGCCGCCCACTGGAAGATCTTGTACTTGGCCGCACCACCGGCACGGGCCTTCGCGGCGACACCGTTGTAGACCTTCTCGAAGATGCGCGGCACGGCGGCCATGTACGTCGGCTGCACGACCGGCAGGTTCTCGATGATCTTGTCGACGCGGCCGTCGACGGCGGTGACATGGCCGACCTCGATCTGCCCCGAGGTGAGCACCTTGCCGAAGACATGGGCGAGCGGCAGCCAGAGGTACTGCACGTCGTCGGCGCTGACCAGCCCGGTCGCGGCGATCGCCTTCGCCATGTACGACCAGTTGTCCTGCGGCAGCCGTACGCCCTTGGGGCGGCCGGTGGTGCCGGAGGTGTAGATGAGCGTGGCGAGCTGGTCCTTGGTGATCGCGCCGACCCGCTCCTTGATCAGCTCGGGGTGCTTCTCCAGGTACTTGGCACCGCGCTCCTCCAGCTCGGCGAGGGTGAGAACCCAGTCGCCCGTCTCCACGCCGGCCGGGTCGATGACGACGACCTGCGTGAGTTCGGGCAGCTCGGCGCGCTTCTCGACGGCCTTGGCGACCTGTGCCGCGTCCTCCGCGATCAGTACCCGGCTGCCGGAGTCGGAGAGGATGAACGCCGACTCCTCGGCATTGGTCTGCGGGTAGACGGTCGTGGTGGCCGCTCCGGCGCACAGGATGCCGAGGTCGGCGAGGATCCACTCGACGCGGGTGGAGGCGGCGAGGGCGACCCGCTGCTCGGGCTGGATGCCGAGTTCGATGAGACCGGCCGCGATCGCGTGGACGCGCTCGGCCGCCTGCCCCCAGCTCAGGGACTTCCAGTCGTCCGGGCCCTGACCGGAGGCGGCGGGCACCGGGTACCGGTAGGCCTCGGCGTCCGGTGTGGCCGCCACACGCTCCAGGAAGAGGGCCGCCACGGACGGCGGACGGTTCTCGATCAGTGTCTGCGTGTCGCTCACGACATCCTCCGGGGGCCCGCGACGGTGCGGCTGGCTCAGTGCGGCTGGGTTTACTCACGGTGCGGTTCGCACTACTTGTTTAACTCGCGAGTAACTATCGAGCAGGGATCAGAGTAAGCCGCGACCGGCCTGTACGTAAGGGGCTTCGGCCTGTCTGTTTCCCCGCATGTTCCACACAGAGCGACCCTACGCACGCGTAGGGGTCCACCACGCTTTCGCACGGCGGACCCCTGTTGCGCCCGTTTTGCGGCCATGGCCGATTATTACCGGTGGTTACTTCTTGCTCTTGGCCGATCCCCCGCTGTCATCACTGCTGAGGACGGCGATGAAGGCCTCCTGCGGAACCTCCACGGAACCCACCATCTTCATCCGCTTCTTGCCCTCCTTCTGCTTCTCCAGCAGCTTGCGCTTACGGGAGATGTCACCGCCGTAGCACTTGGCGAGGACGTCCTTGCGGATGGCGCGGATGGTCTCGCGGGCGATCACCCGGGAGCCGATGGCGGCCTGGATGGGCACCTCGAAGGCCTGCCTGGGGATGAGCTCGCGCAGCTTGGCGACGAGCCGCACCCCGTACGCGTACGCCGCGTCCTTGTGCGTGATCGCCGAGAAGGCGTCCACCTTGTCGCCGTGCAGCAGGATGTCGACCTTGACCAGGCTGGACGTCTGCTCGCCGGTGGGCTCGTAGTCCAGCGACGCGTAACCGCGCGTCTTCGACTTCAGCTGGTCGAAGAAGTCGAAGACGATCTCCGCGAGCGGCAGTGTGTACCGGATCTCGACGCGGTCCTCGGACAGGTAGTCCATGCCGAGCAGGGTGCCGCGCCGGGTCTGGCACAGCTCCATGATCGAGCCGATGAACTCGCTGGGCGCCAGGATGGTGGCGCGCACGACCGGCTCGTACACCTCGCCGATCTTCCCCTCGGGGAACTCGCTCGGATTGGTGACCGTGTGCTCGCTGCCGTCCTCCATGACGACGCGGTACACCACGTTCGGGGCCGTCGCGATCAGGTCGAGCCCGAACTCGCGCTCCAGCCGCTCCCGGATCACGTCCAGGTGCAGCAGGCCGAGGAAGCCGACGCGGAAACCGAAGCCGAGGGCGGCGGAGGTCTCCGGCTCGTAGACGAGCGCGGCGTCGTTGAGCTGCAGCTTGTCGAGGGCCTCGCGCAGTTCGGGGTAGTCGGAGCCGTCCAGCGGATACAGGCCGGAGAAGACCATCGGCTTCGGGTCCTTGTAGCCGCCGAGCGCCTCGGTGGCGCCCTTGTGCTGACTGGTGACGGTGTCACCGACCTTGGACTGCCGGACGTCCTTCACACCGGTGATCAGATAGCCCACCTCGCCGACGCCGAGACCGTCGGCGCCCAGCATCTCGGGCGAGTTCGTACCGATCTCCAGCAGCTCGTGGGTGGCGCCGGTCGACATCATCTTGATGCGCTCGCGCTTGTTGAGCTGGCCGTCGATGACACGGACATAGGTGACGACACCGCGGTAGGAGTCGTAGACCGAGTCGAAGATCATCGCGCGGGCGGGCGCGTCGGCGACGCCGACCGGCGCCGGGATCTCCTTGACGACCTTGTTCAGCAGGGCGTCGACGCCCACACCGGTCTTGGCGGAGACCCGCAGCACGTCGTCCGGTTCGCAGCCGACCAGGTTCGCCAGTTCCTCGGCGAACTTCTCCGGCTGGGCGGCCGGCAGGTCGATCTTGTTGAGCACGGGGATGATCGTGAGGTCGTTCTCCATCGCCAGGTAGAGGTTGGCGAGGGTCTGCGCCTCGATGCCCTGGGCGGCGTCGACGAGGAGGACGGTCCCCTCGCAGGCCGCCAGCGACCGCGAGACCTCGTAGGTGAAGTCGACGTGCCCCGGGGTGTCGATCATGTTGAGGATGTGCGTGCTGCCCTGGTCGGGGCCCTCGGTGGGGGCCCAGGGCAGACGCACCGCCTGGGACTTGATCGTGATGCCGCGTTCGCGCTCGATGTCCATCCGGTCGAGGTACTGAGCACGCATCTGCCGCTGCTCGACCACACCGGTCAGCTGGAGCATCCGGTCGGCGAGCGTGGACTTGCCGTGGTCGATGTGCGCGATGATGCAGAAATTGCGGATCAGAGCCGGGTCGGTACGGCTCGGCTCGGGCACATTGTTAGGGGTCGCGGGCACGCAGGGTCCTGTCTCTTGAGGCGCCTTATGCCTCGGGTCGGATCGATACGTAGTCTCCATGGTCCCATGGCGGAGGACCGGGGACCGGTTTGGGCCGTTCCCCGCCCCGCTGCTAGTCTGGGCAGCTGTGTCTCATGCCCTCTCAGCGCGAGGCACGTCTTCGAGAAATCATCGGTACGGGATCTGCACGGTCCCGGACCAGAACCTGAAAAGGCTCTTTCGTGGCGAACATCAAGTCCCAGATCAAGCGGATCAAGACCAACGAGAAGGCTCGTCAGCGCAACAAGGCTGTCAAGTCCTCCCTCAAGACCGCGATCCGCAAGGCCCGCGAGGCCGCTGCCGCGGGTGACGTCGAGAAGGCCACCGAGTACCAGCGCGCCGCGTCGCGTGCGCTCGACAAGGCCGTCTCCAAGGGCGTCATCCACAAGAACCAGGCCGCCAACAAGAAGTCGGCGCTCGCTTCCAAGGTCGCGTCCCTCCAGGGCTGACACTTGATACGACGCCGGAAGGACCCGGGCGGGCCCTCTCTCATCCGCCCCCGACCGGCACCCAGAGCCTGTTCGCGGCCTGCGTTCGCCACGCGGGAACGGGCTCGAAAAGCTTGAACCGAGGCCCCGGCATTCCACCCTTCCCCAGGGCGGCCGCCGGGGCTTTCGGCTTGTCCGGGCGGACCCGTCCCCCTGCGGTACGCCCGGCCGGTTACCCCCGGCCTCGCGACCGCGCCGCCCGCGCGATGGTCACCACGGCCTTCTCCAGGGCGTACTCGGGGTCGTCCCCGCCGCCCTTGACCCCCGCGTCGGCCTCGGCGACGGCCCGCAGCGCCACCGCCACCCCGTCGGGCGTCCAGCCCCGCATCTGCTGCCGTACCCGGTCGATCTTCCACGGCGGCATCCCGAGCTCCCGCGCGAGATCGGCGGGCCGCCCGCCGCGTGCCCCCGACAGCTTCCCGATCGCCCGCACCCCCTGCGCGAGCGCACTGGTGATCAGGACCGGGGCGACCCCGGTCGCCAGCGACCAGCGCAACGCCTCCAGCGCCTCCGCCGTACGCCCTTCCACGGCCCGGTCGGCGACGGTGAAGCTCGACGCCTCGGCCCGCCCGGTGTAGTACCGCCCGACGACGGCCTCGTCGATGGTGCCCTCGACGTCGGCGGCGAGCTGGGTCACGGCGGAGGCCAGCTCCCGCAGATCGCTGCCGATGGCGTCGACGAGCGCCTGGCAGGCCTCGGGGGTGGCGGAGCGGCCCAGCGCCCGGAACTCGCTCCGCGTGAACGCGAGCCGGTCCGCCGGCTTGGTCATCTTCGGGCAGGCGACCTCCCGCGCCCCCGCCTTGCGCGCCGCGTCCAGCAGCCCCTTGCCCTTGACCCCGCCCGCGTGCAGCAGCACCAGGGTGATCTCCTCGGCGGGCGCCCCGAGGTACGCCTTCACGTCCTTGATCGTGTCGGCGGACAGGTCCTGCGCGTTGCGTACGACCACGACCTTGCGCTCCGCGAAGAGCGACGGGCTGGTCAGCTCGGCGAGTGTGCCGGGCTGCAACTGGTCCGGGGTCAGATCCCGCACGTCCGTGTCGGCGTCGGCGGCCCGGGCAGCCGCCACCACCTGCTGCACGGCGCGGTCGAGCAGCAGTTCCTCCTGCCCCACGGCGAGCGTCAGCGGGGCGAGCGGATCGTCATCAGCAGTCTTCTTTGCCATCGCGCCAAGCATCCCACGGCCCACTGACAGCGCGGCCGCGCCGCCTGCCGAGGCATCCGCAGCCGCTACGGCTCCTCCCGCCACCCCTCCCACTCCCCCGCGAACTCGTCCAGCTCCGCCGGGTCCAGCCGCCCCTCCGCGTCCCTCAGCAGCACCAGCCACTGCGCGTCCTCGGCGTCGTCCTCGCCCGCCAGCGCGTCCCGCACCAGCCGCGGCTCCTCACCGGTCCCGAAGCGCTCCCCGAGCGCCTCGGCGGCTTCCTCCGCCGCATCCCGGTCCGGCAGCACCAGCACATGTCTCACATCGCTCACGGCACCATTCTCGGCCACCGCCGCAGGACCGAACGACCCGGAGCGGCCCGCTCAGCCCTTGGGCACGATCTGCACATCGAGGTCGACGCGGATGGTCGGCCCGACGACCGCGATCCCGCGCGCCAGCATCGTCTGCCAGCTCACGGTGAAGTCGTCCCGGTGCAGTTCGGTCGTGGCCCGGCAGGCCGCCCGCACCTCGCCCTCCATGCCGTTGCCGAGCCCGAGGTACTCCGTGTCGAGCGTGACCGTCCGCGTCACGCCGTGCAGGGACAGCGCCCCGGTGACGGCCCATCTGCTGCCGCCCCGGTGCACGAACCGGTCGCCGTAGAACTCCAGCGTCGGAAACCGCAGCACGTCCAGGAAGTCCGCCGACCGCAGATGGTCGTCCCGCATCCGCACGCCCGTGTCGATGGTCGCGGCGTCGATCACGACGTGCAGGGCGGACCGCTCCACCGGCTCGGCGATCCGGACCGCGCCCGCGAACGAGTTGAACCGCCCGTGGATCCGGGCCAGTCCGATGTGCCGGGCGGTGAAGGCGATCGAGGAATGCGTCGGCTCGATCTCCCAGTCCCCGGGCGCGGGCAGCTCCGGCGGCTGGGCGACCTGGAGGGTCACGTCACCGAGCGAGGCGAGGCAGTTCTCGGCGACCCGCGCGGTGGCCCGGTACGGCGTGAACCCCTCGGCGGACACCGCGAGCCGGTACTCACCGGCCGGCACGGTCGTCACGAACGACCCGTAGGGATCCGCACCCCCGCTGACCACCGTGCGCCCCATGGCGTCGCTGACCGCGAACTCGGCGTTCGTCACCGGCTCGTTGACCGGGTCGAGTACCCGGCAGCTCAGGACCCCGGCGTCGGGCGGAGTCTGCACCGCCGCGAGGGGGCTTGTCCGCTGCACCCGGTTCGTTCGGTTTCCCCTCAAGCCGCCGAACATCCACGCCACCCCTGTACGCCTCGCCACCGTCCGTTGCCGAAGAAACATTCGATCACTGATGAGGCTTTCGGGGCAACACGGGCCCACATCGCGGGAATCCGGCAGATGAGCCGGAACTACCCATGAGTAGCATGCTACGCGCCGGTAGTGACGCGTTCTCCCGTGGTACCCGAATTAGCCGTCCTGGTCGATGTTCCGCCGATTTCGCACCGCGGGAACACGGTCCAGCGCGATCCCGAACCGCTCCCGGTAGACCCCCAGCACCTCCTCGTCGCGCTCCAACTCCCGTACCTCACGCGCGCCGCCCGCTGCCGTCACCGTCAGCGTCCGCCCGCTGAGGGTGATCCGGCCGCCGTCCTCGGTGACCCGGGAACACACGAGTGACTGCGTGAAGTGGGACGACGGTGAAGTGCTGTGCCACCACGCCCCGGCCGTGAAGTCCCCGAGCACCCGCGGCCGGACCTCCAGCCGGTACTGCGGCTTGCCGTCCCGCAGCACGTCCAGGTCCCCGCCCGCCGTACCCGTTTCTCCCCCGGCACCCGCCGCGTCCGGCCCGGCCCCGGTGATCCGGAACGTGCCGCCCGGGTCCACCTGCTCACCCCGCTCCGCGAACGCCAGCGGGTAGTGGCTGTGCGCCCCGAACCCGACATCGGCCAGCCACTCGCCCCCGTCCACCGTCCCGACCCGCAGCGCCAGATGGTCGTACGGGATCCCGAGCCGCCCCTCATCCCCGTACACCCGCCCCGCCAGCAGCGTCACCTCGAAACCGAGCGCGGTCAGCAACGCCGAGAAGGCGCCGTTGAGTTCGTAGCAGAACCCGCCCCGGCCCGCGCCCACCACCTTGTCCACCAGCCGTCTCTCCTCCAGCACGATCTCCTCGCCGAGGTGGATCGACAGGTTCTCGAAGGGCACGGCCCGCAGATGCCTCAGCTGCAGATCCCGCAGGGCCTCGACGGTGGGCCGGGCCGGGCGGGCGGCTCCGAGCCGGTGGAGGTAGGCGTCGGTCTGCGTGGAGTTCACCGAGTTCATGCCCTCAGTCTCGCGCCACTGCCAGCTCCCCCGCCTCCCGTCCCGTACGACCGCCGGTCACGGCCAGCGCCCCGTCCCGGTCGGTCCGCAGCACCACCGCCCCGGCGGCCCTCAGCCGCGCCACCGTGTCCGGCGCCGGGTGCCCGTACGGGTTGTCCGCCCCGCACGAGATGAGCGCGACCCGGGGCGCCACCAGCCGCAACAGCTGCGGATCCTGATACGCGGACCCGTGATGGGCCACTTTCAGAACGTCCACCCGGCCCAGTCCGGCGGCCGCCGGTGATCTCAGCAGCTCCTGCTGGGCCGGGGGTTCGAGGTCTCCGAGCAGCAGCATCCGCAGTCCGGCCGAGCGGACCAGCAGGGCGACACTGGCGTCGTTCGGTCCGTCCGGTTCGGGTGCCGGGTCCGGGGGCGGCCACAGCACCTGCCAGTCCAGGCCGCCGGTGGTGCGCCGCTCCCCGGCGACCGCGCGCGTGACCGGGATCCGGTGCTCGGCCGCCTCCCTCCGTACGAACTCGGCCTGCTCCGCCGGTTCCTCGAACCCCGTCGTCTCGATCTGCGCGACCGTCCGCCCGCGCAGCACCCCGGGCAGCCCGCCGACATGGTCGGCATGGAAGTGGGTCAGGACAACGAGCGGGACACGGGTGATGCCGAGTTCCCGCAGGCAGTGGTCGACCAGCGTCGGATCGGGCCCGGCGTCCACCACCACACCGGTGCCCGCGCCCGCCGCGAGCACCGTCGCGTCGCCCTGCCCGACGTCGCACATCGCCAGTCTCCAGCCCGGCGGCGGCCAGCCCGTGATCACCCGGGTCAGCGGTGCCGGCCGTACCACCAGCAGCACGAGCAGCACCCCGAGCGCCCCGCACCACCACGGATGCCGCAGCAACCGCCGCCCCAGCGGTACGACGGCCACCGTGACCCCGGCCAGCAGGAGTGCCCCCGCCCAGCTCCCGGGCCAGTCCACGCCCGCGCCCGGCAGCGCGGCCCCGGTCCGGGCGATCCCCGCGATCCACCCGGCCGGCCAGCCCGCACACCACGCCAGCACCTTGGCCAACGGCATCGCCACCGGGGCCGCCGCGAGCGCGGCGAACCCCAGCACTGTGGCCGGCGCGACGGCGACCTCGGCCAGCAGGTTGCACGGCACCGCCACCAGACTCACCCGCGCCGACAGCACCGCGACCACCGGCGCGCACACCGCCTGCGCTGCGGCAGCGGCGCCCAGGCCCTCGGCCAGCCGCTCCGGCACCCCGCGCCGTCGCAGCGCCTCGCTCCAGCCGGGCGCCAGCACCAGCAGCGCCCCGGTGGCCAGCACGGACAGCAGGAAGCCGTAACTGCGTGCCAGCCACGGGTCGTACAGCACCAGCAGCAGAACCGCCGTCGCCAGCGCCGGGATCAGGGACCTGCGGCGGCCGGTCGCCAGGGCGAGCAGGGCGACGGCTCCGCAGGCCGCGGCCCGCAGCACGCTGGGATCCGGCCGGCACACCACGACGAAGCCGAGGGTGAGCGCCGACGCGAACAGCGCGGTCGATCGCAGCGACAGCCCCAGGCGCGGGGCGAGGCCGCGCCGCTCGACCTGCTGGGCCAGTCCCGGCGGTCCGACGAGCAGGGCGAGCAGGATGGTGAGGTTGCTGCCCGAGACCGCGAGGGTGTGCGCGAGATCGGTCTCCTCGAAGGCCTCGTCCAGTTCGGGCGTGATCCGCGAGGTGTCCCCGACGACCAGTCCGGGCAGCAGCGCCCGCGCGTCCTCGGGCAGCCCCTCGGTCGCTTCCCGCAGTCCGGCCCGCAACCGCCCGGCCAGCCGCTGCGGCCCACTCGCCTCGTCCACCACCACCGGCGCGGGACGCTCCCGTACCCGCAGCATCGCCGCGGTCCGGTCCCCGCCGGCCGTCGCCGGCGCCAGCCGCCCGCTCACCCGCAGCCGTGTGGAGGGCAGCAGCCCGAGCCACTGCGCGCGGCCGCCGCCACCGGGCGCCCGCACCCCCGGGTCGACGGCCATCAGCACCGGCGAGCGCGTCGTCACCGCCTCCCCGTCACCGCTCTCCACCCGCCGTACCTCGCCGCGCACCAGCACGGCGGCCGGCGTGGCGTGGTCCCCCCGCACGCGCGGCCTGCTGACCCACGGGTCGCCCGTGAGCTCCACCTCGACGGTCACGGTCGCGTAGGCGCGGGCCAGCCCGGGCACCGGCCCCCGGCGCACATCCGCCCCGTGCAGCCCCGCGGAGGCGGCGGCCCCGGCGACACAGAGAAGCAGCGCACCGACGGAGGCGTACCGCCAAGTCGGCTGGAGGGCCGGGGAGTTGCCGGTCGCCGTCCCCCGCCGCAGGGCCGGGGAATCGCCGGTCACCGTCCCCCGCCGCAGGGTCGGGGAGTTGTCGGTCACCGTCCCTGGCCGGTGGCCCGCGCGGCTGCGCCAGAGCAGGATCAGGCCGGCGACCAGGCAGGCGACGGCGGTCCCGGCCGTCCACCCCGGCGGTGCGTCCAGGGTCAGTGCCGCCGTCGCCCAGGCGGCCAGCGCGGGCGGCACCAGCCGCAGGTCGGCCGCCGTGTCCTGCCGGGGGTGCGCGGTCCCCGGCCGCCTCCCCGAGCCGGCGTGCTCGGCCCGGCCGACGGTCACGGATTCCGGCGGGTCCTGGCCGGTCGCAGAACTCATGGCCGTACCAGATCCCGCAGGTCGGAGAAGCGGCGGTCGCCGATGCCCTTGACCTGGCGGAGTTCGTCGACCGAGCGGAAGCCGACGTGCTCGGTCCGGTAGTCGACGATGTGCTGCGCCAGCACCGGGCCGACTCCGGGCAGGGCGTCGAGCTGCTCCACGGTCGCCGTGTTCAGGGAGACCGGGGCGGCCGGGCCCGTGCCCGCCGCGGCACCATTCGCGACCTGGCCCGGGGCGGCCGGCGGAGCGGGGCCCCCGACGACGATCTGTTCGCCGTCCACCAGGAAACGGGCACGGTTGAGTCCGTCGGTGTCCGTACCCGGCCGCACCCCGCCCGCCGCCCGCAGTGCGTCGGTCACCCGGGACCCGGCCGGCAGGGAGTGGACCCCGGGCTCACGCACCTTCCCGGTGACGTCCACGACGACCTCGCCGCCGGGCCCCGCCGGCCCGGCGGGTGCCGCTGCGGTACCGGTGCCCGCGGCCGGAACCTTCTCCTCGCTCTTCTCGTACGGCGCCTCGGCACGCACCACCTCCGGCGCGCTCACCGATTCGGTCCGGCCCGTCCAGAAGTGCTGCACGGCCAGGGCCCCGGCCACGACGAGGACCACCCCGAGAGCCACCGCGCCTCGGCGTTCCAGCCCGCAGCGGGTCGCCAGCCACACCGGCATCCGCTCCCGCACGGCGAGCCCGACCCGGGCCCGCAGCCCGGGAAGGGCAGGTTCACGCCGGGCCGTGGTCTCGCCGGCGAGCGCACGGGCCGAGGACACCACGGCCGCCGCCGTGGACAGTGCGGCCGCGGCGGTACGCACCCCGGACGCGGCAGCGCGCACCCCGGAGGTGGCCACCGTCGGCCCGGTGGTGGCCGCGGTCAGTCCGGCCGCCGCACCGGTGCCGGTCACCGTTCCGGCGTGCGGGGGTCCGTGTCCCGGCTCCGGCCTGGTGACTCCCCGTTCGCCGAAGAGGAGTTCCGCCCGGCGGCGCAGTTCTTCCGCCGGGACCGGGCGGTGGCGGGTGCGGACCGGGACCGGGGACCGGCGGTGCCGGGTACGGCCGTCGGAGGTCGGGCCCCGGCCCGGGCCACTGGTCGCGTGTGTCTCGTGTGAGCGTGATCGAAGTGCCATGCGACGAGGATGGGGCTTCCCGCCGACTCGCGATGATCTTGCTCAAGTTCCGTGGATCACGGCCCGGTTGTGGACAACTTCGCCACCCACACGAGTGAAACCGGCGGGGCTGCCGCCTTCGGATCCACAGGTCACCGCGGTGAGACGACCGCCCCGAGCAGCCCGGGTCCGGTGTGCGCGCCGATGACCGCGCCGACCTCGCTCACATGCAGATCGACCAGCCCCGGGACCCGCGCCCGCAGCCGGTCGGCGAGGGCCGCGGCCCGGTCGGGGGCGGCGAGATGGTGGACGGCGATGTCCACC
Organism: Streptomyces sp. NPDC031497; assembly: GCF_055580905.1. Lineage (NCBI taxonomy): Bacteria > Bacillati > Actinomycetota > Actinomycetes > Kitasatosporales > Streptomycetaceae > Streptomyces > Streptomyces sp. NPDC031497. The sequence continues at coordinate 577,522 of NZ_JBVIKO010000003.1, forward strand.
TCGGCACCGCCCGCCCGGTCGGCGGCGAGCTCCTCGAGGCGGGCGATGGCGCGGGACGCCGTCCGCACCTTCTCCAGCGGTTCGACACGGCCGCCGTCCAGCTGGAGCAGGGGCTTCACGGCGAGCGCGGAACCCAGCAGGGCCTGCGCGGCTCCGATGCGGCCGCCGCGGCGCAGATAGTCGAGGGTGTCGACGTAGAAGTACGCGGTCGTGCCGGCGGCCCGTTTCTCCGCCGCCGTGACCGCCTCGTCGGCGGTGCCGCCCGCCTCGGCGGCCTCGGCCGCCGCGAGCGCGCAGAAACCGAGCGCCATCGCGACCATCCCGGTGTCCACCACCCGCACCGGGACAGGCGCTTCGCGGGCCGCGATGACCGCCGCGTCGTAGGTGCCCGACAGTTCGGCGGACAGGTGGAGCGAGACGATACCGGTGGCACCGGACTCGGCGACCTTGCGGTACGTTTCGGCGAACATCTCGGGGCTGGGCCGCGACGTGGTGACAGAGCGCCGCTTCTGCAGAGCCTGAGCCAGGGAACGGGTCGAGATCTCGGTGCCCTCTTCGAACGCCCGGTCGCCGAGGACCACGGTCAGGGGAACCGCGGTGATGCCGTGGCGCTCCATCGTCCGCGGCGGCAGGTAGGCCGTTGAATCGGTGACGATCGCGACATGGCGGGACATGAGCTGGAGGTTACCTGGCGTAGCCCAGGGGCGGCAGCCCGCCCCCGCCCGCCCCGACCAGGACCGGCCGTATCAAGTGGTGCTCTCCGGCCGGGGCTTCTTCTGCCACGGGTAGGCCTGACGCCGCCCGGGCGGGGGGATCGCGGGCTGCGCCGGGTCCCCGTCCGGGGCGGGCCGGGGTGCCTCGGGCCAGGTCTGGCGGTCGCCCCGGCCGGCGGCGGCCTCGGGCCACGGCGGGGTTTCGGGCGCGGGGGCAGGACGGGACCAGTGCCGCAGGGCGTCGGCCTCGACACCGATCTGCGTGCTCAAGGTGTCCAGATCGTCGTCGGCGAACCGGTGGGCCCGGTCACGCGCCGCCCACCGCAACGCGTCCGCGGACTCGGTGATGCGCGTGGTGCGTCGGCGCAGTTCGGGCAGCCGCGCGGCGAGCGTGGCCCGGTCCGGCTCGGACTCCAGGCGCCTGAGTTCGCCGTCCAGTTCGTGCCCGTGCGCGCTGAGCCGCTGGAAGAGGCCGAGGGACTCCTTCAGCGACTCGTCCTCGGCGACGCCCGCGTCCAGCGCGTCCTGGGTGGCCCGCATCGAGGTGCGCAGGGTGAGCCGCAGCTGAGCGATCTCGGCCGCAGGGCCGATCTGGACCATGGACTTGGCGCGCAGCGTGTGGTCCTCGACCGTCCGACGAGCTTGCGTGATCGTACGGTCCACACCGCGTTTGGCGGCGCCGACCGCCTTGAACGTGACGTACACCCCGCCCGCGACGAAGAGCAGGAAGAGCACGGCGAATACGGCGATCACTGTTTCCACGGGCTCCTCCTCCGCTGACGGCCACCCGACCACCCGACCGCTTCCGAGCACGGCAGGGGCGGCCGCCCTCTTCAACGGTAAACGCAAAGGGCAGGCCCGGAGTTCCAGAAAAACCCCGAACCTGCCCTTAGGGGACCGCCCGGAGGCGGCCCGTGGCCGTTACGCCGTGACGATGTTCACCAGCTTCGGCGCGCGGACGATCACCTTGCGGATGCCCGCGCCGTCCAGCGCCGCGACGACCTTCTCGTCGGCCAGCGCCACCTTCTCCAGCTCCTCCTCGGAGATCGCCGGCGGCACCTCCAGGCGGGCCTTGACCTTGCCCTTGATCTGCACGACGCAGGTCACGGTCTCGTCCACGACGTAGTCCGGGTCGGCGACCGGGAAGTCCCGGTGCACGACCGAGTCGCTGTGACCCAGCTTGCGCCACAGCTCCTCGGCGACGTGCGGGGCCAGCGGCGCGATCATCAGGACCAGAGGCTCGGCGACCGCACGCGGTACCGCGCCGCCCGCCTTGGTCAGGTGGTTGTTCAGCTCGGTGACCTTGGCGATGGCGGTGTTGAAGCGCAGGCCCTCCAGGTCCTGGCGGACGCCGTCGATCGCCTTGTGCAGGACACGCAGCGTGTCCTCGTCGGCATCGGCGTCGGTGACGGTGACCTCACCGGTCGCCTCGTCGACGATGACGCGCCACAGCCGCTGCAGCAGCCGGAACTGGCCGACCACCGCGCGCGTGTCCCACGGCCGGGAGACGTCCAGCGGGCCCATCGCCATCTCGTACAGGCGCAGGGTGTCGGCGCCGTACTCGGCGCAGATCTCGTCCGGAGTCACCGCGTTCTTCAGGGACTTGCCCATCTTGCCCAGCAGCCGGGTGACCTTCTCGCCCTGGTAGTAGTACTCGCCACCCAGTTCCTCGACCTCGGCGGCGGGCACCGGGAAGCCGCGGCCGTCGCGGTAGACGTAGGCCTGGATCATGCCCTGGTTGAACAGCTTGTGGAACGGCTCGGCGGACGAGACGTGCCCCAGGTCGTACAGGACCTTCGACCAGAAACGGGCGTACAGCAGGTGCAGCACCGCGTGCTCGGCGCCACCGACGTACAGGTCGACACCGCCGTGCGGCATGCCCTGGCGCGGACCCATCCAGTACCGCTCGATCTCCGGGTCGACCAGTTGCTGGTCGTTGTGCGGGTCCAGGTAGCGCAGCTCGTACCAGCAGGAACCGGCCCAGTTGGGCATGGTGTTGGTCTCGCGGCGGTACTTCTTCGGCCCGTCGCCCAGGTCCAGGGTGACGTTGACCCATTCCTCGTTGCGCGACAGCGGCGTCTCGGGCTGGGTGTCCGCGTCCTCCGGCTCGAAGGTGCGCGGCGAGTAGTCCTCGACCTCCGGCAGCTCCAGCGGCAGCATCGACTCGGGCAGCGCGTGGGCGACGCCGTCCTCGTCGTAGACGATCGGGAAGGGCTCGCCCCAGTAGCGCTGGCGGCTGAACAGCCAGTCGCGCAGCCGGAAGTTGACGGTGCCCTCGCCGATGCCCTTGCGGGCCAGCCATTCGGTGATCCGGGCCTTGGCCTCGGCGACCGGCAGACCGTCCAGCTTGATGTCGTCGTTGGAGGAGTTGATGATCTTCGCGTCGTAGGAGCCGAAGGCGTCCTCCCACGTCGAGGTGTCGGTGCCGCGGCCGTCGGTCGGCTCGACGATGCAGACGATCGGCAGCTCGAAGGCGCGCGCGAACTCGAAGTCGCGCTGGTCGCCGGCCGGGACGGCCATGATCGCGCCGGTGCCGTAACCCATCAGCACGTAGTCGGCGACGAACACCGGGACCTTGTCGCCGTTGACCGGGTTGGTCGCGTACGCGCCCGTGAAGACGCCGGTCTTGTCCTTGGCCTCGGCCTGCCGCTCCACGTCGGACTTGGCGCCGGCCTGCGCACGGTACGCGGCCACGGCCTCGGCGGGCGTCGCGTGGCCGCCGGTCCACACGTCGTGGGTGCCCTCGGGCCAGGCGGCCGGGACGAACTTGTCGACCAGCGGGTGCTCGGGTGCCAGCACCATGTAGGTCGCGCCGAACAGGGTGTCGGGGCGCGTGGTGAAGACAGTGATCTTCTCGCCGTCGATCGGGAAGTCGACGCGGGCGCCCTCGCTGCGGCCGATCCAGTTGCGCTGCTGCAGCTTGATGGCCTCGGGCCAGTCCAGCTCGTTCAGGTCGTCCAGCAGCCGGTCGGCGTAGGCGGTGATGCGCATGTTCCACTGGCGCAGCTTGGCCTTGAAGACGGGGAAGTTGCCGCGCTCGGAGCGTCCGTCGGCGGTGACCTCCTCGTTGGCCAGCACGGTGCCCAGCCCCGGGCACCAGTTGACCGGCGCGTCCGAGGCGTAGGCCAGGCGGAACTCGCCCAGGACGTCGCCGCGCTCGGTTGCGGTCAGCGCGTTCCACGCGCGCGTGTGGCCCGGTACGGCTCGCTCACCGGACTCGAACTGGGCGATCAGCTCGGAGATCGGGCGGGCCTTCTTCGCCTCGTCGTCGTACCAGGAGTTGAAGATCTGCAGGAAGATCCACTGGGTCCACTTGTAGTAGTCCGGGTCGATCGTGGCGAACGACCGGCGCTTGTCGTGGCCCAGGCCCAGTCGGCGCAGCTGGGCCTTCATGTTCTCGATGTTGGACTCGGTGGACACCCGCGGGTGCGTGCCGGTCTGCACGGCGTACTGCTCGGCGGGCAGTCCGAAGGCGTCGAAGCCCAGGGTGTGCAGGACGTTGTGGCCGTTCATCCGCTGGAAGCGGGCGAAGACGTCGGTGGCGATGTAGCCCAGGGGGTGGCCGACGTGCAGTCCCGCCCCGGACGGGTACGGGAACATGTCCATGATGAACTTCTTGGGCCTGGCGACCAGCTCGGGGTCGCCGGCCAGGTCACCCTTGGGATTCGGCGCCGCGTACGTGCCGTCTGCGTCCCAGAAGTCCTGCCAGCGTGCCTCGATCTCGGCCGCCAGGGCGGCCGTGTAGCGGTGCGGCGCGGCCTCCGCCGACGTGGCGGCGGCAGCGGGGTTCGTCTCGCTCATGATCCTCAAAGCTCCATCGATCGTCTCTGCCTGCGGCTGTGACTTGCTAGAAACGAAAAATCCCCTCGCACAGGAGGGGACGCCGCGCCGATGCCGACCGGCCGTTTGATCCGGCGGTCGGGACTGATCAGCGCGGCCCGCTAAGCAGAAGGCGTACGGCACGCATGGCGTCAGGGTACCGCAGCACTTGAGCAAGCCGCGACGCGCTTACGTATCAACGGTTGACACGTACGTCTAAGGCGACAAACGGGACGAGAGTTGAACCAGGTTCAAAACTTACTTCGCGTAACAACCACTAAGGGACATCGCAAGGCCCGCATTGCCCTTTGATAACAACGCAATAACTCAAACCTCGTACTGATCGGTATGGCGCCACTTAGGCTGCGGCACCGGGACCGCTTTCCCGAACTGCTCGGAGTTGCCCCCATGAACCCTCGTCGTAGTAACAGCTCGCTCCCCAAGCCAGGCCGCTCGGCCTGGGGGGTGGCGTCCGCTGTCGTTCTGTTGCTCATACCCGTGGTCGTACTGACCGGAGGCAGCCAGTTCCAATCGTTCCTGAACTTCGGCGCGGGCGTGCTCTCGCTCGTCTCGCTGAGCTGCTCGGTGATCTGGGGCCTGGTCGCACAGGACCGCATCTTTCTCAACACCCGCCAGCGGATCGTCGGCCAAGCGGTGCACCGGACGACCGCAGTCGCCTCGATCGCGTTCCTGCTGGTGCACATCGTCACGAAGATCGCTCTCGATCACACCGTGGTGATCGCCGCGATCATCCCGTTCTCGCTCGGCGTCACCGGAAGCGCCGGCCTGATCGGGCTCGGTTCGCTGGCCGGACTACTGATGATCTTCGTCGGTGTCACCGGCGCCCTGCGCAGCAATTTCGCAGCCCCGGCCGTGGTGGCGGCCCGCTGGCGGGCCATGCACATGCTGGCCTACCCGGCCTGGTGCGCCGCGCTGATCCACGGCCTGTTCGCGGGCCGCGCGGCGAAGCCCTTCTTCATGATCTCGTACGAGCTGTGCCTGGTCGGCGTGATGGGCGCGCTGGCGCTGCGCGCCGCCCCGCGCCCGTTCAAGCGCAAGGTCGCCGACCGTCTCGTCTCCATCCTGGGCAGCTCGGAGCGCCCCGACCTGGACGAGCTGGACGCCAGCCGCGCCCGGGTGGGCGAGTCCGGCCTGCCGGGCTACGACGGCGGGCGTGAACGCGAACGCGAGCCGAGGCCCTCGCGAGGCGACGCCGGGGCCACGCAGTCCAACCCGCTGTTCCCGACCGGGATGCCGACCCCCGAGCCGGCCTCCGGTTTCGCGGCCGCCTACCGGGCCACCTCCACGCCCGGACAGCCCCAGCCCCAGTCGCAGTCGCCGTTCGCGGCCGGTCAGACCGCGCGCATGGAGCGGCTGGACCTCCAGGCCACCGAAGCCTTCCCGCGCATGGACGGCCCCGGCAGCACCTCGGGCACCTGGCCGGTCCCGTCCCCGCCGCCGGTCGGCGAAGCGCCCCCGTCGGCGTACGACCCGCTCCAGGACACCGGATACAACATCCCGGTCTATGGCAATCCGGGCGTCGGCGGACCGGGCGGACGTGATGTGTACGACACGGGTGAGACGAACCCCGGCTACGGCACGTACAACTCGAACGACACGTACAACAGCGGTCCCGCCAACGAACCATCGCCCGGCGCGTCCTTCGACGCACCGGGTTCGGGCGAACCTTGGAACACGCCTTCCGGAGGCTATAGGTGAACGAGGCCCTGCCCGACGTCCCAGAAGTCCGCGTGGTCGGCCTTCCGCAGCTCACGTCGGGCTTCGACCTTGTCGAAAGACTCGATCTGCCCATGCACCTCAAGGTGCACGGGCCGCTTGAGCCCTTGGGCGGGGAGCAGCTCGCGCAGCTCTCCGAGCGCATCAACCTGAAGGGCCGCGGCGGCGCGGGCTTCCCCTTCCACAAAAAGCTGCGCTCGGTCGCCGAAGCGGCGATCAAGCGCGGTGTCCGGCCGGTCGTCGTCGTCAACGGCAGCGAGGACGAGCCGGCCTGCCGCAAGGACACGGTGCTGATCAACCGTGCCCCGCATCTGATCCTGGACGGCGCGCTGCTGTGCGCCGAGGCGCTGGGTGCCCGCACGCTCGTGGTGGGGGTCACCCGGGAGTCCACACAGCGATCCATGGAGCAGGCGCTCGCCGAACGCGGTCTGAGCACCGGCCGCCGTTCGGCGCTGAAGGCGTTCGTCCAGCGCAACCCGGTGCGGATGGTCACCGGCGCGGCCGCGTCGCTGGTCCGCTCGATCGACGGCGGCCCGGCGATCCCGCCCGGCCGCAAGACCAGTGCCTCCCAGAACGGCGTCGGGGGCGCGCCCACGCTGCTGTCGAACGCGGAGACGTTCGCGCAGCTGGCGATCGCCGCCCGTATCGGCCCGGAGCGTTACGGCAACACCGGCCTGTACGACGAGCCGGGCACCGTCATGCTGACGGTCTCCGGCGCGGTCGCCCGTCCCATGGTGATCGAGGTGCCCACGGGTGTGCCGCTGCGCTACGTCCTGCAGCTGGCCGGCGCCCCGCCGGTGCCGCAGGGTGTGCTGACCGGCGGCTACCACGGCAAGTGGATCGACGCGGCGACGGTCAACGAGGCGATCGTCTCCCGCAACTCCCTGGACGCGGTGGGCGGTGCGCTGGGGGCCGGCGCGATCCTGCCGATCACACAGGACACGTGTCCGCTGGGCGAGTCGCTGCGGGTCGCCCAGTGGCTGGCGGAGGAGAGCGCGGGACAGTGCGGTCCCTGCTACCTCGGTCTGCCGGCGGCCGCGCGCGGCATGGAGGACATCCTCAACGGCGGCGGACCGGCCGCCTTGGAGGCGCTCAAGCAGGTCGCGAAGAACGTGAAGCGGCGCGGCGCGTGCTCGCACCCGGACGGCTCCGCGATGTTCCTGGAGTCGACGATCAAGGCGTTCACCGACGACCTGGCCGCGCATGTCCTCGGAAACGGCTGCGGACGGCCCGTGGAAGGCGTTCTGCCGCTCTTCGAGGACGGGAAGCTCCCGACGGGCATCCCGGGCGGCGGAGAGCCCGAGGAGACCAGCGGCAGCCGTCAGAAGATCTACGTCGACTGGACGCTGTGCCGGGGCCACGGCCTGTGCGCGGACATCCTCCCGGAGGTCTTCGAACTGGGCGCGGACGGTTTCCCGACGGTGGCTCAGGCGAAGGTGCCGCGGTTCGCGGAGGCCAAGGCGCTGCGCGCGGTGCGCCGCTGCCCGGCGCTCGCGCTGCGTCTCGAGGAGGACACGCGTTCCCAGGCGCCGGCCAAGAACCTGCCGGTCCTCTCGCAGGGTCGCGGCCGCCGGGCCCTCGGCCGCTGACCGCACCAGCACCAGCACCAGCACCAGCACCGCGTGTAAGGCGCTCCACCCGGTCGGGTGGAGCGCCTTACACGCGGCAGGAGTTTCCCGGCGCCCGTTTCCGATGTTTTCGAATGTTTCCCGACAACGCCGAAGGCGGACCGTCCATCCGGACGGTCCGCCTTCGACTTCTGTGGAGCTAAGGAGAATTGAACTCCTGACCTCCTGCATGCCATGCAGGCGCTCTACCAACTGAGCTATAGCCCCGCGTTTCGCTCCACCGGGTCTCCCTGGCGGCGACGCCAACATTACACGGTCGACAGGGTGCACCACCAAATCGTTTCCGTTCTGTACGGATACGGACGCTAGTGTCGGACTTCGTGACCGTGATCGTGTTCTCCGAGACCCGGCGCCGGCTGCCGGCGGCCCTGGGGACGTGCCTCTTGTCGTTCACGGCGTTCTGGGCGGCTCAGCGGGCCGCGCACGTGTCGATGATCGACCTGATGGTCTACCGGGCGGAGGGGGCGACCGTCCTCGCGGGCGGCGACCTCTACGCGCTGCGTACGACGGCCGCTCATCTGCCGTCCACCTACCCGCCGTTCGCGGCGCTGCTGTTCACCCCGTTAACGCTGCCGGACCTCCCGACCATGCGGACGCTGGCGACGGCCGGGAACCTCGTTCTCCTGGTGGTGTTCGTGGCGCTTTCGCTGCGGCTCGCCGGGCACGCGCGCGTGGAGGGCGTGCTGTGGGTCGCGGCGGCGGCGGTGTGGTGCGAGCCGGTGTGGACGACCGTGCGCTACGGGCAGGTCAATCTGCTGCTGGCCGTGCTGGTCCTGTGGGATCTGTCACGGTCGCCGGACGAACGGCCGGGCCGCTGGGCGGGGGTGGGCGTCGGGCTCGCGGCCGCGGTCAAGCTGACGCCGGCCCTGTTCGCGGTGTTCCTGCTCGTCACGGGCCTGATGGCGCGCCGCGGCGGCCGGGACGGGGGGCCGTGGCTGCGGCACGCGCGCGGGGCGGCCGTCGCCTTCGCGGGGGCGACCCTGCTGGCGGCGGCCGTCCTGCCGTACGACTCGTGGCGGTTCTGGACCGGCATGGTGTTCCGGACGGGGCGGGTGGGGCGGGCCGAGGAGACCGCGAATCAGGCCCTGCGCGGCGTTCTGGCGCGCTTGCTGCACACTCCCGAGCCGGGGGCGCTCTGGACCGCCGCCGCGGCTCTGACGGCCGTCCTGGGGCTCGCGGTGGCGGTCGCGGCGGAGCTGCGCGGCCGGCGGGGCTGGGCCGTAACCGGGTGCGCGGTGACCGCGCTGCTGATCAGCCCGGTGTCCTGGTCGCACCACTGGGTGTGGTGCGTGCCCGTGGTGCTGCTCCTGTGGACGCGCGGGCACCGGGCGGCGGCCGCCGGCACCCTGCTGGTGTTCTGCTCGTACGCCCTGTGGTGGGTGCCACACCGGCACGGACGGCCCGAACTGCATCAGAACGCCGTCGACTTGACGTTGTCGGCGCTCTACGCGGTCACCGGACTGCTGTTCCTGGCGCTCGCCCGGACATCGTTGCCGAAGCCGGGCGCCGCTCAGGCCGTGACGAACGAGTAGAACCGCTTGAGCGTGCAGTGCTCCTCGAGAAGACGGCCGTAGATCGGCTCGCCCTCCAGTTCACGGTAGGTCTCGATCGGGTCGCCTTTTATGATCAGCGCCCGAGCGCATTCCTCGCACCAGTACTGGTAGTCGGGGTTGATCGGCTCCATGTCGCGGACGATCGGGGTGCCGCTCCCGCACCAGTCGCACTTCCGCCTGTGTGCACCCATCGATCAGCTCCAGCTGTGGCCGCAGGCCGTGCACACGTAGGAGATCCCGCCGTTGTCGCCCAGCACTTGGGCCACATGTACGGAACCGCAGGAAGGGCAGAGCAGCCGGGTGATCGTACCCCGTATCAACGCCGCACCGAGGAGGTGGCCGCCCTCCTCAAGGATGCTCGCAGGCATCGCTACTCCCTCCCGTCGGGCCGCGCCCCCTTCCGGCCGTTTGATTCTGCCACGGCCGGACCAATACGGTCAGCGACGCCTCAGTACCAGTCCGGACACGGCACCCGCGGCCGCCGTCGCGGCGAGCGCCCATGAGCAGGCTGACAGCGCCTCCGCAGAGGTATACGCCCCCGGCGCCCCAAGTGACTCAAGCCGGTTCAAGAACAGTGTGCCGAATGCGGCGACGCCGATGAGCTGGCCGAGCTGGGTGACGGTCGCCAGGAGGCCACTGGCGTCCGCCGCGTCCTCGGGGCGCACGGTTGCGAGCGCACCCGTGAGTGTCGGACTGAAGGCGAGCGCGAGCCCCACCCCCACGCCGGCGTACGCCACATAGAGCCACGCGCCCCCGTCGCCGCCGCCGTGGAACGCCAGCCCGACGCCGGCGACGGACAGCGCCGTCAGCGCGAACCCGGCCGGGGTCAGCGCCCGCTGCCAGGAGGCGGGCCACCTGCGCCAGGTCAGGGCGACCGCACCGAAGACGACGGCGGTCGGCGCAAAGGTGAGCCCGGCACGCAGCGCGCCGTAGCCGAGGCCGCCCTGGACGTGCAGGGTGAGGGCGAAGAGGAGCCCGGCGTTGACGGCCATCACGGCGAGGATGCGGAAGACGGCCAGGCCCATGCCGGGGTGGCGCAGCACCCGGGGTGCGACGATCGGGGCGCCGCCGCGCCGGGCGAGCCGCGACTCGTAACCGCAGAACAGTGCGAACAGGAGCACGGCGGCCGCCAGGGACAGCCAGGACCACAGCGGCCAGTCCTCCTCCTGGCCGAGTACCAGCGGAACCGTCAGCAGCGACACGGCGGCGCCCAGCAGGACCAGGCCGGGCAGGTCCAGGCCGCGCGCCCGCTCCGGTCCGGATCCGGCGCCCGGCGGCAGGACGCGCCTGCCGAGGACGAGGAGTACGGCGCCGACCGGCACGTTCACGAGGAACACCGGCCGCCAGCCGGTGCCGAACAGGTCCGCGCTGACCAGGACGCCGCCGATGGCCTGGCCGGCCGCGGCGCCGACCGCGAGGACCGCCGAGTAGGCGCCGAGCGCCCGGATGCGGGCCTCGCCGGTGAAGATGCGCTGGATGATGCTGAGGACCTGCGGGATCATCAGCGCCGAACCGGCGCCCTGCACCAGCCGGAACACGATCAGCTCGGTGGCCCCCTGGGCCAGGCCGCAGGCCAGCGAGGCCGTCGTGAACAGCGCGAGTCCGGCCAGGTGGACCCTGCCGTGGCCGAGCCGGTCGCCGAGGCGGGCGCCGGTGATCAGCAGCACGGAGTAGGTGATGGCGTAGCCGGCCACGACCAGTTGCAGGTCGGCGCCGGAGGCGTGCAGCTCGGACCCGATGGTGGGGGCCGCGACGTTCACGATGAAGACGTCCAGCACGGCCATGAACAGGGCCGCGAGGACGACCGCGAGGAGCAGCCGGGGCCGGTTGTCAGTGCCGGGTGCTTCACTTTTCGCAGGGGTTCGAGCGGGTGCGGGACCGGGTCCCGTCCGGGATGTCGTCGTCATGCGTCCGAGCGTGGCGAGGGGCCGGTACGGGTGCCGAGAGCCCGCCGATGCTGGTACTGGCAGCACCTGGCAGCGGGCGGGCGGGGCGCCCACGATGGAAAACGTGACGACGGGGGACGTGACGATGAGGACGACAGCACACCGCCGCAGGCCGGAGCTGGCCGCGTTCCTGCGCAGCAGGCGGGCCCGGGTGACACCGGCCGACGTGGGGATGCCGCCGGGGCTGCGGCGGCGTACTCCGGGACTGCGCCGGGAGGAGGTCGCCCAGCTCTCGGGCGTGGGGGTGACCTGGTACACGTGGCTGGAGCAGGGGCGGCCGATCAACGCGTCGCCGCAGGTGCTGGACGCGGTGGCGCGGACGCTGCGGCTGGACACGCCGGAGCGGGAGCATCTGTACCGGCTGGCGGAGGTGCCGTACGCGGCGGCGCCGGAAGGTCTGTCCCGGTCGGTCGGCGCGGAGGTGCAGGGCATCATCGACGCCCTCGATCCGCTGCCCGCGGTGGTGTACACGTCGCGGTACGACGTGCTGGCCACCAACCCTGCCTACCGGGACCTGTTCCTGGTGCTGGAGACGCTGCGGATCGGTGTGCCGAACGTTCTGTGGACGTTGTTCACGGTGTCGGAGGAGGCCTGCCCGGTGGTGCACCGGGAGCGTGAACTGCCGGTGATGGTGGCGACTCTGCGCTCCTGCTACGGCAGACATGTCGGCGAGCCGGCCTGGGAGGAGTTCATACGGGCGTTGTCCGGGGCGAGTGCGTACTTCGCCAGGTTGTGGGCGAGCGGTGCGGTGGCGCAGCCGGGGCCGCGGGTGAAGACGTTCCGTCATGAGGCGGTGGGCGAGCTGCGGATGACGTCGCAGTCGCTGTCGATCGACGGGGTGCCGGAGTCCCGGATCGTGGTCTACACGCCGGAGGACGAACGAACGCGGGAGCAGGTCGCGTTGCTGCGGGAGCGCAGGCAGCGGCTGTGGCCGGTGTCCGACGCCGAGACCGCCGAGATCATCCGGGAGTGGAACACACGAAATCCCGCCCTCTGACAAGAGGACGGGATTCTCTCACCGATCTTTGACAACTCGACAGTGCGTGGAGTGTCGATCTGTGGAGCTAAGGAGAATTGAACTCCTGACCTCCTGCATGCCATGCAGGCGCTCTACCAACTGAGCTATAGCCCCTCGCGTTCTTCCCGTCTTTCCGCTTGGCGGGGCGAACAAGAAGAACTTTAGCCTGCGACCTGCCGGAAAGTGAAATCCGGGTCCCGGGGCGGGACGGGTGGCCGGAGGACCGCCGGCCGACGGCCGAAAAAGGCTCAGTCGTCGTCGCCGAGGACGGGCTCCGGGAGGGTGCCCGCGTTGTGCTCCAGGAGCCGCCAGCCGCGGGCGCCTTCGCTGAGCACGGACCAGCAGCAGTTGGTGAGGCCGCCGAGGCTCTCCCAGTGCTGGGACTCCAGGCCGAGGAGGCGGCCGATGGTGGTGCGGATGGTCCCGCCGTGGCTGACCACCACGAGGGTGCCGTTCTCAGGGAGCTTCTCGGCGTGCCGGAGCACGACGGGAGCCGCCCGGTCGGCGACCTCGGTCTCCAGTTCGCCGCCGCCGCGGCGGACCGGCTCGCCGCGCTTCCAGGCGTCGTACTCGTCGCCGTGGCGGGCGATGATCTCCTCGTGGGTGAGGCCCTGCCACACGCCCGCGTAGGTCTCGCGCAGCGCCTCGTCGCGGATCACGTCGAGGCCGGTGAGCTCGGCGAGCTGTGCGGCCGTGTCGGCGGCCCGGCGCAGGTCGGAGGAGACGATCGCGTCGGGGCTCAGGGAGGCGAGCAGGCGTGCCGCGCGGCGGGCCTGGCCGATGCCGGTCTCGGTGAGCTCGACGTCGGTGGAGCCCTGGAAGCGGCGCTCCACGTTCCAGAGGGTCTGGCCGTGCCGCCACAGGATGATGCGGCGGCCGCGGCCCTTGCGGTCGGTGACCTCGCCTGTGGCGCTCATCACCACTCCCCGCCCGGTTCACCGTCGTCCTCGGCGGCCTGCAGCTCGGCGTGGGCGGCGCCCTTGCCGCGGGTGGCCTTGGCGTCGGCGGGCAGCTCGATCTCGGGGCAGTCCTTCCACAGCCGCTCCAGGGCGTAGAAGACGCGCTCCTCGCTGTGCTGGACGTGGACGACGATGTCGACGTAGTCGAGCAGGATCCAGCGGGCGTCGCGGTCGCCCTCGCGGCGCACCGGCTTGGCGCCGAGTTCCTTCTGGAGGCGCTCCTCGATCTCGTCGACGATCGACTTGACCTGGCGGTCGTTGGGCGCGGAGGCCAGCAGGAAGGCGTCCGTGATCGACAGGACGTCGCTGACGTCGTAGGCGATGACGTCGTGGGCGAGCTTGTCGGCGGCCGCCTGGGCGGCGGCGGTGATGAGCTCGAGGGAACGGTCGGTGGCGGTCACTACTTGGCTTTCCGTCGGCGGTCGTTTGACCTCAAGGGTCTCACGGACCGCCGGGCGCACCCCACGTGATTACCGGGTCACGTGGGGTGCGGGGGGGGCGGGCTCAGGACGAGGACGGCTTGTAGTCCTGGCCGAGGACGACCGAGATGTCGGCGCCCGAGCCGACCGTGCCCTTGGCGACGGCGCCGGTGCCCAGGCCGAGGGTCTTGGCGACCTCGGTGGCGTTCTCCTTGTCGGCGGCGTCGGAGTACAGCACCTTGGAGGTGGCCTGGGTGCCGGAGGCCGTACCGCCTTCCAGGAAGGTGTAGCCGCCGTTGACAAGGACCACGCGCGCCTTGTCGGTGTTGTCCTTGGCGCCGGTGGCGTTCTGGACGGAGACCCGGACCGCGGAGCCCGCGGAGGGGCTCTTGGCGGTGCCGCCGAGGATGTCCTTGATCACGCTGGAGCTGGTCTGGGCGCTGAGGGTGCCGTCGCTCTGCACGGGCAGCAGGGCGGTCTTGTAGTCGCCGCCCTTGGCGAGGTCGGCGAGCTTGGCGAGGAAGGTGCCGAGGTCCTTGTCGGTCAGCGAGGGGTCGAGGATCTGCGCGAGGGTCTGCACGGTGACCGTGGCGGCCGCGGAGTCGGAGGACATCTTGCGCAGCACGCCCTGCATGACCTGCCCGAACCGCTCCAGCTGGGCGTTCTGGGCCTCGCCGGAGGCGCGGTAGGTGGCGTAGGCGACGGCGGCCTTGCCGCTGAGGGTCTGGTCCTTGCCCTTGTGGACCAGGGGTGCCTCGCCCTTCTTCTTGGCGTCCGGGTCGGGGACGTCGGCGTTGGTGTCGATGTCGATGTTGCCGACGAGTTCGACGAGGTTCTGCAGGTAGGGGGTGTCCAGGCGCCAGGTGCCCTCGATGTTGGTGCCGAGGACGGTGTCGAGCTGGTCTCGGGTCCCGGAGGAGCCGTCGTCGCCGACGGACTTGGCGAGGGTCGTGGTGGTGCCGTCGTCGTCGGTCATGGCGAGCGAGTTGGGCAGCAGGACGGTGGTGCCCTGCTTGGTGGTGGTGTTGTCGACGAGCAGGGCGGTCGAGGTGCCGCCGCCGCTGGTGTTGTGCAGGTGGACGACGACCACGTCGCGTTTCTGGGCGGCCGCGGACGTCGCCGTACCGCCCTTGGAGCCGGAGGAGGACAGGCCGGGCAGCTTTCCGGCGTACCAGAGGTAGCCGGCGCCGCCGACGGCGACCAGGGCGAGGACGACGACCAGGGCGATCGTGCGGCTGCGGGCGCGGCGCTTGGCCTCCTCGCGGCGCTCGGTGCGGTTCTCGGTGAAGTTCAGCCAGTCGATGACGTCCTCGGAGTCACCGTCCGGGGCTTCGACGAACGCGAACTGTTCGGTGTGGTAGTCCCGTTCGCCCCCGGGGGCCCGGGGGGGACCGGCGGGTTCCTCGACCGGCCCGGCCTGCTGCGGGATGTGCGCGGTCTGCTCGGCGACCCGGGGCTGCCGGCCGCTGGTGGCGGCCTGCCCGTAGGGGTCGTAGGCGGCCTGGCCGCCGGTGCCGTACGGGTCGTAGGC
Organism: Streptomyces sp. NPDC031497; assembly: GCF_055580905.1. NCBI lineage: Bacteria > Bacillati > Actinomycetota > Actinomycetes > Kitasatosporales > Streptomycetaceae > Streptomyces > Streptomyces sp. NPDC031497. The sequence continues at coordinate 592,845 of NZ_JBVIKO010000003.1, forward strand.
GGGCGTGACCGGCTGCTGCCCGGTGTCGTGAACGGGAGGGACGGGAGCCTGCTGCCCGGTGTCGTACGACGGCGGGCCCTGCCGGCCGGGGTCGTACGGCTGCGTGCCCTGCCGGCCGTCTGCGGCGTACGGGTCGTAGCCGTAGCCCTGGCCGGCGTACGGGTCGTACGTCTGCTGTTGTTGTGCCGGGATCTGGCGGTACACCGGCTGCCCGTACTCGTCGTAGCCGACGAGTTCGTACTGGTCGCTTCCGTAGCCCGCGTCGTATCGGTCGTTCACCGGTGCCCCTCTCGGCTCACTCGCCGCGGTACAGCTCGCGCTTGTCGATGTAGCGCACGACTCCGTCCGGCACCATGTACCAGATGGGGTCGCTCTTGGCGACTCTCGCACGGCAGTCTGTGGAGGAGATGGCGAGCGCGGGAACCTCCACCAGCGAGACGCCGCCCTCCGGGAGACCGCGGTCGGTCAGCTGGTGGCCGGGCCGGGTGCAGCCGATGAAGTGGGCCAGGGAGAAGAGTTCCTCCGAGTCCCGCCAGGTGAGGATCTGGCCGAGGGCATCGGCGCCGGTGATGAAGAAGAGGTCGGCGTCGAGGTTGAGGGCGCGCAGGTCGCGCAGGGTGTCGACGGTGTAGGTGGGGCCGCCGCGGTCGATGTCGATACGGCTGACGGAGAACTGCGGGTTCTCCGCGGTCGCGATCACCGTCATCAGATAGCGGTCCTCGGCCGGTGAGACCTTGCGGTGGGTCTTCTGCCACGGCTGCCCGGTCGGCACGAACACCACCTCGTCGAGGTGGAACTGGGCGGCGACCTCGCTGGCCGCCACGAGGTGCCCGTGGTGGATCGGGTCGAACGTCCCGCCCATCACACCGAGCCGGCGTTTGCCGGTGTGCGCGGGGCCCGCGGGGGTGTACCGCGGGGTCGTCACCGTGTCCTCGGCGGCATCGGCCGCGTCATGCGCCGGACCGGTAGGCATGTCCTGCTCTCCCATGCGTGCAGACCCTACCGGCCCGGCCCGTGGACCCCGCCGCGAGGACGGGTGCCGGGCTCGGCCGCCGGCTCAGCGGTCGCGGTTGAAACGGGTGGTGATCCACAGCAGGAGCAGCAGGATGATGAACGCGCTGCCACCGGTGACGAGCGGGTTGAGGCTGTTGTGGTTGCCGCCGTGCTCCTCGCCCTCGGCGGCGAGGGTGACCAACTGGGCAGCGGCGCTGTGAAGATTCATCATCTGCGGCAGGACCTATCGCGTGTGGACGGGATAAAGACGTCGGCTCATCGTATGCGGGCGGCCCGGCGACGATCACGCCGACTCCTCCGTTGAGCCGACTCCTCGGTCCGTCGGGCCGGCTCGTCGGTCACGCCGGCTCCCTCGGCCACACCGGGCGGGGAACGATCCCGGCGGTTCAGTCGTCCTTCTGTCTGTACCCGCGCAGCAGGAACCAGGCGGTCAGCGCGCAGCCCAGGAACATGACGATCAGAACGACCCGCAGCAGGTCGCCCGAGCCCTGTTGCTGGGCGGCGTTCGCGGCCTGGGTGAGCCAGGCGGCTCGGGGGTTGTGCTCCATGAGGCACTCCTTCGGCTGTACTGCCCGTCCACGGTATCTCCGCCTAGGCTGGGCCCTGCTTCGGGGGCACGGTGGGCACACTCACGCACATGGGGGATGACATGTCCGACGACGGCCACGAGCGGAACGGGCACGAGCGGGTGCCGAGCCGGCAGCGCAGGCGCTTCCCGGGGATCTCCTCGCGCGCGTACGAGCATCCGGCCGACCGTTCGGCCCTGGTGGCGCTGCGCAAGCTGAGCGGCTTCGACACGGTCTTCAAGGCGCTCAGCGGGCTGCTTCCGGAGCGGAGCCTGAGGCTGCTGTTCCTGTCCGACTCGGTCCGCGTGTCGGACCAGCAGTTCGCGCACCTGAACGACATGCTGCGGGACGCCTGTTACATCCTGGACCTGGAGAAGGTCCCGCCGATGTACGTCAACCAGGACCCGCAGCCCAACGCGATGTGCATCGGTCTGGACGAGCCGATCATCGTCGTCACCACCGGGCTCGTCGAGCTGCTCGACGAGGAGGAGATGCGTGCGGTCGTCGGGCACGAGGTGGGGCACGCGCTGTCCGGGCATTCGGTGTACCGCACGGTCCTGCTGTTCCTGACGACCCTGGCGCTGCGCGTCGCCTGGATCCCGCTGGGCAATCTCGCGATCATGGCGATCGTGACGGCGCTGCGGGAGTGGTTCCGCAAGTCGGAGCTGTCGGCCGACCGGGCGGGGCTGCTGGTGGGGCAGGATCCGCGGGCGTCGATGCGCGGGCTGATGAAGATCGCGGGCGGCAACCACCTGCACGAGATGAACGTGGACGCGTTCCTGCAGCAGGCCGAGGAGTACGAGGCCGGGGGCGATCTGCGCGACTCGGTGCTGAAGATCCTGAACGTGCTGCCGCGCTCGCACCCCTTCACCACGGTTCGTGCGGCCGAGCTGAAGAAGTGGGCGGAGTCCCGCGACTACCAGCGGATCATGGACGGTCACTATCCGCGGCGGGACGGGGACAAGGACACCTCGGTCAGCGACTCGTTCAAGGAGTCGGCGGCGAGCTACGCGAGCGACGTGAAGAGCTCCAAGGACCCGCTGATGAAGCTGGTCTCGGACATAGCGGGCGGGGCCGGCGGCCTGGGCGGCCGGGTCAAGCGCGGCTTCGAGGGGTTCACGAGCGCGTCGCCCCCCAAGGACGCCGCCTCGAAGGACGCTCCCCCGCAGGACACCCCGTCGCAGGACGGTCCCGCGCAGGAGACTCCCCCGCGGGACGAGGAGTAGCGAGGGCGCGTCAGACCTTGGGTTCGGCCCCGGCGGCCAGCGTCCCGCACAGGGCGGTGGCGCTGTCCGTGGCGTACGGGTCGGTGCCCGCCGGGCCGCCCGCCCTGGCGCTCTCGCCGGCCAGCAGCGGGTGCAGGTGGTCGGCGGAGTCCCCGGCGCAGGACAGCGGACCGGCCTGGACGTAGGAGACGACCAGCTGGGCCTGGCGCAGGCGCAGGTCGTCCCGGTCGAAGCGGAAGGTCAGCTCGCGGCGGACGGTGAACAGGGAGACCTGGGAGCCGGCCGGGGCGCCGGTGGCGCGCAGCGCGTAGACGACGGTGTGGTCGGCGGTGACTTCCAGGGTGGCCGAGTCGGTCTCGGTGACCTGCATGCTGCCCTGGACGCGGATCTTCGGATCGGCGAGTTCGGCGCGGGTGGGGTCGAAGCGGACCAGCCATCCGGTGGGCGCGTGCCGGCCGTCCGCCGCGGGGTGGTCGAGGCTCTGGTCGAACTGGTCGAGCTGCCCGGGGTCGAGCAGCACCCGTGCGGGCCGCACCTCACTGCTGTCGAGGACCTCGGGGTAGAGCGCGGAGCGGACGATGTAGTCCTTGGCGGTGGTCAGGGCGGTGACGACCTGGCTGTCGGAGAAGTGCGCGGTGCTGCGGGCGGGCGGCAGCGGTATCCCCTCGGCGCCGACGTCGTACTGTGCGGCGGGGCTGTGCGCGAACAGGGTCTCGGCGTCCGCGGCGCCGGGCACCTTGCCCTGCGGGGCGAGCGGGACGACGGTCATCCGCAGGGGTTCGACGGGCCGCTGGGCCTCCTGGGTGCCGTAGGGGTGGCGGACGCCCATGTAGATCGCGGTGCCGAAGGCGACGAGGATCAGCAGGACGAGGATCAGGGCCTGCCGGGTGAGGCCCCGGCGCAGGGGCGGGCGGCGGCGTACGGCGGGCGCGTGGTCGGCCATGCGTTCGCGCGCGGAGGATTCCTGGAGGCGGGCAGCGCGAACGAACGATTCGTCGAAGACGACGGATCGGTATTCGTCCTCTCCACCCACGGGGCCGCCTTCGGGTGTCCCCTCGGGTGGGTCCACAGGCCCGCCCATACTCTCAGAGTAGGTCTCGGAAGCCTCAGGTAAACGCCCAGCTACACGACAACTTCTGACAGGTTCTCACCAGAACGGGCAATGGCCGCTCAGGGGGTGCGCGGGACCGCGGAGACCGCCGACTGGGCGGGCTGGGAGTACTCGGCGGACGCGGAGGGTGCCGCCGCGGTGCCCTGTTCCAGGCCGGTGGAGGGGGGCCTGGGCACCTGGTCGCGGCTGCCGCCCGAGGAGGCGCCGCGGTAGACCGCCGCGAAGGCCAGCGCGACCATGCCGATGCCCATGACGACGGCGAGCACCCAGGCGACGGGACGGTGCCAGCGGACGTGCTTGCCGTACGTCCCCGCGGTGCCGTACCGGTCTTCGAGTGCGTCGGGGTCGTCCAGGTCATCGAGGTCGGCACCGTGGCCGAGATCGGGGCCGTCGGGGCCGAAGCCGTCGTCGTAGCGCTCGCCTCTGGCATGGGCGCGGCGGGCCTCGGCCTCGGAGGCCTCGGCTCTGGCCTGTGCGGCGGCAAGGAGGCGTTCGACCGCGGTCGGCTCGTGGATCACGGCCGCCTTCACGAAGGCCTCGTCGAAGACCACGGCGTCGAACTCTTCGTCCGACATCCCGCGGTCATGGTCGTCGTCGGGATCCCAGCCGTCAGGGAACGGCGTGCCCCCCACGTCCTCCGGCACGGATCCAGAGTAGACCTGGGGGGTCAATTTGGGCAGACGGTATGGAAATTCATAGGCCCTGTGAGACACCTGTCACGCCTGCGCGGGGCCCCGCACGCCCTTCCGCGCACCCGCACGCCGTGGGGGGTGCGGGCTTGGGCCGTACGGGTGTCAGCGGCGGATGTGGCCGTCACCGGTGACGATGTACTTGGTGCTGGTCAGCTCCGGCAGGCCCATGGGGCCGCGGGCATGCAGTTTCTGGGTGGAGATGCCGATCTCGGCGCCGAAGCCGAACTGGCCGCCGTCGGTGAAGCGGGTGGAGGCGTTCACGGCGACGGTGGTGGAGTCGACCAGCTGGGTGAAGCGGCGGGCGGCCTGCTGGGAGGTGGTGACGATCGCCTCGGTGTGCCCGGAGGTCCACAGCCGGATGTGCTCGACGGCCCGGTCGAGGGAGTCGACGACGGCGGCGGCGATGTCGTACGACAGGTACTCGGTCTCCCAGTCCTCCGGGACGGCCTCGACGACGGTCGCCTTGGAGTCCTTGGCATAGGCCAGAACGCGTTCGTCGGCGTGGACGGTGACGCCGGCCTCGGCGAGGGCGTCCAGGGCGCGCGGCAGGAACTCGGGGGCGATGTCCTGGTGGACGAGGAGGGTCTCGGCGGCGTTGCAGACGCTGACCCGCTGCGCCTTGGAGTTGATCAGGATGTCGATCGCCATGTCGATGTCCGCGTGCGCGTCGACGTAGACGTGACAGTTTCCGGTGCCGGTCTCGATGACGGGGACCTTGGACTCCATGACGACGGTCTGGATCAGGGAGGCGCCGCCGCGCGGGATGAGAACGTCGACGAGGCCGCGGGCGCGCATCAGCTCGTGGACGGACTCGCGGCCCTCTCCCGGCACCAGCTGGACGGCGTCGGCGGGCAGCCCGGCACCGCCGACGGCGTCGCGCAGGACGCGGACGAGGGCGGTGTTGGACTCGTAGGCGGAGGCGGAGCCGCGCAGCAGGACGGCGTTGCCGGACTTCAGGCAGAGGGCGGCCGCGTCGACGGTGACGTTCGGGCGGGCCTCGTAGATGATGCCGACGACGCCGAGCGGGACGCGGACCTGGCGCAGGTCGATGCCGTTGGGGAGGGTGGAGCCGCGGACCACCTCGCCGACCGGGTCGGGCAGCTTCGCGACGTCACGGACGTCGGAGGCGATGGCACGGACCCGCTCCGGGGTGAGGGTGAGGCGGTCGACGACGGATTCGCTGGTGCCGTTCTCGCGGGCCTTGGCGATGTCCTTGGCGTTGGCCTCGACGATCTCGCTCGTACGGACCTCCAGGGCGTCCGCGATGGCGAGCAGCGCGTCGTCCTTCACGGCACGCGGCAGCGGCGCGAGGTCGGCGGCGGCGGCCTTGGCACGGTAGGCGGCCTGGGTGACCGGGGACATGGCGTCGTACGGCGAAAGCGTGGTCATGGGGGAAGGGTAGTGCGCGCCGGCGTCCCGTCCAGGCGTCATCCCATACCGCGAGACGGGATCAAAAGGGGGCAATAGCGGTCATGGTCAGAAGGGGTGGATACCGACCGGTGTCGCCGGTGGCGGACCGTAGCCCTCGGCGATCCGCTGGTGATAGGTGGCGCGGTCGATGACCTCCAGGCCGACGATCTCCCAGGCGGGCAGGCCGGCGGTCTGGCGGTGCTCGCCCCACAGGCGCAGCGCGACGGCGGCGGCGTCGTGGAGGTCGCGGGCCTCTTCCCAGTAGCGGATCTCGGCGTGGTCGCAGGCGTAGCGGCTGGTGAGGAGGAACGGGTGATCGTGGGCCAGTTGTTCGAGTCCGCGGCGCAGTTCCGGCAGGGGGACCTCGGCACCGCAGACGCTGAGGGTGACGTGCCACAGACGGGGCAGGTCCTTCGGCTCCTCGTAGGTGTCCCCGGCCGCGACGCTCGTCAGAGCACCGCGGGACGCCGCAGCCCCAGGGCGCACTCGTCTCACGACGGCCTCCTTCAGCTGTGCTCGTGCGGAACGTGGTCCTGAGACAAAGTTGAGCAGGCCGCAAGGGTTCGTGTGGCGGTTTTACGGAACGTCCCCCACCGGGGTCCGTCGTTACGCCCCGTTTTTACGGGTGCAGGATCACCAGGTCGTCCCTGTGTACGACCTCGCGTTCGTACGCCGGGCCCAGCTCGCGCGCCAGCTCCCTGGTCGAACGCCCGATCAACTGGGGGATCTCCTTGGCGTCGAAGCTGACGAGCCCGCGGGCAACCGCGCGTCCTTCGGTGTCGCGCAACTCGACCGGGTCTCCCGCGGCGAACTCGCCCTCCACGGTGGCGATTCCGGCGGGCAGCAGCGACTTGCGGCCCTCGACGACCGCGCGGACGGCGCCGTCGTCGAGGGTGAGCGAGCCCTGCGGGGTGGAGGCGTGCTGGAGCCACAGGAGGCGCTCTGCGGACCGTTTGCCGGTGGGGTGGAAGTAGGTGCCGGTGTCGCCGCCGGAGAGCGCGTCGGCGGCGCGCACGGCGCTGGTGAGGACGACGGGGATGCCCGCGGCGGCGGCGATCCGGGCGGCCTCCACCTTGGTGACCATGCCGCCGGTGCCGACGCCGGCCTTCCCGGCGCTGCCGATCTCGACGCCCGCGAGGTCCTCCGGTCCCTTCACCTCCGCTATCCGCGAGGTGCCGGGCCTGCCGGGGTCGCCGTCATAGACGCCGTCGACGTCGGAGAGCAGGACCAGGAGGTCGGCGTGGACGAGGTGGGCGACGAGGGCGGCGAGGCGGTCGTTGTCGCCGAAACGGATCTCGTCGGTGGCGACGGTGTCGTTCTCGTTGACGACCGGCAGGGCACCCATCGCGAGGAGTTTGTCGAGGGTGCGGGAGGCGTTGCGGTGGTGGACGCGGCGGCTCATGTCGTCGGAGGTGAGCAGGACCTGGCCGACGCGGACGCCGTAGCGGGCGAAGGAGGCGGTGTAACGGGCGACGAGCAGGCCCTGGCCGACGCTGGCGGCGGCCTGCTGGCGGGCGAGGTCCCTGGGGCGGCGGCGCAGTCCGAGCGGGGCGAGGCCGGCGGCGATCGCTCCCGAGGAGACGAGGACGACCTCCTTCTCTCCGCCGCTGCGGCTCTTGGCGAGGACGTCGACGAGCGCGTCGACCCGGTCGGCGTCCAGGCCGCCGGAGGCGGTGGTCAGCGAGGAGGAACCCACCTTGACGACGATCCTGCGGGCCTCGCTCACGGCCTGCCTTGCGCTTGCCACGTCCTGTCCCCACTTCCTTGCGCGTGGCAGCAATCTACGCGAACCGGATGTGCGGAGGACGCGGCCGTCCAGCCTCCGGACAGGAGCACGCACGGGCGTTGCGTGACCGCCCCATCACGCCCCGCTCACGGCAAAAAGGTTGCACTGACTGCTTATAGAAATTGAAGCAAACGCAAAGTTAATTTGAAGTTTGTGTCATCTAAAGTTCGCAGCGTGAAGCGCATCCTCCTCAGATCGGGCAAGAGTCCCTACGACGTCGTCAGCGTCGAGGAGGCCCTGCACCGGGACGTCATAGCCACCAACTCCGGCAACCTGATCTTCAGCGATGCCGCGCACAAGATTCTCGAGGCTCCGGACACCGAGGTCGTCTCGAACGGCATGCCCTCCGACGCGTCCGCCGCCGCACGGATCAACGAGGAGTACGACGCCTTCGTCATCCCGCTCGCCAACGCCTTCCGGCCGTCTTTCGAGAGCTCGCTGAAGCGGATGACCCGGCTGATCTCGAAGCTGAGAATCCCGGTTGTGGTGCTGGGCGTCGGTGCGCAGACCGGAGTCGGCTACAACGCGGACCGGCTGAAGCGCATCGAGCCGACCGTGCGGGAGTTCTGCGCGGCGGTGCTGGAGCGCAGCGCGTCGATCGGTGTGCGAGGCGAGTTCACCGAGCAGTACCTGACGAACATGGGTTTCAAGGACGTCGAGGTCATCGGCTGTCCTTCGCTGTTCCTGTACGGCGACCAGCTCCCGGTGCACAAGAGGGCGCTGGAGTTGACGCCGGATTCGCGGATCGCGATCAACGGCTCGCACAGCGCGGTACGCACGCAGGGCCTGGACCAGATCATCACGCGCACCCACGAGCGCTACCCGCATCTGCGGTTCGTCGGCCAGAACCTGAGTGACGCGCGCCAGTTGCACTGGCGGGACCTGTCGGACCCGAACGCCGCGGTGACCGCGATGCCGACCCACCCGGACCATCCGATGTTCCGTGAGGACAAGGTGCGGGTCTACGTCGACCCGGTCACCTGGATCGACGATCTGCGGTCTTTCGACTTCTCCTTCGGTTCACGCATCCACGGCAACATCGCGGCGCTGCTCGCCGGCACGCCGGCCACCGTGCTGTGCGGTGACTCGCGGACGCTGGAGCTGTGCCGTTACTTCGAGATCCCGCACCTGCTGCTGGACCAGGCGGTCAAGGATCCCGATTCGGCGGACCCGGCGAAGCTGTACGCGGAGGCGGATTTCGGCGGGCTGGTCGGCGGCCACCGGGAGCGCTTCGAGCGGTTCACCGGGTTCCTCGACCGGAACGGTCTGGAGAACACCTTCACGCACGGCGACGGTGGTGCGGCCTTCGAGGAGCGGATGCGCGCGCTGGCGTTCCCGGCGGGCATCCGCCCCTGGAACGAGACGGATGTCGCCTCGCTCACCTCGCGGTTCGGCTGGCTGCACAGCCGTATCGACGAACTGTCGCTGGACAACGTCAGGCTGAAGAAGGAGCTGGCGCGCGCGGGGGCCCGCGCCAAGACGGCGGTTGTCGTGCCGCCGCCCTCGGTCTACCGGCGGGCCCGCCGGGCCGTGGGCAAGCCGATCCGGCGGGCGCTGGGCCAGTAGGCCGACCGGCCTGACCGGGCGCCCGGTCAGGCCGCCGCCGCTTTGACTTCCCGTGCCGGCAGCGATCTGCGGAGTCTGCGCAGGGCGCGCCGCAGGAAGGTGTTGGCCGCGTCCTCCCGGTAGCCCGCGACAGCGCGGGCCTCGCGGGCCTCGGCGAGGTAGATCCAGTCGGGAACGCCTGCCGCCCTGGAGCGGAAGTGCGGGTAGGAGAAATAGACACGGGTGCCGCGCTTCTCCAGGAGGGCCCCAGCCTGCTTCTTGGCGCGTACGAACTCGACGACGTCCAGGAGGAGGTCGGGACGCTGTACGGCGACCAGGTGGAGTCGCAGCCTTTCGTGGACCCTGAGGCGGCGGGCGATCTCCGGATTCCAGTGGGCGTCCATCAGCGGCTTGGCCAGTTCCAGCTTCTTCCGGCGCACTTCGTCGCTGTCCTTGAGGAACTTGGGACCGAACTGCGGGAGCAGGGTGACCAGGAACGGCCGGACCATGAGCGTGTCACGACGCGGTCCGGCCGGGACCATGTCGGCGATCAGGTTCATCAGGGCGCGTGCGGAGTCGAAGCGGAGGGTGTAGCTGCCGCTCTTGGTGACGTGTTTGCCGTCCTCGCGGCCCACCAGGTAGTAGCAGGGGTAGTCGGCGACCACGGAGACGCCGTCGGCGCGCAGGTAGGCCTCCATGGTGAACAGCGCGTCCTCGCCGGTCCACAGGGACTCGTCGAAACGCATGCCGTGCTGTTCGAGAAGTGCGCGGCGGAACAGTTTCTGCGCGCTGAGCGTGAACTTGATGTTGGACGAGAAGACGTCGGTGCGGTCGAGCGTCCGGCCCCACATGGACCGCGGGGGTGTGCGGTTGATCCCCTCGACCTTGCCGAGGACGACGTCCGTGTTGTTCTTGTCGGCCATGGCGACCATGCGGGCGAGGGCCTCGGGGCCGAGCCGGTCGTCGGCGTCCAGGAAGAACACATAGCGGCCGGCGGCCTTGGCGAGGCCGACGTTGCGGGGGCCGCTGGGGCCGCCCGAGTTCTCCTGCCGGATCACGGTGACCTGCATGGCCGCACGGTCCGCGAACTCCTCCAGGTACTCCCCCGTGCCGTCGGTGGACCCGTCGTCGACGGCGATGACCTCCATGCGTGCCGGGTCGAGGGTCTGGCGCTCCACGGAGGCCAGGCATTCGACGAGATATGGCATCGCTTCGTACGCCCCGATGATCACAGTCACATCAGGCTGCGCAACGACGGTCACGTTTCCCCCTAGTCAATGGTGCGTTCCCCCTGCGTCACCTCGATCGCAACGTGTTAGATGACCGGTCGGCACATCCGGTTGCCTTGGGGCACACTTCTAGTGGCGCATGTCACATGACGAGCAGCAAGCCGTGCGGTGTACAGCGGGTTACCCCGGACAGTACGGACGTGCGGTAAGAGCTGCTCAGCGGAAACCGCGAAGTATCGGTAAGAAGAGACGGCGTGAATGGCTAAGCAGAGGTAAGAAGTCGCGGCCCCCGGGAACGGGGGGGGGGGGGGGGGGGGGGGGGGGGGGTGGGGGGGCGGGGGGGGGGGGTGGGGGGGTTGGTGGGGGGTTTCCTCTTCTTTGGGGGGAGTTCGGCCGTCCCCACGGGGGGGGGGGGGGGGCCCCCCGCGACAAGCCCCCACGCACCC